>NZ_JAMYMW010000001.1:0-911456 GCF_040318745.1 Mesorhizobium sp. M1027 | reverse complement strand
ACAACATCGGCGCGCTGCTGCGCGGTGTCGACCGTGAAGGCGTCGAGCGCGGCCAGGTCCTGGCCAAGCCCGGCACCGTCAAGCCGCACAAGAAGTTCGTTGCCGAAGCCTACATCCTGACCAAGGACGAAGGCGGCCGCCATACGCCGTTCTTCACCAACTATCGTCCGCAGTTCTATTTCCGCACCACGGACGTGACCGGCATCGTGTCGCTGCCGGAAGGCACCGAAATGGTGATGCCGGGCGACAACATCACCGTCGATGTCGAGCTGATCGTGCCGATCGCCATGGAAGAGAA
Organism: Mesorhizobium sp. M1027; assembly: GCF_040318745.1. Lineage (NCBI taxonomy): Bacteria > Pseudomonadati > Pseudomonadota > Alphaproteobacteria > Hyphomicrobiales > Phyllobacteriaceae > Mesorhizobium > Mesorhizobium sp. M1027. The sequence goes on along the minus strand of NZ_JAMYMW010000001.1, from coordinate 911,158 downwards.
GCTACGCTTCGCCATCCGTGAAGGCGGCCGCACCGTCGGTGCCGGCATCGTCGTCACCATCAAAGAGTAATTTGGACTTAAACCGATCTGTCGCGGGCGCTGCCCGCGCCGCGCCAGAACAAGGAAGTGACGCATGAACGGACAGAATATCCGCATCCGCCTGAAGGCGTTTGATCACCGGGTGCTCGACGCCTCGACACGGGAAATCGTGTCGACCGCCAAGCGCACCGGCGCCAACGTCCGCGGCCCAATTCCGCTGCCGACGCGGATCGAAAAGTTCACGGTCAACCGGTCGCCTCACGTCGACAAGAAGAGCCGCGAGCAGTTCGAGATGCGCACGCACAAGCGTCTGCTCGACATCGTCGACCCGACCCCGCAGACGGTCGATGCTTTGATGAAGCTCGACCTGGCCGCCGGTGTCGACGTCGAGATCAAGCTCTAAGGAACCAGAGGTCAGCGGGGCGACCCGGAACTCTGAAGGAACAAGAGGCGTGGAGGGGCGACAGCCCCGACAGGGAACTCTAAAGGAATTGAACCGATGCGTTCAGGTGTGATTGCAAAGAAGGTGGGAATGACCCGCATCTACAACGATGCCGGGGAACATGTTCCCGTCACTGTTCTCCAGATGGAGAACTGCCAGGTCGTGGCGCAGCGCACGCAGGAGAAGAACGGCTATACCGCCGTCCAGCTCGGCGTTGGCCTTGCCAAGGTGAAGAACACGTCGAAGGCGATGCGCGGCCATTTCGCGACCGCTTCCGTCGAGCCTAAGGCCAAGGTTGCCGAGTTCCGCGTCTCCGCCGACAACATGATCGATGTCGGCGCCGAGATCACCGTCGAGCATTTCGTCGTCGGCCAGAAGGTCGATGTGACGGGAACCACGATCGGCAAGGGTTTCCAGGGCGTCATCAAGCGGCACCACATGGGTGGCGGCCGCGCGACGCACGGCAACTCGGTGTCGCACCGTACACACGGTTCGACCGGCCAGCGCCAGGATCCGGGCAAGGTGTTCAAGGGCAAGCATATGGCCGGCCACATGGGTGACACCCGCGTCACCACGCAGAATGTCGAGGTCGTCTCGACCGACGCCGATCGTGGCCTGATCCTGATCCGCGGTGCGGTCCCGGGTTCGAAGGGTGCATGGATCCTGGTCCGCGATGCGGCCAAGGTGGCGCTTCCGGCCAATGCGCCGAAGCCCGCCGCGATCCGCGCCGTTGCAACCGATGGTGCCGCCAAGAACGAGGCCCCGGCCACAGAGGGAGCGGAATAATGGACCTCAAGATTACAACGCTTGGCGGCAAGGACGCCGGTAAGCTGAAGCTCTCCGAAGAGATTTTCGGCCTTGATCCGCGCGAGGACATCCTGCAGCGCGTCGTGCGCTGGCAGCTCGCCAAGAAGCAGCAGGGCACGCACAAGGCCAAGGGCCGCGCGGAAATCGCCCGCACCGGCGCCAAGATGTACAAGCAGAAGGGTACCGGCCGCGCCCGTCACCATTCGGCTCGCGCTCCGCAGTTCCGCGGCGGCGGCAAGGCCCACGGCCCGGTCGTGCGCAGCCACGAGCACGATCTGCCGAAGAAGGTGCGTGCGCTCGGTCTCAAGCATGCGCTTTCGGCCAAGGCCAAAAGCGCGTCGATCATCATCATCGACGAGCTGAAGCTGACCGAGGCCAAGACCAAGGCACTGATCGCGAATTTCGCGACGCTGGGCCTGAGCAACGCCCTGGTGATCGGCGGCGCCGAGCTTGACAAGAATTTCAAGCTGGCGGCGACCAACATCCCGAACATCGACGTGCTGCCCATCCAGGGCATCAACGTCTACGACATTCTGCGCCGCGGCACGCTGGTCCTTTCCAAGGCCGCCGTCGAGGCTCTCGAGGAGCGCTTCAAATGACCGACCTTCGTCACTACGACGTGATCGTCTCGCCGGCGATCACCGAAAAGTCGACCATGGCTTCCGAGCAGAACCAGGTCGTCTTCAATGTCGCCAAGAAGGCGTCGAAGCCGGAAATCAAGGCCGCCGTCGAAGCGCTGTTTGGCGTCAAGGTGATGGCCGTGAACACGCTTGTCCGCAAGGGCAAGATCAAGCGCTTCCGCGGCACGATCGGCCGCCAGAGCGACGTCAAGAAGGCGGTTGTGACGCTGGCCGACGGCCAGTCGATCGACGTCGCGACGGGTCTCTGAGCAAGGTCGCGAGGACAGAACAATGGCACTGAAAAAATTCAACCCGGTAACGCCGAGCACCCGTCAGCTGGTCATCGTCGACCGCTCGGGCCTCTACAAGGGCAAGCCCGTCAAGGGCCTGACCGAAGGCCTGACCAAGTCGGGCGGCCGCAACAATTACGGCCGCATCACGGCCCGCTTCATCGGCGGCGGTCACAAGCGCACCTACCGCATCATCGACTTCAAGCGCCGCAAGTTCGACGTCGTCGGCACGGTTGAGCGTATCGAGTACGATCCGAACCGCACCGCCTTCATCGCGCTGATCAAGTACGACGATGGCGAGCTGTCCTACATCATCGCCCCGCAGCGTCTGGCTCCCGGCGACAAGATCGTGGCCGGTGAATCGGTCGACGTGAAGCCGGGCAATGCGATGCCGCTGGCCTCGATGCCGGTCGGCACGATCGTCCATAATATCGAGCTGAAGCCCGGCAAGGGCGCTCAGGTCGCCCGTTCGGCCGGTGGTTATGGCCAGCTCGTCGGCCGCGACCAGGGCATGGCGATCCTGCGCCTCAATTCGGGCGAGCAGCGTGTCGTCCACGGCTCCTGCATGGCCACTGTCGGTGCCGTGTCCAACCCTGACCACGGCAACATCAATGACGGCAAGGCTGGCCGCACCGTGTGGCGTGGCAAACGTCCGCACAATCGCGGCGTGACCATGAACCCGGTCGACCATCCGCATGGCGGCGGCGAAGGCCGCACCTCGGGTGGCCGCCATCCGGTTTCGCCCTGGGGCAAGCCGACCAAGGGCAAGAAGACGCGGTCCAACAAGGCGACCGACAAGTTCATCCTGCGCTCGCGCCATCAGCGCAAGAGCTAAGAAGAGGTAACGCCAAGTGACTCGTTCGATTTGGAAAGGCCCCTTCATCGACGGCTACCTTCTGAAGAAGGTGGACAAGGTTCGTGAAGGTGGTCGCAATGAGGTGATCAAGATGTGGAGCCGCCGCTCCACCATCCTGCCGCAGTTCGTCGGCTTCACCTTCGGTGTCTACAACGGCCAGAAACACGTTCCCGTCTCGGTGAACGAGGACATGGTCGGTCACAAGTTCGGTGAATTCGCTCCGACCCGGACCTATTACGGTCACGGCGCGGATAAGAAGGCGAAGAGGAAATAATCATGGGCAAGGCCAAAGCTCCGCGCAGGCTTGCTGACAACGAAGCGCGCGCCGTGTTGCGCACGATCCGTATCAGCCCGCAGAAGCTGAACCTGGTTGCCGCGCTGATCCGCGGCAAGAAGGTCGCGACAGCGCTTTCCGACCTCGAATTCTCGGCCAAGCGGATTTCCGGCACGGTCAAGAAGACGCTGGAATCGGCGATCGCCAACGCGGAAAACAACCACGACCTCGACGTCGATGCGCTGATCGTGGCGGAAGCCTATGTCGGCAAGTCGATTGTCATGAAGCGGTTCCATGCCCGTGGCCGTGGTCGCGCCAGCCGTATCGAGAAGCCGTTCTCGCACCTCACGATCGTCGTTCGTGAAGTCGAAGAAAAAGGGGAGGCCGCATAATGGGCCAGAAAGTTAATCCGATCGGTCTGCGTCTCGGCATCAACCGCACCTGGGATTCGCGGTGGTTCGCAAACACCGGCGAATACGGCAAGCTGCTGCACGAGGACATCAAGATCCGCAAATATCTTGAGAAGGAACTCAAGCAGGCTGCGATCTCGAAGGTCGTGATCGAGCGTCCGCACAAGAAGTGCCGCGTCACCATCCATGCGGCGCGTCCGGGCCTGATCATCGGCAAGAAGGGCGCCGACATCGAGAAGCTTCGCAAGAAGCTGATGGAGATGACCAAGTCCGAGACGCATTTGAACATCGTCGAAGTGCGCAAGCCGGAGATCGACGCGACCCTGGTCGCCCAGTCGATCGCCCAGCAGCTCGAGCGCCGCATCGCGTTCCGCCGCGCCATGAAGCGCGCCGTCCAGTCGGCGATGCGCCTCGGTGCCGAAGGCATCCGCATCAACTGCGCCGGCCGTCTCGGCGGCGCCGAGATCGCGCGCATGGAATGGTATCGCGAAGGCCGCGTGCCGCTGCATACGTTGCGCGCCGACGTCGACTACGGCACGGCCGAGGCGAATACGGCCTACGGCATCTGTGGCGTCAAAGTATGGGTGTTCAAGGGCGAAATCCTTGAGCACGACCCGATGGCATCGGAGCGCCGCGCCACCGAGGGCGATCATGCGCATGGCGGTGGTGGTGAGCGCGAGCGCGGTCGCCGTCGCGAAAACGCGTAAGACAGTCAGGAATTTGGAGTTAGAACGATGCTGCAGCCAAAGCGCACAAAGTTCCGCAAGCAGTTCAAGGGCCGCATCCACGGTACCGCCAAGGGCGGCACCAACCTGGATTTCGGTGGTTTCGGGCTGAAGGCGCTTGAGCCGAACCGCGTCACCGCGCGCGAGATCGAGGCGGCCCGCCGCGCGATCACCCGCGAGATGAAGCGCGCCGGCCGGGTGTGGATCCGTATCTTCCCGGACGTGCCGGTTACGTCGAAGCCGACTGAAGTCCGTATGGGTAAGGGCAAGGGCGCCGTCGACTACTGGGCGGCACGCGTCAAGCCGGGTCGCATCATGTTCGAGATCGACGGCGTCAACGAAGAAACCGCCCGTGAGGCGCTGCGTCTCGGCGCGGCCAAGCTCTCGGTCAGGACGCGCTTCGTACAGCGCATCGCAGAATAAGGACGGGCTGATCATGAAAGCCGAAGACATCCGGACCAAGACCCAGGACCAGCTGACCGACGACCTGGCCAGCCTGAAGAAGGAGCAGTTCAACCTGCGCTTCCAGAAGGCCACCGGCCAGCTTGAGAAGACCGCGCGCGTGAGGCAGGTCCGCAAGGACATTGCGCGTATCAAGACCATCGCTGCGGAAAAGTCCGCGGCCAAGAAGGCTTAAGGACGAAAACCATGCCAAAGCGCATTCTGCAGGGCACCGTCGTCAGCGACAAGAACGAGAAGACGGTTGTCGTCAAGGTCGAACGGCGCTTCACGCATCCCGTGATGAAGAAGACCGTGCGCATGACCAAGAAGTACAAGGCGCACGACGAGAACAACGCCCACAAGGTCGGCGATCAGGTGTTCATCCAGGAATCGAAGCCGATTTCCAAGGACAAGCGCTGGGTCGTGGTGTCTTCGGACCAGGCCTGATCAGGGCAAACGAAACGAATTTTGGACAGACCGGGGAGGGGTGAGAAACCCGTCCCGTTAGAAAAGAAGAAGGCGGCCAGTCATGATTCAGATGCAAACAAACCTCGACGTCGCGGATAATTCCGGCGCCCGTCGTGTCATGTGCATCAAGGTGCTGGGCGGCTCGAAGCGGAAATACGCTTCCGTTGGCGACATCATCGTGGTGTCGATCAAGGAAGCCATCCCGCGCGGCCGCGTCAAGAAGGGCGATGTGATGAAGGCGGTCGTGGTTCGCACGGCCAAGGACATCCGCCGCCCGGACGGCAGCGTGATCCGTTTCGACAAGAACGCAGCCGTTCTCGTCGACAACAAGAAAGAGCCGATCGGCACGCGTATCTTCGGACCGGTTCCGCGCGAACTCCGCGCCAAGAACCACATGAAGATCATCTCGCTCGCGCCTGAAGTGCTGTAAGGAGCCGGACCAATGCAAAAGATTAGAAAAGGCGACAAGGTCGTCGTGCTGGCCGGCAAGGACAAGGGCCGTTCGGGCGAAGTCCTTTCGGTGCAGCCGAAGGACGACACCGCGCTGGTGCGCGGCGTCAACCTGATTCGTCGTCATCAGAAGCAGTCCCAGTCCCAAGAGGGCGGGATCATCACCAAGGAAGCGCCGATCCAGCTGTCGAACATCGCGCTGGCCGACCCCAAGGATGGCAAGCCGACCCGCGTCGGCTTCATCTTCCAGAAGGACGGCAAGAAGGTGCGCGTCGCCAAGCGCTCGGGAGAAGTCATCAATGGCTAAGGCTCAAACCAAGCAGGCAACTGCCCAGAACACGCCGCGCCTCAAGCAGGTCTACAACGAGACCATTCGCAAGGCGCTGCAGGAGCAGTTCGGCTACGAGAACGAGATGCAGGTTCCGCGCATCGACAAGATCGTGTTGAACATGGGCGTCGGCGAGGCGACCGGCGATTCGAAGAAGCCTTCGATCGCGGCCGAAGACCTTGCAATGATCGCCGGCCAGAAGGCCGTTGTCACCCGCGCCCGCAACTCGATCGCCGGCTTCAAGGTTCGCGAGAAGATGCCGATCGGCGCCAAGGTCACGCTGCGCAAGGAACGCATGTACGAGTTCCTCGACCGCCTCGTGAACATCGCACTGCCGCGCGTCCGCGACTTCCGCGGGCTCAACCCGAAGAGCTTCGATGGCCGTGGCAACTATGCCATGGGCATCAAGGAACACATCGTGTTTCCGGAGATCAACTACGACAAGGTTGATCAGATCTGGGGCATGGACGTCATCGTTTGTACGACTGCGAAGACGGACGACGAAGCCAGGGCATTGCTCAAGGCCTTCAACTTCCCCTTCCGCCAGTAACGGCAGCGAGAAAAGGAAAAATCTGAAATGGCAAAGACCAGCTCAGTCGAGAAGAACAACAGGCGCCGCAAGCTTGCGGACCAGTTCGCTGCCAAGCGCAAGGTGCTCAAGGCGATCATCATGGATCAGTCCAAGCCGATGGAAGAGCGCTTCCGCGCTCAGCTGAAGCTTTCGGCGCTGCCGCGCAACTCGGCCAAGACCCGCATCCGCAACCGCTGCGAAGTCACCGGACGTCCGCGTGCCTATTATCGCAAGCTCAAAGTATCGCGTATCGCGCTTCGTGATCTCGGCAATAACGGCCAGATCCCGGGCCTGGTCAAGTCGAGCTGGTAAGGAGGACATAACATGTCATTGAGCGATCCTCTCGGCGATATGCTGACCCGCATCCGCAACGCGTATGGCCGCAAGAAGTCGAGCGTTTCGACGCCGGCTTCGCGCCTGCGCACCCGTGTCCTCGACGTGCTGAAGGCCGAAGGCTATATCCGCGACTACAGCCAGACCGACTTCGACAACGGCAAGTCCGAAATCGAGATCGAGCTGAAGTATTTCGACGGTGCGCCGGTGGTGCGCGAAATCGCTCGGGTCTCGAAGCCCGGCCGCCGCGTCTACGTTTCGGCCAAGTCGATACCGCACGTCGCCAACGGCCTCGGCATCGCCATCCTTTCGACGCCGAAGGGTGTGATGGCCGACCACGAAGCGCGCGAACAGAATGTCGGCGGGGAAATCCTCTGCCAGATCTTCTGATCTGGTATGTGACCCGTTGGAATCCGGCTTTCGGGATCAAGTCCCGAAAACCGAGACCTGAAACAAGAGAAGTGACGAGGACAACAGAATGTCTCGTATTGGAAAGAAACCCGTTTCGCTGCCGCAGGGCGTGACCGCGACCGTCAACGGCCAGACCGTGACGGCGAAGGGTCCGAAGGGCGAGCTGAAGTTCGTGGTGAACGACGAAGTGCTGGTCAAGATGGAAGGCAGCGAGATCGCTGTCCAGCCGCGCGACCAGACCAAGACCGCCCGTTCCAAATGGGGCATGTCGCGCACGCAGATCGTCAACATCCTGCAGGGCGTCAAGGACGGCTTCGAAAAGAAGCTCGAGATCACCGGCGTCGGCTATCGCGCCGCGATGCAAGGCAAGAACCTGCAGCTGGCGCTCGGCTTCAGCCACGACGTTGTCTACGAGACGCCGCAGGGCGTGACGATTTCGGTGCCGAAGCCGACGGAAATCACCGTGACCGGCATCGACAAGCAGCAGGTTGGTCAGGTTGCCGCCGAGATCCGCGAGTACCGCAGCCCCGAGCCCTACAAGGGCAAGGGCGTCCGCTATGCTGGCGAGAAGATCGTCCGCAAGGAAGGCAAGAAGAAGTAATTTTAACGCCGCGGGGAGCGGTCGCGGGAGGCTCGTCCTACCGCATATGGTTGCCCCCGTTTTTTGAAGGCAAGGAACTGATATCATGGGCTCGAAAGAATCCACCCAACGCCGCGCTCAGCGCGTCCGCCGCCAGATCAAAAAGGTTGCCGGCGATCGTCCGCGTTTGTCGGTCCATCGCACGTCGAAGAACATCTATGTCCAGGTGATCGACGACGCCAAGGGCCACACCATCGCGGCTGCTTCGACGCTTGAGAAGGAGCTCAAGGGCTCGCTCAAGACCGGCGCCGACACCGCGGCCGCAGCTGCCATCGGCAAGCTGATCGCCGAGCGTGCCTCGAAGGCCGGCGTCAAGGAAGTCGTCTTCGACCGCGGCGCCTACATCTACCACGGCCGCGTCAAGGCGCTTGCCGAGGCTGCACGTGAAGGTGGTCTGAGCTTCTAAAAACGAAATTCGCCCCGGCGACCCACAGAGGCCGCCGGATATCATCATCAACCGTGCTTCCGGAAAAAAACAAGGAACAGGATATGGCACAGGAACGTAGGGATGGCGGCCGCGGCCGTGATCGCGAAGAGCGCGACGACGGCATGGTCGACAAGCTCGTCCACATCAACCGTGTCGCCAAGGTCGTCAAAGGCGGCCGGCGCTTCGGCTTTGCAGCACTCGTTGTCGTCGGCGACCAGAAGGGCCGCGTCGGCTTCGGCCACGGCAAGGCGCGCGAAGTGCCGGAGGCGATCCGCAAGGCGACCGAATCGGCCAAGCGCGACATGATCTTCGTGCCGTTGCGCTCGGGCCGCACGCTGCACCATGACGTCGAGGGACGCTGGGGCGCGGGACGTGTCCTGCTGCGCGCTGCGAAGCAAGGTACCGGCATCATCGCCGGCGGCCCGATGCGCGCCGTTTTCGAGACGCTCGGCATGCATGACGTGGTCGCCAAGTCGATGGGTTCTTCGAACCCCTACAACATGGTTCGCGCCACTTTCGACGCGCTGAAGAGCCAGATGCATCCGAAGGATGTGGCTGCCGCGCGCGGCATCAAGTATTCGACCCTTCAGGCCCGCCGCGGCACCGCCGTTGCGGCTGAAGAATAGTCGACGCTGACCAGGGATCTGACCATGGCCAAGAAAGCAACCAAGACCATCACCGTCGAGCAGATCGGTTCGCCGATCCGCCGGCCGAAGGAGCAGCGCGCAACGCTGGTCGGCCTCGGCCTCAACAAGATGCACAAGCAGCGCACGCTGGAGGATACGCCCTCGGTGCGCGGCATGATCGCTGCCGTCCAGCATCTCGTCCGCGTCGTGGACGAGGGCTGAGCCAGAGCGCAGGAGAATCCAGATGAAACTCAATGATCTGCGTGACAAGGACGGCGCGACGCATTCCAAGAAGCGTCTCGGCCGTGGCATCGGTTCCGGTTCGGGCAAGACCGCCGGTCGCGGCGTCAAGGGCCAGAAGGCGCGCTCCGGCGTCGCCGTCAACGGCTTCGAGGGTGGCCAGATGCCGCTCTACCGCCGCCTGCCGAAGCGCGGCTTCAACAATATCTTCGCCAAGAGCTTCACCGTCGTGTCGCTGGCCCGCATCCAGGCCGCGCTCGATGCCAAGAAGCTTGACGCTAAGACAGTTGTGACGGCCGAGACGCTGGTTGCGGCCGGCGTCATTCGTCGCGTCAAAGACGGCGTGCGCATCCTTTCGGACGGCGACATCAAGGCCAAGCTTGCCTTCGACGTGGCCGGAGCCTCCAAGGCCGCGATCGAGAAGATCGAAAAGGCCGGCGGCTCGGTGAAGCTGCCTGAGAAGGCAGCCGCCGAGTAACGGCAATTTGAAGCACGTTCGGCAAAGGCGGAATTCGGTTTTGCCTGCGGTCGTGCTTTGATCCGACAGATGTGGCGGCCGCATCAACGCGGCCGCTTGCATGTTTGCAGTCCGGAGCTTATCTCGTGAGCTTCGGTGACACGCGCCGCCTGAGCTGCGGGCATCGAGCGTGACCAAGCGGAGAATCAGGCATGGCTTCGGCTGCTGAACAACTAGCCTCGAATCTGAATTTTTCGGCCTTCGCCAAAGCCGAGGATCTGAAGAAGCGCATCTGGTTCACCATCGGCGCGCTGCTCGTCTACCGACTCGGCACCTATATCCCGCTGCCCGGCATCAATCCCGACGCTTTCGCCCAGGCCTTCTCGTCGCAGAGCAAGGGCGTGCTCGGCATGTTCAACATGTTTGCCGGCGGCGCCGTGCAGCGCATGGCGATCTTTGCCCTTGGCATTATGCCCTATATCTCCGCTTCCATCATTATGCAGCTGATGACCTCGGTCATTCCGTCGCTGGAAGCGCTGAAGAAGGAAGGCGAGCAGGGCCGCAAGATCATCAACCAGTACACGCGCTACGGCACAGTGCTTCTGGCGCTGGTCCAGGCGTACGGCATTTCGGTCGGGCTTGAGGGCGGCAACGGCATCGTCAACGATCCCGGCATGTTCTTCCGCATCTCTACCGTCGTCACGCTGGTCGGCGGCACCATGTTCCTGATGTGGCTTGGCGAGCAGATCACCGCCCGCGGCATCGGCAACGGCATTTCGCTGATCATCTTCTCCGGCATCGTCGCCGGCCTGCCGCGCGCCATCTCCGGCACGCTGGAGCTTGGCCGCACCGGCGCCTTGTCGACCGGCCTGATCCTGGCGATCATCGTGCTCGCCATCATCGTCATCGCGCTGATCGTCTTCTTCGAGCGCGCCCAGCGCCGCCTGCTGATCCAGTATCCCAAGCGCCAGGTTGGCAATCGCATGTTCCAGGGCGATACCTCGCATCTGCCGCTGAAGCTCAACACGTCCGGCGTCATTCCGCCGATCTTCGCCTCGTCGCTGCTGCTGCTGCCTGCGACCGTCGCCGGCTTCTCGCAGACCACCAATATGCCTGCATGGGCTAGCACCATCCTGGCGGCCCTCGGCCACGGCCAGCCGCTTTATATGGCCTTCTACGCGGCGATGATCGTGTTCTTCGCCTTCTTCTATACGGCGATCGTCTTCAATCCGAAGGACACCGCCGACCAGCTCAAGAAGCATTCGGGCTTCATCCCGGGCTATCGTCCGGGCGAGCGCACTGCGGACTATATCGACTATGTGCTCACCCGCATCACTGTCGTCGGCGCCATTTATCTGGTGCTGGTGTGTCTGCTGCCCGAGTTCCTGATTTCAGCGACTGGCGTACCGTTCTACCTTGGTGGCACTTCGCTCCTGATCGTGGTCAGTGTAACGCTCGATACGGTGGCGCAGATTCAGGGTCACCTGATCGCGCACCAATATGAGGGCCTGATCAAGAAGTCGAAGCTGCGCGGGGGGAAAAAGGCCAGATGAGGTTGATATTGCTTGGACCGCCGGGGGCGGGCAAGGGGACACAAGCACTGAGACTGGTAGAACGACACGGCATCCCACAGCTTTCCACGGGGGACATGCTGCGTGCTGCTGTTCAGGCCGGCACCGAAGTCGGCAAGCGCGCCAAGGCGGTGATGGACGCTGGCGAACTGGTGTCCGACGCTATCGTCAACGCCATCGTGGCCGAGCGTATCGATCAAGCTGATTGCGCAAACGGCTTCATCCTTGACGGATACCCGCGAACCCTGGTGCAAGCGGACGCCGTTGAGGAAATGCTGTCGGATCGCGGACTGGAGCTAGACGCGGTCATCGAATTTGTCGTCGACGACAAGGCGCTGGTTGGCCGAATCGTCAAACGCGCCGAAGAAGCCAAGGCCGCAGGCCTGCCGGTGCGCAAGGACGACAGTCCAGCGGTGTTCGAAGAACGCTTGAGGGAATATTACAAGAAAACCTCGCCGCTGATCGGTTACTACTATGCCAAGGGCAAACTCAGGGGCGTCGATGGCATGGCCGACATCGATGCGGTGACGCAGCAGATCGAGGCGGTGCTCAGGGCGACGACCCGGCAGGTTGGCCGGGCGGCCGGCTAGAGAATCGAACGATTGCGCTTGACTGGAGCGGCCCGCTGGGGTATGGCGGCCCGTCTTCCTATCAGGCATGAGGCTTGCTTGTCCGCAAGGGCAAGGCAGGCCGCTTTGAACTGGAAACTCCCGCAAGGGCCGGCCTCCACCGGACGCGGGGCAACTTGAAGCGCCGGCTCGTCCGGCCTACATGGAGAAGAGAAGAACATGGCTCGTATAGCCGGCGTCAACATTCCGACCAACAAGCGCGTCGTCATCGCGCTTCAATACATTCACGGCATTGGCAAGAAGTTCGCCCAGGAGATCGTCGACAAGGTCGGCATCCCGGCCGAGCGTCGCGTCAACCAGCTGACCGACGCGGAAGTGCTGCAGATCCGCGAGACCATCGACCGCGACTATCAGGTCGAGGGCGATCTGCGCCGCGAAGTGTCGATGAACATCAAGCGACTCATGGACCTCGGCTGCTACCGCGGTCTGCGTCACCGCCGCTCGCTGCCGGTTCGTGGTCAGCGCACACATACCAATGCGCGCACCCGCAAGGGGCCGGCCAAGTCGATTGCCGGAAAGAAGAAGTAATTTAGGGCAGTAAGGAGTAGGGCAGTAAGGCACTAGGAACGGCAGACATACTGCCCTACTGCCATATTCCCCTACTGCCTTCTCCCTGGTGGAGCCGCTGGCATTACGGCGGTGTAGAGATCAACTGAAAGGACCATCATGGCCAAGGAAGCCACTCGTGTTCGCCGTCGCGAACGCAAGAACATCTCGTCGGGCGTTGCCCACGTTAATTCGACCTTCAACAACACGATGATCACCATCACCGACGCGCAGGGTAACTCGATTGCCTGGTCGTCGGCTGGAGCCCAGGGCTTCAAGGGATCGCGCAAGTCGACCCCGTTCGCTGCCCAGATGGCCGCCGAAGATGTTGCCAAGAAGGCCCAGGAACACGGCATGCGTATGCTCGAGGTCGAGGTCTGTGGACCCGGCTCCGGTCGTGAATCGGCGCTGCGCGCGCTGCAGGCCGCCGGCTTCACCATCACCTCGATCCGTGATGTGACGCCGATCCCGCATAATGGTTGCCGCCCGCGCAAGAAGCGCCGCGTTTAAAGAATTTACCGAACGCCGCGCGCGAGCGCCTCAAGGGCGCTCCTCCACGGCATTCCAGGTCGCCCGCCACGATTGGATGGTGGCGGGACAACGGAAGGAAAGCACTATGATCCAGAAAAATTGGCAAGAACTGATCAAGCCGAACAAGATCGAGTTCTCGTCGAAGAAGAAGACGCTGACCACGCTCGTCGCCGAGCCGCTCGAGCGCGGCTTCGGCCTCACCCTCGGCAACGCGCTGCGCCGCGTGCTTCTATCTTCGCTGCGTGGCGCGGCTGTGACCGCCGTGCAGATCGACGGCGTTCTGCATGAATTCTCGTCCATCGCCGGCGTGCGCGAGGACGTGACCGACATCGTCTTGAACATCAAGGAAATCGCCATCCGCATGGAAGGCGACGGCCCCAAGCGCATGGTCGTACGCAAGCAGGGACCGGGTGCGGTTCTCGCCGGCGACATCCAGACCGTTGGCGACGTCGAGATCCTCAATCCCGACCACGTCATCTGCACTCTGGACGAGGGCGCTGAAATCCGCATGGAATTCACCGTCGACACCGGCAAGGGCTATGTGCCGGCCGACCGCAACCGCGCCGAGGACGCGCCGATCGGGCTGATCCCCGTCGACAGCCTGTATTCGCCGGTCAAGAAGGTCTCCTACAAGGTTGAGAACACCCGCGAGGGCCAGGTTCTCGACTATGACAAGCTGACCATGACCATCGAGACCGATGGTTCGATCTCGGGCGAGGACGCAGTGGCCTTCGCCGCTCGCATCCTGCAGGACCAGCTCGGCCTGTTCGTCAATTTCGACGAGCCGCAGAAGGAAGTCGCCGCCGAACAGGTTACCGAGCTTGCCTTCAACCCGGCGCTGCTCAAGAAGGTCGACGAGCTCGAGCTTTCGGTGCGTTCGGCCAACTGCCTGAAGAACGACAACATCGTCTATATCGGCGACCTGATCCAGAAGACCGAAGCAGAGATGCTGCGCACCCCGAACTTCGGCCGCAAGTCGCTGAACGAGATCAAGGAAGTCCTGGCGGCGATGGGCCTGCATCTCGGTATGGAAGTGCCGGACTGGCCGCCGGAAAACATCGAAGACCTCGCCAAGCGTTACGAAGATCAATATTAAGCATGATCCCGAACCGAAGGTCAGCGCAGTACAAAGTTGCAGACTTTTCGGACAGGATCATGCGGCTAACCAACTGGGGCTCAGCCCTCTTGAAACCGCAATGAAGGAGAAGAGCCATGCGCCACGGATTTAAAGGCCGCCGGTTCGCCCGCAGCATAAGCCATCGCAAGTCGATGTTTGCCAACCTTGCCGTGTCGCTAATCGAGCACGAGCAGATACTCACCACGCTGCCGAAGGCGAAGGATTTGCGTCCGATCGTCGAGAAGCTGGTGACGCTCGGCAAGCGCGGCGACCTGCACGCCCGCCGCCAGGTTATTGCCCAGATCGGCAATGAAGGCGTCGTCAAGCGCCTGTTCGATACCATCGCGCCACGTTATGCCACCCGCAACGGCGGCTATCTGCGCATCATGAAGGCCGGCTTCCGCCACGGTGATAACGCGGCAATGGCGGTCATCGAGTTCGTCGATCGCGACACCTCGGCCAAGGGCGCCGGCGACCGTGCCCGTATCGAGGCCGAAGGTACCGAAGAGGAAGCCGCAGCCGCATAAGGCTCGGCTTTCCTGAGAAGTTCGAAAGGGGCCTCCAGGCCCCTTTTCTGTTTCCGAAGGTACCGGGCAGGGCTGGTAGGGGTTTTGTCACCGGTTCTTGCGGCGACTACCCAAAATAATCGGATCTCAGCGGCTTAGCCTTTCATTTTGCACAATCGTCAGGACAATGGCGCCGACTTGGAGGATTCGGAATGCGCGTTAAACGGCTGCCCATTGTTCTGATCTGCGCCTTGATGGCGTTGGCCGTCGTGCCGGCGGCCAGGCACGCGCTGGCGGAGGAGACCAAGCCAGATCCTGGTCTGTCCGACGTGCTGACCGACCTGTTGCATGGCGTCGAAGGCGAAAACGCCACCTCCGGCCCCGACAAGCGCGTGCCGTTCGGCCGCGAGGAGGTGCAGCTGTCCTTTGCGCCGCTGGTCAAGCAGACGGCGCCGGCTGTGGTCAATGTCTATGCCTCGCAAACCGCCAAGGCGACGTCGCCCTTCGACGGCGATCCGTTTTTCGAGGAGTTCTTCGGCCGCTCGCAGCCGCGCGCGCAGTCGTCGCTCGGTTCGGGGGTACTGGTCGATCCGACCGGCGTCGTGGTCACCAATTTCCATGTCGTCAAGGACGCCGACCAGGTCAAGGTCGCGACCGCCGACGGGCGCGAATTCGACAGCAAGGTGCTGCTCAAGGATGAGACGCTCGACCTCGCCGTGCTCAAGATTTCTTCTGACAAGCCGTTCCCGGTGATCGCCATCGGCGATTCCGACGCGCTCGAGGTCGGCGACCTGGTGCTGGCGATCGGCAATCCGTTCGGGGTCGGCCAGACCACCACCAGCGGCATCATTTCGGCGGTGGCGCGCAGCCATATCGGCATCTCCGATTCCAGCTTCTTCATCCAGACCGACGCGGCCATCAACCCCGGCAATTCCGGTGGCGCGCTGGTCAACATGGGAGGGCAGCTGATCGGCATCAACACCGCGATCTATAGCCGTAGCGGCGGCTCGATCGGCATCGGCTTTGCCATCCCTTCGAACATGGTCCGCGCCTTTGCCGATGCGGCCAAGGCCGGGCTCGACTTCTTCGAGCGGCCGTATGCCGGTGCCGAGTTCGAGGCGGTGACGCCGCAGATTGCCGAATCGCTCGGCATGGACAAACCGACCGGTGCGCTGGTTTCTTCGGTCGAAGAGGCGGGACCCGCGGCCAAGGCAGGACTCAAGCCTGGCGACGTAGTGCTGTCGCTTAACGGCAAGCCGGTCGAGAGCGTCGGGGCGCTGGACTACCGGATGGCGACGCTGTCGATTGGTGCGAATGCCAGCTTCGGCGTTCTGAGCAAGGGTCAGCAGGCGACGATGGACATCGCTCTGGAACGACCGCCCGAAGGCGCCAAAGCTGCGGAACTCACATTGCGCGGCCGCAGCCCCTTTTCCGGCGCCAAGGTTGCTGAACTGTCGCCACGGCTTGCCCAACGGCTCGGTCTGCGCACCGATGTCAAAGGCGTAACCGTGGTCGACATCAACCGCGATTCGCCCGCTGCCGATTTTGGATTCCAGCCGGGCGACATCGTGCGTGAGGTCAATGGCCTGACGATCGACAAGGCGGCGACCCTGGAACAGGTAGCCCAGCAGGATACGCGCTGGTGGCGCTTTACCGTCGAGCGCGGCGGGCAGATACTGCGCCAGGTGTTGCGTTACTGAGCCCGACCGTCAGCATGATCGGGCTCCAGGCAGAAGAAGTTGCATGGCCGATCTGTTCAGTGTCGATGAACCGGAAAAGACGCCGCCCGGCAGGCCGCTGGCGGACCGTCTGCGCCCGAAGAACCTTGGCGAGGTTGTCGGGCAGGAGCATCTGACCGGACCCGACGGCGCGCTGACGCGGCTGATCGGCTCCGGCTCGCTCGGCTCGATGATTTTCTGGGGCCCGCCCGGCACCGGCAAGACAACGGTCGCACGGCTGCTTGCCGGAGAGACAAGCCTCGCCTTCGAACAGATTTCGGCCGTGTTTTCCGGCGTTGCCGACCTGAAGAAAGTGTTCGAGGCAGCGAAGCTGCGCCGCTCGAACGGCCGCCAGACACTGCTGTTCGTCGACGAGATCCATCGCTTCAACCGCGCCCAGCAGGACAGTTTTCTGCCCGTGATGGAAGACGGCACCGTCGTGCTGGTCGGCGCCACCACCGAGAACCCGTCATTCGAGCTTAACGCCGCGCTTTTGTCGCGTGCGCGTGTGCTGGTCTTTCACCCGCTCGGCGAGGAGAGCATCGCCAAGCTGCTGGCGCGGGCCGAGCAGGCAGAGGGCAGGGCGCTGCCGCTCGATGAAGACGCGCGGGCGATGCTCATCCGCATGAGCGACGGCGACGGCCGCGCGGCGCTGACGCTCGCCGAAGAGGTCTGGCGCGCAGCGAAATCAAAGGAGGTGTTCGGCGCCGAGGCTCTGCAGCGCATCGTCCAGCGTCGCGCGCCGATCTACGACAAAGGCCAGGACGGCCATTACAATTTGATCTCCGCCTTGCACAAATCGGTGCGCGGCTCCGACCCCGACGCGGCACTCTACTATCTGGCCCGCATGTTCGACGCCGGCGAAGATCCGCTTTATCTCGGACGCCGGTTGGTGCGCATGGCGATGGAGGATATCGGGCTGGCCGACCCGCAGGCGCTCGTCGTCGCTAACGCGGCCAAGGACGCCTACGACTATCTGGGCTCACCCGAGGGCGAACTGGCCTTCGCCGAGGCGACCGTCTATCTCGCCACCGCGCCGAAATCCAATGCAGTCTATACCGCGTTCAAGGCCGCCACACAGGCGGCGAAGGAATTCGGTTCGCTGCTGCCGCCCAAGCACATTCTCAATGCGCCGACCAAGCTGATGAAACAGGAAGATTACGGCGCCGGCTATCGCTACGACCACGACGAGCCCGACGCTTTTTCCGGCCAGGACTATTTTCCGGAGAAGATGGGAAGGCAGACATTCTACGACCCGCCCGAGCGCGGCTTCGAGCGCGATATCAGGAAGCGGCTGGATTATTGGGCGAAGCTGCGCAGCGAGCGGGAAAAATAGCTGCCAGTCGCACAGTGGCGTGATCGCCGTTGTCTGGCGTGACAAAAAACCCTATCAAGATGCGCCTTCGGCCGGCGGACAGGCCAGAAACGTACCGACGATATTCAGAACGGAATCGCGCCTGGCGCGTGGAAAAATGACGAAAAAATCTCGCAAGACCCTTCGGAAGTTCGCCATAGCGATCCCGCTGCTGGCGCTCGGCTTTTATTTCATTCCCATCCTGATGACAATTTTCATTGTCCTCGGTCTGATCGACGTGTTGCGCAACGACAACAAGAACTGGGCCCTGTTCAGTGGTTATTTCCTCGGCAACGGCATCTTCACCTGGCTGCTTTCGCCCTTCAATCTGCTGGTCGATCTGCTGTGCTACAGAAACCGCGGTGTCTGGAAACTGGACCAGTTTCCTCCGGACTATCAGCGTGAGGTCAACGAGGTTCTGGACGTCTTCAAAGCGCGCAAGGACGAGATCATCGCCGATATCGACGCCAATTTCGGCAGCGGCCGGCGCGGCATGTATGTCTACCAGTGGTACGGCAAGCACAAGATCGACAACGTTGCCGAATTCAACAAGGATTTCAAATATATCAAGACCATCGCCGTGTCCGTGTTCAGGGGCAAGGAATCGACCTCTTGGCATTTCGGACCGCTGCGGCTCAGCCTGCGCATTCTCTACAATCTTCTCCCGGTGAAGGCCGAGGTTTTCGTCGAGTGCAACAACGCCAGGAACTACTGGCACGACAATCCGCTCTATATTTTCGACGACACGCTGCTGCACCGCTCGGTCAACGAATATGATGGGCGCCGCTACTGCGTGTTCATGGACATCATCCGGCCATCGCCATTCCCTGGCCTGATCGCCGCTCTTCTCGCCATCGTTTCGGTCAGCGTCGAGCGCATCAATGCCATGTTCTACAAGAACTGGAAGATGATCGGCTCCAGCAAGCCGAAGAAGGCCGGAGCCGCCTGACACCGTAGTGTGACCGGTGCGAGGGAGCACGATGTATCATCTGTTGCTTGTCTGCCTTGGTGGCGCGATCGGCGCAATGGCCCGCTTCTTCTTGTCCGGCTTCGTCGCCCGCCGGGTTGGTGAGACCTTTCCCTGGGGCACGATGGTGGTCAACGTCTCGGGAGCGTTTGCAATCGGTGTCGTTGCGCATGCGGTGACGCGCGACGGCATGCCCGCCATCTGGGCCTTTGCCGTCACCGGCGGCCTCGGCTGCTACACTACGGTCTCTTCCTTCAGCGTGCAGACGCTGGCACTGGCGCGCGAGGGCGAATGGCTGCGCGCCGGCGGAAATGTGCTGCTTTCGGTTTTCCTGAGCCTCGGCGGCGTGACGCTGGGCTTTGCCGCGGGAAGTCTTCTGATTGGCAGCGGGGCGCCGTGAGCGGCCCGCGGAAGCTCCGCCACGACGGGACGGAGACTGCCGCGGCCGGGCATGGCGGACGCCTCATTGGTTGGCGCAGAACCTCTGAAACGGTTCGGCTCTATGCGACCGTGGCCGCGGGCAGCATGATCGGCGGTGTGCTGCGGGCGCTTGCCTCATCGACGAGCACTGCCCTGTGGGGCGCTGGATTTCCCTTCGGCACACTCCTCGTCAACATTGTCGGCTCATTCCTCATCGGCATCTACGCGACATTGACGGGACCGGATGGACGCGTCTTCGCCGGTCCGCTGCAGCGCCAGTTCTTCATGGCCGGCTTCTGTGGCGGCCTGACGACCTTCTCGGCCTTCAGCCTTGAAACGCTCACCCTCGCGCAAGGCGGGAGGTTTCTGGCGGCTGGACTCAATATCGCGATCTCCGTGGTGGCCTGGCTTGCCGCCGTCTGGCTCGGCCACATCTTTGCAGTTCGCCTCAACCGGCTGAGAGGGTCCAGGCAATGAAGATACCAACACAGGCACAATTGCTGCGCATATTTATCGGCGAAAACGACAAGGCAGATGGCCGTCCGCTGTATGAGGTTATCGTGCTGAGGGCCCGCGAAATGCAGATCGCCGGCGCGACAGTCCTGCGCGGCGCGATGGGGTTCGGCCATTCCAGCCGGCTTCACACCACGAAGATCCTCCGCCTATCGGAGGATCTGCCCCTCGTCATCGAGATCGTCGATGACGAGGAAAAATTGGCCGCTTTCCTGCCCGTTCTTGAAACAATCATGACAAGTGGTTTGATTACGCTGGAGAAAGTTCAGGTTCTGCAATATGGAACCGACAACGAATAACCGAGTGAGATTGCGGGTGCCGGCGAATGCCGTTGCATGCCTGCAAAACGGCGATTGGAATCATGGCAGGCGTTGAACAGATCACAGTGGACGCCGGTGAGGCGGGCATGCGGCTCGACCGCTGGTTCAAGAGCCATTTCCCCGGTCTCGGTTTTGGTCATCTGCAGAAGCTGCTGCGTTCCGGCCAGATCCGCGTCGACGGCGGCAGGGTGAAGGCCGATACCCGCGTCGAAGCCGGCCAAACGGTGCGTGTGCCGCCGCTCGAAGTCGACAAGAAAGGCGAAAGCCCGCTGACCGGCCATTCGATACGCAACCAGGGCGACGCCGATGTCCTGGCCAAGATGCTGATCCATGAGGACCCGAAGGTCTTCGTCTTCAACAAGCCGGCCGGCCTGGCGGTGCAAGGCGGCTCCGGGGTCACCCGCAATGTCGACGACATGCTGGAAGCCTGGCGCAACCAGAAGGGCGAGAAGCCACGTCTGGTGCACCGGCTCGACCGCGACACGTCGGGTGTTCTGGTTGTCGCCCGTACAAGGCTCGCCGCCATGAAGCTCGCCGAAGCGTTCCGGGCGCGTGAGACGAAGAAAACCTACTGGGCGCTGGTCAAGGGTGTGCCGCCGAAGCGCGAGGACAAGATCTCGACCTGGTTGATCAAGGAACCGACGCCCGACGGCGATCGCGTGCGCATCGCCAAGCATGGCGAAAAGGGCGCCGACCACGCCGTGTCCTACTACCGTGTCATCGAGCAGGCTGCTCAGACGATGACCTGGCTGGAGATGGAGCCGTATACCGGCCGCACCCACCAGCTTCGTGTCCATGCCGCGCATATCGGCTGCCCGATCATCGGTGACCCCAAATATTTCGAGGCCGACACCAATTGGGATTTTCCCGGCGGCATGCAGAACCGTCTGCATCTGCACGCCCGCCGCATCGTCATCCCGCATCCCGACAAGGGGTTTGTCGACGTCACCGCGCCGATGCCGCCGCACATGCGCCAGAGCTGGAACCTGATCGGCTTCGACGACGCCAGCGCGGAGGACTAGGGCCGGTGGGCGTCGCCACAGATACGCTCGACCGCCGTGACGCGGTCGATCTGGCGGCCGCCGCCATCATGGTTGGGCTGACTTTTTCCTGGGGGCTGAACTACGTCGCCGCCAAGATCTCCTATGCCGGCTACGATCCCGTTTTCCTGTCGATCGCCCGCTCGGTGATCGGCGGCCTGTGTGTTTTCGGCTGGTGCCGCTGGCGCGGCATCGCGCTGTTCACGCCCGACAAGACCCTCGTCGCCGGCATTCTGGCAGGCGCGCTTTTCGGTCTCGAGTTTCTGTTTCTGTATGTCGGGCTCGAACACACCACCGTCGTGCGCAACACCTTGCTGGTCAACACCATGCCGTTCTGGATGCTGGTCGGCGGCCATTTCCTGCTGGGTGAAAGCATCACGGCACGCAAGCTCGTTGGTCTTCTGCTCGCTTTCGCCGGACTGGTCGCGGTGTTTTCCGATAAACTGAGCGCCAATGGCGGCGCAACATTGAGCGGCGATTTGCTCAGTCTCGGCGCCGGCATTCTGTGGGCCGTGACCAATATCGTCATCAAGCGGTCGAAGCTGGTGACGGCCAGCGCCGAAAAGCTGCTGCTCTATCAGCTGGCCGGGGCCGCCGTTGTCGGGATTTTGGTGATGCCTTTTGCCGGGCCGCCAGTCCGCAGCTTTGCCGTTCTGCCGACCTTGGCTCTGTTGTTCCAGGCCGTCTACGTCGTCGCGTTCACCTATGTTCTGTGGTTCTGGCTGCTCCGGCGCTACCCTGCATCTGGACTGTCGAGCTTCACCTTCCTGTCGCCGGTGTTCGGTGTGCTCTGCGGCGCCGTCTTCTTGAACGAGCCGTTGACAGTTCGTATCTTCCTGGCACTCGGCCTCATCGCCGCCGGTCTTATCATCGTCAACCGGCCGGCCCGAAAACAAGCCCCCGGATGAGCATGCGCGACATATTGAACGACCTCGAAGCTGGAAAGCAGCTCTCCGATCCGGACCCGGTGCGTCGCGCCCAGATCCAGATGAAGACGCAACTGCCGAAGCGCTTCTACAAGTCTGTCGCGGTAGCACCGGTCGAAGACGGTTTTGCCGTCCATCTCGATGGCAAGCCCGTCCGCACGCCGGCCAAGGCGCTGCTGGCGCTGCCAACCGAAAAGGCGGCTGCTCTCGTCGCCGAGGAATTCGCCGCACAGGAGGAGACCATCGACCCGGTGACGATGCCGGTGATGCGTCTGGTCAATACGGCAATCGATGGCGTCGCCAGTGATCCCCAGGCGGTGCTGGAGGACATACTGCGCTTCGCCTCATCCGATCTGCTCTGCTACCGCGCCGATGCGCCCCAAGGACTAGTCGACCGGCAGAACGAGCATTGGGACCCGGTCATCGACTGGGTGCGCAGCGCACTCGGCGCCCGATTCCATCTCACCGAAGGCGTGATCCATGTCGAACAGCCGCGCGAGAGTATCGCGCTGCTCGGCCAGCATCTTGCCCAACGTGCCGATCCGCTGCGCCTTGCCGCCATTCACGTCATGACCTCGCTGACCGGATCGGCGCTGCTGGCGCTCGCCGTCGACTTCGGCGAGCTCGACGGCGAGGCGGCCTGGGCTGCCGGTCATGTCGACGAGGACTGGCAGGCCGAGCAATGGGGCCATGATGCAGAGGCGCTCGCGCGCCGCGCTGCCCGCAAGCGCGACATGATGGCCGCAGTCAAGCTGCTCGAAGCTCTCAAAGGCTGACGGCACCGCCCGCCATTTCGCACTGCACATTAGACCAAAGTCATAATCCCAAAGGCGGTCTGCCTCTGGGCACTGCTTTCTGTCATTTTTTGCACCGGTGGCTGCACTGAGTCTGCGTTGCGAGGAAACGCGGACGATGACGCGCAGCATCGAGGGCTGACGGAATCACACGGGAGGATACGCTCATGGCAATGGCATCGACCGCCGGCAAAACAAGCCGCGGCATGACACGCGAGGAGAAGAAGGTCATCTTCGCTTCTTCGCTCGGCACCGTTTTCGAATGGTACGATTTTTATCTCTACGGCTCGCTGGCAGTATTCATTGGTTCGACTTTTTTCAGTCCAACCATTCCGGAAGCGACGCGCAATATTTTCGCGCTGCTGGCGTTTGCCGCTGGCTTCCTCGTGCGCCCGTTCGGCGCATTGCTGTTCGGCCGCATCGGCGACCTTGTCGGCCGTAAATACACTTTCCTTGTCACCATGACGATCATGGGCCTGTCGACCTTCCTGGTCGGCTTGCTGCCTGGCTATGCGACTTTGGGCATCGCCGCTCCCGTGATCCTGATCATCTTGCGCATGTTGCAGGGCCTGGCGCTCGGCGGCGAGTATGGCGGTGCCGCGACCTATGTCGCCGAGCACGCACCTGACGATCGCCGCGGCTACTACACGTCGTGGATACAGACGACGGCAACGCTCGGCCTGTTCCTGTCGCTGGTCGTCATTCTGATCGTCCAGGGGTCGATGGCCAAGGAAACCTACGCCGCCTGGGGTTGGCGCGTTCCTTTCCTGGTCTCCTTCCTGCTGCTCGGCATCTCGCTCTGGATCCGGCTGTCGCTCTCCGAATCGCCGACCTTCCAGCGCATGAAGGACGAAGGCAAAGGCTCCAAGGCGCCGCTGTCGGAAGCCTTCGGCCAGTGGAAGAACGCAAAGATTGCCCTGCTGGCACTGCTCGGCCTCACAGCAGGCCAGGCCGTAGTCTGGTACAATGGCCAGTTCTACGCGCTGTTCTTCCTAACCAACGTGCTCAAGGTCGACGCGCAGTCGGTCAACATCATGATCGCAATCGCGCTAGCAGTCGGCTCCATCTTTTTCGTCGTGTTCGGCTGGCTCTCCGACAAGATCGGCCGCAAGCCGATCATCATGGCCGGCCTTGCGCTGGCGATCGTCTGCACCTTCCCGTTGTTCAAGGCGCTGACCTGGGCAGCCAATCCGGCGCTCGCCACAGCGCAGCAGAACACACGCGCGACGGTGACCGCGGCACCGGGAGACTGCAAGTTCCAGTTCAACCCGGTGGGCACTGCAAAGTTCACGACCTCGTGCGATATCGCCACGTCGTTCCTGACCAAGAACTCGGTGCCTTACGACGTGGTATCGACTGCGGCGCCCGGTACAGCCGCGTCGGTCAAAATCGGCAACGAGACGGTCGAGTCTTATGACGCCACGGCCGCCGGCGATCAGGCCAAGGCCAAGGATGCAGCTTTCGCCAAGGCGGTCTACACGGCACTTCGGGATGGCGGCTACCCGCTGAAGCGGGCAGCCGCCAAGGTGCCGGACCAGAAGCTCGAGGCCTTTATTGCGGCCAATCCTGAGCTGAAGCTCGATGCCGCGGCAATCCGCGCCGGCGACAAGGCTACCGTTCCGACTGACCAGGCGATCAAGGACAAGCTGCTGACTGCCGACGAGGCTGCGGGAGCCCCCGAGGTCACTGTCTACACCGTACCCGGCGGCGGTCCCTTCGCCATGTTTGCCGACCCTGCAGCGGTCAACTGGCCGATGACGATCGCCATCCTGTTCATCCTCGTGGTCTTCGTCACGATGGTGTACGGGCCGATCGCCGCGATCCTGGTCGAGATGTTCCCGACCCGCATCCGCTACACCGGCATGTCGCTGCCCTATCACATCGGCAATGGCTGGTTCGGCGGGCTGCTGCCGGCGACGGTGTTCGCGCTCAGCGCCTACAAGGGCGATATCTACTACGGTCTCTGGTATCCCGTGGTGATCGCGGCGATGTCGCTGATCATCGGCATGATCTTCATCAGGGACACGCTCGGAACGGACCTGCACACCAAGCAGTAGCCTGTACCGGTCCATAGCAAAGCCCGGCGCGAGCGATCGCGCCGGGCTTTTTCAATTTATCGAGTGCAGGGCTTAGCTCTTCCGATCCTGTTTCGCTTCCTCGATCGCTGCCTCATGATACCAGGCACTTC
This sequence comes from Mesorhizobium sp. M1027, assembly GCF_040318745.1. Classification (NCBI taxonomy): domain Bacteria; kingdom Pseudomonadati; phylum Pseudomonadota; class Alphaproteobacteria; order Hyphomicrobiales; family Phyllobacteriaceae; genus Mesorhizobium; species Mesorhizobium sp. M1027. Next base: position 886,163 of record NZ_JAMYMW010000001.1, on the reverse strand, counting down.
CGAAATCCGTTCGGTTGCGCAAAGAAGCAAGTTCTGCCGCGAACTTAGCCTTTCCGCTTAAATTTGAGGCAGAGGCGCGCGCTGCCACCGGGAACATCAGGATTTTGGCCGACTGACGAGTGGAAGTGATTTCCATTGTCGGTTTCCTTTCTTCGACAGAACCTTGCCGATTCAACCTTTCCCCAACATAGGTTCAGCAACCGAATTAGGCAACATGATTACGAAAAGATCAGTACTTGCATATTATTTGTGCAAAATGTGCTTGTGGATGATCCGAGCGCAGCATGACAGCGGACCAGCGATTTTGGGTGGATACAACCCCACTTTTGCCGCATCCGTCGCCGGCGAGAATGGCACACGAATTGCATTTTACTAGTCCGGCAGGTCGGCTGCTGGATAGGCCGGCTCGCCCCGGCGCCATCCAGGGTTCGGTGATCAAGCAACGAGAGGCTAGAATGACGAAATACAAGCTCGAGTACATTTGGCTCGATGGATATACCCCGGTTCCCAACCTTCGCGGAAAGACGCAGGTCAAGGACTACGCCGAGTTTCCGACGCTCGACCAGCTTCCGCTGTGGGGCTTCGACGGTTCTTCGACCATGCAGGCCGAGGGCCACAGCTCCGACTGCGTTTTGAAGCCGGTCGCCGTTTATCCGGATCCCGCCCGCACCAATGGCGCGCTCGTCATGTGCGAAGTCATGATGCCGGACGGCGTAACGCCGCACGCGTCCAACAAACGCGCCACCATTCTCGACGACGAGGGCGCCTGGTTCGGCTTCGAGCAGGAATATTTCTTCTACAAGGACGGCCGTCCGCTCGGCTTCCCCGAGAGTGGCTATCCGGCGCCGCAAGGCCCGTACTACACTGGCGTCGGCTATAGCAATGTCGGCTCCGTCGCCAGGCAGATCGTCGAGGAGCATCTCGACCTTTGCCTTGCCGCCGGCATCAATCATGAAGGCATCAACGCCGAGGTAGCCAAAGGCCAGTGGGAATTCCAGATCTTTGGCAAGGGCTCCAAGAAGGCCGCCGACCAGATGTGGATGGCGCGCTATTTGTTGCAGCGCCTGACCGAGAAGTACGGCATCGACATCGAATACCACTGCAAGCCGCTCGGCGACACCGATTGGAACGGCTCCGGCATGCATGCCAACTTCTCGACCGCCTATATGCGCGAAGTCGGCAGCAAGAGCTATTTCGAGGCGCTGATGGCAGCCTTCGACAAAAACCTGATGGATCACATCGCCGTCTATGGGCCGGACAACGACAAGCGTTTGACCGGCAAGCACGAGACCGCGCCCTGGAACAGGTTCAGCTACGGCATCGCCGACCGCGGCGCTTCGATCCGCGTGCCGCATTCTTTTATCAACAACGGCTACAAGGGCTATCTCGAGGATCGCCGTCCGAACTCGCAGGGCGACCCCTACCAGATCGCTTCGCAGATATTGAAGACGATCGCCTCCGTCCCGACCAGCGCCGAGGTTTCGGCCGCCGCTTGAGAATGCGTTCACGGCGCGGACCTCGGGTGTCTCCGCCGTGACTTTCGTTCCCATCGCATTGCATAAAAAAACCCCGGCGTAACCGCCGGGGTTTTTTCTACGTGACTATGAGGTTCGGGATCACACCGAGTAATACATATCGTATTCGACCGGATGCGGCGTCATTTCGAAGCGCATCACCTCGGCCATCTTGAGCTCGATATAGCTGTCGATCTGGTCGTCGTCGAAGACGCCGCCGGCCTTCAGGAACCCGCGGTCCTTGTCGAGGCTCTGCAGGGCTTCGCGCAGCGACCCGCAGACGGTCGGGATCTTCTTCAATTCCTTCGGCGGCAGGTCGTAGAGATCCTTGTCCATCGGCTGTCCCGGGTGGATCTTGTTCTTGATGCCGTCGAGGCCGGCCATCAGCATGGCGGCAAATGCGAGATAGGGGTTGGCACCAGGATCGGGGAAGCGGACCTCGACGCGCTTGGATTTCGGCGACGAGCCGAACGGAATGCGGCACGAGGCCGAGCGGTTGCGTGCCGAATAGGCGAGCAGCACCGGCGCTTCATAGCCCGGAACCAGGCGCTTGTAGGAATTGGTCAGCGGGTTGGTGAAGGCGTTGATCGCCTTCGCATGCTTGATGATGCCACCGATGTAGAACAGGCAGCTCTCAGACAGGCCGGCATATTCGTTGCCGGCGAAAGTCGGCTTGCCTTCTTTCCAGATCGACTGGTGGACATGCATGCCCGAGCCATTGTCGCCGAACACCGGCTTCGGCATGAAAGTGGCCGTCTTCCCATAGGCGTTGGCGACCTGGTGCACGACATATTTGTAGATCAGCATCTTGTCGGCGTTGCGGACCAGCGTGTCGAACTTGATGCCGAGCTCGTGCTGCGCGGCGGCCACTTCGTGATGGTGCTTTTCAACGCGCACGCCCATTTCGGCGAGCACGGTGAGCATTTCCGAGCGCATGTCCTGTGCCGAATCGATCGGCGGCACCGGGAAATAGCCGCCCTTGATGCGCGGCCGGTGACCGAGGTTGCCGGTCTCATAGTCGGTGTCGTCATTGGACGGCAGTTCGGTGGAATCCAGCCTGAAGCCGGTGTTGTAAGGATCGGCCTTGTACTTGACGTCGTCGAACACGAAGAACTCGGCTTCAGGACCGACGAAGATCTGGTCGCCGATGCCTTCGGCCTTCATGTAGGCCTCGGCCTTCTTGGCGGTGCCGCGGGGGTCGCGGTTGTAGGATTCTCCCGAGATCGGATCGAGAATGTCACACAGGATGACCATGGTCGACTGGGCGAAGAACGGGTCCATATGCACCGTATCCGCATCGGGCATCAGCACCATGTCGGACTCGTTGATCGCCTTCCAGCCGGCGATCGAGGAACCGTCGAACATGACGCCATCGGCAAACATGTCTTCCTCGACCTCGATGACATCCATCGTTACGTGCTGCAGTTTGCCCTTCGGATCGGTGAAGCGCAGATCAACGAACTTCACGTCGTTGTCTTTGATCTGCTTCATGATGTCTTTGGCTGTCGTCATGTCCCTGCTTCCCTATGTGATGACGTTTGAACGTGGCCTTTTAACGGGAAAATTCAGACGGCGTCCATGCCGGTTTCGCCGGTGCGGATGCGCACCACTTCCTCGATGTTCGAGACGAAGATCTTGCCGTCGCCGATACGGCCGGTCTGGGCCGCTTTGCGGATAGCTTCGATCGCGGCTTCGACCGCATCGTCGCCGAGCACGACCTCGATTTTCACCTTTGGCAGGAAGTCGACGACATATTCGGCGCCGCGATAAAGCTCGGTGTGGCCCTTCTGGCGGCCAAAGCCCTTGGCTTCGGTCACGGTGATGCCTTGCAGCCCGGCCTCCTGAAGCGCTTCCTTCACTTCGTCTAGCTTGAACGGCTTGATGATCGCTTCGATCTTTTTCATGTAAAAAGTGGCCTCCACTGCCAAAAAAGACGGGTTGTGAGCCCCGCTTGCGCCTCAATCAAGCACGAACTGTGCCAATTGATGGGGCGCCGAGAAGCCTCACATGATTTGGATACCATGCCGCGCAGGAATGTACATTCGCATCATTCGCTGTGTCGGATGCGCCATGAACGCCGCGAGCCTACACACCGCCGGTCCTGCCGTCCGCACAAAAATTGGGCAGATCGGATATTTCATGAGCAGCTGCACGCCGTCGTCCCGAACGATGTACGCCGCCAAATTTGCTTGGGGACCTTCGTTGTTTGCGTCGGATCAAAAACTGGACAATGCTTGGGGAAATGATGTGCATGTCGCCTGATATTCCATGAGCAACGAACTTTTGTCTCCCTCCGAAATGGCCGAGGCCGACCGGCTGGCGATTGCCGCCGGTCCATTCGACGGTATTGGCCTGATGCGCAATGCCGGCGCCGCGGTTGCCGCCGTAGTGCTCAAGCGCTACCCGGCGGCGACACGCGTCCACGTGCTTTGCGGCCCCGGTAACAATGGCGGCGACGGCTATGTCGTGGCCCGGATCCTTCGGGAGAGCGCCGTCGATGTCTCTGTGTGGGCGTCTGGATCGCCCAAAAGCGGCCGTGATGCTGCACTCGCTGCCTCGGAATGCCCGGTTGAAGCTCGGCCGCTGTCGGATTTCGTTGCCGAGATGGGCTCGGTCGTGGTTGACGCGCTCTATGGGGCGGGGCTGTCCAAGCCGCTGTCCGGCGACGCCGCCAAGGTGATCGATATCGCGGCCGAATTGAACTTGCCGGTTGTGGCGGTCGACCTGCCGTCGGGCGTTTCCGGCGAGAGCGGCAATGTGTTAGGAAAGGCCTTCCGGGCCCGGACCACGGTGACCTTCGCGCGAAAAAAGCCAGGCCATCTGCTGTTGCCGGGGCGCGAGTTGTGCGGCGACATCGAGCTCGCCGATATCGGCATAGACAACAGCATCGTTGCGCAGCTTCAACCGCGAACATTCGAGAACATTCCGGCGCTCTGGCTTGACCGCTTTCCGGTTCCGGCCGTCGACGCCCATAAGTACAAGCGCGGCCATGTTGGCGTCTTTTCCGGCGGACCGTCGGCGACGGGTGCTGCGCGGCTGTCGGCGCTTGCCGCGGCCCGGAGCGGGGCAGGGGCCGTCACCTTGCTGTCGCCGGCGAACGCCATACAGGTGAACGCGGCGCATCTGACCTCGGTCATGCTGCACAAGATAGACACTATCGCGGATGTGGACGAATTCGTCGGCAGCCGCCGCCCATCGGCCTTCGTGCTTGGCCCGGGATTTGGCATCGGGGAGAAAACGCGCGATTTTGCCCTGGTCGTACTCGGCAACGCCCATGGGCAGGGCAGCGGGATCGACGGGCTGGTGCTCGACGCCGACGGCATCACCTCGTTTCGCGACACGCCGGATGCCCTGTTCGAAGCCGCCCGTCGACCGAAAACGCCGGCTCTGGTGATGACGCCGCATGAGGGCGAGTTCGCCAAGCTTTTTCCCGATGTCGCCGGGCACCACGATTTGTCCAAGCTCGCCAAAGCCCGCGCCGCCGCTAAGCGTGCCAGTGCTATCCTCGTCTACAAGGGCGCCGACACAGTGATCGCGGCCCCCAATGGCCGGGCAGCGATCAACAGCAATGGTGCCTCATGGCTGGCTACCGCCGGTTCGGGCGATGTGCTGTCGGGCATCATCGCCGGGTTGCTGGCTCAGGGCATGCCAGCCTTCGAAGCGGCCTGTGCGGCAGTCTGGATCCATGCCGAGACCGGCAGCCGTTTCGGACCGGGGCTGATCGCCGAGGACCTGCCGCTGGCGCTGGTGGCGGTGCTGCGCGAGCTCGTTGAAAGCCGCGGGATGGCTGCCGAATGAACCGCCTGATTGCGCTGCTCGTTGCGATCATTAGTGCCATGTCCATGGTACAGGCCGCGAACGCCGAAACTCCGCTAACCATCGTCGACGACCCGGCTGTTCTCGCCGAGCTTGACAGCAAGGGCTATGGTTTCGCCGGCATTTTCGGCGTCGATGGCAAGGGCGATTTGAAGACTCTCTACGACAAGGCGCCGGCCTATCATGCGATCGTCGAAACGATTGCAAGCGACGTCGCAGCATTGCGGGCCGAGATGAAGGCCGGCAGCCGGCCGCTTTACGAGGTGACCGACGGCAATGTCGGCCGTGTCATGGACATGCGCTGGCTGAGGACCGATGCCGCGCGCTTCCGTCTCGTCGGCATAGTCAACCGGCTCGATCGGCGCGACTTCGCCGCGCTGCAAGGCGACACGAGTTGCGGCGAAGTGCGCTTCATCTATCGCCTCGCCTACAGCTTCAAGAAGAACGGCAAGGTTTTGGCCTCGCGCCTGCCGTTCAATTTCAGTGCCATCTACAATGTCGCGCCGGATGCCGATGGCGGTTGTGTCGGCGTCGCCGGACGCTGGGCACCACAACTCGACGAGAGCGTCGATGCCGGCTGGCTGATCGGCGGGCCGCTGGAAAGAGCGGCGCTCACCTTCAAGCAGCTCGAGCTCAATGCGCAAGTGGTCCGCTTCCCCTCCGGCCAGGAGACCGAATTCGGCGGACAGGCCGCCTATCTCATGCGCATTTTCGGCATCGACGGCGGGGCTGTCAGTGAAAGACCGCTGGAAAACACGCCCGACACGGCACGTCTCGCCGACGACGCTGCGCTGAAAGCAAGACTTGCCGACTATGTCCGCACCAATGTCGCGGCAATCGACTCCGGCGTCTACCAAATCCCCGATAAATTCTTGGCAAAGAAGGTAGTCTCATGGTCGACTTTCGGCAGCGCAAGGCAGGCCAACCACCCGTTCACGCCACTGTTCCAGCCCGCGGATTTAGCCGGGCTTGATTATTCCAAGCGGAAGCTGGTGCGCACGCCAGAGGCATTGGTCGAGCGGCTGGACAATGGCGCCTGCCAAGGCTGCCATCAGGCGGGTTCGACCGCCGGGTTCCACTTTATCGGCCTGGATGACAAGACGACCTCGCCGCTCAACCGCATCGAGGTCGGTATCTCACCGCATCTTCACGCCGATGTCCCGCGCCGCGTCGCCTGGCTGCGCGCGACTGCCGGGGGCAAGGAACCGAACCGCTTCCGCCCGCTGTCCTTCGCGCCGCCGGCGACATGGAACGATGCCAGCGAAATTGCCTATTCGCCGGCCGAAATGGCGATGCCGTGCTTCATGCCGGAAGATGCAGCCCGTTTCGGCGCGACTTGGCAATGCGGCGGCGGCACCGTCTGCACGCCGCTGGCGACCGCGTCCGGCGTGCGCACCAAGCTGGCGCAATGTCTGTTGCCCAAGGACAGCGAAAACATATTCTCCGGCCATCCGTGCCTGACCGGCTCGATCACCAGCAACCCGGCGCAACCTTTCAATGACCGCTATATCATCACCGGCCAGTTCGCGGCGCTCGCGCCAGGCATTTCGCGTACTGGCTACACCTGCCGACCGCCGAAGATCGGCGTGCCGGCGGGTATCGCCTATCGCGGCTGCGACGATCGGGATCGCAGCTTTGCCGCCTTCAAACCGGGCAAGCCGATGCCGAACGAGATTTGCGGATTGGTCGGCGGCAAAAAATTCGACACCTGCGTGGCGACCAATAATTTCGACCAGTGCCTGGGCGGCGCTGTCAATCGCGGTAATCGTCCCGCCTGCTCGGCCGACCATTTCTGTCGCGAGGATTACATGTGCCAGTCGCTGCCGCCCGATATGCCGGGCATCGGCAAGGTGAAAGGCATCGGCTTCTGCTCGCCGACCTATTTCATCTTCCAGATGCGCATCGACAATCACGCCACGCCGTGGTCGGGCGCTGTCAGCGCGACGATGGGAGCCGGGTTCGGAGCGGCGGAAGCGGAATAGGCCGACGACTCTGACATTGGCCGCAGTAGCTCCAGGCGGACAGCTATCGATCGAGGTCGTCGGCGATGTTCGATGTCCATTCACCGTCGAAATGCCGGACGCGTTCGGCGACGATCGTATCGCTCAGCAGGCTCGACAAGGCGGAAACCAGAATTGGTTCTATCTTTGGCACCGAGCTAAATCCAAGAGCAATCAGACGGTCGGACCAGGGCGGATGGTCCGCGCTTTCGTTATCGGGCGCGTCCCACGCTTTTTGCGCATACTCCTGCAGGATGGGAAGTCTCGACAAGTGAACTGCCGCCGCGAGGATCCTTTCGAGTGGTGGACGAGGCGGCGTCATGGCGCCAAGCAGTTCACGCCGGATCGGACTGTAGACCTGATCATCGAAAAACGCACTGGCAGCACCGATCAGTAGCAGGGCGCGGGCCGCTTCATATGCGTCGCCGGACATCGCTGCATGGCGATCCGCGTCAATTTCCGCCCGCCGCGACAACCGTATTTCTTCGCGCTCCAGCGTGCGCGACAGCGGACCAAGCATCCAGTAGAACAGGCTGCCCGAAACGGTTTTTCCCGGAGGAGCGAAGTCGAAGATTAGATCGAAGCTTTTTTCGAGTTCGGCCAGGTTGAGGCCGCCGTTTGTGTCCTTGTTTCTCAGATGTGCGTTCTCATGGACCAAGATCGCGGCAAAAGCCTTTTGGTCGGTCACTGCGAGCAGAGGAAGGCCGATGGTGAGAATCGCCCTACGGCCAAGCAGCCCCAGAAACGGCCGCTCTTCACCGATACTGGCGTTGAGATCGGGGCTCAGCACGATGGTAGTCCGGCTGGCGCGGTGTTTTCCGGCAATACTCTCCCAGATGGCCCATAATTTCGGGGCTGATTCCCGAGCGATCCCCTCCGCCTTGCTGGGTCGAAAACCGGCGAACAATGTCCCGATCAACAGAACCATGCCCAGCATCGCAGCTGGGATCGCAACAACGCCAGCCGCGATGACGGCGAGCGGATGCCGGTCGAGAAACCAGATCCATAAGACTATTGGGCAGAACAGCGGCAGAGCGAAAAGCAGGACGGCAAACCTGCCGAAGCGCGCTCCCATGTAGAGGATCAGGCGCGACATCAGCGCCTCACAGCGGTATATTGTCGTGTTTCTTCCAGGGGTTCTGCATATCCTTGTTGCGCAGCATCCTGAGTGCGCGAGCGATGCGCCGGCGGGTCGAATGCGGCATGATTACCTCGTCGACATAGCCGCGCTCGGCGGCAACGAAGGGCGAAAGGAAGCGATCCTCGTAAGCCTTTGTATGCGCAGCGATTTTCTCCGCATCGCCGATGTCCTTGCGGTAGATGATCTCGACCGCGCCCCTGGCGCCCATGACGGCAATCTGCGCCGTTGGCCAGGCATAGTTCATGTCGCCGCGCAAATGCTTTGACGCCATAACGTCATAGGCGCCGCCATAGGCCTTTCTCGTGATGACGGTGATCTTTGGCACGGTCGCTTCGGCATAGGCGAACAGAAGCTTGGCCCCATGTTTGATCAGCCCGCCATACTCCTGCGCGGTGCCGGGCAGGAAGCCCGGAACGTCCACGAAGGTGACGATCGGGATCGAGAAGCAGTCGCAGAAGCGTACGAAGCGCGCCGCCTTGCGGCTGGCGTCGGCATCGAGCACGCCGGCCAGCACCATCGGCTGGTTGGCGACGAAGCCGACGGTGCGGCCCTCGACACGGCCGAAGCCGGTGACGATGTTTTTCGCAAAATTCTGCTGGATTTCGAAGAAGTCACCCTCGTCGGCAACTTTAAGGATCAACTCCTTGATGTCGTAGGGTTTGTTGGCATTGTCGGGGATCAGCCTGTCGAGCGACAGATCGTGATCGGTGACCGACTGGTGGCATTCGATCTCGGGAATTTCCGCCGTGTTGGAGGCGGGCAGCAGATCGACCAGCCGGCGCATCTGCAACAGCGCCTCGACGTCATTGTCGTAGGCTCCGTCGGCGATCGAGGACTTCGTCGTGTGGACGGAAGCGCCGCCGAGGCTTTCGGCGGTGACCGTCTCGTTGGTGACGGTCTTCACCACATCCGGCCCGGTGACGAACATGTAGGAGGTGCCGCGGACCATGAAGATGAAGTCGGTCATCGCCGGCGAATAGACGTCGCCGCCTGCGCAAGGGCCCATGATCAGCGAAATCTGTGGGATGACCCCGGAGGCCAGAACATTGCGCTGGAAGATCTCGGCGTAGCCGCCGAGCGCCGCCACGCCTTCCTGGATGCGGGCGCCGCCGGCGTCGTAGATGCCGATGATCGGCGCGCGGTTGCGCAATGCCATCTCCTGCACCTTGACCACCTTTTCGGCATGCGCCTCGGACAGCGAGCCGCCGAACACGGTGAAATCCTTGGCGAAAAGATAGACCGGGCGACCGTTGATGGTGCCCCAGCCGGTAACGACGCCATCGCCGGCGATCTTGGTTTTCTCCATGCCGAAATCGGTCGAGCGGTGCTCGACGAACATGTCGAACTCCTCGAACGAGCCTTCGTCGAGGAAGACGTCGATGCGCTCACGGGCGGTGAGCTTGCCCTTCTTGTGCTGGGCCTCGATGCGGGCTCGGCCGCCTCCCATGCGGGCGATCTCGCGGCGCCGCTCGAGTTCCTTCAGCACGTCCTTCATGACCGGTCCCCAAAACGGAAAGCTGGATTGTGGTAATCGTGGCAGCAAGTGAGCGCAAGCGCCGCTTCGCCATGGCTTCTGCTGCGCTGCAGCATCCGACCCCTTGCATTCCGAAGCGAAGTGGGCCATATGCGGCGGCATAGGCGCTTGGGCCGGGAAACTCCGGCCTTCTCGACGAATGAGACTGGTTGCGTCTGTTTTCCCTCTTCCCGACATATCGGCAAGGTGGCGAAAAAGCCCCGTGGCATGAAGCCTGCGGGCACGACAGCGCAGCCGTGTGGACGATGACGTCCGCCCGCCTTGTCGTTTCATGACAATTTTCGACGGCAGGTTGCGCCCTGCCGCCATCGATGTTTGCGGCCAGAAGCCGCATGAAAGAAGAATATTTTGACCAATGAAAACACTTTGACCGGTGAGAACACTGGGGAACTGACCGGTTTCGCCGCACTTGGAATTAGCGGTGCACTGCTCAAGGCCACCCATGCCGCCGGCTTTACCGATCCCAAGCCGATTCAGGCGCAGGCTATCCCGCCGCAGCTCGAAGGCCGCGACATTTTCGGCATCGCCCAGACCGGCTCGGGCAAGACCGCGGCGTTCGCGCTGCCGATCCTGTCGAAGATCATCGCGCTTGGCACCAAGCGCCGGCCGAAGACGGCTCGTGCGCTGATCCTGGCGCCGACGCGCGAGCTCGCCGTACAGATCGAGGACACCATCAAGATTCTCGCCAAGGGCGCGCATGTCTCGACCGCGCTGGTGCTTGGCGGCGTCTCGCGCTTCAGCCAGGTCAAGAAGGTTGCACCCGGCGTCGACATCCTGATCGCCACGCCTGGCCGGCTGACCGATCTGGTGCGTGAGGGCGATCTCGTACTTGCCGACACCAAATGGCTGGTGCTCGACGAAGGCGACCGCATGCTCGACATGGGCTTCATCAACGACGTCAAGCGCATCGCCAGGGCGACGGCGCCGGACCGTCAGACGGTGCTGTTCTCGGCGACCATGCCGGCCGAAATCGCCGAGCTGGCGAAAGGCTTGCTGAAGAACCCGATCCGCGTCGAAGTCGCCCCCCACAGCACTGCGGCCGCGGAGATCGTGCAGGGCGTCGTCTTTGCCCGCACCAAGCAGAAGCGCCAGGTGCTGTCGACGATGCTCGCCGATGACGCGATGAAGTCCGTTATCATCTTTTCGCGCACCAAGCATGGCGCCGACAGGGTGACCAAGGACCTCGAGCGCGACGGCTTCAAGGCCGCCGTTATCCACGGCAACAAGTCGCAGAATGCCCGCCAGAAGGCGCTCAACGATTTCCGCGAAGGCTCGGTGCGAATTCTCGTGGCGACCGACATTGCAGCACGCGGCATCGATGTGCCCGGCATTAGCCATGTGGTGAATTTCGACCTGCCGGACGAGGCGGAGAGCTATGTCCACCGCATCGGCCGCACCGGCCGTAACGGCATGGATGGCATCGCCATCACGCTTTGCGACCCTTCGGAAAACGCCAAGCTGCGCCAGGTCGAGCATATCATCCGCACCAAGCTGCCGATCGTTGCCGATCATCTCGGCAGCCCCGATCCGCAGCGCAATCCGGCCGAGAAGAACGAGCGCAGCTTCGAGCCGGCCAACGATCGCAACGACCACAACGGCCGTCGCGACGGCAGGCGTCCCGGCGGCGCCAACAACGGCTTCGCCAAGAAGCGTTTCGGCGGCGACAAGCCGGCCTTTGCGGGCGACCGCAAGCCGGAAGGCGCCAAGCCCTTCAAGGGCAACAACAAGCGCCGCTTCGGCGCCAAGCGGCCGGCTGCGCGGGCGGCATAACCTGACCGTTTTGCGTCCGGCCAAGCCTGGCTTGGTTACTCACGATTGAAAAGGGCGACCGGAGTGATGCTTCGGTCGCCCTTTGCTTGAGGCCTCTGGTTTACTTCACCACCGCCTCGACCCACACGACAGTCCGCTGCGCGAGGGAAGGCGTGGTCAATGGCGCGAGCGCGTCGCCGGCAATGACGTGGCGCCCCAGCGACCCGCAAACACGATCCGTCGCCGCGTCACCGATCCTATTCGACCGGTGGCTTGCGGTCGAAATTCAGCGGCCGCGCATCCCAGCGGGTGACCGTGCTGATCACCCATCGGCAGAACGGCCTCGGCAGCATCCTGAGCAGCTTCAGCGTCCAGCTCAGGCGGCGTGGGAAAGTGACTTCGAAGCCGCCGCATTCGATGCCTTGCGCGATACGGCGCGAGGCCAGGTTGACCGGCATCAAGCCCGGCATCGGCAGGACGTTCTTCTCAGTCAGCCGCGTGTCGACAAAGCCCGGATTAATCACCTGGATGCGGACGTTCATCTTGTCGAAATCATATTTCAGCGACTCGGCCAGGATATTGACCGCCGCCTTGGTGCCGCCATAGGCGGCGGTAGTGGGCCAGCCGAAATAGGCGGTGACCGAACCGATCAGCACGACATGGCCGCGCGAGCGCACGCGCATGCGTTCGATGACCGGCACCAGGCCATTGATGATGCCGAAATAATTGACTTCGAAAGACCAACGGAAATTGCGCGCGACAAGATCCTCGCCGGGCGTTGCGATATAGCTTCCCGCGTTGAACACTGCCAACACGATCGGACCGAGATTTTTCTCGATCGCCGCAACCGTCTCTGCCATGCGTTTTTCGTCGGTCACGTCGCAAGGAAAGGCTGCGACACGCCCCGACATCTGCGCCGTTTCGACGATTAGCGTATCGATCGGCTGGTCATCGGGCGCAGTCACCGCGATGACATAGCCCTGAGCGGCAAGATCCTTGGCCAGCGAACGGCCGATACCGCTGCTGCCGCCCGTAATCCAGGCGACGCCATGCTTCGGATTGGCCCGATAGAGTGTCATGCTGCGCCCCGCCGGCCCTTCTTAACCTGTGCTCTACCGGTGAAGAAATCGAATGAAAAGAGTGCTTTTCGGTACATCGTTGAAATGAATACCGGCTGGGCGCCCCTGGGTGCAGGAATTGCAGTGTGCGAATGCGACTGGACCAGGCAAATTCTTGCCTTGAAACCGAAGCTTCGGGTTTCTAGGGTTTCGCCGCACCCACAAAGGAATCTCCATGCCCCGTTCTGTGATCGACGTGATCGGCAACACGCCCCTGATCCGCCTCAACAAGGCCTCGGAAGCAACCGGCTGCGAGATCCTGGGCAAGGCCGAATTCATGAATCCCGGGCAGTCGGTCAAGGACCGCGCCGGCCTGTTTATCATCCGCGATGCGGAGCAGCGCGGGTTGCTGCGGCCCGGCGGCGTCATCGTCGAGGGGACGGCCGGAAATACCGGCATCGGCTTGACACTGGTTGCCAAGGCGCTCGGCTACCGCACGGTGATCGTCATTCCCGACACCCAGAGCCAGGAGAAGAAGGATACAATCAAACTGCTCGGCGCCGAGCTGATCGAAGTGCCCGCCGTGCCTTACAAGAACCCGAACAACTACGTGAAGCTGTCGGGCCGGCTGGCCGAGCAGATGGCGAAGACCGAGCCGAACGGCGCGATCTGGGCCAACCAGTTCGACAATGTCGCCAACCGTGACGGCCATATCCGCACCACGGCCGAAGAAATCTGGAACCAGACCGACGGCAAGGTGGATGGTTTCGTGTCGGCGGTCGGTTCCGGCGGCACTCTGGCAGGCGTCGGTTTCGGGCTGAAGGCCAAAAACAACCAGGTCAAGATCGCGCTGGCCGATCCGCTGGGGGCAGCGCTCTATTCCTTCTACACCAGCGGCGAGCTGAAATCCGAGGGCAGTTCGATCACCGAAGGCATCGGGCAGGGGCGGATCACCGCCAACCTCCAAGGCTTTACACCCGATTTTGCCTTCCAGATCCCCGACGAGGACGCGCTGCCGATCATATTCGACCTGATCCAGGAGGAGGGGCTTTGCGTTGGCGGTTCGACCGGCATCAACATTGCCGGCGCCGTTCGCCTGGCGCGCGAGCTAGGCCCCGGCCACACCATCGTGACCATGCTTTGCGACTACGGCACGCGCTACCAGTCGAAGCTGTTCAATCCTGAATTCCTGCGCGAAAAGAAGCTGACGGTGCCGGGGTGGATGGAGCAACAGAGCACGATTTCGGTACCGTTCGAAAGGGTTGCGTGATGGCGCACAAGACCGAAGCGCTGTTTCGTGACGACGCCTATTTGGGGACGGCCGACGCCACCGTCGTCGCAGTCAACGATCGCGGCGGCATCATTCTGGACCGGACGGTGTTTTACGCCACATCGGGCGGACAGCCGGGCGACACCGGCAGCCTCGAACGTGCCGACGGCACCGGCATAGCGATTGCCGCTACGATCACCGGCGAAACCAAGGACGAGATCATCCATGTGCCGGCGCTGGAGCAGGCAGTTCCAAAGGTGGGCGAGCGCATGCGGCTCGCCATCGACTGGCCGCGGCGGCAGTTGCTGATGCGCATGCATTCTGCCTGTCACTTGCTTACCGTCGTCTGCCCGTTCCCGATCACCGGCGCCGCGGTTTCCGAGGACGACAGCCGTATCGATTTCGACATCCCGGACGCCGGCTTTACTAAGGAAGACGTGACGGCCAGACTGATGGAGCTGGTGCGGGCCGACCACCCGATCTTCACCCGGCTCATTTCCGACGAGGAACTGGCATCCAATCCGGGCCTGGTGAAATCCAAGAATGTGCGCCCTCCGGCTGGCACGGGAAAGATCCGATTGGTCTGCATCGGCGAGAACGCCTCGATCGACAGCCAGCCTTGCGGCGGCACCCATGTAAAGAGCACCGGCGAAATCGGCGAGATCCATATCGGCAAGATCGAGAAGAAGGGCCGCGAGAACCGGCGCTTCCGCATTCGCTTTGGTCCTATGCCGCCAGCCTGATATAGGACTGCGACAGGCGGGACAGGAGAGAAAAGATGGCCGACGACAGTCCTTTCACCATCGATGCCGATTGGTTGCAGAAGCGGCTCGGCAAGCCCGGCCTGACGATTGTCGACGCGTCCTGGTATCTGCCGGCACAAAAGCGCGACGCGCGCGCCGAGTATGGCGCAGCGCATATTCCAGGCGCCCGCTTCCTTGACCAGGATGCGGTTTCGGACCCCGACGCGGCTCTGCCGCACACGCTGCCGTCGCCGCAGCATTTCGCGCAATATGTCGGCGCGATGGGTATTTCGGCCGATGACACGATTGTTGTCTATGACGGGCCAGGGTTCTTTTCTGCACCGCGCGTCTGGTGGTTGTTTCGCGTCATGGGCGTATTCCAGGTCTATGTTCTCGACGGCGGCTTCGACCGTTGGAAAGCCGCCGGACGGCCGGTGACGGCGGAGCCGACGAAGATCGCCCCTTGCGTGTTTTATGCCAACTTTGATGCCGCCCGCGTCGCCAGCCTTGCCGACATGCGCCGGATCGTCGAGACGGGGGAGAGCCAGATCGCCGACGCGCGCTCGCCTGGCCGTTTTGCCGGCACCGAGCCGGAGCCGCGCCCCGGCATCCGCTCCGGTCATATGCCGGGCGCGCACAACGTGCCGTTTTCGGCGCTTTCGGAAAACGGCGAATTGTTGCCAAAGGACAGGCTACGCAACGTGATCGAAGGAGCGGGCATCGACCTGTCGAAGCCGGTCGTCACCTCCTGCGGCTCGGGCGTCACCGCGGCAGCCATCACGCTAGCTTTGGAGACGCTTGGCCATACCGACAACAGGCTTTATGACGGTTCGTGGACCGAATGGGGCGGGCTTTCCGACACGCCCGTCGTGACGGGCAAGGACTGACGGGAATGGAAGACGGATCGCTGGAAGACATCGACGTCACCGTGACGTTTCTCGAAATGCATGTGCCGCCTGCCTATTCGCCCCCTCTGCCGTACAACCGCCAGATCGCGCTGCTCAAGACCAAAGACATTCCGCTGCATTTCTACCGCTATTTGATGGATCGGGTCGGCCGCAAATGGCACTGGGTCAATGTGCTGAGGCTGAGCGACGAGGAGCTTGCGGCGGGCATTCACCGCGAGGACCGCGACATCAGGGTGCTTTATCTGGATGGTGCGCCGGCCGGCTTCTTCGACCTCAAACCGCATTTGCCGGAGGAAGTGGAACTCGCTTATTTCGGAATGATGGAGCACGCGACCGGGCAAGGCATCGGCCGCTGGTTCCTCGGTGCGGCAATCGCCGCGGCGTGGTCGCACGGGCCAAGGCGGGTAACCGTGCAAACCTGTACCCTCGATCACCCGGCAGCACTGCCGCTCTATCAAAAACTAGGCTTTACGCCAGTGGCGCAAAAAAAAGAGGTCGTACATCCGATGTCTTTCGCCGAGCGCGCGGCCAGCGTCATGCGGCCGTGATTTCAGGCCCGTTCATCCAGGCTTCAGCTTGTCGTTGCCACGCCCAGGGTCTGGATCAACACTCAAAGGTGTGTCCGACTTGTATGAGCCTGGCACTTTCCATATCGCTGTCGTCTAAAAACCGATGGTGATGGAGGATCGCACGATGACAATACGGGTGGTAATGGCCGGCGCGACGGGCTGGGTCGGCAAGGCGCTGGTTCCGGCGATCGGGGCGCAAGGCGACATGGCGCTGGCCGGGGCCGTGTCACGTAGCGGCGCTGGGCAGGATTCCGGTCTGCTGGTTGGCATGCCGGCTAATGGTATTGTCGTTTCGGCTTCGCTGGCCGAGGCGCTGGAGGCGCCGTCGGACGTACTGGTCGACTTCACCAAGCCGCATGTCGTGAAAGACCATGTGCTGCTCGCCATCGACAAGGGACGGCACGCTGTGATCGGCACATCGGGACTGGGTGCTGCCGACTATGCCGACATCGATGCCGCGGCGCGCGCCAACGGCGTCGGCGTCGTTGCCGCCGGCAACTTTTCCATCACCGCGACGCTGATGAAGCGGTTTGCACTTATGGCGGCAAAATACGTGCCGGATGTCGAGGTCATCGATTATGCCGGTGCAAAGAAACCCGACGCGCCCTCCGGTACCGCACGGGAGCTTGCTGAGGCGCTGGCCGACATCCGCAAGGCCTCAACGGCAAAGCCGGTCTCCGAGGTCTCTGGCGTGCCGGCTACACGCGGCGGTGCGGTCGGCGCAGGCGAGGGGGTGCAAGTGCACGCGCTTCGCCTGCCGTCCTACATCCTGTCCTGCGAGGCGCTGTTCGGCCTGCCAGACGAGCGGCTGACCATCCGCCATGACGCCGGCTCGTCCGCGGCGCCTTACGTGGCGGGCACCCTGCTCGCCATCAGGCGGGTACAGCAGATCAAGGGTCTGGTTCGCGGTCTCGACGCGCTGATGGACTGACCCATTTCGGCAGGAATCGGGTGGGAAGCTCTGTCTTGCGAGCATAATTTCCGCTCAACGACACCGGAGATTTTGCCATGACGATAAGATTCAAGGCCTTGCCAACCGACGCGGTCCGGGCACTTCAGCGCGGCGGGGCGGATGCTTATGGCCTGAAGCCAGAGCGGCAGATTTCGGACGGCGACGGCGTGCCTTGCCGTCATTGCTTGAAGAATGTTGCTGCGGGGGAAGCCTATCTTGTTCTGGCCTATCGGCCTTTTCCGGAGCTGCAGCCTTATGCCGAAACCGGGCCGATCTTTCTGCATGCGGAAGAATGCGAACGCGCTGCCGAGGTTGAGTTGCTTCCCGAAATGCTCGAAAGCAGCGATTACATCGTGCGCGGTTATGGCAAGGACGACCGTATTGTTTACGGTAGCGGCGGCGTCATTCCGACCGACGCCATTGCCGCACGGGCAGAGACGTTGTTCAGACGCGACGACATTGACTACGTCCACATCCGCTCGGCCCGC
Source organism: Mesorhizobium sp. M1027 (assembly GCF_040318745.1). NCBI lineage: Bacteria > Pseudomonadati > Pseudomonadota > Alphaproteobacteria > Hyphomicrobiales > Phyllobacteriaceae > Mesorhizobium > Mesorhizobium sp. M1027. Next base: position 868,421 of record NZ_JAMYMW010000001.1, on the reverse strand, counting down.
AACAATTGCTATCAGTGCCGGATCGACCGCGCGTAACCGAACAGGCTGCACCGGCTTGGGCCTGTCGCACTCCCGTCGCATACAAGCGGTAGAAAGAGACTGTCGATCGATTTGCCGACCGCGGATGAACCGGCGGAAATCTCGATAACCGAGGAAGCGGGGCTTTGGCTCCGCTTTTTTGTGCCTGCATTGTTCGCAAAACAAAAAACCCGCCGGGATTAGCCGGCGGGCTTGAACGATTTGCCTGGAGGGCCTTAGTTGAACTTATACTTCGCACCGATACGGACGGTGTGGAAAGAAGGAGTGGTGGTGAGGACATCGCTCGGCCCTCCAAACTCCTCCAGAATATCCTTCTCGGCAAACTGCGAATAACGATATTCGAGACCGACAGTTACGTTGTTGGTCACGGCCGCTTCCAAACCACCACCGACCGAGAAGCCGCTCGAGCCCCAATCGATGATGTCGCCGATGGGTGAAGATGCGTTCAGATCGAAATGTTGCCAGCTGTAACCGCCAAGCACATAGGCGAGGGTTGATTCGTTGACCTTCAAACCGACCCGGCCCAGCACATCGAAACCATAGTCGGTGTCCAGATTAATGGACCCGCCGGGCACTTCCAGCTCCGAGGTCATGCCGGAGTAGCGAGCATCAACCATAACGCCGGCAACCCAGCTGCCGAAGTCATGATCGTAGCCGGCGTTCAATTCGCCAAACACGCCTTCGCCGCCGATACCGTTGAACTCCAGGTCGCCAAGCGGCGGAACATTGATCTGATGCACCGACGCACCCGCGCCGCCCGCACCGCCGATATAGAAGCCGGTCCAGTTGTAGGTAGGTGCCTCAAAGGAAGAGACACCGCCATTCTGGGCGCCAAAACGATAATTGGCTGCTACCTGGAACGTGTGACGCGATGTATCGAGGTTGATTGCGCCATCCGGTACACCGAACTCGGAAAGGACATCATCGTTGGTGCTGAATTGCGTAAAACGATATTCGGTTTTGATGGTCCAGTTGCTGTTGATGGCCGTCTCGACGCCGGCTCCGACGAAGTAGCCGCTCTGGTCCCAGTCGAAGTCAAAACCTGCGCTCGTGTCAAATTTGTATTTCTGCCATGAATAGCCACCAAGGACATAGCCCAAAGTGTTTGGCGTGAAGAGGTAGCCTGCCCGCAAGCCAGCGTCGAAACCATAGGTCTCTTTGACCGATGCGTCGAATCCAGCAACGTCGAGGGAGGTTTCGATGTTGCCGGCATGAGCGTCCAGAAGTCCGCCGATCAGGAACCGCGGCGCCACCATATAGTCATACCCAACGGTGAGTTCACCGTACAGGCCTTCGCCACCAATACCGTTGAACGACACCCCAGGAATGAAGTCGCTGCTCAACTCGTGGACGTTCGCCCCGGCGCCAACGCCAAAGCCGACGTAGATGCCACTCCAGTTGAAGCCCGCCGTCTCTACGACCGGTTCGACCACGTCGGCGGCATGAGAGACCGACCCAAGCGCCAGAACAGAAACTGCGCCGAGAAGAAGAGATTTCGTGAATTTTCTGCTGATCATTACCCTGCCCCTGGTGAACCCGGCATCTACGTAGCATCGGCTCATTGTGGCGGCTGTAACAAAAAAGCCACAGAAAGAGCACATTGCATCAAACGGGCACCAGATGCGGGCAAGACCGGCTGTAGACCGAGAAAATTGCCTGTGAACAAGCAGCCGCCGACAGCATCGGCGACTCATCAGGAACAAACGGTTGGAAATCAGGCCGCGAGAACGGCCTTCGGCTCGACCAGTTCGTAACCGAGCGCTTCGGCCACCGCGCGATTCGTTATCTTGCCCTTGTGGACGTTCAGTCCGTTGCGCAGATGGTGGTCGTCTACCAGCGCCTTGAGGCCCTTGTCGGCGAGCTGCAGGCCATAGTGCAGCGTAGCATTGTTGAGCGCGTGGGCCGAGGTGACCGGCACCGCACCCGGCATGTTGGCGACGCAATAATGGATGATGCCGTCGACTTCATAGGTCGGCTCGGCATGGGTGGTGGCGTGCGAGGTCTCGAAACAGCCGCCCTGGTCGATGGCGACGTCGACCAGCACGGCACCTTTCTTCATGCCCGACAGCATTTCGCGCGTCACCAGCTTGGGCGCTGCTGCCCCCGGGATCAGCACGGCGCCGACGACTATGTCAGCCGAAAAACATTCTTCCTCCAGCGCCTCGACGGTCGAGTAGCGGGTGTGAACGCGGCCGCCAAAGATGTCGTCGAGCTGACGCAGGCGCGGGATCGAGCGGTCGATAATAGTGACGTCGGCGCCGAGGCCGGCCGCCATCCGTGCGGCATGCAGGCCGACAACGCCGCCGCCGAGCACGGTGACCTTGCCGGGGAGCACGCCGGGCACGCCGCCAAGTAGCACGCCGCGGCCGCCATTGGCCTTTTGCAGCGCCGTGGCGCCCGCCTGGATCGACAGGCGGCCGGCAACTTCCGACATCGGCGCCAAGAGCGGCAGGCCGCCGCGCTCGTCGGTGACCGTCTCGTAAGCTATCGCGGTCACGCCGGAGGCCAACAGGCCCTTGGTTTGCTCCGGATCCGGGGCAAGATGTAGATAGGTATAGAGGATCTGGCCGTCGCGGAGCTGAACCCATTCGTTGGGCTGCGGCTCCTTGACCTTCACGATCATGTCGGACTTGGCAAACACGTCGGCTGCCGTCTTGGCGATCGTGGCGCCGGCAGCGCGATACGCGTTGTCATCGGCGCCGATGCCTGCACCGGCGCCGGTCTCGACCAGCACTTCATGGCCATGCGCGACATATTCGCGGACCGAGCCCGGTGTCAGGCCGACGCGGTATTCGTGATTCTTGATTTCCCGGGGGCAACCGACGCGCATCTTTTTTCTCCTGATCCGGCCCTTTGGGGCTCGTTCCCTGTCTAGAAATAGTGAACCACGAATCGCTCGATAAGTGTTTGCGAATGCGCTTGCCTGAGAGGCGACTCTTCGATAATCGTTGCGCAAAACATTGCAATTGTCGCAGGAACTCGCAAAAATGCCGCTCGACAGGATTGATATTGCCATTCTTGAGACGTTGCAGAAGGATGGGCGGATACCCAATGCAGCGCTCGCCGAGAAGGTCGGCCTATCGCAGTCGGCCTGTTCGCGGCGGCTGGACAATCTGGAGAAATCCGGAACCATCCGCGGCTATCACGCCCGGCTGTCCAACGCTGCACTTGGGCACCAGATGACGGCGATCGTGCATATATCGCTGTCCGGGCAATTCGAGAAGACGTTGTCGGATTTCGAGGCGGCGATAAAGCGCTGCCCGAACGTCCTATCCTGCCATTTGATGTCGGGCGAATATGACTACATCCTGCGCATAGCGGCAAAGGATCTCGTCGACTACGAACGTATCCACAAGGAGTGGCTGTCGGCAATGCCGCATGTGACGAAGATCAATTCGTCTTTTGCCTTGCGCGAAATCGTCGATCGCACGGCGGTGGGAATGAAACCTGAACTCGCCTAGGCCCGAACTCGCCTAGGTGTTGACTGCCTCGGTCACGACACGGTCCATCGGAATGTCGTGTGGCTGCGGGTAGATGGTGACGATGCGCTGCAGTTCGTAGCCGACGCCGATGACCAGCGGCTTGAAGGGCATCGCGGCAAGCGTACGATCGAAGAAGCCGCCGCCATAGCCCAGGCGAAACTGCTCAGGATCGATGCCGACAATCGGCGAAATGACTATGTCGGGTAACACCGGATCGCCGTCAGCCGGTATCGGGATATTCCAGACGCCCTTCTCTAGCCGGTCTCCGTGGGTATAGGCGCGAAAGACAAGCGGCCGGTCTTTCTCGACGACGACGGGCAACGCCGTGCGCCCGCCCCGCGCGTTGACGGTTTCCATCCACGGGCGCAGGTCCGGCTCGCCGCGAAACGGCCAATAGAGGCTGACCACGCGGCCGGCGACGTCACCGATCACCGCGTCGAGCCCTTCGGCAATGCGCTGCGACATGGCTGCGCGCGTGTCGGCTGAAACGGCAAGGCGGGATGCGATCAATCGCTGGCGCTCGGCCTTGCGCCAGCGCCTTACGTCGGTCCAGTCGGATAGCGGAGCTTGGAACTCCGGGTCGAGCTCGTGCATAAAACAAGGCGGCGAGGCGTACTGCGCTGAGCCTTCGTCTTCATCCCTAGCCATGCTTCACCTGCAATATACAGTTCCAACCAAGTCGTATCCTGGACGCAGGCTATATCTGGGAACGAGTCTGCAGCATGCGTATTCACGACATCAAGGGACGACTCCCAGTTAGTTACAGCGCAGGGATTGCTGCACTGCACAACGACACCTACATCAGCCTTGGCGAGAGGGATGAGTGAGATGAACACAGTCAACCATCGCGTCGTCGTCGTGGGCGCCGGATTCGGCGGTCTCGAATTCACCCGCGCACTTGCCGGCGCGCCGGTGCGCATCACCATGATCGACAGGCGTAATCATCACCTCTTTCAGCCACTACTCTACCAGGTGGCGACGACGGCGCTGGCCACCTCCGAAGTGGCCTGGCCGATCCGCCATCTCCTGCGCAAGCGCGATGATGTGACGACGCTGCTCGCCGCCGTTACCGGCATCGACCGCACCGGCAAGCGCGTGCTGCTGCAGGACGGCGGCACGGTCGCTTACGACACGCTTGTGCTGGCCACCGGCGCGCGGCACGCCTATTTCGGCCATGACGAATGGGAACCGTTCGCCCCGGGCCTGAAGACGCTGGAGGACGCCACCACCATTCGACGGCGTATTCTTTTGGCTTTCGAGCGGGCCGAACGGGAAACCGATCCCGCCAAGCGTCAGGCATTGCTGACGTTGGCGATCGTCGGCGGCGGGCCGACCGGCGTGGAACTGGCCGGCACCATTGCTGAGCTGGCGCACGACACGCTGCGCGGCGAGTTCCGCAACATCGACCCGCGGCAGACGCGTGTGGTGCTGATTGAGGCCGGCGACCGCATTCTCTCCAATTTCGCTCCCGAACTCTCCGGTTATGCAACGAAGGCGCTCGAACGGCTCGGCGTGACCGTCGAACTCGGCCGGGCGGTTACGCGCTGCGATGCCGAGGGTGTCGTCTTCGGGGACACACACTTGCCGGCCAGGACAATCCTGTGGGCGGCGGGCGTCGCCGCTTCGCCGGCCGCCGAATGGCTCGGCGCGGCAGCGGACCGCGCGGGCAGAGTGCTTGTCGAGCCTGACCTGAGTGTGCCGGGAAACCCGGAGATTTTCGTCATCGGTGACGCAGCGCACGTCCTGCGGCCGGATGGCCGGCTGGTGCCGGGCGTCGCGCCCGCCGCCAAGCAGCAGGGACGGCACGTCGCCGCGACGATCAAGGCAAGGCTTGCCGGTGACGCGACACCGCGTCCTTTCAGCTACAGGCATGACGGCGATCTGGCGACGATCGGCAAGCGCGCCGCGGCCATCGATTTCGGCTGGATCAAGCTCACCGGCAGGCTTGCCTGGTGGCTGTGGGGCTTGGCGCATATCTACTTCCTGATCGGCTTTCGTAACCGGCTTGCGGTTTCCCTGAGCTGGCTATGGATCTACTTCACCGGTCAGCGCAGCGCGCGGTTGATCACCCAGGGCGACGACGATAAGGGCTGATTGTTCGCTGCCGGACATTCATCGGCGCGTCACCTCCTCTTGATGGAATCGGCTTCTGGACTCGGCTGGATTTCGGCGCGAAGCTTTGCTTCGGGCAGGACTTGTCACGTCGTGGAAGAAAGAGAAAACGAATGTCCCAACTGCGCCACCTCGTCTCACGCCGCGATTTCCTCGCCGGCGTTGCCGTGAGCGGAGCGCTGATTATGCTGCATCCGTTCTCCGCCCGGGCACAAGCCAATCAGGCGCATCTGAGGATTATGGAGACGACCGACATCCACGTGAATGTGCTGCCTTACGATTACTACGCCGACAAAGCCAACGACACGATGGGGCTGTCGCGAACGGCATCGTTGATTGAAGCCGTGCGCAAGGAAGCAACCAACGCGATGCTGGTCGATAATGGCGACCTTCTACAAGGCAACCCGATGGGCGACTACATCGCCTACGAGAGAGGGATGAAGGATGGCGATCTGCATCCGGTCATGAAGGGCATGAACCTGCTCGGCTACGAATGCTCGACGCTCGGCAACCACGAGTTCAACTATGGCCTGTCGTTCATGGACAAGGTGCTGGCCGGTGCCAATTTCCCGTTCGTCTGCGCGAACCTGATCCGCGGCACCGAGCTCGCCGCGAACCCGCGCGACGACAAGCTCTATCTCAAGCCGTATGTCATCCTCGACAGGAAGATCAAAGACGGATCGGGCGCCGAGCAACCGATCAGGATCGGCATCATTGGCTTCGTGCCGCCGCAGATCATGGTCTGGGACCTGAAAAATCTCGAAGGCAGTGTCAAGACGCGCGACATCGTCGAGGCGGCCAAGGCGTGGGTGCCGCAAATGAAGGAAGAAGGCGCCGACATCGTCATTGCGCTCTCCCATTCCGGCATCGACGTGAAGCAAAGCGACATGATGGAGAATGCCTCCGTCTTCGTGGCAGGTGTCGAAGGCATCGATGCAGTGTTCACCGGCCACCAGCACCTCGTCTTCCCTGGCAAGAAGGACTTTCAGTCGTTGGAAGCCGTCGATCCGGCGAAAGGCACGCTGCAAGGCAAGCCCGCCGTTATGGCCGGCTTCTGGGGCTCGCATATGGGGCTGATCGATCTGTTGCTGGAGCGCGACGGATCGACATGGAAAATCGTCTCGGCGACCTCTGAGGCCAGGCCGATCTTTGAGCGGGTCGACAAGACGAACAAGCCGACCGTCGCGGACGACCAGCGCATCGTCGACGCGCTCAAACAGGATCACGAGGCGACGCTCGCCTATGTGCGCCGGCCTGTCGGCAAAACCTCGGCGCCGCTCTATTCCTATTTTGCGCTGGTCGCCGACGATCCATCGGTCCAGATCGTCAGTCAGGCGCAGACCTGGTACTTGAAGGACATCCTGAAGAACACCGAGTGGAAGGATATGCCGCTGCTGTCGGCAGCGGCACCGTTCAAGGCGGGTGGGCGCAACGGCGCCGACTATTACACCGACGTGCCGGTGGGCGATATCGCCATCAAGAACGTCGCCGACCTCTACCTCTATCCAAACACGGTGCGCGCCGTCGAAATCACCGGAGCGGAGGTGAAGGAATGGCTGGAAATGTCGGCCGGCATCTTCAACCGGATCGAACCGGGCAAAGCCGACCAGGCGCTCATCAACACTGACTTCCCATCCTATAATTTCGACGTGATCGACGGCGTCACCTACAAAATCGATCTGTCGCAGCCACCGAAATATGATTCGAAGGGCGGGCTGGTGAATGCTGGCTCGAACCGCATTATTGACTTGATGTTCAACGGCAAACCAATTGATCCCAAGCGGAAATTCGTCGTCGCCACCAACAACTACCGAGCCGGCGGCGGAGGCAATTTCCCGCAGATCAATGCCTCGAAGATTATCTACGAAGCGCCCGACACCAACCGCGATGTGATCGTGCGTTATATCGTCAGCAAAGGCACCATCAATCCGTCGGCGGACGCCAATCGGTCGTTTGCGCCACTACCGGGAACCAGCGTCGTATTCCAGACCGGCGCCAGGGCAAAGGATTTCATTGCGCAAGTGACGTCGCTGAAGATCGAGCCGGCGGGCGAGGGCGAAGCAGGGTTTGCCAAGTACCGCATCACTCTCTAGGTGAGGATTTGAGCGTCGACTCGAAACTGTCTCAGCGCTAAGATACTGTCCGGTATGGCAAACCTTTTTCCAGCAGATGGCCTTGTCACCCACGTGGTGCGAAACGCCGCTTGACGGCAGGCATGACCAGATGCAGTGCGTCCGTCGAAATCCCACCGGAATAATCGTCCGGCAGTTGGTCGATCGAGGCTGGGTCGTCGAGGCCTTGTGAAAAGCCGCCGCCGGAATAGGGACCGAGCAGGTAGACATGGCTGCCGACACCGTCCATACGGTCGAGAAAACGGTCCGGCCAGCCCCACATCCACTTTGCGATATTGACGGGGATGAGCAAAGTGCCCTGGCGGCAGGCATCAGGAACGTAGCCGCTCCAGCCGAGCGCAGCGTAGCGAAGAATGCAGCGCGTCAGGGATGCGCGGCTCAGCGTGTGCGTATCCGGCAACGCTGCCTTGACCGCGTCCATAGGCCTGTCGCCGCCATAGACCGTCAGATTGGCGCGCTCGGCCGGCGTCAATGTGGCGAGCCAGGCAGCCAGCATCTCGCCTTCCTTGGGATCGTTGCTTTTGACGTTGATGTTGAAGCGCCGGTTCGGGAAGCGCTGCAAGACTTCATCCAGCGACGGCATCATGCCGACACCCTTGCCGCGAAACGGAAAGGTCTTGCCGCCATCGGCAGTGTAGCCATAACCAATATCGAGCGTCTTCAATTCGGACATTGCATGGCTGCGCGTTTCACCCTTGCCGTCGGTGCGACAATCCAGCGTCCAATCGTGGAAGACGGCGAACTTGCCGTCCGTGGTAGGATGGACATCAAGTTCGAGCGCGTCCGCACCGAGCGCGAAGGCGGCTTCCCTCGACGGTATCGTGTTCTCGAGGAAGGAATGGCGCGGCGTCAGCATGCGAGCGGCCGTGCATGTTTCCGATCGGAGGTTCGTACGGTCGAAATCCTGAGCCAGGCCGCGATGCGCAAGCACCGGAGGGGTGCCGGCCGGCTGGCTCGAAAGCAGCGAGGTGTTGTTGAGCCAGATGCCGCCTGCAGCGACAAGAATTGCAACGAGGGAGATCGTCCGTCTGCGCATGATATGATTTCCCATTGGCCGTTATGGCCGCATCCTGCGTCACGATCGGACTTTTTGACGGCCGGGCAGATCAAACGGCCGCTAAAGATTCCCGGGGAGGGTCCCCAGCAGCGTTGGAATCGTTATGGTTGCAGCCGTCTATATGCGCTAGTTTTAGTCATGCGCTATGTCATCGTCATCACGACCGTCACCTTTTTCCTGATCTGGGACGGCATTTACAACCAAGGCCGCTACCTCGACAGGACGGTCAGGGAGGTGACCCGCATCGTGCACTATGTAACCAGCATGGTGTAGTTTCTCTTCGCTGCTACGGTTCGCAGACGCGACAAACCTGCCGATTGACGGCACGCTGCCGCTGACACAAAAGAACGCCGGTCCAACGGTCGAGGAGGCTGGGTTGATCCGGCATATCGTTTTCTTCAGCGCACGGCATAAAGCGGATGTCGAGGCAGTGCGCACGGGCCTCCTTGCGCTTGGCAAGATACCTCATTCGCGTCATTTCGAGGTAACGCTCAACACCAAGGTCGACCCGCTCTCGGATGAGATCGATGTGGTCGTCTACGCCGAGTTCGAGGACGAAGCGGCGCTCGCCGCCTACAAGGCGCATCCGCTCTATGCAGAGACGACCAGCCGGGTCAAACCGCTACGCGAATTGCGTTATTCGGCCGACATCGTTGCAAGTCGACGAGTCGCCGTCCCCTAGGCGCTGATGTGGTCTTGCCGCTGAGGCGTCGGCCAGCCCTTGAACCATTTTCAGGAATGAGGCACACCGCGCGGGACATGACCGAGAACACCTCCGCAAGGCCTCATCCGCTCGATCACCTAGTGCTGCCGACCGCGAGCCTCGATATTGCGCGGGCGCGCTTGACCCTGCTTGGCTTTACTATTGCGCCGACAGGTATCCACCCTTTCGGAACGGAAAACTGCTGTGTCTTCCTCACCGACGGCACCTATCTCGAGCCGCTCGTGGTCGCCGACAGACAGGCCGTGGCAAAGGCGATCGCGAACCGCAATGTCTTTGTCGCGCGTGATCGCACCTATCGCGAAGAAAACGGCGATGAAGGATTTTCTGCCGTGGCGCTGGGCACCGAAAGCGCCGCCGCGGACTACGCGCGCTACATGGAAGCCGGTCTGTCGGCGGGGGACGCGCTAAGCTTTTCGCGCGCCTTCACCGATGCGACGGGAAAGAGCGACACCGCATCGTTCAAACTGGCCTTCGCGGCTACAGGCAAGGCAACGGACGCTTTTCTCTTCGCCTGCGAGCGGATCAATGCGCCGAACGTCGACCGCACTGCGTTGCAGGGCCACGCTAATGGCGCAACCGGCATTGTCGAAGTCGTAGCAGTCACTGGCGAACCTTTCCAACAAGGCCGCTTGATTTCGATCGCAGCCGGAATCGAGGCGCAGGGCGGCACTGTCTATGAGCTGCCGAATGCCGTAGTGACCATTCTGGATCCTGCAGCCTATTCGGCACGCTTCGGCATTCCCGCCGGCGCGCCATCTGAACTCCGCTTTGCCGGGATCGTCTTTTCGATTGGGCACGCCGACGCCGTCGCCAAGCTGCTTGCAGCCAATTCCGTCGAACATCACACGCGCGGCAGTGATATCATCGTGCCGCCGGCGCCAGGGCAGGGCGCCGCCTTTATTTTCCGGGAGATCGCATGAACAAGCTCAATCCACTGATGCCGAACTCTTCCGTTGCGGTCGGCAAAGTCATTTTCGGCAACAGCGCGCCCTTATCGCTGATCGCCGGTCCATGTCAGCTGGAATCGCGGCAGCACGCTTTCGACATGGCCGGTGCGCTAAAGGAATTGACTGAAAGGCTCGGCATTGGGCTCGTCTACAAGACCAGCTACGACAAGGCCAACCGCACCTCGCTTGGCGGCACGCGCGGCGCGGGACTTGAAGCGGCAATGCCGATCTTCGACGACTTGCGCAAGAATTTTGCGCTGCCGATCCTGACCGACGTCCACACTGAGGAACAATGCGCGATCGTCGCTCCGCATGCCGATATCCTGCAGATTCCTGCCTTCCTCAGCCGACAGACCGATTTGCTGATTGCTGCGGCAAGAACCGGCAAGGTGGTCAATGTGAAGAAGGGCCAATTCCTCGCGCCGTGGGACATGAAGAACGTCGTCGCCAAGATCATCGGCTCCGGCAACGCCAATGTCTTGGTGACCGAGCGCGGCGCATCCTTTGGTTACAACACCCTGGTGTCCGACATGCGGGCGCTGCCGATCATGGCCGAGATCGGTGCGCCGGTGATTTTCGATGCCACCCATTCCGTGCAGCAGCCGGGTGGGCAGGGCGGTTCGTCTGGAGGCGACCGGCGCTTTGTCGAGACGCTGGCGCGCGCGGCCGTCGCGGTTGGCGTCGCCGGCGTCTTCATCGAGACGCACCAGGACCCCGACAACGCGCCTTCCGACGGTCCCAACATGGTGCCGCTAAAGGATCTTCCCGCATTGCTTGAACGGCTGATGGCGTTCGATCGCATTGCCAAGAGCGTGGGTTGAACCAGCAGTTGCGCCACAGCAGCGTCGTCAAGAAAACTTTGAAGAATTTCGAACCCGCCTGGAACCTTAGCCCGCGGCCCTCATTGTCAAAATCTAATGTCAACGACGACGAGGAGAACACCATGACGACCCAGACGGGACACACCGAAGCCATCGCCGCTTCGCGGGTTATCGGCACATCGGTCTACAACACGGAAGGCACTCATATCGGCGACATCGAGGACGTCATGCTCGACAAATTGTCGAACGGAATCATGTTTGCCGTGATCGGTTTTGGCGGATTTCTCGGCATTGGCGAGAAATACCACGCCATTCCGTGGGCGAGCCTTGATTATGACGAGAACAAGGGTGGCTATGTCGTGCCGTTCACCAAAGACCAGCTGATGGCCGCTCCTTCTTACTCGATCAACGAGCTGACCGGCGCCGACGGCGAGGCCGCGCGTGACGCCTCATACAACTACTACAAGGTCGAGCCTTACTGGCATTGACCTTACTGGCACTGACTAAGTCTCCTGGAATCAAGAAGGCCCCGGGAAATCGGGGGCCTTTCGATGAGACGGGATGCTACTGCGCAATCTGCAGGGCCGGCAAAGGCGACGATCCCTGCGGGGGTTGCTGATTGTCGCACGACGTCAGGAACGCAGCCGCGATCAGGAACAAACTCACAATACCGCTCAACTGGGACATGGCGAAACTCCTCCTGTTTCGCCCCGCGCGACAACAGCCATAAACCAGAAACCGGCATGCCGTGTATGACAAATGATGACAGTGTTTTGTGCTTCGTGAGTCCCAAGAGCGGGAATTGGCGCGGGGCAATATTTGCAAGTGCCCCGATTGCGTTTTGCGGCGCTTTGGCTAAGAGGTGCGCGACGCTTCAATCGATCAATCGAGGACATCGCAATGACGGCCATCATCGACATTGTCGGGCGTGAAATCCTGGACAGCCGCGGAAATCCGACAGTCGAGGTCGACGTCGTGCTCGAAGATGGCTCGATGGGTCGCGCCGCGGTGCCGTCCGGTGCCTCTACCGGCGCGCATGAGGCGGTCGAACTGCGCGATGGCGGCCCCCGCTATCTCGGCAAAGGCGTGCTCACGGCGGTCGAGGCGGTGAACGGCGAGCTGTTCGAGGCGATCGGCGGCATGGAGGCAGAGAATCAGATCCATATCGACCAGACCATGATCGAGCTCGATGGTACGGCCAACAAGAGCCGTCTCGGCGCCAACGCCATCCTCGGCGTGTCGCTGGCGGTGGCCAAGGCCGCGGCCGAAGCGGCCGACCTGCCGCTCTACCGTTATGTCGGCGGTACCAAGGCCCATGTGCTGCCGGTGCCTATGATGAATATCATCAATGGCGGCGCGCATGCCGACAACCCGATCGATTTCCAGGAATTCATGATCCTGCCGATCGGCGCGCCAACGCTGCGCGACGGGGTGCGCTGGGGCTCGGAGATCTTTCATACGCTGCGAAAGAAGCTGAAGGACGCCGGCCATAACACCAACGTCGGCGACGAGGGCGGCTTTGCCCCCAACCTAAAGAGCGCGCCGGCCGCGCTCGATTTCATCATGGAATCGATCGAGCAGGCTGGCTTCAAGCCTGGCGAGGAGGTTGCGCTAGGCCTCGACTGCGCGGCGACCGAATTCTTCAAGGATGGCAACTACGTCTATGAAGGCGAGAGGAAAACCCGCGACCCGAAGGCGCAGGCCAGATATCTGGCCAAACTTGCTAGCGACTACCCGATCATCACCATTGAGGACGGCCTGGCGGAGGATGACTGGGACGGTTGGAAAATACTGACCGATCTCATCGGCAAGCAAACGCAGCTGGTTGGCGACGATCTGTTCGTCACCAACACGGCGCGGCTGCGCGACGGCATCCGCATGGGTGTCGCCAATTCGATCCTGGTCAAGGTCAACCAGATCGGCTCGCTTACCGAAACGCTCGACGCCGTAGAGACCGCGCACAAGGCCGGCTATACCGCGGTGATGTCGCACCGCTCGGGCGAGACCGAGGATGCGACCATCGCCGACCTCGCCGTTGCCACCAATTGCGGGCAGATCAAGACAGGCTCGCTGTCGCGCTCGGATCGCATGGCCAAGTACAACCAGCTCATCCGCATTGAGGAGGAGCTCGGCAAGCAGGCGCAATATGCCGGCAAGTCGATCGTGAAAAGCTGATTCCGAGAGAAAATCCGTGGCGGCGAGGGCGGGGACATTCCCGCCCTTTTTTGCTTCCTGGCTCTGAATCCAACAGGCTGTAACCGTCCATTAAGCACAATCGGGCGACAAAGGCGGCCTAGAGGATTCGGACCATGTGGACACGCCAGCACAAGCAAAGAAACACCGGCCGGCTGATCATCCCCTCGCTCTGCGTGGTGTTCCTGACTTATTTCGGCTTCCATGCCTATCATGGCGAGTTCGGGATATATTCCAAGTATCAGCTCGAAGCCGAGACTGTCGAATTGCAGGGCAGGCTCGATGCCGTCAAGGCGCGCCGTGTCGATCTCGAGCGCCGCGTTCAGCTGATGCATGAGGGCACGCTGGAGAAGGACATGCTGGACGAGCAGGCGCGCAAGGCGCTTAATCTGTCCCACGCCGACGAGATCACCATCATGTTGCCGGGCACAAGATAACCCGATTTCAGTTAATCAGCGATATCTGCAATGATTTTAATTGGTTAGATGCATGACAGCCATGCGTTTTCGGCATGGCGAAAGCCTTCCCTGCATGTTAGCCTGCCTCAAATCGGTGGGAGAACTGATCTCCCTCGCTGTCCGCCAAGAGACGCCAACAGGGAGTGATGCATGGCCACCGCCACCAGAAAAGCGCCCGCCAAATCCAAATCAGACGGTAAAATGCCGGGCCTTTCCACCCCGAAGCCTGTTGAATTCACCAAAGACCAGGAGCTTGCCGCCTACCGGCACATGCTGCTCATCCGCCGCTTCGAGGAAAAGGCCGGCCAGCTTTACGGCATGGGCTTCATCGGCGGTTTCTGCCACCTCTACATCGGCCAGGAAGCGGTCGTTACCGGCATGAAGATGGCGCTGATCGATGGCGACCAGATGATCACCGCCTATCGCGACCATGGTCATATGCTGGCCATGGAGTTGTCACCGCGCGGCGTCATGGCCGAACTGACCGGGCGCCGTAGCGGCCTGTCGAGAGGCAAGGGCGGCTCCATGCACATGTTCTCCAAGGAGAAGCATTTTTACGGCGGCCACGGCATCGTCGGCGCGCAAGTGTCGCTCGGCACCGGCATTGCCTTCGCCAACCGCTATCGCGGCAACAACAATGTGACGCTGACCTATTTCGGCGATGGCGCCGCGAACCAGGGCCAGGTCTACGAAAGCTTCAACATGGCCTCGCTGTGGAAGCTTCCGGTGATCTACATCATCGAGAACAACCGCTACGCCATGGGCACCTCGGTCTCGCGCTCTTCGGCCGAGACGGATTTCTCGCACCGCGGCGCCTCCTTCAAGATTCCAGGCATCCAGGTCGACGGCATGGATGTGCGCGCCGTTAAGGCCGCCGGCGACCTCGCCGCCGAATGGTGCCGCGCCGGCAACGGGCCGCTCATTCTCGAAATGCAGACCTATCGTTACCGCGGCCATTCGATGTCGGATCCGGCAAAATACCGCTCCAAGGAAGAAGTGCAGAAAATGCGCTCCGAACGTGACCCGATCGAGCAGGTCAAGGCGCGGCTGCTCGACAAGAAATGGGCAAGCGAGGACGAACTCAAGGCCATCGACAAGGAAGTCCGCGACGTCGTCGCCGACGCCGCAGAATTTGCCCAGAACGACGCGGAGCCGGATCCGTCCGAGCTCTGGACCGACATCGTACTTTAAGGAGAGGGCAAGGACATGCCGATCGAAATTCTCATGCCCGCCCTCTCGCCGACCATGGAAGAGGGTAATGTTTCCAAGTGGTTGAAGAAAGAGGGCGACAAGGTCGTAGCCGGTGACGCCATTGCCGAGATCGAGACCGACAAGGCAACGATGGAAGTCGAAGCCGTGGACGACGGCACCCTTGCCAAGATCGTGGTTCCTGCCGGCACCGAGGGTGTCAGAGTCAACACACTGATCGCTGTGCTGGCCGTCGATGGCGAAGACGTCGACGAGGCAGGCGAAGGTATCGGCGAGGAGGCCATTGAGTCGCAAGCGGAAGCGCCCGCGGCTGCTCCGGCCAAGAGCGAAGCTGCAGCACCTGTTGCCGCCGCACCCAAGCTGGAAATTGCCGCCGATCCCGACGTCCCGGCCGGCACCGAAATGGTCTCGACCACGGTACGTGAAGCCTTGCGCGATGCAATGGCGGAGGAAATGCGCCGCGACGGCGATGTCTTTGTCATGGGCGAGGAGGTTGCCGAGTACCAGGGCGCCTACAAGATCACGCAAGGCCTGTTGCAGGAATTCGGTCCGCGGCGCGTGGTCGACACGCCGATCACCGAGCACGGCTTTGCCGGCGTTGGTGTTGGCGCGGCGATGGCCGGCTTGAAGCCGATCGTCGAATTCATGACCTTCAACTTCGCCATGCAGGCGATCGACCAGATCATCAATTCTGCCGCCAAGACGCTCTACATGTCTGGCGGCCAGATGGGTGCCCCGATCGTCTTTCGCGGCCCGAACGGGGCGGCTGCCCGCGTCGCCGCGCAGCATTCGCAATGCTATGCCGCCTGGTACAGCCATATTCCCGGCCTGAAAGTGGTGATGCCTTATACCGCCGCCGACGCCAAGGGTCTGCTCAAGGCGGCGATCCGCGACCCGAACCCGGTCATCTTCCTCGAGAACGAAATCCTTTACGGCCACTCCTTCGACGTGCCGAAGATGGACGATTTCGTGCTGCCGATCGGCAAGGCGCGCATTCACAAATCCGGCAAGGACGTGACCATCGTCTCGTTCGGCATCGGCATGACCTACGCGATTAAGGCCGAGGCGGAGTTGCGTGGCATGGGCATCGATGCCGAGATAATCGACTTGCGCACCATCCGCCCGCTCGACTTCGACACGATCATCGCCTCGGTCAAAAAGACCAATCGCCTGGTGGTGGTCGAGGAAGGCTTTCCGCAGAACTCGGTCGGCGACCATATCGCCAATCAGGTCTCGCAGCGTGCCTTCGATTTCCTCGACGCACCGGTCATCACCATTGCCGGCAAGGACGTGCCGATGCCCTATGCAGCGAACCTCGAAAAGCTGGCGTTGCCCAATGTCGGCGAGGTCGTCGAGGCGGTCAAAGCCGTCACATATCGCTGAGCAGGGCGGAGGACAAAATGCCTATCAACATCACCATGCCGGCGCTGTCGCCCACAATGGAAGAAGGCAACCTTTCCAAGTGGCTGGTCAAGGAAGGCGACAAGGTTTCGCCCGGGGACGTGATTGCCGAGATCGAGACCGACAAGGCAACGATGGAAGTCGAAGCCGTCGACGAAGGCACGGTCGCCAAGCTGGTGGTTCCGGCGGGCACTGAAGGCGTCAAGGTCAATGCGCTGATCGCGGTCTTGGCGGCTGAGGGGGAGGATGCGGCGGCCGCCGCGAAAAGCGGTGATGGCGCTGCGCCGGCAAAGGCTGAGGCGAAGCAGGAAAAAGCACCAATCTCCCCACCCGTGGGGGAGATGTCGACGAAGTCGACAGAGGGGGGCGCTGTCCCTCCCGCCGCAGGGAGCGAGGCGCCCCCCTCTGGCCTGCCCTCGTTGCCCCCAGTTGGCATCTCCCCCACACGGGGGGAGATCAGCCAATCGGCAAACGGTGAGCGCATCTTCGCGTCGCCGCTGGCCCGGCGCATTGCCAGCGAAGCCGGTATAGATGTCGCGGCGCTGACCGGCTCCGGCCCCCACGGCCGCGTGGTAAAGGCCGATGTCGATGCCGCAATTTCCGGTGGCGGCGCCAAGGCGGCACCAGCAGCAAAAGCGGCCCCCGCCGGCGCTCCGGCGCCTGCCGCCGCAGCACCCAAGGCGATGCCGGACGAGCAGGTGCTCAAACTGTTCGCCGAAGGTTCCTACGATCTTGTCCCGCATGACAGTATGCGCAAGACGATTGCGCGGCGGCTGGTCGAGGCCAAGACCACCATCCCGCATTTCTATCTGACGCTCGACTGCGAACTCGATGCACTTCTGGCCCTGCGCACACAGATCAATGCGGCCGCCCCGGTGAAGAAGACCGAGAAGGGCGAAACGCCGGCCTACAAGCTGTCGGTCAACGACATGGTCATCAAGGCTCTTGCCATGGCGCTGATGGCGGTTCCGGATGCCAATGCGTCGTGGACAGAAAACGCCATGATCAAGCACAAGCACGCCGATGTCGGCGTTGCCGTATCGATCCCCGGCGGCCTGATCACCCCGATCATCCGGCGTGCTGACGAAAAGACGATGTCCGTTATCTCCAACGAGATGAAGGACCTTGCCGGGCGCGCCCGCAGCCGCAAGCTGAAGCCGGAAGAATATCAGGGCGGCACCACGGCGGTGTCCAATCTCGGCATGTTCGGCGTCAAGGATTTTTCTGCCGTCATCAACCCGCCGCACGCGACGATCCTGGCGGTCGGCGCCGGCGAGCAACGCGCGGTGGTGAAGAACGGCGAGATCAAGATCGCAACAATCATGTCGGTGACGCTGTCGACCGATCACCGCGCAGTCGACGGTGCGCTCGGCGCCGAGCTGCTCGTCGCCTTCAAGCGCATGATCGAAAATCCGATGGGCATGCTGGTCTAAGCGGGGAACAGGGCGGTGCGGAAATTCTACACCAGCCTTTTCGCCTCCATCCAATCCGGCTCGTAAACGATTATCGTACATTGGCTGTTCGGGCGGTAGCGATTGCGGATAGGTCTTTGTTGGAGGGGGAAAACGCATGAAAACGGTCCTCTGCTATGGCGATTCGCTGACCTGGGGCTATGACGCGGCAAGCCTCGGCCGGCACCCGCTGGAAGATCGCTGGCCGAGCGTGCTGCAGGCGGCATTGGGCAGCGGCGTCGAGGTCGTTGCCGAAGGCCTGAATGGCCGAACCACAGCCTTCGACGATCACTTGGCCGGGGCGGACCGCAATGGCGCAAGGCTGTTGCCAACAATCCTGACGACGCACGCACCGATCGACTTGATCATTATTATGCTCGGCGCCAACGATATGAAGCCGTGGATTCATGGTAATCCGGTCGCGGCCAAGCAAGGCATGCAACGCCTGATCGATATCGTGCGCTGTCACGATTACCCGTTCAATTGGCCGGCGCCGCAGATCCTGATCGTCGCGCCGCCCGTAGTCAGCCGCACGGAAAACGCCGAGTTCAAGGAAATGTTCGCTGGCGGCGATGACGCGTCAAAGCGGCTGGCGCCGCAATATTCCGCCCTTGCCGACGAGGCCGGCTGTGGCTTCTTCGATGCCGGCACGGTGGCCAAAACCACGCCGCTCGACGGCGTCCATCTCGATGCCGAAAACACGCGGAACGTCGGGCAAGCGCTGGCGCCGCTCGTGCGCCTCATGTTGGAATTGTGAAGGAGAAAGCCGTGGCTGAGAACTACGACGTCATCATCATCGGCTCCGGCCCCGGCGGCTATGTCACTGCAGTGCGTTCGGCGCAGCTTGGCTTCAAGACGGCGATCGTCGAGCGCGAGCACTTGGGTGGCATCTGCCTCAACTGGGGCTGCATTCCGACCAAAGCGCTACTGCGCTCCGCCGAGATCATGCACTATTCGGATCATCTGAAGGACTACGGCCTGAAGAACGATGGCAAGGTCAGCGTCGACACAGCCGCCGTCGTCGATCGATCACGAAAGGTCTCGCTGCGACTCAACGGCGGCGTCGGCTTCTTGATGAAGAAGAACAAGGTCGACGTCATCTGGGGCGAAGCCAAACTGACCAAACCTGGCGAGATCGTCGTGTCAAAATCGTCGAAGAAGCCGATGGAGCCGCAGCCGCCGGCGCCCAAGCGCGTCAAGGGTGAGGGCACCTATAGCGCCAAGCACATCATTCTGGCGACCGGCGCCAGGCCGCGCGCGCTGCCCGGCATCGAGCCTGATGGCAAGTTGATCTGGACCTATTTCGAGGCGATGGTGCCGAAAGAGATGCCAAAATCGCTGCTGGTGATGGGCTCGGGCGCCATCGGCATCGAGTTCGCCTCGTTCTACCGCACCATGGGCGCCGAGGTGACGGTGGTCGAACTGCTGCCAGCCGTGATGCCGGTCGAGGACGCCGAAGTGTCGAAGTTTGCGCAAAAGCAGTTCGAGAAGCAGGGCATGAAGATCATCCTCGAAGCCAAGGTAACCAAGGTCGAGAAGGGCGCCAGTTCGGTCACCGCGCATGTCGAGATGAAGGACGGCAAGGTCGAGAAGATCACCGCCGATCGTATGATCTCGGCCGTCGGCGTACAGGGTAACATCGAAAACCTCGGCCTCGAGACGCTCGGCGTGAAGACCGACCGCGGTTGCGTCGTCGTCGACGGCTACGGCAAGACCAACGTGCCGGGCGTCTACGCCATTGGCGACGTTGCCGGACCGCCGATGCTCGCCCACAAGGCCGAGCATGAGGGCGTGGTCTGTGTGGAAAAGATCGCCAATTTCCCCGGCGTGCATGCCACCGACAAGCTGAAGATCCCAGGCTGCACCTATTGCAATCCGCAAGTCGCCTCGGTCGGACTGACAGAAGCCAAAGCGAAAGCCGACGGAAAGGACATCCGTGTCGGCCGCTTTCAGTTCGCGGCAAACGGCAAAGCGATTGCGCTCGGCGAGGACCAAGGCTTCGTCAAGACCATTTTCGACAAGAAGACCGGCCAGTTGCTGGGTGCCCACATGGTCGGCGCAGAAGTAACCGAACTGATCCAGGGCTTCGTCGTGGCGATGAATCTGGAGACCACCGAGGAAGAGCTGATGCACACGATCTTCCCGCACCCGACCCTGTCAGAGATGATGAAGGAGAGTGTACTCGACGCCTATGGTCGCGCACTGAATGCATGATAAATTAGTTGGGCGAGTCTCACAGGGAAGACACAACGGAACTCGACGGCAGAGCAATTCGTTTCGCAGGCATCATCCATCATACAAGGAGAGGGCATATGGAAATGAACGGCGTGGGCTGGGTAGCAGCAATCATCATCGGTGGCCTGGCGGGATGGCTCGCCGAGATGGTCATGAAGAGCAATACCGGCATCCTCATGAACATCGTTCTCGGCATTGTCGGCGCAATCGTGTTGAACGCCATCTTGCAGGCCCTGAACATCGGCATCTTCGGCGTCGGCTGGATCGCCTATCTGATCACCGGCTTCATCGGCGCCTGCATTCTGATTGCGGTCGGACGACTGGTGCGCCGCTAACCTCTGTCGGCACTTGCTATGCGAAAAAGGCCACCGCGGCATGCGTGATCGCGGCCTTTTTCTTTTCGCCGAAAAGTCCTAGATGACGTGGGTAGAGCGAGCGCTGGACAAGCGCTTGCCAATGAGCCGGGTTTCACATGGTCACCGTCCTTGACACGATTGCCAATGCGCCGCGCCTGCGGCATCCCGAAAAGGCGCACAAGCCGGATCAGGACGTACTGCGCAAGCCTGACTGGATCCGCGTCAAGGCGCCGATATCGAAAGGCTATGCCGAGACGCGCGAAATCGTGAAGTCTCACAAGCTGGTGACGGTTTGCGAAGAGGCGGGCTGCCCCAATATCGGCGAGTGCTGGGAGAAGAAGCACGCCACCTTCATGATCATGGGCGAGATCTGCACGCGGGCCTGCGCCTTTTGCAATGTCGCCACCGGCATCCCGACCGCACTCGATCCCGACGAGCCGGCGCGTGTCGCGCATGCGGTCAAGCAGATGGGCTTGAGCCATGTCGTCATCACCTCCGTCGATCGCGACGATCTCGCGGATGGCGGGGCCCAGCATTTTGCCGATGTCATCCGTGCGATCAGGGCAGCAACCCCGTTGACGACGATCGAAATCCTGACGCCCGATTTCCTGCGCAAGGACGGTGCGCTGGAGATCGTCGTGGCGGCCAAGCCGGATGTTTTCAACCATAATCTCGAGACCGTGCCGTCTAACTATCTGACGGTTCGGCCGGGCGCGCGCTATTTCCACTCGATCAGGCTCTTGCAGCGGGTCAAGGAGCTTGACCCCTCGATCTTCACCAAGTCCGGCATCATGGTTGGCCTTGGCGAGGAGCGGAACGAAATCCTGCAACTAATGGACGATCTGCGTTCGGCCAATGTCGATTTCATGACCATCGGCCAATATCTGCAGCCGTCGAAGAAACACCATCCGGTGATCCGCTTCGTCACGCCTGAGGAATTCAAGTCCTTCGAGACGATCGGCAAGACCAAGGGCTTCCTGCTGGTGGCGTCAAGCCCGCTGACACGCTCGTCGCACCATGCCGGCGACGATTTCGCCAGACTACGCGCGGCGCGTGAAGCGTTTCTCAGGAAGTCCGCCTAACAAACTGGTTTCATGCCACAATTCGAAGCCCATCGCCGCGTCGCGCATACGCCGGAGCAGATGTTCGCTCTGGTCGCCGATGTCGAATCCTATCCGCAATTCCTTCCGCTTTGCGAGGCACTGACGGTTCGCTCACGCAAGGAACGCGACGGACGCACCTTGCTCATCGCCGACATGAGCATCGGCTACAAGGCGATCCGCGAGACCTTTACCACGCAGGTGCTGCTGAAGCCGGACGAGAACGCCATCGATGTCAAATACATTGACGGCCCTTTCAAATATCTGAGCAATGTCTGGCGCTTCGACCCGGCGGACGGCAGCGGTTGCAACGTCTGCTTCTTTATCGACTACGAGTTCAAGAGCCGCATTTTGGGGGCGTTGATGGGAACCATGTTCGACCGCGCCTTCCGCATGTTCTCCGAGGCGTTCGAGAAAAGGGCCGAAATCATCTACGGCGCGCCATCGGCAGCCTGATCCGCAGCGAGCGCGCGCAGACCCAGCTCAAGCGCATGCCGGACCGTCTCCCGGCGGATGAAATCACGGCCCTTGTCGGCGAACAGCTGGCATTCGCTGACTACCGGCCGGCCAGCCACGGCGACGCCGAACCAGACCAGGCCGACAGGTTTTTCCGCCGAGCCGCCGGCCGGACCGGCGATGCCAGTTACCGCCAGTGCAAGCCCGGCCGGCGAATGGGCCAAGGCTCCGGCCGCCATCTCCACTGCGGTCTCGCGCGAGACCGCGCCGTGCGCCTCGAGCGTAGCGGCCGAGACGCCGAGCATCTCGGTCTTGGCCTGGTTGGAATAGGTGATGAAGCCGCGATCGACCACCGCGGAAGAGCCGGCGATGTCGGTCAGGGCGGCGATGATCATGCCCCCGGTGCAGCTCTCGGCCGTCGCCAGCGTGATGCCGCGCTGCTGGCAGGCCTGAAGTAGGGCATCTGCGAGATCGCTATTGCTCACTCGGGGACATCCCCTGGAAACACGACGCTGGCGGTCGCGATGGCCGCTATGCCTTCCTCACGGCCGACGAAGCCGAGCTTCTCATTGGTTGTCGCCTTGATCGAAATGCGATCGAGCGAAATTCGCAGGATTGCGGAAAGCGTTTCGGTCATGGCCTCGCGATGCGGGCCGACGCGCGGCGCCTCGCAGATCAGGGTGATATCGGCGTTGGCGATGCGCCCGCCGCGCGCGCGCACCAGCTTGGCCGCGTGTTCGACGAAGATGCGCGAAGCGGCCCCTTTCCACTGCGGGTCGGAGGGCGGGAAATGCGTTCCGATGTCACCGGCGCCGCAGGTGGCGAGCAGGGCGTCGGTCAAGGCGTGGAGACCGACATCGGCATCCGAATGGCCGGACAATTTCCTGTCGTGTGGAATGGCGACGCCGCACAGGGTGACATGGTCGCCGGGCTCGAACGCATGGACGTCATAGCCATTGCCGGTTCGGATGTCGGGAAAACGTGGGGCGCTAGAAAGCCGCTGATCCGCCATTGCAATATCCCGTGCCCAGGTCAGTTTGACGTTCTCCGGCGAGCCAGGAACGATCTTCACCGGAATATGCGCCCATTCGGCGATTGCCGCATCGTCGGTGAAATCCGCTTTGCCCAGATGATGAGCCTTTTCGTGCGCAGCCAGAATCGGCCAGAACGGAAAGCCTTGCGGTGTCTGTGCGGCATAAAGCCCGGCCCTGGACACGGTTTCGCCGATCATGCCTTCTGCCGTTTCGCGCTTGAGCGTGTCGGCAACCGGCAAAGCAGGCAGTGCCCCCTGGCGCTCGCCAATAGCGGCGATCGTGCGGTCTATCAGTTCCGCATCGACAAACGGCCGGGCCGCATCATGGATCAGGACCCGGCCCGGCGCATTGCTTCTCAACGCCAGCAGTCCAAGGCGGACGGACTCCTGCCGTGACGTACCGCCGGTCACAGCGACGACACGGTCGGCGTTCGCACCGGCCGCACGGCGGAAAAGCGCGCCGTCGTCGGCATGGATAGCAACGACGACAGGTCCAATCTTCGGATGCGTCAGAAAGGCGCCGAGCGTGCGTGCAATAACGGCGCCGCCGCCAATTTGCTGGTACTGCTTTGGCCCATTGGCCTGTCCGGCGCGCGCGCCGCGGCCGGCAGCAACGATGACCACGGCGACCTTGTCGTCCGCAGCTTGCTTTTCGCTCACATCTCTCATGCCGAGACGCTTAACCCATGATCCCGAAAAGTGGTATCGCTTTTGAAAGACCCAGGATTGATGCGGTGCGGCGATCCGTTTTTTTTCCCAAATGCGCCTTAATGTCACGACATTGCGCGTTGCACATTGCCGTCGTTCTGGCTAGAGAATGTGCAGCAACCGAAGGTGCTTGGTTTTTGTGCATGCCTGATGTGACCAAATTGGCTTCGCCGCTAGATGTGGGTGGCGTGAGAATCCGCAATCGCGTGTTTCTCGCGCCGATGTCGGGCATTACCGACGAACCGTTCCGGCAGCGCGCCCATGCCCATGGCGCCGGGCTGGTTGTATCGGAAATGGTGGCGAGCGGTGAGCTTGCAAAGGGCAGGGCTGGTTCGGGCCTGCGCATCCGTCATTCCGGGCTGCCTGTTCACATGGTCCAGCTTGCCGGCCGCGAGGCGGTGCACATGGCCGAGGGCGCGCGAATCGCGGCCGGCGAGGGCGCCGACATCATCGACATCAACATGGGCTGTCCGGCCAAGAAGGTGACTGGCGGCTATGCCGGTTCGGCACTGATGCGAGACCTCGACCACGCGCTGTCGCTGATCGAAGCGGTGGTCGGCGCGGTCAACGTGCCGGTCACGGTCAAGATGCGGCTCGGCTGGGACGAAGGTGCGCTCAACGCGCCGATGCTGGCGCGACGCGCCGAGCAGGCCGGGGTGATGATGGTGACGGTACACGGCCGGACACGTTGTCAGTTCTACCAGGGCAAGGCCGACTGGCGTGCCATCGCACGCGTCAAGCAGGCGGTCTCTATCCCGGTCGTTGCCAATGGCGATGTCGGCTCGCCGGCAGAGGCCGCGTCGATCCTCGAGCAGTCTGGCGCCGACGCGGTGATGGTCGGCCGCGCGCACTATGGCGCGCCGTGGACGGCCGGCAGCATTGTAGCGGCCGCGCTGGCCGAGCCGGTATCCAGCATGCCGGAAAGCCCGCAAGCGCTGGCCGACTACGTCATTGCCCATTACGAAGACATGCTGGCGCTCTATGGCGTGGAAAGCGGAGTGCGCCAGGCGCGCAAGCATCTCGGCTGGTATCTCGACCGCCACGCCGGCGGCACAAGCGACGACCGGCGCAAGACCATACTCACGTCTTTCGAGCCTGGGCGTGTCATTGCGTTGCTGCGCGACATGTTTTCAACCGCTCCCGAAGCGGCGAACCTGCGGAGTGCGGCATGAACGCCACCGTCACACAGAGCACGGATATGGCGGACGCCGCGCATATTGTGCTCAACACCATTCGCCGGCCGGTAATCATGGTCGATCCGCAAGGTTTCATCACCTTCGCCAATGCCGATGCCGAGGATTTTTTCCGGTCGAGCGCCACGATGCTCGCCCGCAACACGCTGCACAAGCTCATTCCTTTCGGCAGCCCGCTGCTGACGCTTGTCGACCAGGTGCGCGAGCGCCGGGCACCGGTCAACGAATACCGGGTCGACGTGTCGTCGCCACGTCTCGGCATCGAGAAGGTGGTCGACCTCTACGTCGCACCAGTGACGGAATTTCCAGGCTCGGTCGTGGTGATGTTCCAGGAACGCTCAATGGCCGACAAGATCGACCGGCAGATGACGCATCGCGGTGCGGCACGCTCGGTCACCGGCCTCGCCGCGATGCTTGCCCATGAGATCAAGAACCCGCTGTCCGGCATTCGTGGTGCTGCGCAGTTGCTAGAGCTGTCGGCGTCCGACGAGGATCGCGCACTGACCAGGCTGATCACCGACGAAACCGACCGCATTGTCTCGCTGGTCGACCGCATGGAGGTGTTTTCCGACGAGCGGCCGATCGACCGCTACCCCGTCAACATCCATGTCGTGCTCGACCATGTCAAGGCAATCGCCAAGAACGGTTTTGCCAAGCGAATCAAGATATTGGAGGACTATGATCCATCATTGCCTCCGGTTTTTGCCAATCGCGACCAGCTCATCCAGGTGTTTCTCAATCTGGTAAAAAATGCCGCCGAGGCGATCGGCAGTGATCCGCAGGGCGAGATCATGCTATCGACCGCCTTCCGTCCGGGCATCCGTGTTTCCGTACCCGGGACCCAGGACCGCGTATCGCTGCCATTGGAATTCTGCGTGCGTGACAACGGTTCGGGTGTTTCCGAAGACATCCTGCCGATCCTATTCGATCCTTTCATCACTACCAAGCCGAACGGCTCCGGTCTCGGTCTGGCGCTGGTCGCAAAGATCGTCGGCGAGCATGGCGGCATCATTGAATGCGAATCGACCCCGCGCGGCACCACTTTCCGCATCCTGATGCCGGCGTGGAAAGAAACCCAGTTTGGCACCGACGACGACGGTGAAGGAGACCGCAAATGACCGTTCGCGGCAATATTCTCGTCGCCGACGACGATGCGGCCATCCGCACTGTCCTCAACCAGGCGCTTTCGCGCGTCGGCCATGACGTGCGCGTCACGTCCAACGCTTCGACGCTGTGGCGCTGGGTTGCGGCGGGCGAGGGCGATCTGGTTATCACCGATGTTGTCATGCCTGACGAGAACGCCTTCGACATGCTGCCGCGCATCAAGAAGGCGCGACCGGAACTGCCGGTCATCGTCATGAGTGCGCAGAACACGTTCATGACAGCAATTCGTGCCTCCGAAACCGGGGCCTACGAGTATCTGCCGAAACCGTTCGACCTGACGGAGCTGCTTAACATCGTCAACCGCGCTCTTTCCGAGCCGCGGCGGCCGAAGATCGATACGCGGGCCGACGAGCCGCCGGAAACGATGCCGCTGGTCGGCCGCTCGGCGGCCATGCAGGACATCTACCGCATGCTGGCGCGCATGATGCAGACCGACCTGACGGTCATGATCAGCGGCGAGTCGGGTACCGGCAAGGAACTGGTGGCGCGCGCGCTGCATGAATACGGCCGCCGCCGAGGCGGTCCGTTCGTCGCTATCAACATGGCGGCGATCCCGCGCGACCTGATCGAATCGGAGTTGTTCGGGCACGAGAAGGGCGCCTTTACCGGCGCGCAGAACCGCTCCACCGGCCGTTTCGAGCAGGCCGAAGGCGGCACGCTCTTCCTCGACGAGATCGGTGATATGCCGATGGAAGCGCAGACGCGGCTGCTGCGTGTGTTGCAGCAGGGCGAATACACCACGGTCGGCGGCCGCACGCCGATCAAGACCGACGTGCGCATCGTCGCTGCCACCAACAAGGACCTGCGCACACTGATTAATCAGGGGCTTTTCCGCGAGGACCTGTTCTACCGCTTGAATGTTGTGCCGCTCAGGCTGCCGGCGCTGCGCGAGCGGTCGGAGGACATTCCGGACCTCGTCCGCCACTTCTTCAAGCTCGGCGTCAGTGAAGGCTTGCAGACCAAGCGCATTTCCACCGGCGGCATCGAGCTGATGAAGCGCTACCCATGGCCCGGTAATGTGCGCGAACTCGAAAACCTCATTCGCAGGCTGGCCGCACTGTATTCGCAGGACGAGATTTCCGCCGAGATCATCGAGGCGGAGTTGAAGACCGGCGAAAGGCCTGTCGTTCCAGGTGGCGGCAACCTCATTCCCGATGACCTTTCCATCGGCCAGGCGGTGGAGCATTTCCTGCAACGCT
The DNA here is from genome assembly GCF_040318745.1 of Mesorhizobium sp. M1027. Classification (NCBI taxonomy): domain Bacteria; kingdom Pseudomonadati; phylum Pseudomonadota; class Alphaproteobacteria; order Hyphomicrobiales; family Phyllobacteriaceae; genus Mesorhizobium; species Mesorhizobium sp. M1027. The sequence continues at coordinate 840,951 of NZ_JAMYMW010000001.1, read as the reverse complement.
ATTTTGCCTCGTTTGCCGGCGACCTGCCCCCGGCCGGGCTCTATCAGCGAATCCTCTCTGAGGTCGAATATCCGCTGGTCCTCGCCTCGATGACCGCAACGCGCGGTAACCAGATCAAGGCTGCCGAATTGCTGGGGCTCAACCGCAACACGCTGCGCAAGAAGATTCGCGAACTCGGCGTCAACGTCTACAAATCGTCCAGGCAGGTCTAGACGAATCCCTTTACGAGCGCTTTCCAGGGGATCGATTGCCGAAAGATTTCCGTCTAGGCCACACTTGTTGCATAATCGCCACAATGCGTTGCATACATCCGACGTAATCACTGGCTCTAGACAGCGACATGGCCCTGCACGCACCGACACTGAGCAAATCGCTTTTCAGCAATACGGGCGCGCGAGACGGTCGCCGGCTGCTTGCGCTGCCGGGCGTGATCGCCATTGCCGGTGCGCTGGTGACGGCGGCGATCTCCTTCGCCATTCTGGTCGGTGCGACGCCGATCACGCCCGACGCGAGGACGACGCTGGCGCTGATTGCGCTTAATGCGGCGTTCGTCCTGTTTCTGATTTTGCTGGTCGGCCGCGAGGTGCATCGCATCCTGATGGCACGACGGCATGGCAAGGCTGCGTCGCGGCTGCATGTGCGCATAGTGGCGATGTTTGCGCTGGTCGCCGCCATCCCCGCCATCATGGTGGCGATCATCGCGTCGATCACGCTCGACATCGGCCTCGACCGCTGGTTCGAGATCCGCACCAAGACGATCGTCAATTCGTCGTTGTCGATCGCTGACGCCTATGTGCAGGAAAACGCGCGAAATCTTCAGGGCACGACGTTGTCGATGGCTTACGACCTCGACGCTTCGCGCACGCTTTACGGCCTCGATCGTACCGGTTTCCTCGACCTCATGAACAAGGAGGCGGTGGGTCGCTCGCTGGCGCACGCGGCACTCATCAAGCCCGATGGTTCCTTCGTCATGAGCGCCAAGACCGACGCGGACTTTGCCATGCCAGAGCCGCCTGAGGGCGCCGTGGCAAGCGCTGCAGACGGCAAGCCGGTGCTGATAGAACCGCGCACCCGCAACATCATGGGTGCCATCGTCAAGCTGCGCGAGATCGACGGCCTCTATCTTTACACCATCCGCCTCGTCGATCCCGAGGTGATCAAGGCGCGGCAGATCGTCAAATCCAACACCGCCGAATATCGCGGTCTCGAAGACAATCGCCGCACCTCGCAAGTGGCTTTCGCGCTTCCCTATCTGTCGCTGACGCTGATCATCATCCTGTCCGCCATCTGGACCGGCATTGCGGTGGCCGACCGCCTGGTGCGGCCGATTCGTCAGCTCATCGGCGCGGCCGACGAGGTCGCTACCGGCAATCTCGACGTAGCCGTGCCTGTCCGCCCCTCCGACGGTGACGTCGCCTCGCTCGGCGACACCTTCAACAAGATGCTGATGGAGCTGAAATCGCAGCGCAACGAGATCCTGTCGGCCAAGGATTTGATCGACGAGCGGCGGCGCTTTTCGGAGGCGGTGCTTGCCGGCGTCACCGCCGGGGTCATCGGCGTCGATCCATATGGCATCGTCACCATCGTCAACCGTTCGGCCGAAACCATGCTGGCCATATCCGCTCCGGCAGCGCTTGGGCAGAACCTTTCCGCGGTGCTGCCGCATGTCGGCCGCGTCTTCGAGATCGGCCGCAAATCGGGCAAGCCGGTCTATCGCGAACAGGTCACCTTCTATCGTGCCGGCACCGAACGGACCTTCAACGTGCAGATCACGATTGAAGCCGGCGACGACGGTTCGGAGGATAAGTCCTACGTCGTGACAGTCGACGACATTACCGATCTGGTCCAGGCACAGCGTTCCTCTGCATGGGCCGACGTGGCGCGGCGCATCGCCCACGAGATCAAGAACCCGCTGACGCCGATCCAGCTTTCGGCCGAGCGCATCAAGCGCCGTTACGGCAAGGTCATCACCGAGGACCGTGAGGTTTTCGATCAATGCACCGACACCATCATCCGGCAAGTGGAGGACATCGGCCGCATGGTCGACGAGTTCTCGGCGTTCGCCCGCATGCCGAAACCGGAAATGAAGGCAATCGATCTGCGCGATTCGTTGCGCGAGGCCTCGTTCCTGGTCGAAGTAAGCCGCGCCGACATCACCTTCGAGCGCGTCTTCGGCAATGAGCCGCTCAAAGGCACGTTCGACAGCCGCCTGATGGCGCAGGCGTTCGGCAACGTCATCAAGAATGCCGCCGAAGCCATCGACGGACTTGATGCAGAGGATCGTCCGCACGGCATAATCCGGATTCAAGCCGGACGTCAGAATGGCGCGATTCGAATCGACGTCATCGACAACGGCAGGGGCTTGCCGCGCGAAAACCGGCAGCGCTTGCTCGAGCCTTACATGACGACACGCGAGAAAGGCACCGGGCTTGGCCTCGCTATCGTCAAGAAGATCGTGGAGGACCATGGCGGGCGACTCGAATTGCACGATGCACCAGCGGACTTCCACGATGGGCGGGGTGCAATGATCAGCATCATCCTGCCGGTTGCCGCCACAGTTCCGATACGCGGCGAGGGCAAGACGGAACACGAAAAAGAAACTGAAAAGGTCGGTAATGGCGTCTGATATTCTCATCGTCGATGACGAGGAAGACATCCGCGAACTCGTCGCCGGTATCCTGAGCGACGAAGGTCACGAAACACGCACGGCGTTTGACGCCGACAGCGCGCTGGCGGCGGTCGCCGACCGAGCACCCCGGCTGATCTTCCTCGACATCTGGCTGCAGGGTTCGCGGCTCGATGGCCTCGCTTTGCTGGACGAGATCAAGACGATGCACCCGAACCTGCCGGTGGTGATGATCTCGGGCCACGGCAATATCGAAACGGCGGTCTCGGCCATCCGCCGCGGCGCCTATGATTTTATTGAAAAGCCGTTCAAGGCCGACAGGCTGATCCTTATTGCCGAACGGGCGCTTGAAACGTCCAAATTGAGACGCGAGGTTTCGGATCTCAAATTGCGCAGCGGCGAGACTTTCGACCTCATCGGCATGTCGTCGGCAATGAGCCAATTGCGCCAGACCATCGAGCGCGTCGCGCCGACCAACAGCCGCGTCATGATTATCGGCCCCTCCGGCTCGGGCAAGGAACTGGCGGCGCGCGCCATCCACGCATTGTCGGCGCGCAAGAGTGCACCTTTTGTGACGCTGAGCGCCGCCAACATCACGCCTGAGCGTATGGAGATCGAGCTGTTCGGCACCGAATCGAACGGCGTCGAACGCAAGGTCGGCGCGCTGGAGGAAGCCCATCGCGGCATTCTCTACATCGATGAAGTGGCCGATATGCCGCGCGAGACGCAAAACAAGATCCTGCGCGTGCTGGTCGAACAGCAGTTCGAGCGGGTAGGGGGCACCAAGCGGGTCAAGGTCGACGTGCGCATCATCTCGTCGACCTCGCAGAACCTCGAAGCCATGATCGCCGACGGCCGTTTCCGTGAGGACCTTTATCATCGCCTGGCCGTGGTTCCGGTCATGGTGCCGGGACTGGCCGAGCGTCGCGAGGACATTCCTTATCTGGTCGACAATTTCATGAAGCAGATCGCTCGCCAGGCCGGCATCAAGCCGCGTCGCATCGGCGACGACGCGCTGGCGGTGCTGCAGGCGCACAACTGGCCGGGCAACGTTCGGCAGTTGCGAAACAATGTCGAGCGTCTGATGATCCTGGCGCGTGGCGATGATGTCGATGCGCCGATCACCGCCGACCTCTTGCCTGCCGAGATCGGCGACGTCATGCCGCGCACTCCAAACAAGTCCGATCAGCACATAATGGCGCTGCCGCTGCGTGAAGCACGCGAACAATTCGAAAAGGATTATCTGATCGCCCAGATCAACCGTTTTGGCGGCAACATCTCGAAGACGGCAGAGTTTATCGGCATGGAACGCTCTGCATTGCACCGCAAGCTGAAGTCGCTGGGCGTCTGACAGCCAAACCAGTCGTGGCCCACGCAATTATCGGTTACTGCGGTCCTTGGAATCGCATAAGAAAGCTGGGACTTCTTCCAGGGATTTGCCATGCCGCGCATTGCCTATGTTAACGGGCGCTATGTCGCTCACGCCGAAGCTTCGGTGCATATCGAAGACCGTGGCTATCAATTCGCCGATGGCGTCTACGAGGTCTGCGAGGTGGCACGAGGCTTCATCGTCGACATGCCGCGCCATCTCGCTCGATTGAATCGCTCACTTACCGAACTCTCGATCGATTGGCCGATCACGCGCGGCGTGCTACCGCTCGTCATGCGCGAGGTGGTGCGCCGCAACCATGTCGTCGACGGTCTGATCTACGTCCAGGTGACACGCGGCGTCGCCAGCCGCGAGTTTTTCTTCCCGCCGGCGGGCACGAAGCCGTCACTGGTGGTGATCGCCAAAAAAGCCGATCCTGCAGTTGCCGCGAAGCGGGCCGAGAGCGGGATCCGGGTCATCACGGTGCCGGAGAACCGATGGGATCGGGTCGATATCAAGTCGGTCGGCCTGCTGCCGAACGTGCTGGCCAAGCAGAAAGCCAAGGAAGCCGGCGCTCAGGAGGCCTGGTTCGTTGATGTTGACGGTACCGTCAAGGAAGGTGGATCGTCGAACGCGTGGATCATCACCAGGGACGGCGTGCTGGTGACACGGCCCGCCGAGCACGGCATCCTGCGCGGCATCACCCGCACGACACTGTTCGATGTCGCCGCCAAGCTTGGCCTGAAGATTGAGGAGCGCGGCTTTTCGGTTGCCGAAGCCAAGGCCGCGCGCGAGGTTTTCATCAGCTCTGCAACCACGATTGCCATGCCGGTGGTGGCGATCGATGGCGCTCCCGTCGCCAACGGCCACCCGGGCTCGATAACAGTTTCATTACGGCAGGCCTTTTTTGACGTTGCGGAAAAAAGTCCAGCCTGATAACCGCACAGATGGAATGAACATCAATATATCTCGTTCTGCTTGTCGTTACTGACGGCAAGATGGTGTTTGCGTGCTTGACATGTGCCGGCTAATTTGGCGCATTGGCCTGCAAACCGAAGGGGATCGGCGAAAGACAAGAACAATGGCGGAACGATCGCAAAATCTTCAGGACCTGTTCCTGAATTCAGTTCGCAAGAGCAAAAACCCACTCACCATCTTTCTCATCAACGGCGTGAAGCTGACCGGCGTGGTCACTTCGTTCGATAATTTCTGCGTTCTGCTGCGTCGCGACGGCCATTCCCAGCTTGTCTACAAGCACGCTATTTCCACGATCATGCCGAGCCAGCCGGTTCAGATGTTCGATGGTGAGGAAAGCCAGGGCGCCTGATTGGCACGTGAGAAAGACGCGGACCGCAGCGTTCGCGGAAAACCAGCACATCAGACCGGGACAGAGGCCAACGGCCGGACCCGGGCGGTGGTCATCGTGCCGGTGCTTACCCGGCAGCCGCGTGGCGACGACGATACCAATCGTCCGCGCCTGACCCGTTCCGCCGAGGCCCGTCGCGACGAGGCGGTCGGCCTCGCCAGCGCCATCGACCTTGACTTGGTCCACACGGCGGTGGTGACCGTCAATGATCCACGTCCGGCGACCCTGCTCGGCAGCGGCAAGGTCGCGGAGTTCGCCGAGATCGTCAAAGAGGGCCACGCGGAAGTGGTCATTGTCGATCATCCGCTGACCCCGGTACAGCAGCGCAACCTCGAAAAAGAGTTGAACGCCAAGGTGCTCGACCGCACCGGGCTGATCCTGGAGATTTTCGGCGAGCGCGCCCGCACCAAAGAAGGCACGCTGCAGGTCGACCTTGCCCATCTCAACTACCAGAAGGGCCGCCTTGTCCGAAGCTGGACCCACCTCGAGCGCCAGCGCGGCGGCGCCGGCTTTCTCGGCGGTCCTGGCGAGACCCAGATCGAGTCGGATCGGCGTGTGCTGCAGGACAAGATCACCAAGCTGAAGCACGAGCTCGAAACCGTGCGCCGCACCCGCGACCTGCACCGTGCCAAGCGCAAGAAGGTGCCATTTCCGGTGGTGGCGATCGTCGGCTACACCAATGCCGGCAAGTCGACGCTGTTCAACCGGCTGACCGGAGCAGGGGTGCTGGCCGAAGACATGCTGTTTGCCACGCTCGACCAGACGCTGCGCCGCGTGCGCCTGCCGCACGGTACGCCGATCATCCTTTCCGACACGGTAGGCTTCATTTCCGACCTGCCAACACATCTGGTCGCGGCCTTCAGGGCGACGCTGGAGGAAGTGGTCGAGGCAGACCTCGTCATTCATCTGCGCGACATCTCCGATCCCGATACGGCCGCGCAGGCCGAAGATGTCGAGCGCATCCTTGCCGATCTCGGCGTCGATGCCCGCGATAGCAAGCGCGTCATCGAAGTATGGAACAAGATCGACCGGCTCGACGAGGGCAACCGGGCGCGGCTGCTTGCTGATGGTGCTGACGGCAAGAAGGCACCGCCAATCGCCATATCGGCAGTGACCGGCGAGGGCATCGATGCGCTGAAGGCGATCATCGAGACGATGATGTCGGGCGAACTGGAGACGTTCACCGTCACGCTCAAGCCCGACCAACTCGCCGTCGTCGACTGGCTTTACCGCAACGGCGACATCGCCTCGCGTGATGACAATGAGGATGGCAGCGTGACCATCGCGCTCAAGGCCACGCACAGCGCCCGGCAGGAGATCGAAAGCCGATTGCGACGTCAAAACAGCGGGTAGGGACCTTTACTTCGCGCTTTTTGCTTGCTGCCAGAGCGCTTCCATCTCGTCCAGCGTCGCCTCTTCTAGGCTGTTTCCCGACGCTTGCAGCGTCCGCTCGACATAGTGGAAGCGCGACCGGAATTTTTCGTTGGTGCCGCTGAGTGCCGCTTCGGAATCAATTTTGAGGTGCCGGCCGAGATTGACGATCGCAAACAGCATGTCGCCGAACTCATCCTTGATCGGCGCGCTGTCGCCTTTGGCGAGCGCTTCGCGCAATTCGCCGATCTCCTCCTCTATCTTTTCGAGGATCGGTGCCGCCTCGCTCCAGTCGAAGCCGACGCGGGCGGCCTTTTCCTGCAGCTTGAGCGCCCGGGTCAGCGCGGGCAGCGCGACCGGCACGCTGTCGAGAAAGCCCTTGCCATGGTCTTCCGGGTCGAGCCCACGGGTGAGGCGCGCACTGCGCTTCTCCGCCTTTTCCTCTGCCTTGATCTTTTCCCACATGCCCTTGGCCATGCCGGCGCTGCGCGCCTTGTCGTCGCCGAAGACATGGGGATGGCGGCGGATCATTTTTGTGGTGATGGCCTGGACCACATCGCCGAATGAAAATTCGCCGGCCTCCTCGGCCATTTGCGCGTGGTAGACCACTTGCAGCAGGAGATCGCCAAGCTCGTCCCGCAGATCGTCGAGATCGCCGCGCGCAATGGCGTCCGCCACTTCGTAGGCTTCCTCGATCGTGTATGGCGCGATTGTCGAAAAGCCCTGCTCGATATCCCACGGGCAACCGGTTTCCGGCGCCCGCAGCGCTGCCATGATCTCGATCAGCCGGGAAATGTCTTTCGAGGGTTTCATCTGGGAAACGCTATCCTGTACACGGCTGTGCGGCCAACGGCTTCAGCCGGTGAGGGCGCCTTGTCCACAGATGGGCCGCCAGACCATGATACGAAAGTGGAAGCCGGTTTCCGGAAGATCCTAGTTAGCAAAAGCATCAGTCGAGCACGGAGACGATCGCCTTGGCGAGCGCATCCATGCCGTCCTCGGGCAGCCCGGCAACGTTGATGCGGCTGTCGCCGACCATGTAGATGCCATGCTCGGCGCGCAGCCGCTCGACTTGCGCTTCCGACAGGCCGAGCCGGGAAAACATGCCGCGATGGCTGGCGACGAAATCGAAACGGTCGGAGTTGGACTGCCGGCGCAGCGCCTCGGAGAACTGGACGCGCAGCCGCAGCATGCGCAGCCGCATCTCTTCAAGCTCTGCCTCCCAATCGGAACGCAATGCGGGGTCTTCGAGCACGATGCGCACCGCCGCCGCGCCGTGGTCCGGCGGCATCGAATACATGGCACGTGCCGCCGACAGCATCTGGCCCATCGCCAAATCCGCCTGCGCGCCGTCTTTCGCCATGATCAGCGCTGCACCGACTCGGTCGCGATAGACGGCAAAGTTCTTCGAGCAGCTCGAGGCAACGACCATTTCCGGAACTTTTGCCGCCAGAAGGCGCAAGCCGGCGGCATCCGCATCAAGCCCGTCGCCAAAGCCCTGATAGGCGATGTCGACAAAGGGCAGCAGGCCGCGCTCAACGACAAGATCGGCAATGGCAGCCCATTGCGGGATTTCTAGATTGGCGCCCGTCGGGTTATGGCAACAGCCATGCAACAATACGACGTCGCCAGGATTGGCGGTTCTCAATGCATTCAGCATGTCGTCGAAGCGAACCGCACCAGAAGCAGCGTCGAAATAGGGATATTCGCGTGTCTGCAGGCCAGCGGCGCGCATCACCGGCGTGTGGTTCGGCCATGTCGGATCCGACAGCCAGACCATCGCGTCGGTGCGAGTCCTTTTCAGTAGCTCTGCCACCAGCCGCAGCGCGCCGGAGCCGCCGGGCGCCTGTGCCGCACGAATGCGCGTCATGTCGGCGGCTGGGCCGAACACCAATCTGGCCATCGCCGCGTTGAAGGCGGTATCCCCGGCAAGGCCGAGATAGGTCTTGGTATCCTGGCCCTGCAGCAACCGCTTTTCGGCTTCGCGCACCGCGCGCATCACCGGCGTCTTGCCGTCGCGATCCTTATAGACGCCGACCCCGAGATCGACCTTGTCGGGACGCGGGTCGGCGCGATAGAGGCCGATCAAGGCCAGGATCTTGTCGGCAGGCGCGGGCTGGAGATTTTCGAACATCGATAAGTTTCCGTTGGCGGCGGAGTGATACGCAAACCGGCCGTGCTTTGCCAGCAGTTTGATATGCGCCAACTCGGCGTCGGTTTGCCTCGAGGGCGGGCCGATACTATCTGCCGGGCGAGGGTAGGCGCGATATCTCCCAGAGAGAGCGCGGCGAGCCGAAAAATTCGGGGAGAGCGGGATTAAAATTCCGACCTGCTCCGTAAACAGGACATGAAACGGCCGATGCCACGCTTCGACATTCTGGGACAGCTCGGTTCACTGCGCCGCTATGCACGCTCGCTGACACGCGACAGCGCCGATGCAGAGGATCTGGTGCATGATGCGCTGGTGCGTGCCTATGAGCGACGCGGCAGCTTCCGCTCCGGCGGAAACCTTCGCGTATGGCTGCTGTCGATCGTCCACAACGCGTTCATCGACGGCTTGCGATCCCGCAAATCCGAAGCAATGCGCATCGAACAGGCCGGCTATCTCGCCGAGGCCAGCGTCCAGGCTGCGCAGGAACATTCGGTCCGTCTGGCACAGGTGCGCGACGCTTTTTTCACATTGCCGGAAGAGCAGCGTTGCGCGCTGCATCTCGTCGCCATCGAGGGGCTCAGCTACAGCGAGGCAGCCGAGGTTAGCGGCGTGCCGCTTGGCACGCTGATGTCGCGCATCGGCAGGGCACGTGCGGCACTCCGCGAGATGGAGGACGCGGCACCGGCACGGGCGAAAGGCCATCTGAAGATCGTCGGAGGTCGATGATGAACCAACTGCGCGATCCCGTGACCGACACCGATCTTGACGCCTATGTCGACGATCAGCTGGACGTGGCGCGTCGCATCGAGGTGGAGGCGTTCCTTTCGGCCCGCCCGGAGGCGGCCGCGCGGGTGATGTCCGACCTGCGGATGCGTGACGAATTGCGCGTGGCGCTTGCCGGATCGAAAGGCATGGCGCGGCCCGCGACGGCCGATGCTGCACGGCGGCTGGAGCGGGGATTGGCGCGCGGCCGCGTCCTTGGTGCTTTGCAGCGAGCGGCGGCAGTCGCTGTCTTCGTCGCCGCCGGCTGGCTTGCGAACGGGCTCATCGGACCGATATCGGTGACGGAAGTCGTCGCTTCGACCCATCCGCCCGCCTATGTGGAGGACGCGGTCCGGGCGCACCGCACGACGCTCGTGCGCGAGGCGATGTCGTCGCAACCCGAAGCGCCCGGCTACAATGCCGACGAAATTCGCGCCGCGACGGCGATCATTATGCCATCGCTGCCAGCGGACTGGACGGTCCGCGACGTGCAGATCTACCCATCGCAGTTCGGCCCGAGCGTCGAGATGGCTGTCGAGACGAAAGAGATGGGGCTGGTCTCGTTGTTCGCAACCAGGCCCGGGACATTCGACGTCGTCAAGCCGACTGTCGTTCCCTCGGGCGATGTTTCCTCAGCTTATTTCCAGATCGGCGAGGTCGCCTACGCGGTCGTCGCACGTAGAGATATCCAAGGCATAGATCTCACGGCCGAATCGCTCGCCAAGACGCTTTACTGATCGACCTTCAAGAAGGAGAACCAAATGAACAATCTCGGATATATCGGGGCCGGAGCCCGAGCCGGAGCCGTCTACGACGAAGGCCTGCGCCGGCACATGCTGCGCGTCTACAACTACATGGGCCTTGGCCTCGTCGTTACGGGCGTGATCGCGTTCGTGGTGGCTTCCACACCCGCGCTTTACGTGCCGATCTTCTCCACACCGCTGAAATGGGTGGTTATGCTGGCACCACTGGCCTTTGTGCTCTTGTTCTCGTTCCGGATGCAGACGATGTCGGCGGCCGGCGCCCAGGCGATGTTCTGGGCATTCTGCGCGGTCATGGGGCTGTCGCTGGCTTCCGTGTTCCTGGTCTTTACCGGCACCAGCATCGCACGCACCTTCTTCATCGCCGCCACCATGTTCGGCGCGACCAGCCTTTACGGGTACACGACCAAACGCGACCTGACGCAGTTCTCGTCGTTCCTGATCATGGGCCTGATCGGCGTGGTGATCGCCAGCATCGTCAATATCTTCCTGGGCTCGACCGCGCTCCAGTTTGCGATCTCGGTGATCGGCATCGCCGTCTTCATCGGCCTCACCGCCTGGGATACCCAGACTATCAAGGAGCAGTATGCGGAAAACTTCGGTGCGGAATCACAGCAGAAGCTCGCTGTCTTCGGTGCATTCTCGCTCTATCTGAACTTCATCAACATCTTCCAACTGCTGTTGAACTTCACCGGCGAGCGCGAATAGCCGGCGTCGGACCACGACCGGAGGCGGATATCATGGACAGAAACGATCAACAGGCGATCGGACACCTCTTCGAGAAGTTGGCAAATGTCGAGCGCCAGGCGCCGCCGCGCGATGCGGAAGCAGAGCGCTTCATCCAGGATCAGATCGGTCAGCAGCCTGGCGCGCCATATTACATGGCCCAGACGATCGTGGTGCAGGAGCAGGCCTTGAACGCAGCTCAGGCACGCATCGAAGAACTGGAAGAGCAGGCGCAGCAGCCCGCCAGCGGTGGACCGCTCAGCAGCTTCTTCGGCCGCAGCGGCGGCAGGCGCTCAGGCTCGGTTCCGCGGGTAGGGCGCGCCGCCTCCGTTGCAACTGAAGGGTCGCAGGACACGCCACAGCGGGCAGGCGGCGGTTTTCTTGCTGGCGCTGCGCAGACCACGATGGGCGTGGCCGGCGGAGTGCTGCTCGGCAACGCGATCGCCGGCATGTTTGGCGGCAGCGAAGCGAAGGCAGCTGAACAGCCGACGCCGCAGCCGGACGAAGCCGATCAGGCAGGCGATGCCAGCTCCGACAATGGCGGTGACTTCGGTGATATGGAGTTCTGACGAGCGACCCAGACTGTGCCTGTGCCGGCGCTGGTGACGATTGCGGGTCAGCATAGGCGAGATGGCGAGGGCAGCATCCGGGAAGCGAGCCCTCGCCGGCGGCTAATAACCCAGGCGCTTCAGTTCAGTCTTGACCGCTGCGATCGTCTTGAAGCGGAAGTGCTTCGTTGTGCCGTCGCGCCAATGGCAGTCGCATGTGGCGTCGAACTTCCGGGTCGCTTTCAATTGAGTCAGCGCCTTCTGGCCTGGCTTTGGACCGTCGAAGATGCGAACTTCGTAGAGCGTTCCTTCGACATCGTAGTGCATCTGAGCCCAGGAAAGTATCACGATCAGTTCCTTTGCCGGGTCGTGGTCGGCGTTGGCGAGGCCGAGCGCTATGTCCGGTGTGTCGCCCTCTTGTTCACCGATCGTGACCTGGATTGCGCGATATCTGTTGTCAGCTAGCCGTTGCAGCGCGACGAGCGGGCGTTCCGGATAGTCCTCAGCGGTCTGGTAATCGACGAAGAGTGTCTGGAGGCCGCTCCAACTCACGGCTGTGGTGTGCGGATCAGCATTGTCGGCGAACCCAACAACACGTTTGGCGAAAGCCAGGTCGTTCTCGCCTGGCGCACGATCAAGGTCCTGCGCTCGCGCGCCAGTGAGCGCGCAGGCGAGGGTGAGGACGAAACTTGTGAAGAGCCAAAGTCGCTTCATGATTCGCAACCCTAGCATGCCGGTTGCGAATCTTCGCGCCTGGCCGTCGGCAGCGGGATGTGGAACTCCCGCGCGCACCAGTCGCATAAGATAGATTATGGAACTGAAATGGCGGATAAGGATGTGGCGTGGAAGTGGCACCAGCGAGCCGCTGGGCCGCTTTTAGAGCGAGAATTGAGACCCCACTCAGAAACCCAACCGTAAAAACTCGATCCTTCACGCTGATTCGTAAGGGATTTCGATCGTCATGCCATCATAAGCAGGCTCGACGTTGGCCGGCGTCTCGGCCATTACCGTGGCGTAGTCGAGTGGCACATGCATATGCGTCAGCACCGCGTTCTTCGGCGCCAGTCTTTCGATCCAGCCAAGCGCCTGGCCAAGCGACAGATGGCTCGGATGGACGGTGTATTGCAGCGCGTCGATGACCAGCACGTCCAACCCGCGCAAACGCTCGGCGGTCGCGTCCGGAAAGTCGCTGACATCAGGGCAATAAGCCAGCCCGCCGATGCGGAAACCCAGCGAGGTGATGTCGCCATGAAGCTGCACCAGCGGTTCGAGGGTGAGGGCGCCGCCCTCGCCCTCGATCACCACCAGCCTGTCGTGGTCGATGATATGGGCGTTGACGATCGGCGGATACGAACTGCCTTTCGGTGTTTCGAAACAGTAGCGGAACGCCTCGCGTAAGCGCAGCATGGTGGCCTGATCGGCATGGATGTCGATCCGGTGGCGCTGCTCCAGTACGAAGCCGCGCAAATCGTCGATGCCGTGGATATGGTCGGCATGCGGATGTGTATAGACCACCGCATCGATGCGCCTGACCGATGCCAGCAGCATCTGCTCGCGGAAATCCGGGCCGGTGTCGATGACGACCGTGGTCCGGACGCCATTCGCCGCGATCCGCTCGACGAGCGCTGCGGTGCGCGTGCGCCGGTTCCGGGGGTTCGCGGGATCGCAACTGCCCCAGTCGCCGGTGATGCGTGGCGTGCCCGGCGATGAGCCGCAGCCGAGGACGGTAAGACGTAACCGGTCGCTCATGCGTCAGGCGCCCGGCGCGCTCGGGCGCGGCATTTTCCTGAACAGCCGGAAGAAATTATCCGTGGTGATATCAGCGATCTCGGCCTCGCTGAAGCCGATCGTCTCGGCCAGCACCTTGGCTGTATGCGCGACATAGGCGGGCTCATTGCGCTTGCCGCGAAACGGGATCGGCGCAAGGTATGGCGCGTCGGTTTCGACCAGCAGACGGTCGCGCGGCACATCGGCGGCGACGGCGCGCAGCTCGGCGGAGTTCTTGAAGGTCAGGATACCGGAAAACGAAACGTAGCCGCCGAGCGCGACACCGATCTCGGCTAGCCTGCGCCCAGACGAAAAACAGTGCAGGATGAAGGGGAAGGCGCCCTTCCCTGTTTCTTCTTCGAGGATGTCAGCCATGTCGTCGTCGGCGTCGCGCGAATGGATGACCAGCGGCAGACCGGTCACGCGCGCCGCGGCGATGTGGGTGCGAAAGCCCTGAGCCTGTGCGTCGCGCGGCGCATGATCGTAGAAATAGTCGAGCCCGGCCTCGCCGATCGCCACCACTTTGCGATGAGCAGAGAGCCGCACCAGATCATCGACAGTGACGTCAAGCTCTTCCGCCGCATTGTGCGGATGGGTGCCCACCGAGCAATAGACCTCATCGACAGTCTCTGCAATCTCAAGCACTTGGCTAAATCGCTTCACCCTCGTCGAGATCGTCACCATACGGCCGACGCCGGCCGCGAGGGCGCGGGCGACGATGGTCGCCCGCTCTTCGGCGAAATCCGGAAAGTCGAGATGGCAGTGACTGTCGACCAGCATCAGGCGCTTGTATCCGTTTGCTCGACATAGCGTGGAAATACTGGTTCCGGCGCCGGCAGTGCCGTACCGGACACCAGCGCATGAGCTTCGGCGACATGCGCGAAGTCGCGGCTGTCCGCCGGCACTGCCAAAAGATCGAGCAGCTTTGCCGCCGAGCCTGGAATGAAGGGCTGGCACAGCAATCCGACACGCCGGATCACCTCAGCCGTCGTCCACAGCACCGTTTCCATGCGTGCCGGATCGGTCTTCTTCAGCGCCCATGGCTCCTGCCCGGCGAAATAGCGGTTGGCTTCGGCCACCACGCCAAAGATCGCCGCCAGCGCCAAATGGATGCCCTGGTCGGCCATCGTCCTGCGCGCCGTGACAAGGGCGGCATCTGCCTGATCGAGGATCGCCTTGTCGGCGTCGCTCAATTCGCCACGCTTCGGCACCACGCCGCCGCAGTTCTTGGCGATCATCGACAGCGAGCGCTGCGCCAGATTGCCGAGATCGTTGGCAAGGTCGGCATTGGTGCGGTTGACGATCGCATCATGGCTGTAGCTACCGTCCTGACCGAACGGCACTTCTCGCAGGAAGAAATAGCGCACCTGGTCGAGACCGTAGTGCTCGATCATGGCGAACGGGTCGATGACGTTGCCGACCGACTTCGACATTTTCTCGCCGCGGTTGAACAAAAAACCATGCGCGAACACGCGCTTCGGCAATTCGATGCCAGCCGACATCAGGAAAGCCGGCCAGTAGACCGCGTGAAAGCGCACGATATCCTTGCCGATGACATGAACGTTTGCAGGCCAGAAAGACCATCTCTCGCTGGCCGGATCCGGATAACCGGCAGCGGTGATGTAGTTGGTCAGTGCATCGACCCAGACATACATCACATGCTTGTCGTCGCCCGGGACCGGCACGCCCCAGTTAAACGTGGTGCGCGAGATGGACAGATCCCTGAGGCCGGATTTGACGAAGCTGACGATTTCATTGCGCCGCTCCGCCGGCCCGACGAATTCCGGGCTGTTCTCGTACAGTGCGAGCAGCCTGTCCTGATAGGCGGAAAGCCGAAAGAAATAGCTTTCTTCTTCGGTCCATTCGACAGGCGAGCCGAGCGGTTCGCGGCGCACGCCGTCGTCGCCGACCTTGGTTTCGGCCTCGTCGAAATAGGCTTCCTGCCGCACCGAATACCAGCCGCTGTAGCGGTCGAGGTAAATGTCGCCATTCTCAGCCATGCGTGTCCAGATCGCCTGGCAGGCCTTGTAGTGCCGGTCCTCGGTCGTTCGGATAAAAACGTCGTTCGAGCAGCCGGTCGCTTCGAGCATCGAACGGAAGATCGCCGAATTGCGATCGGCAAGCGCCTTCGGCGTCAGGCCTTCGGCGTCCGCCGTCTGCTGCATCTTCAAGCCGTGCTCGTCGGTCCCCGAGACAAAGAAGACGTCCTTGCCGTCGAGCCGCTGGAAGCGGGCAAGCGTGTCGCTGGCGATCACATTGTAGGCATGGCCGATATGCGGCTTTCCGTTCGGATAGAAGATCGGCGTCGTGACGTAGTATTTTTCGCGTGACATGGATGAGCCGTCATGAATGTCTGAATGAAAGATGTCGCGGTGAGATATCGCATCGAAACGGCAATTGCCATCCGAGGCCAATGCGGTGGCTTCGAAGTTCCTGCGATTGATTGGGATCAATGCTCAGGGGCTTCAAAAGCCACGCCAGCGGCCGTCACATTCGCATTGCAGAATTCAGGCGGTCGATCATGGTTAGGGCGTGCTGCTTTTTGTCGAGATTGTAGGTCTCGGTTTCAGATATAGCGTTCAAAGCCTCGTGCCAAGTATCCGACAGCGTTTTGGCCCGCGCGAGATCGCCGGCGAGCGCGGCCTGGCTGGCGCCGGCCGACAGCAGGTCGAGCGCGCGGCGATTGAATATCTCGAACGGGATTGCCTGGTCGCGGCCGGCGACCGCCTCGGCAAGACGGTAGGCGCCTGCGACATCTATCTTTTTGGACATCACCAGGGCATCGAGGGTGGCGGCGATTTCAAGCCCGCCATACTGCGTCAACAGGATCGCGTTGCGCGCGCTGCCCCCTGCCCGCTCCGCCAGCGCCGCGCGCGCCGCAGGATCCTCGGGTGGCGGCGGCTCGATGCCCTCCAGAACCGCCATCAAGCTCTTGGCATCGAGCGGGGCTAATCGCACCATCTGGCAGCGCGACCGGATCGTCGGCAGCAGACTGCCCGGCGCATGGACGATGAGGATGAACAAGGTGCGCGCGGGTGGCTCTTCAAGATTCTTCAGCAAGGCATTGGCAGCATTGGTGTTCATGTCGTCGGCGGGATCGACGATAACCACCCGGTAGCTGCCGTCGTGCGAGGTCAGCGACAGAAAACGGCTGACCTTGCGGATTTCGTCGACCGTGACCACTGTCTTGAAGCTCTTGGTCTTGTCGTTCGCCGGGCGTGTAAGATGCAGCACCGAAGGATGCGCGCCGGTGGCGATCTGTCGAAACAGCGACGAAGCCGGATCTGGAACGGCAAGGCTTTCCGGCGCCTGCTCGAAGACCGGGTGCTTCAACAGATGATGCGCCAGGTGAAAGGCCAGCGTCGCCTTGCCGATGCCAACCGGTCCGGCAAAGATCAGTGCGTGCGGCAGCTTTCCCGAGCGGTAAGCGGTGGCGAGCATGTTGGCCGCCTGCAGGTGACCGACAAGACGCGGCGTCTCGGATGGCTCGGGCACCCCGTCCAGCGTGTCGTGCTGTTCGGGCGCGATGCGTTCGAAAATCATGCTGGCGCCGCCTGCCTTCTTTGTGCCGGCATCATCCTCTCGAGAGCCGCGAAGACCGCGGCGGTAACGACATCCTCCACCGCATCTAGGTCGGCTGAGGCATCGACGACAACGCAGCGTTCGGGTTCAGCTGAGGCGATCGCGAGAAACGCCTCGCGCCGGCGTTGGTGGATGGCCAATGTTTCTTTCTCGAAGCGGTCCGGTCCGTCACTGCTGCCCCGCCGGGCGGTAGCGCGCCTCAGGCCCTCGGCGGGGTCGATGTCGAAGATCAGTGTCATGTCCGGCACCATGCCGTTGATGGCGACCTTCTCCAATGCGTCCATGAATGCCGGGTCGAGGCCGCCGGTGACGCCCTGGTAGACGCGCGAGGAATCCATGAAACGATCGCAAAGTACGACCGAACCGCGCTCGACTGCCGGCCGGATGACCTGTTCGACATGGTCGGAACGCGCAGCGGCGAAAAGCAGCGCTTCCATCTTGGGGCCGAACGGCTCGGCTGCGCCTGAAAGCAGGACATGCCTGACCGCCTCCGCGCCCGGCGAGCCACCCGGCTCACGTGTCACCAGCACATCGTATTTCTTGGCGCGCATCTTCTTTGCCAGCCGCTCGATCTGCGTCGACTTGCCTGCTCCTTCGCCGCCTTCAAAAGTGATGAAAAATCCGCGCGCCAAAGCCTTTGTCCATACTTCGGGGACCGTATAGTCCCGGCGGGAAAAAAGGTCCACCGCGACGGTGCTAACGCAGCCAGCCGACGGCCAGTTCCTTGGCGGCGTCGAGCGCGCGCTGCGGCAGCGAACCGACACCGATCGACTCGGCGGCAAACAGCGGCGTCTCCTGGCTCAGCGTATCGCCGATCCAGACGCGCAGCGTACCCACCGGCTGCCCCTCCTCCACCGGCGCTGCCACCGGTCCGTCATAGACGATCCTGGCGGTGAGCTTGTCGCGGTTGGTGATCGGCAGGAAGATCTGCACCGGTCCTTTTGCCTTTAACGTGACACCGGACTTGGCGCCGCCAAAGACCTGGGCTTCGCCAACCACTTCGTCCTTGGCGAATACTTCAGTCTTCTCGAACGAGCGAACGCCCCAGTCGAGCAGCTTTCGCGCTTCCTCAGCACGCTCACGGTCGTTTGCCAGGCCGCTCATCGCCGCGATCACCCTTGTGCCGTTGTGGCTGACCGAGCCGACAATGCCGAACCCGGATTGCTCGCTGGCACCGACCGCGAGCCCGTCGGCGCCTATGTCCATGGCCAGTAGCGGATTGCGGTTCCTCTGGGAAATCTTGTTCCAGGTAAAATCCTTCTGGCCGTAATAGCGGTAGAGATCCGGGTAGTTGCGCCAGATATGCAGCGCCAGAAGCGCGAGTTCGCGAACGCTCGTTTGCTGCCCATCGGCCGGCAGACCGGTGGAATTGACGAAAGTCGATTTCTGCAAGCCGATCTGGCGGGCACGCTCGGTCATCTGCGCCGCGAAGTTTGCTTCGGACCCGGCCATTCCTTCAGCGATGACGATACAGCCGTCATTGGCCGCCTGCACGGTCACGCCCTGGATCAGGTCTTCCAGCCGGATCGTCGACTTGAGCTTGGCGAACATGGTCGATGTCCCCGAAGGAGCGCCGCCTTTGCGCCAGGCGTTCTCGCTCACCACGAAGGTGTCATCGAGCGTCATGCGCCCTGATTTGATGGCGTCGAAAACCACTTCCATCGTCATCAGCTTGGCCAGCGAGGCCGGCGGGATCAACCTGTCGGCGTCCTTGGAAAACAGCACGGTTCCGGTTTCGGCATCGATCATGAAGACCTGCGCGGCCTTGGTCTCGAAAAGCTGAGCTGAGGCCTGCGCAAGCGAGAGCAGCAGCAGGCCGAGCGCCATAAGCCCGGTGAAAGGGTGAAAAGATTTCATCAGGTTCGACCCGTGAGCCGGCGCTTTTGCAAGTTGGCAGAAGCTATCAGGCTTTTGCCTGGCGGATCAATCGCGCGCGAAAAAACCAGGCAGCCCCGAGCTCAGTTGCGTACAGCAAGCGCATCCGGCGCACCATGCGACCACGCTGCCTGCAGCATCTCGTCCAGGCTGCCACGACCGTCGGCAAAGAGGTTGACCGAGTACCAGTCCTTGCCTTCAAGTTCCGAGCGCTGGATTTCGGTCTTGCCGAAGTTGGAAAGCTGGGCCGCCACACGCTCCGCTTCGGCGGCATTCTCGAATGAACCCGCCGCGACATAGGCGGTGGGCGACCCGGCTGGAGGGGCTTGCCGCTTCCACGATTGAAGAATTTCGGCGGGCGACATGCCGGCGCCATCCAGCTCGGCAAACGCGTTGGAGGCGCGTTGCACGCGCTCGTCGGCGTAAGACAGCGACGCCACGGTGAACGGCGATTGCGCCGGCAGGTTGATCTCCGGGCGCTCCGGCACGATCGGGCCGAAATCGGGCAGTACAATGTCTCCCAAAGCAGATGCTTGCACTGCCATGACAGGCCGTGCATCGGATCTCTGCCCGGAATTCGTCAGCTGACCGGGGAACGGCACGGCAGCAGCGCTCACCGGCAGGCTTGGCGACGGCCCATTCATCGCGACCATGACACCGCTGGGCAGGCCGTCCGACGGATCCGGCGCCCTGTTGCCTGGACGATACGAAGCCATAAGATACTGCCCGTCATTGCCTTCAAGCGGCGCACGGCCGACATATTCGACCTTCACCTCGGCCGTACCGATGTTGGCATAATCGAGCATTTCAGCAGCGCGCTTCGACACATCGATGATGCGTCCATCATGATAGGGTCCGCGGTCGTTGACGCGCACGATCACCGAGCTGCCGGTCTTCATGTTGGTGACCCGCGCATAGCTCGGCAGCGGCATGGTCGGATGCGCCGCGGTCAGATCTGCCATGTCGTAGACTTCGCCGTTGGCGGTCAACCGGCCGTGGAAGGCCTCACCGTACCAGGATGCGAGGCCAACCTTGGCGTAACGTTTGTCTTCCTTCGGATAATACCATTTGCCGCGCACCTGATAGGGCTTGCCGAGCTGGTCGCGTCCGCGAGACGTCTTGAACATGACGCGCGGGCTGGCTTTCACGCCGTATTCGGCTTCGGAAAAATATTCCTTGGAGCGAGGTTTCTTGTTGACCATCGCCTTTTGCTGCGGCCCGGCACATGCTGCAAGAAAGGCTGCCGACAAGGCAAACAGCGCGAAAGCGGAAGCGCGACGAAGACGCGGGCGCGCCGTGGTCTGCATATTTTGATTGTCCCCTATAGCATCGACGAAGGCACCGCAGCATGAACGTCAGCGATGCCAAAGCACCCACTCCAGAAACGCCGGCGACGCCCTACCCCAATCCTTTTTGTGCGCAGGAATTGTTTATCACCGTATTAACCGATTGTGGTCGGAACCGGGCGAGATTGTGGCACGGACCGCCTCGCTGATCGGCATGAAAATCATCGCTGATCGATCAGCAATGCGGTTCGTGGCGCGTTGCCCTTGGCTGGCCTGGCTGCGAGCGCAGATTCAGGGACCGAAGATCACAAGCTCGGTGAACGTCAGATCTCCAGGTGCGGGTGGTCTGGGACCCTTGAAGTATTTCAGCCCCTTGTTGGGCCGGTACCATCCCACCAAACCTGGAATCGGCTCCTTGGCGTCGACAAAGCAAACCAGGATTCCGCTTCGCAAGAGAAAGCGCCCCATCGCACCGGCGCAGCGGCTCAAATCCGCAAGCGAGCGGCAATAGATGACCTGATGGCACTGGATAACACCGTGCAACATTCGGCGCGGCATCAATACCAAGGGGAACGCTGCTCCGTCGCAAATGCAGATCAACGACAGGCAGCCCAGCGCGGCGTGTTCCGAGAGTATGTATCTCTCACTCTCGGGCAGCATCGCCAATTCCGGAAGATCGGGACGCACTTCGACCACGCGACATGACCGCTGCGCCGAACTCAAAGCCGGCAAGAAGGTAAATTGTCCGCTGGAGAAGAGCCGAAAGCCGAGCGCCCGGTTGGCTTTCAATGTCGCTTGTGCAGGCGAAATGTTCGTGTAGGTCACGTCCTTCCGCTTGAGAACCGCCGCAACCAACATGGCGCCATAGGGACGGAAATCTGCATCGACTGACCAGCTTGAAAGATTGCAGCGAATTTCCTCGCTCTCCGACCCCTGATAGCGAGCATAAAGGGTGAGCACAACGCCGACGATCCGACCGGCATGCTCCAAAGCAAAGCCATATCGTGGGAACTCGGCAACCGCAGGACGCTGCGACAAACGGGTCAGAGCGTGTATCCAGTAACTCCGGTTACGCGCCGGAAAGCCCCTGCACAGGCAATCAACCACTCCCTCCCAGTCGGTTTCGCGGATTGGTCTACAGCGAAGACCGGGCGGGAGAGCGCCAAGTACGGCCAAAATCAACTCCAGAATACGATTTACTTACATGTGCCTAATGCGCTCCACATATCAGCGCTCAACGATTAATAGTCCGTGCGGGTTTTAAAAACGATTTTCCACACTCAGCACAAACACAGCTTGCCATGACGCTGCTCACGCCCTGGATCGCGCCGAAAGGTGCGGCCGCCACGGTTGACTTGGCGTTGAATGCGGCTTTACAGGGATGGAGCGCGAACCGGTCGGGGAACGTCCTGGTGCCAATCCGGTACCGACAGCTCGAACCCGCTCCTCTCGCGATATCCTAAGTGATTGAAAAATCACCTTGGAGGGATGGCCGAGCGGTTTAAGGCACCGGTCTTGAAAACCGGCGTGGGTGCAAGCCCACCGTGGGTTCGAATCCCACTCCCTCCGCCAGATCCGTCCAATTTCTTCAATCCTGCAGGCATGACGTCGAGTTTTCCGCTCGTCGGATTCTCGACTGCCTGGGTTTAACAGGCCGGTCCGCTTCGGGGAGAACTGCCGCTCTGCCCCATGCAGCGCACCACCTCTCGCGTCGCTGAAATGCGACAGGTGCTGATCATGGCAACGATACCAAAGTACCGGTGATACTATTGCGTAATCAACAACCTGCCACAAAGCGAACACTGTCACCCGCCGCGCAGCCGCGCTCGTCGGGTTGATTTCTCCGCCCGAATATGGTGCTTCACCCGCCTATGAATAAACTATTTTCTGCGGTCCTCGGATGGACGATAGTGGCTTGGCCGGCCGGCGCGATGGACAGCGCATTGCGCGCCGGCCTGCTGAAACTCGATCCGCAAACCCGGCTGGAGCAGCGATGCGACGCCGAAATTCTCGACCGGATTACCCGCGACGACCACAAATACAAAGCCGATCGTGTCGTCGCCTACGCTTTTGCGACGCCCGAAATGGGCGCCGATGCGATCAAGAGCCCGGGTGCTGCGTTTCGCAGCAAGGGACAGTGGTACCGGCTGAAATTCAAATGCGAAACAGCGCCGGACCATATGGAAGTCCTGCAGCTCCGCTATCGGATCGGTGATGAAATTCCGGAAAGCGACTGGCCCAAATACAATCTCTATAACTAGGCATTCGCGACCTGTGGCCGCATTTTGCCGGTGTTCGGGCCGATCGTCGCAAACTCTGTATATTGCCGCAATAACGGGCGGTTTGCCGACCTTGTTCCAACCAGTCCCTTGACGCGCGTGAACCATACACGTTAGGCCCTCCAGGCGTTCGACGCGAACGGTCGGCCAACCAGCAAGGGACTTCCAGTCGATGGAAATTTTCACTGCCGCGGGCTTCTCTGCCCTGCTCCAGGTCATCGCCATCGACCTCGTGCTTGCAGGCGATAACGCCATCGTCATCGGCTTGGCCGCGGCGGGCTTGCCGGTCGAGCAGCGCAAGAGAGCGATTCTCATCGGCGTGGTGGCGGCGACGGTGCTGCGTATCGGTTTTGCTGCGATCACCGTCACCCTGTTACAGATTGTCGGCCTGCTGCTGGCCGGCGGCATCTTGCTGCTGTGGGTGTGCTGGAAAATGTATCGCGAGCTGCGCACGTCGTATGCCGACGAGGTGGAGGCGACCGAAGCGCTGTCCAATTCCGATATCAACAGCGATGATATGGTGGCCGGCAAGGCGCGCAAGAAGACCTTGGGTCAGGCGGCATTGCAGATCGTCATCGCCGACGTGTCGATGTCGCTCGACAACGTACTGGCGGTCGCCGGCGCGGCGCGCGATCACTTCCAGGTGCTGGTGATAGGCCTCGTCCTGTCGATCGCGCTGATGGGCCTTGCCGCGAGCTTCATCGCCAAGCTGCTGCACCGCCATCGCTGGATCGCCTATATCGGCCTTTTGATCATCTTTTATGTCGCACTCGATATGATCTACCGGGGCGCGGTGGAAGTCTTGCCGCATGTCAGCAGTGCGGTGAGCTGACACGCCGACTCGAATTCTCATCGGCCGGCCTTTCAGCTTCGGCGAGCCTTCGGCGACGCTGGCGGTTGCGTTTCGCCGCAGCCGCTGCCCATACCAATGCCGCGACAAGTGTGATACTGCGCCGCCAATCCTGAAAATCCGGAAAAGCTTAGATGTCCGCCCCTCGCGTCAGTTTCGTCAGCCTTGGATGCCCGAAAGCCCTTGTGGATTCCGAGCGCATTATCACCCGCCTGCGCGCCGAAGGCTACGAGATCGCCCGCAAGCACGACGGCGCCGACCTAGTCGTCGTCAACACCTGTGGCTTCCTCGATTCGGCTCGCGACGAATCGCTCAACGCCATCGGCTCCGCACTTTCGGAGAATGGCAAAGTTATCGTCACCGGCTGCCTCGGCGCCGAGCCGGACGTCATCCGTGAAAGACATCCGAACGTCCTCGCCATCACCGGACCACAAGCTTATGAAAGCGTGATGGCGGCGGTGTATGAGGCTGCCCCCCCGAGCCATGATCCCCACATCGACCTTTTGCCGCCGCAAGGGGTCAAGCTCACGCCGCGCCACTATGCGTATCTCAAGATTTCGGAAGGCTGCAACAACCGCTGCACCTTCTGCATCATCCCGGCGCTGCGTGGCGACCTGGTATCGCGGCCGGCCGCCGACGTGTTGCGCGAAGCCGAGAAGCTGGCCAAGGCCGGGGTCAAGGAGATCCTCGTCATCTCGCAGGATACCAGCGCCTACGGCATCGATATCAAATACCAGACCAGCATGTTCGGCGATCGCGAAGTGCGGGCGAAATTCCTCGATCTATCGGAAGAACTGGGCAAGCTCGGTGTCTGGGTGCGCATGCACTATGTCTATCCCTACCCGCATGTCGCGGACGTCATCCCACTGATGGCCGAAGGCAAGATTCTTCCCTATCTCGATATCCCATTCCAGCACGCCTCGCTGCAGGTGCTGAAGAACATGCGCCGGCCCGCTCATGGCGAAAAGACGCTCGAGCGCATTCGCGGCTGGCGCGACGTCTGCCCGGACCTTGCCATCCGCTCCACCTTCATCGTCGGCTTCCCCGGCGAGACGGACGACGACTTCGAGATGCTGCTCGACTGGCTGGACGAGGCCAAGATCGACCGCGCCGGCTGTTTCAAATACGAGCCGGTCAGAGGCGCCCGCTCAAACGAGCTCGGCCTCGAGCAAGTGCCGCAGGAGATCAAGGAAGCCCGCTGGCACCGCTTCATGCAGCGCCAGCAGAAGATTTCGGCAACGCAGCTAACCAAGAAAATTGGCAAGCGACTGCCGGTCCTGATCGACGAGGCGCATGGCAATTCGGCCAAGGGCCGGACCAAATACGATGCGCCCGAAATCGACGGTTCGGTCCATATCCAGTCGCGGCGGCCACTGCGCGCCGGCGACATCGTCACGGTCAAGGTCGAGCGCGCCGACGCTTACGACCTTTACGGCTCAGCAGTCTGATATTCCGTCCAAAATGAAAAGGGCGCCGCGTGGCGCCCTTTCGTTCGATATGTTTCCGACCGCCTACTGCGGCAGCTTGTCGTCGACGCCCTTCACGTAGAAATTCATGCCGAGCAACGTGGCGTCGTCGGCGACCTCGCCCTCCTTCAGCCAAGGAGTGCCGTCCTGCTTGGCGATCGGCCCGGTGAAGGGGTTCCAGCCGTCGGCGATCTTCTTGGTGGTGGCTTCGGCCATCGCCTTGACGTCGTCGGGCATGTTGGTGAACGGCGCCAGCTTGACGGCGCCGTCCTTAATACCGAGCCAGACATTGTCGGGCTTCCAGGTGCCGTCGAGCGCCGCCTGGACCCGGCTGATGTAGTAGGGACCCCACTCGTCGGTCAGCGCGGTCAGCTGCGCGTGCGGCGCGAACTTGATCATGTCGGAGGACTGCCCGAAGCCGTGCAGCTTGCGCTCCTCCGCCACCTGCAAGGCAGCGGTCGAGTCGGTGTGCTGGACGATGATATCGGCGCCCTGGTCGAACAATGCCTTGGCAGCATCGGCCTCCTTGCCCGGATCGAACCAGGAGTTCACCCACACGATCTTCGCCTTGAAGTTCGGGTTGATCGACTGTGCGCCGAGCATAAAGGAATTTATGCCCATCACCACTTCCGGGATCGGGAAGGAAACGATGTAGCCGGCGACGCCCGACTTCGATTGCTTGGCGGCGATCTGGCCAAGCACGTAGCGGCCTTCGTAGAAACGCGCATTGTAGATGCCGAGATTTTCGGCCGTCTTGTAGCCGGTGGCGTGCTCGAACATCACCTTGGGGAATTTCTTGGCGATCTTCACTTCCGGGTCCATGAAGCCGAAGGACGTGCCGAAAATGATCTTGCATCCCTCGCGCGCCAGGCGCTCGAAGGCGCGGTCGGCATCGGGGCCTTCGGAGACGTTTTCGAGATAGGCGGTCTCGACCTTGTCGCCGAGTGCCTTTTCCACCTCGAGGCGGCCTTGGTCGTGCTGGTAGGAGTAGCCGAAATCGCCGATCGGGCCGGTGTAGACCCAGCACGCCTTCAGCTTGTCCGCCGCCTGGGCTGATGCCGCCAGCGACAATGCGGCCGTCGTCGCCATCAGGGCAATAAGCAGTTTTTTCATTGTGTTACCTCTCTGAGTTAAGCCTTGGAGCTTCCGTCTTTTTGTTGTCAACGATCCGGAACGAATGGCTGGCCCAAGGAGGCCGGCGTGTTCATCATCGTCAAACGCTTGTTGCGCGAGATTAGAACGAGAACCACGACGGTTGCCAGATAGGGCAGCGAAGAAAGCAGTTGCGAGGGAAACGATTTTAAGAACGCAATTAACTTGTAGAGCAACCAGGGCGCGTCGACGAAGTCCTGCAGATTTATGGCTTGGACGTGAAGCTGGCCAACCCAGATCGCGCCGAAAATATAGGCGCCGGCCAGCACCCGCCATGGCCGCCAGGAGGCGAAGACGACCAGAGCCAGCGCGATCCAGCCGCGGCCGGCGGTCATGTTCTCCACCCATTGCGGTGTGTAGACCAGCGATAGGTGACCGCCGGCGAGGCCGGCACAAGCGCCGCCGAAAATCACTGAGAGATAGCGGTAGCGGATGACGTGGATGCCAAGCGCATGGGCGGATGCATGGCTGTCGCCGATCGAGCGCAGCGTGAGCCCGGTGCGGGTCTTGAACAGGAACCACATGACGGCGGCGGTCAGCGCGATCGAGATGTAGAAGATTGGATCCTGGCCGAACAGCAGCCTGCCGACGACGGGGATTGCGGTCAGGCCGGGAATATCGAGGTTTGGCAGCCTTTCGCCGGGCTGGCCGACAAAATTCGTTCCCATCATGCCGGAAAGGCCGAGGCCGAGCAGTGTCAGCGATAGGCCGGTGGCCACCTGATTGGTGGCCAGCGACAGCGTCATGACGGCAAACAGAAGCGAGAACACTGCCCCCATGGTGATTGCCGCCAACAGCCCTATCCAAGGCGAGCCGGTGAGATAGCCGGCGCCGAAACCGCCGACGGCACCCATGATCATCATTCCTTCGACGCCGAGATTGAGCACACCCGAACGTTCGACCACCAGTTCGCCGATCGCCGCGATCAGCAGCGGCGTCGCCGCCGTCGCGATGGTCAAGAGGATGTTGACGGTGATGTCCATCAGCGGGCTTCCTCCAGCTTCGGCGCTGCCTCGAGCTTCGGCGCGGAAAAGCCGGTCAGGCGAATGCGGTAATGGATGAGCGTGTCACAGCCGAGCACGAAGAACAAAAGCATGCCCTGGAACACGCGCGCCACCTTGTCGGAGATGCCGAGCGCGCTTTGCACTGCCTCGCCGCCCAGATAGGTCAGCGCCAGCACAAGGCCTGCGGCGACGATGCCGAGCGGATTGAGCCGGCCGAGAAATGCCACGATGATAGCGGTAAATCCGTAGCCGGGCGAGATCACCGGCTGCAATTGTCCGATGGCTCCCGAGACCTCCGAAATCCCTGCAAGTCCGGCCAGTGCGCCCGACAGCAGGAAGGCAAAGAAGACCATGCGGTTAAGGCCAAACCCGGCGAAGCGCCCTGCCCTCGGGCTTGAGCCGAGCACGCGGACCTCGAAGCCTTTCAGCATACGGCTCATCAGGATCCAGATCAGTATCGCCGCGATCAGCGCGAAGACAAATCCCCAGTTTGCCCGGCCGGATTCCGGGAGGAGTTCCGGCAGTATGGCCGAGTCGTTGAACTGGATGGTCTGCGGGAAACCGTGGCCCTGCGGATCGCGCCACGGCCCGCGTACGAGCCAATCGAGGAAGAGCTGGGCGACATAGACCAGCATCAGGCTGGTCAGGATCTCGTTGGTGTTGAAGCGCGTCTTCAGCAGTGCCGGGATTGCAGCATAGGCGGCCCCACCGACCATGCCGAGCAGAAGCATCAGCGGCAGCACCAATGGGCCTTCGAACTGCGGAAACAGCACGGGAATGATCGAGCCGACAATGCCGCCCAGGATGAACTGGCCTTCGGCGCCGATGTTCCAGATGTTGGCCTTGTAGCAGACCGACAGTCCGACCGCGATCAGGATCAGGGGGGCGGCCTTGATCGCCAGCTCATGCAGCTGCCAGACCTGGCTGATCGGTTCGATGAAGTAGATGCGGAACGCAGTCAACGGGTTGACGCCGAGCAGCGCGAACATGATGGCACCGGCAATGATCGTCAAAACGAAAGCGATGAAAGGCGAGAGTGCCGAAAACAGCATCGAGCGCTGCGGGCGTTTTACAAGTTCGAGGCGCATCAAGCCGTCTCCAGCGTATGTTCGGCATGCCCGGGTTCGGCGCCGCCCATCAGCAGCCCGATCTTCTCGAATGTCGCTTCAGCTATCGGCAGCGGCTTCGATAGTTCGCCATTGTGCATGACCGTGATCGCATCGGAAATCTCGAACAGCTCGTCGAGGTCCTGGCTGATCACCAGCACCGCCGAGCCGCTACGTGCCAGTTCGATCAGCGCCTGGCGGATGTGGGCGGCCGCACCCGCGTCGACGCCCCAGGTCGGCTGATTGACCACCAAGACGCTCGGCCGGCGGTCGAGTTCGCGGCCGACGATGAATTTCTGCAGATTGCCGCCCGAAAGAGCCGCAGCTTCCGGATCCGGCGCGCTCTTGCGCACGTCCATCGCCTTTATGATGCGCTGGGCAGCGGTATGGATCGCATCGCCCTTGACCATTCCACCGGCGCCGACAAACATCTTGCCATCGGTGGCGTGGCGCGACAGAAGCAGGTTCTCCGAAAGCTTCATGCGCGGTGCTGCGCCATGGCCGAGCCGCTCTTCCGGGACGAAGGCAGCGCCCATCAGACGCCTGCCGGTGATGGTGAGGCCGCCGGCATCCTTGCCGCGGATGCGGACCGAGCCGGCATCCTGCTGCAGCACCTCGCCGGAAACGGACTCGAAGAATTCGCCCTGGCCGTTGCCGGCGACACCGGCAATACCGATCACCTCGCCGGCGCGGACGTCAAGATTGATGTTCCTGAGCGGGATCGAGAACGGGGTCGCCGGCTTGCGGGTGAGTTCGCGGATTTGAAGC
This sequence comes from Mesorhizobium sp. M1027, assembly GCF_040318745.1. Classification (NCBI taxonomy): domain Bacteria; kingdom Pseudomonadati; phylum Pseudomonadota; class Alphaproteobacteria; order Hyphomicrobiales; family Phyllobacteriaceae; genus Mesorhizobium; species Mesorhizobium sp. M1027. The sequence continues at coordinate 812,135 of NZ_JAMYMW010000001.1, read as the reverse complement.
AGCACCGGCGCGGTCTCGATACCCTCGGCCGGCGCACGCACCACGGCCAGCACCTCGTTGCCGACCATCATCCGCGCCAACGAAGACGCGGTTTCCTGGCGCGGATTGCAATGGCCGACCACCTTGCCGTGACGCAGCACGGTGGCGCGGTCGCAGATCCGTTTGACCTCTTCCAGCCGGTGCGAAATGTAGAGGATGGACTTTCCTTCCGAACGCAGCCGTTCGAGCGTCTCGAACAACTTATCGGCCTCCTGCGGCGTCAGCACCGAAGTTGGTTCGTCGAGGATGATGAGTTGCGGCGTCTGCAGCAGGCAGCGGATGATTTCGATACGCTGACGCTCGCCGACCGACAGATCACCGACCAGCGATAGCGGATCGAGAGGCAGGCCGTAACTGTAGGAGAGCGCCCTCGCCTTGGCCGCGATCGTGCTGATCGGCGAGCCGTCATCCAGCGACAGCGCGATGTTCTCCGCCGCCGTCAGCGCTTCGAACAGGGAAAAATGCTGGAAAACCATGCCGATGCCGAGCTTTTTTGCGGTGCCGGGGCTGGTGATCCTAACCGCCTGGCCATTCCAGAAAATCTCGCCGGAATTCGGTTCCAGCGATCCAAACAGCATTTTCACCAGGGTCGACTTGCCGGCGCCGTTCTCGCCAAGCAACGCATGGATCTCGCCCTTGGCGATGTTGAGATCGACATGGTCGCACGCCGTCAACGTGCCGAATATCTTTGTGAGGCCGCGAACCTCAAGCAGGTTTGCGCCGTCCTGATCTGCACTCACGGTGCCTCCATCTGGTTTGCCAGACATGTTCTGTGTTCCCGCAAGCATCGTATGCGCGGGCTGCTCTCTACGGTAAGCGCCTCACGACTTGAAAGAGCTTCAAGAATTTCAGCGGAAACTCAAGCGGTAAAGAGCAGTTCGCAAGAACGGCGGCGTCGGCGGCCCGAAACGGCGGGCGCCTAAGGGATAAGTATTGTTGTCCCGGTGGTCCTGCGCCCTTCGAGATCGGAATGCGCCTTGCCGGCCTCGCTGAGCGCGTAACGCTGGTTTATCTTGATCTTGACGGCGCCGCTGAGCACCACGTCGAACAAGGCGGCGGCGGAAACCTCGAGGTCTTCGCGCCTGGCATTATAGACGAACAGCGTCGGCCGCGTTGCGAACAGCGAGCCCTTCTGCGCCAGCAACGAGATGCTGAAGGGCGGGATCGGCCCAGACGATTGACCGAAGCTGACGAAAGTGCCGAGCGGCCGCAGGCAATCGAGCGAGGCTGGAAATGTGTCGTTGCCGACTGAATCGTAGACAACGTCGCATTTCTTGCCACCGGTGATAGCGGCAACGCCGGCCACGAAATCCTGTTCGCGATAGTTGATCACGTGGTCGAAGCCATGCGCCTTGGCGAGCTCGATCTTGTCGGTGGAACTCGCCGTGCCGATCACTGTCGCGCCGAGATGCTTGGCCCATTGACCGAGGATCAGCCCGACACCGCCGGCCGCCGCATGAAACAGGATCGTGTCGCCGGCTTTCACCTTGAATGTACGGCGCAACAGATATTCGGCCGTCATGCCCTTTAGCATCATCGCCGCGGCCTGTTCGTCGCTGATGCCGTCCGGCACCTTCACCACTCGGTCGGCAGCGATCACGCGCTGCTCGGCATAGGCGCCGGTGGTCACGGCATAGGCGACGCGATCGCCGGGTTTGAGCCAGTCGACATCCGAGCCGACCTTCAAGACCACGCCGGCCGCCTCGCCGCCGGGGATCAGCGGAAATCCGCCCTGCGGCGGATAGAGGCCCGAGCGATAATAGACGTCGATGAAATTGAGACCGATCGCGCTGTGCTTGACCAGGATCTGTCCCGAGCCTGGCTGCCCGGGATCGGCGTCCTCATAGGTCAGGACCTCCGGACCGCCATGGGCATGGATGCGGATCGTTTTGGACATTTTCAGGCTCTCTTGGGATCAGGCTTTCTTGTCCGGCTTGGCGCCGAGATTTGGAAAGAACTGCATGATAGCGCCGATGCAGGCGAGGTAAAGCCCGGTGACCGTAATCCCGATCTTGATGAAATCGCTGACCTGCTCGCCCAGCACGCCGATCTGGTCGTAGAAGGAGGCAAGTGCCGCCTGCGCCAGCGCCAGCGCGCCGAAAGCGCACCAAAGCAGCGTCATGCCGAGATTGATTGGCCGCAGCCGCTTCACCCGCACCGGATGGATGAAATTGATCGGCACGAAGGTGAGAATGCCGGCCACCACGACCACGGCGAAGGAAACCCATTGTCCTGGTTCGATGACGAACAGCGTGAACACCACCATGTTCCAGACGACCGGAAAGCCTTTGAAGAAATTCTCCTTCGTCTTCATGCCGGTATCGGCATAGTAGATCGCGCTCGACACCACGATTATCGCCGCAGACAGGAACGACAGGCGCTCGCCCATGAAGCCGCGCTGATAGAGCGCGAAGGCCGGAATCAACACGTAGGTCACGTAGTCGATGATGTTGTCGAGCAGTTCGCCCGACCATGTCGGCAGGATTTCCTTGACGTCGAGCTTCCTGGCGATCGGCCCGTCGATGCCGTCGACGAAAAGCGCCAGGCCCAGCCACCAGAACATCGCCGTCCAGCGCTGCTCGCTTGCCGCCACCAGCGACAGAAACGCCAGGAATGAGCCCGACGCGGTCAAGAGATGGACCGAGAACGCCCGCGCCTGAGGCCATGTGACTTTCTTCTTCGGCCGCGGAATCCGGTCGGCGATTTTCCTGGCCGTCGTCTTCTTGCTCACGGGCCCCGCCAATCCAGCTTGCAGATTTCGGCCGAGCGGCCAGCAAAGTTCCAGTTGCGGCCAAAGGCCCGCATCTTGCTCTTGTCGGATTTGGCGACGATGATTTCCGGCGCAATCCAGTATTCCGAATTGCTGATGACCGTATCCTTGTCGCGATCCTTGCCGGTGATCGGCGTCACCGCACCATCGATAATCTTCGGTATCTGGAAGATACGTGTTTTCTCACGCGTCTCGTAGGTGATCGGCACCTGCTCGACGCCGAGGAACTGTCCGACCAGGATGGAGAGCAGCGATGTGGTTCCACCGGCCTTGCCGGTGAATATCTTCGTCAGTCCCTTCACAGCGTAAACCGAGGCGCGCTTGTCGATGAAAAGGCCGGCCGTCCAGTTGCCGCGGCTCATATAGCCGGGGATTTCCATGATCAGCCCAAGATTGAGACCGGACAGGTCGACCTCGCCGAAATGGCCGGCATCGATGCGGAACCCCGCCCAGGTTTGGCAATAGCCTTCCGTAGGCGGATGGTTGCCGAGCGACAGAACGCAAGGGCAAAAAACCGTGCAATTGCAGGAGAGGACGAGTTCTCCCTTCATTGCCCAGTTTTGGTCTGTCATCGAATTGTCCCCCTCATGTCGAGACTACTAGTAGCGCTGCTGCCCAGACAAGCAGTATCGCACCGGCCAGCCGCGTCGGCAGATTGCCTGCCGTCTGCTTTTCGACCAGGCTGAACAAGCCGATCAGCGCCATCCAGAACACGTTCATCACACCGAGGGCAAACATTACCAGCATTAGAGCCCAGCAGCATCCAAGGCACCACAGGCCCTGCTTCATGCCGAGCCGCAAAATGCGAATAGGCCTGGCGCTCCAGTTGGCGAACAGGATCGAGAACGGATTTCTGCACTTGTCCAGACAGACTTCCTTCAGCCGGCTGAACTGATAGAGACCAGCGATCGACAGCGCGCCTGCCCCGGCAATTCCAACCAGCGGATCGAGCATCTGCCCGGATGAGGCGAATGCATGGATTGCGAACGTCAGGGCAGCGAACATTGCCGAGGCGACAAGCCAGACGCTCAAATATCCAGCGACCAGGGTCAGCGGATGGACGGCCGGCTCCCTCTTGATCCGGGCGGTATCCGCGATCTCGCAATAGGTGCGAATCATCGGCGCCGCGGAGGGCAGCATGGTCGCGATGGCCATCAACAGCCACATCGCGGTGAGTGCCCCGCCTTGCGCGCCTAGGCTTGCGCGAAGCGGCGCCGGCGCAAGGCAGAGGGCGAAGAAACGCGCAAGGAAATCCGGCAACGGCAGTAGCGGCAGGTATTCCAGCACGGCGTCGCCGGGTACATCGGCGCCCGGGAGCCGGCTCACCGCCCCCCGAACTGCCATTGCGCCGAGAAGGAGCCAGGCAAGGGCAACGCCCATGCCGGCAACAACGCTCACGGTCAGTCGAGGGCTGCGCGCAACGCTCGCCATCGCGCGGCCGGTACCGTCGAGGTGGCTGAAATTGTCTTGTTGGCCGGTCATGGCAACCGAATGGGCCGAATCGCCGCGTTGATCAAGCCGCATCACCTGACCTATATGGACCAGCAGGTCGGACAGACCTCACCTCCCAATCCGGAAGCCGAATTTGAACCATCGGGAAACAGCACGGATACTGGTCGCCGGCAGCGGTCCTGCGGGGCTGATCGCGGCGCTTGGCTTTGCCGAGGCGGGCTTTCCCGTGACGCTCGTCGGACCCGACGCAGCCGGCCCCGACGGCCGGACGACAGCCTTGATGAACCCTGCCCTAGAGATGTTCGAACGGCTAGGGATCTTCGACGGAATCAGGCCGCACGCAGCGCCGCTCAAGGTGATGCGTATCGTTGACGCAACCAACCGGTTGATCCGCAGCCCGACAGTGACCTTTCGCGCCAGCGAGATCAACGAAGAGCAATTCGGGCTGAACTTGCCCAACAGCGTTCTCAACCGCACGCTAGCCGAGGCTGTCGCGCATTCGGGTATCGAATGGCGAAAGTCGATGGTGGAGGCATGGCGCCTCGATGCCGACCATGCCCATGCCGTTCTCGCCGACGGTAGCGAGGTTGAGGCATCGTTGGCAGTTGCCGCCGATGGCCGTCAATCGCCGGCCCGCGAGGCAGCCGGCATCCGGACCTCGGTCCGATCCTTTCCGCAGGCGGCGCTGGTGCTCAATTTCGGTCACCGCAGCGACCATGCTTTCACCTCGACCGAATTCCACACCGAAACCGGTCCGTTCACACAGGTTCCCCTGCCCGGCAACCGGTCCAGCCTTGTCTGGGTGCTCGAACCCGAAATCGCCAAGGATCTTGCAGCACTCGACGAGGCCGAGCTTTCGACGCGGGTCGAACAGCGGATGCAATCGATGCTGGGCCGCGTGTCGGTTGAGCCCGGCCGGCAGGTCTACCCACTTTCAGCGGTAAGCCCGTGGCGGTTTGCGCATCGCCGCGTGGCACTTGTCGGTGAAGCCGCCCACGTGTTTCCCCCAATCGGCGCGCAAGGGCTTAATCTCGGCATCCGGGACATTGACGACCTGATTGGTACCGCAAGCAGAAACCGCTCGGACCCGGGCGCCGCCCAGGCGCTTGCAGCCTATGATTTCAAGCGGCGGCCGGACATTCTGGCGCGCAGCAGCGCGGTCAACCTGCTGAACATGTCGTTGCTTTCCGACATGCTGCCGGCCCAGCTGATGCGCAGTGCTGGTCTTGGCGCGCTTGAGGGGTTTGCGCCGTTGCGGGCGTTTTTCATGCGCGAGGGTCTTCGACCCGGCAGCGGTTTTGCGGCGTTTTTTGGCGGATTGCGAAAAGCGGCCGCGCGATAGCGATCGTGGCGCCGCCCTTGATCCGCATCTTGTGATGCTCAACCCGGCATCAAGTTGATCGGGATTGAATTGACGCGGCGTCTGCGCCAAATAATGACGATATCGACCGTAAGGCCTGGGCCGATCTTTGCCTGACCGGTGTGTAAGAATCTAAAGTCCTGGAGCGTTTCGTTGCGTGTTCCAGGATGCGTGGCGTTCAAGAAGTTCAAGTGGTGAGTGCGATGAAGACAGCCAAATTCTCGATCGGACAGGTGGTTCGCCACCGGCTGTTTCCGTTCCGCGGCGTCATTTTCGACGTCGATCCGCAATTCGCCAATACCGACGAATGGTACGAGGCGATCCCCGCTGACGTGCGGCCGCGCAAGGACCAGCCCTTCTATCATCTGCTCGCCGAGAATTCGGAGACGGAATACATCGCCTATGTGTCCGAGCAGAATTTACTCGAGGACCGGTCGGGCGAACCGGTTCGGCATCCGCAGATTGGTGAAATGTTCGACAAGAAGCCGGACGGGCGCTACGAGCCGAAGCACCAATTGAGACATTGACTTAGTCGGGATCTGGCTGGGCTCGGACAGGCTTGAGACAAGTCTTGACCCGATAATCAGCCGATTCAATAAAAAAGCGGGGCATGAACCCCGCTTTTTGTTTTGTTCGAAAACCCGTCGATCAGTTGGCGGCCTTCGCCTTTTCCTGCTCTTCCTTGAGCTTCTTGGCAAAATCCTGATTGTTCTTGGCGACGAACTCCTGGAGCTTCTTCTGTCGGTCCTCGATGTCCGACTGCTGCAGCGGCGGGCCGTCGAAGGCGCCGCTGAAGCCGGTCAGCGCGATCTTGATCGGGTTCGGCTGGTTCTGGAAATTGACCGAGGTCAGCGTCAGGTTCGAACCTTTCTTGAAGGACGCGACGAGCTGATCGGTCAGCGGCACTTCCGCCACGCAGCGATCCGGGAAACAGATCACGTACTCGAGCTTCTGCGCCTTGCCGGCGTCGATCTGGAGGCCGATGCCGGGAGGAACCAGACGGCCAGTCGGAACCGTCACCTGGAACACCTTGCGGTTCACCTTGCCCTTCAATTCGATCAGGCTGACGCCGGTGATGAGCTGACCATTGCCGGCGGTGGTGATGTTCTGGACGTTGCAAATGTCGACATCTTCCTGCTTGGTGCAGGCCTTGAACCAGCCTTGCGGAATCTGCTGTTGCTGCTGGGCGACAGCAGCGGGAATGCCGGCGCCCAGAATGCCGACCACGCCAGCGGCCATGACCGACAGGCGGTACGCGTTGCTGTTCAGGCTCGTCATGTCGTGCATTCCTCTCAAATGATCCCGGGACCGGCTTTTTTCATGCCGTGTGGTCCAGCTACCTGTTGCCGAAATGAGGCAACAGAATGACTTCGGACGGCGTGTTACACTGCAAGCGACGCCGAATCCAGCCCGGGCCGCGCGAATCTTGGCCGAGGGACTGGGTCGAGGGATTGGCCGGTGCACGACCGGCTCATGTATGCTGCGCATCGAATCGGGAAGGAGACGGTCATGGGCCGCGTTGTCGTTTGGCTGATCGCCACAATCTTGTTTGTCGGCCTTTCCCTGCAGCCGGCCCTGTCGGAACCGAAGCACGCGCTTGCCATGCAGGGCGAGCCGGCGCTGCCGGCCGACTATGATCATTTCAACTACGTCAATCCCGACGCGCCGAAAGGCGGCAGCATTACCTATTGTGTCGTCGGCAGCTTCGACAATCTCAATCCGTTCATCCTGAGAAGTCTGCGCACCACCGCGCGCGGCATGATGGATCAAGCTTTTGGCAATCTTGTCTTCGAGCCGTTGATGCAGCGCAACTACGACGAGGCCTTCAGTCTCTACGGCCTGCTCGCCGATACCGCCGACATGGATCCCGAGCGCAAGAGCATCGAATTCCACCTCGATCCCAGGGCCAAATGGTCGGACGGCGAGCCGGTGACGCCGGAAGACGTGTTGTTCACCTATGATGTCTTCACCGAGAAGGGTCGGCCACCTTACAGCCAGCGAATGAAAGCGATCGCCAAGCTCGAAAAGACCGGCGACCGCAGTGTGCGCTTCACCTTCAACGAAAAGGCGGACCGCGAATTTCCCCTAATCATTGCGCTGACGCCGATCATCCCGAAACACGCGTTCAACAAGGACACTTTCGACAGGACGACGCTGAAGCCGGTGATCGGCAGCGGGCCTTACATGGTGGCGCAAGTCGCGCCCGGCCAGCGCATCGTGTTCAAGCGCAATCCGCACTATTGGGGCAAGGACGTGCCGTCCAAGCGCGGCTTCGACAATTACGACCAGATCACCATCGAGTATTTCCTCAACGCCAACGCCAAGCAGGAAGCGTTCAAGAAAGGCATCTGCGCCATCGACGACGACAGCGACCCAGTCAAACGCGAGCGCGATCTCGACTTTCCGGCCTTCCACAGGGGCGAGGTCATCGCCGAAACTTTCGATACCGGCATTCCGCCGGTGGTCAACGGTTTCCTGTTCAACACGCGGCTGCCGAAATTTTCCAATCCGGTCGTGCGGCGCGCGCTCGGCATGCTCTACGATTTCGAATGGGCCAACAAGAATCTGTTCGGCGGCAAATACACGCGCACGATGAGCTTTTGGCAGAATTCCGAGCTGTCCGCGCTCGGCCACCCGGCCAGCGAAAAGGAAAAGGCCCTGCTGGCCCCCTACCCCGGCCGCGTGCCCGCAGATGTCATGGACGGCACCTACAGGCCGCCCGTTACCGATGGCTCCGGCCAGGACCGCAAGGTGCTGAAGGCGGCATTCGAGCTGCTGAAGAGCGCGGGCTATACGGTGCAGGACGGCGCGATGCTCGATCGCCAGCGAAAGCCGTTCGGTTTCGAGATCCTGACCGCCTCGCAGGACGAAGAGCGACTTGCCGCTATCTATCAGCGCACGCTTGAGAAGCTCGGCATCGACGTCGGCATCCGCAGCCTCGACGGCGATCAGATCCAGTCGCGCAAGCAGCGTTTCGATTTCGAGGTGCTGGTCGGCTCGACCGGTTTCAACAACTCACTGTCGCCCGGTATCGAGCAAGCCGGGCGCTGGGGATCCGCCGCCGCCAAGGCCGAAGGCTCGTTCAACCTAGCGGGTGTCGCCGACCCCGCAGTGGACGCGGCGATCGATGCGATGTTGAGAGCTCGCTCGAAGGGGGACTATGTCGCTGCTGTCCGGGTCCTCGACCGGCTGCTGATCTCAGGCAATTACATGGTGCCGACCCAGCACAACAACCGGCAATGGCTTGCTTATTGGAACTATCTGGAACATCCGCAAAAGACGCCCATATACGGTTATCAGTTGCCGACCTGGTGGCGCAAACCGAAGTGACCTCTTCAGAACAGGAGATCAAGATGAACGACGAGAACTCGATTACCGTCGATGTGGTCTCCGATGTCGTGTGCCCCTGGTGCTTTATCGGCCAGAAACGGCTCGACAAGGCGATTGCCGCAGTCGACATCGACGTTCACATACGTTGGCGGCCCTTCCAGCTCGACCCGACGATTCCGCCCGAAGGCAAGAACCGCCGCGACTACATGGTGGCGAAATTCGGCAGCGAGCAACGCATCCGCGAGATCCATGCCAGGATCGAGCCGTTGGGCGAGGCTGAGGGGATTTCCTTTGCCTTCGACGCCATCAAGGTCGCGCCCAATACGCTGGATGCGCACCGGCTCATTCGCTGGGCCGGGACGGCCGGCGAGGCTGTTCAGAACCGGCTGGTGCGCCGGCTGTTCCAGCTGAATTTCGAAGAAGGCGCCAATCTCGGCGATCATGCCGTGCTGATCGAAGCCGCCCGCGAGGCGGGCATGGATGCCTCCGTCGTCGAAACGCTTCTGTCGACGGACGCGGATGTCGAGGCGGTGCGCACCGAAATCGCCACCGCTTCGCGCATGGGCATATCGGGCGTGCCGTGCTTTCTGCTTGAAGGCAAATATGCGGTGATGGGCGCCCAGGACGCCGATACGCTTGCCGATGCGCTGCGCCAGGTGGCTGCGGCCAAGGCACGCGGCGAACTGGAGGCGGCGAACTGAGCCGGACTATTTTCGACTACTTCACCGTCACCTTGGCCTTGCCGACGAAAAAGCCATGGCCATGCTTGCCGGGGCAGGTCAATCCCTTGGTGGAGGACTGGCAGGAAAACGGCCCCTTGCTCCAGCTGTCGCCGTAGGCCTTGCTCGCCCGGGTTCGTGATCTGTGTCGGAATAGATGTCGGTCCGCATCCTGGACGTAGGGGCAACGTCGTTGCTTGGCTGATTACGGGCTCTCCCGACAAGGCGGCTTCACCCACGAATCATACAGGTCGCGTTCTGGCCGCCAACGAGGTCGGACCTAGCCGTAAGGGCGCGCTGAAGATCGGTTCAGGCTGTGAAGATCGACCGCTGGACGGCGCTTCTACGTTCACAAAGCTGTGTGAGGGCCTTCCCCAAGGGAAGGTCCCTATTTTCTCCGGCGCAGGCAAGTAACATATTGAAATTGCATTGATATCAAGCGCCTAGAATTCCGACGGCACAGCCCCGAGATCATCCACTCTGTTGCTCCACTGCAACGGCCGGCGAGTTAAGCCACCCGCGGCTGGTGAAAAGCTAATGGAAAATGATCAATTGGTGTTACTGTCCGTAATAAAAGAAAAATCGTTTGGGCGGGATAGTGATTCGGGTCGATAGACCAACGCGACATTCAATATCGGAAAAATGGCTCCGCGGTGCCGCAAGGCAGTCGCCCCTTACGGCCGTATCGTCGATGCGCAGCTTCTGGGGCCTGATGCGGGCCTACTGGTTTTCGGACAAGTGGGTGGAAGCCTGGACCTTGACGCTGGTGATCGCCCTGCTCACCGCGCTCTCCAGCAAGTCAGGCGTGTGGTTTGCCGTAGCATCCGGAGAGCTGGTCAACTCGATCGCCTTTTTCCATGATGCCGCGAACACCACCCCGCTTCAGACACTGCTGGCCAATGCCGGGATACTTGTCCTCCTGGTCTTGCTCAAGGATGCGGGTTTTACCGGTATCCGCAGCCTGGTGTCCGCAACGTTGCATCGCAAGTGGCGCGGCTGGCTGGACAGCCAGTTCAACGAAGCCCTGCTTGATTCCAATCACACCCATTTCCACGCTCAGCATGGCTCGTCAGGTGCCGCCGCTCCCGACAATATCGACCAGCGCATCCAGGAATCGATCAAGGATATGACGGGCGGCGCCATCGGCCTCGCGATGGGGGTTTTGGCCGTTGCTACTTCATTGTATTTCGTCGGCCAGCAACTGCTTGCACACTCGGCGGAGGTCAAAGGGCTGGAGTTCCTCGGCAGCTATGGCAGCGCCGTCCTCGCCTTTCTGGCAGTCGCCACCTACGTGCCGTTGAACACCTGGATCGCCGTCAAGCTGGGCAGGCTGCTGGAACGGCTCAATGTCAGGATGCAGCAGGCCGAAGGCAGCTATCGCGGCGAGCTGATCACCTTTCTGCGCCGCAGTTTTCATGTCGCCGCATCGCAAGGCGAGAACGTGCAGAAGGCAGTGCACAGCCAGCGCTATGTCGACATCGACCGCACCTGGGCGCGGCTGAACATCGTCAACACAGGCTACAATTCGTTCGAGCTGATCTACAATTTCATCGGTGCCCGCATTGTCGCCTACGGGCCAGGCTTGGTTCCCTTCATCCATAACGGGTTCGATCTCAAGGGCTACATAACCGGCTCCGAGATGGTCAACTCGCTGATCAGTCAATGCTCGTGGTTCATCCATGTGATGCCTGCCATCGCCGCGCTGCGGGCCAACAGCCAGCGCGTCACCGAACTCGCAAACGCGATCGAAAACGTTCAGCACCCGCAGGAATTTTATCAGCAGACCGGCCGCTCCGATTTTCGCTACGACCGCCAAAACCCTGTTTTCGGCCTGACCATCCAGAAACTAGAGCTAGCGCATCAGGGCAAGGACGCAACGCCCTTCCTGAGTGCCGCGAACTTGCGCTTCCGGCGTGGCGAATGGACTTTCCTGAAGGGCGAATCCGGTTGCGGCAAGACCTCGCTGATCAAGGCGATCAACGGCCTTTGGCCCTATGGCCGCGGCACCATCGTCTTCCCGGAAGGGGTCAGGAGTTTCTACGCCGCCCAGGAGGTGAAGCTGCAGCAGGTTTCGCTGAAGCAATTGGTCTGCCTGCCGGGTTCCGAGCATGATTATCCCGACGTACAGGTCGCATCCGCCCTGCACAAGGCCGGCCTCGGCGATTTCATCGAGCATTTGGCCGATGAGAGCCGTGAAGGAAAGATCTGGGATCAGGTTCTCTCGGGTGGGCAGAAACAGAAGCTGGTTGTCGCCCGTATCGTGCTGCAGCAGCCGGGATTGCTGTTCCTCGATGAAGCCACTGGCGCTCTCGACCCCGATGGACGGATCGCCTTCCACCAGGCGATCAAGGACAATTGCCCTGATGCAACTGTGATCTCGATCATGCATGAGGCGACGCCGCCGAGATCGCTCGCGGGCACCGAATTCTACCACAGCGTCGTTGCGATCGCCGACGGCGTCGCCACCAAGAAGCCACTGGTTCCGAGCTTGCCGGTCGAGCTCACCACCATCCTTACGCAGCCGACGCGGCCGGCCGAGGACAAGTGGCTGCGCTTTCCCCGCCGGCTTAAGCAGAGATAGCTGCGGCACCATTGCCAGCATCCAGCCTGCCTGCCACGTAGCCCGATCACAGTCTCGCGATCCGGTCGGTCTGCCGCCGTTTTAACCCGCTCTCGCGATTGACTCGGCAAGGCACGCTCCTATGTTGCGCCGGCTTGCAGAATCTCAATCCGAACCCGCGAGCAGAAAGGTCACCGTGCCATGCCTGGCGACAGTCACAGTCGAACGCAACCGCCGTCCGCTTGACGTGACCTGACAGGCTCACGTCCTGCCGGACGGCAAGGAGTGAGCCATGAACGAGTTTTCCCCCGTTGCGGGCGGCGACGCCGTCGCCATCGCCCGCGTACTTGCCAACGAACACGTCGCCGACATGGTCGAGGCGCTGAACCAGGAGCCCCGCGAGACGGCATCGGAGCTGCTTTGCGAAGTGCCGTTCGAGCGGCTGGTCGATATCTTCGACCAGCCTGAACTCGACGGCGCATCCGAACTGGTCGAGGCGCTGCCCCGCATCAAGGCAGGCAGACTGCTTGCCGCCATGTCGGTCGACCGCGCCGCCGACATACTGCGCGATCTGAACGAACCGGCTCGTTCCGAGCTGCTCGGCGGCCTGGCGCCACCGCTGCGCGCGACGCTGCTTGCTATTCTCGGCTACCCCGAGGGCAGCGCCGCCTCGCTCATGACGACTGAATATGTGGGCGTGCCGCCGGACTGGAGCGTTGCCCGCACGCTGGATTATGTTCGCAGGGTGGAGCGGACGCGCGAAACCGTCTACGCGATCTACATCGTCGATCCGCAAACGCAGGTCCTGTTGCGCTCGACCAGCCTGCGTCGACTGATCGCTGGCGAACCCGACGAGCTGATCATGGCAATAGCGCCGGATCGTGCGCCTATCACTGTTTCACCGCTGACCGATAGTGAAAAGGTTGCTCAGTTGATCTCCAAATATGATCTGCTCGCCGTCCCGGTCGTGGACAACGGCAAGCTCCTCGGCATCGTCACCATCGACGACATTATCGATACGATGATCTCGGAAACGACCGAGGACGTGCATCGTTTCGGCGGCATGGAGGCTCTCGACGAGCCCTATATGAAGATGGGTTTTCTGGCGATGATCCAGAAGCGCGCCGGGTGGCTGTGTGCGCTGTTTATCAGCGAGATGCTGACCGCCAACGCGATGCAGAGCTACGAGGGCGAACTGGAAAAGGCGATCGTGCTGACCCTGTTCATTCCATTGATCATGAGCTCCGGCGGCAATTCCGGCTCGCAGGCGACCTCGCTCGTCATCAGAGCCCTGGCGCTGCGCGAGATCGGCCTTGGCGACTGGTGGCGGGTGGCCCTGCGCGAGCTGCCCACCGGCCTGGTGCTTGGCTCGATCCTTGGCGTAGTCGGCGTCTGCCGCATCGCGCTCTGGCAATATTTCGGCTTCTACGACTACGGCCCGCACTGGCCGCTGATCGCAATGACGATCGGCGCCACGCTGGTTGGCATCGTCACCTTCGGCTCGCTGTCTGGATCGATGTTGCCGTTCGCCCTGAAGCGCATCGGCTTCGACCCGGCCAGCGCATCGGCCCCGTTCGTCGCCACGCTGGTCGACGTCACCGGGCTGGTGATCTATTTTTCGGTTGCGCTGGTGATCCTGCGCGGAACGTTGCTGTAAGAAAACTCACGCACTTCCATCGCGGCAATCTTGTTGCCGCGATGGGTCGTCGTCGCGTCAGACGCGTTCACCATCTCTCACCCGGTAAGTCGGCTTGTACATAGTGACGAGTTCTTCCGCCGCGGTCGGATGCACCGCCATGGTGCGATCGAAATCATCTTTGGTCAGGCCGGCCTTCAGCGGTATGCCGAGAAGCTGCGCCATTTCGCCGGCGTCCGACCCGAGGATATGGGCGCCGAGGACCTTTTTCGAGGCGCCGTCGACGACCAGCTTCATCAGCATCTTTTCATCGCGGCCGGAAAGCGTGTGCCGCATCGGCCGGAAGGTGGCGCGGTAGATTTCAAGATCCAAAAAGCGTTTTGCCGCTTCATCCTCCGACAGGCCGACCGTGCCGATCTCGGGCTGCGAAAAGACTGCGGTGGCGATCGTGTCATGGTCGGGCGCCGTCGGCTTGTCCTTGAAGGCGGTCTCGACGAAGCACATCGCCTCGTGGATCGCCACCGGCGTCAATTGCACGCGGTGGGTAACGTCACCGATCGCCCAGATGTTGTCGATGTTCGTGCGGGAGTATTCGTCGACCTGGATTGCCCCGGTTTTGGTCATCTCGATGCCGACGCCTTCCAGGCCCATGTTCTCGGTGTTGGGGATGCGGCCGATGGCGAGCATGACCTGATCGACCGTCAACACGGTGCCGCCGGTGACAAGCGCGTCGAGCCGGCCATCAGGGCGCTTCCTGACCCACTCGGACACGGCGTGGCAGAGGATTTTTATCCCCTTCTTTTCCATCGTCTCGTGCAGCATGCGTCTGAGGTCCATGTCGAAGCGGCTGAGTATCTCCTTGCCGCGATAGACCAGAGTCGTGTCGACGCCCAGCCCATTAAAGATATTGGCGAATTCGACGGCGATATAGCCGCCGCCCTCGATCATGATTGCCTTCGGCAGCTCCTTGAGGTCGAAGGCTTCGTTGGAAAAGATGCAGTGCTCATGGCCGGGCAATGCCGGATGCGGCGCCGGGCGCCCGCCGGTAGCGATCAGGATCTGGTCGGCGGTAACGGTGCGATCCTCACCGAGAAGATGCACCAAATGCGGATCGACCAGGGTGGCGCGCGAATGAAAGACCTCACCGCCGGCGCCCTGCACGTTCTTCTTGTAGACGGCCTCCAGCCGGCTGATTTCGCGGTCCTTGTTGGCGACCAGCTTCTGCCAGTCGAAATGCGCCTCAGGCACCGTCCAGCCAAAACCGGCAGCGTCGGCGAAATGCTCGGGGAATTGCGAGGCGTAGACATAAAGCTTCTTCGGCACGCAGCCGCGGATCACGCAGGTGCCGCCGTAGCGGAATTCCTCGGCAATGCCGACACGCTTGCCGAGTAAAGCCGCGACGCGCGCCGCCCTCACCCCGCCGGAGCCGCCGCCGATGACGAAAAGATCGTAGTCGTAACCGGCCATGGCTGAACTCCTTGCCCCTCAAACACCGAGACAGGTAGGCTGCCGACTATCAAAAGAAAAGCCCGGACTTGCCGGGCTTTCTGGTCCAGTGGCGGTCAGGCCGCTCGGAAGTCCGCAATCAATTCGGTGTAGCGTCCGCGGGAGCTGCGCCATCGGCCGGAGCGGTACCGTCGGCGGGTGCAGCCGGCGCCTTGGCATTCGCCGCTGCACCCAGGGTCTCGCCGACCTGCTGGGCGAGATCGCGAGCCAGGCCGTTCTGCCAGATGTCGGCAGCCTTCACCAGTTCGCGCGTCACGATCGGGCCGTTGTCGAGCAGCTTCTTGCCGGACTCGGAATTGTAGAAGGCGGCGATTTCATTGAGTTCCTTTTCCGAGAACACCTTTGCGTAGGCAAGCGCTGCTTCCTTTTCCAGGTCGGCGCGGCGCGATGCCAAGGCCATCGCCTTCTCGTTGATCGTCTTGGCGATCAGTTCCTGCATGTCCGGGTTCTTCTGGATAAGCTGCTGCTCGAGCGCTGCGGCCGCTTGCGGCAGGATGTTGTCGAACGCATCCGTCGCATGGATCGCCGCGACCGCGGCACGCGCCGCCTTCAGATGCGCATCAGTGACGTCCTGCGAAAACGCCGGCGACGAAAACGCAAAAACGGCCGAGGCCGCCAGAATGGCAAAAAAGCGGCCAACCCGGTTATGCAACATCATGATCGGTAAAACTCCTTGGTTTTCGGGCGGCATGGACGGTTTGGATGCCGTCGCCGCCGGCTATGATGGCCGTTGTCGCCAGCCCGATGAAAAGACCATGCTCGACCACGCCGGGAATGGCGTGGAGAGCATTCGAAAGCGCTCTTGTATCCGGAATGCGGCCAAAAGATGCATCGAGGATAAAATGGCCGCCGTCTGTAACAAATGGCTGGCTCCCCGTCATCCTCAATGTAACAGGGCCGGAAAGGCCCAGGTTTGCAGCCGCCGCGCCAACCGCAATTTCGGTGGCGCGCAGGCCAAACCGGTTGACTTCGATGGGCAGCGGAAAGCGGCCGATCATCTCGACCATCTTGGAGCTGTCGGCGACGACGATCATGCGGGCGGAGGCCGCCGCGACAATCTTTTCGCGCAGCAGCGCGCCGCCGCCGCCCTTGACCAATGTCAGCGCCGGATCGATCTCGTCGGCGCCGTCGATGGTGAGGTCGAGCTCCGGTGTTTCCTCGAGGGTCGACAGCGGCACACCAAGCTCGGTGCAAAGGACGGCGGTGCGCTCCGAGGTCGGCACGCCGATGACAGTCAGGCCGGTGGCGACCTTGTCGGCGAGCAGCCGCACGAACTCATCCGCTGTCGTGCCGGTGCCGATGCCGAGCCGCATGCCATCCGTGACATGGGCAAGCGCTGCCCGCGCGGCCTCAACCTTCAATTGCCTCGCATCCATTGCCGGGCCCCACGATTTGTTTCGGCGCTCGTAGCATTTTTGCCGAGCTGGTCAAAGGACCTTGCCCGCGGTGGATAAGCCGGCTTGCCTGAACGGGCCGCAGCGGTTATCGCCTGCCGGCAATCGAATCGTCACAGGACAGGCCATGACCCGACCGACCATCGTGTTCGACCTCGACGGGACGCTGATCGACACGGCGCCGGACCTGCTCGACAGTCTCAACCACAGCCTTGCCGCCAGCCAGCTCGCGGCCGTCGACGAAGCCGGCTTCAAGCGTTTCGTCGGCCATGGCGGCCGCGTGATGATCGAGCGCGCCCATGCAGCGCAGCACAGGTCGCTGGCCGTGGAGGAGCACGATCGGCTGCTAAAGCTGTTTCTGGACCATTACACCGTTAACATTCCCGGCAAATCGCGCCCCTACCCGGGCGTTCCCGAGGCGATCGCACGGTTCGAGGCAGCCGGTTACCTGCTGGCCATCTGTACCAATAAATACGAGGCCAATTCGGTGGCACTCATCGAGGCGCTCGGAATGACCACGCATTTCGCGGCGATCTGCGGTCAGGACAGTTTTCCGTTCCGCAAGCCCGACCCGCGCCATCTCACGCAGACTATCGCGCGCGCCGGTGGCGACCCGCACCGTGCACTGATGGTCGGTGATTCGCAGACCGACATCGACACGGCGAAAGCCGCCGGGATTCCGGTAGTGGCAGTCGATTTCGGCTACACCGATCGTCATGTGCGGGAGTTCGAACCATCGGCGGTGATCTCGCATTTCGATTCGCTGACGCTCGATCTGGTACAAGGGCTGATGGCCGCGGCAGAAGGCTGAAGCCGGTCATAGTCCAGACGGCCAGATGACGGCCGACAAGTGGTTGACTTCGCAGGCCGGCCTCCCTTATATCGCGGCGCGCTTGGCCTTCGGGCAACGAGCGGGCGATTAGCTCAGCGGGAGAGCACACCCTTCACACGGGTGGGGTCGCAGGTTCAATCCCTGCATCGCCCACCATCTTTTCGGCACTTAGCCATCACCGACGGGGAAGGCTGCCGTGATCGAGAACCAGCGCATGATCGCATTGGTTTTCCGTGCGCTTTTCCGCAAGCTATAAGACTGACTGGCACACTTACGCTCGGCACAATTGCCGGTCTGGACGATCCGCAAGCCCGAGTCCGGGAACAAACCCGTATGTAGATGAGTTTCTGCTCATCGAAATGTGAGGGAAAGCCATGTCCAGACTTGTTTTGGCGGCCGCCGTGCTGCTTGTCGGCGGATCGGCCTTTGCCGCGAACGAAAATCCGGTGCCGCCGCAGAATGCCAAGAAGCTGTCGGAAATCATCGCCAAGGTCGAGCAGCGCGACGACTTCCGCTACATCAAGGAAATCGATTGGGACAGCGGCGCCTACACCGTCATTTATTACACGAACGACAAGGCCAAAGTCGAAATCACCTATGATCCGGTGACAGCCGCGCCGAAATGAAGCTGGGCGCCAACGGTCCAGATTCTAAAAAATGGCGCTCCTCGAAGGCCCCCGGCCTTCGGCACACCCTTGCGTAGATATGACTTTGATGGCTGACTGGGTGCTATCATTGCGCGCGGGGGTGGGCATGGCGACGGTAAAGCACGTATTGAAACGCTTTTTGATGGTGCTCGCGGGTTATTTCATAGCGGTACTGGTTGGGCTGATCGCGGTGGCGGCGATCTATGGCGGGCTGAGTTCGCTGCCAAATGCGCCGAATTATTTCGACGTCATGGGGGTCACCCCCGTTGCGGTGCTGCTGTTGCCGCCGCTCGGCATGTTCATCTATTTTCTGACGATTGTGATGACCGGCCTGCAGACGCTGATCTTCGCACTGATTGCCGAGTTTTTCTCGCTGCGCAGTTTTTGGCTGCACATGGTCTTCGGCGCGGCGGCCGCGGTTGGCGGCTTCGCCTTGATCTGGCCCAGTGTACCGGACGACACGAACCCGGAGCGCTGGGCCGATATCGGCATCATTGCCGCGGCAGGCGTTGTCGCGGGCTTGGTCTACTGGCTCATCGCCGGACGCGATGCGGGTTTCCGGCGCCCACTGTTTCAGCGCTAGAACCGTATCTCTCAGCTGGCCGGCGAACGCACCGCTTCCGTGCTGTCGAGCGCCTGCTGCAGCCTTGTGTCGCGGCCGTAGACGTCATTGAAATATTCGACGGTACCGGACAGGTCCGGCCATGCGGTGAAATAGGCGACATAGACCGGGATCTTGCGTGTCACGTCCTCGGTCGAATGTCCGTGTTTCAGTCTGTCCTCGATGTACTCGACCGAGGTGCCGAGCACGGCAGCCGCCATGCCGCGCGGATCCTGCAAGCGAACGCAGCCATGGCTGAGCGCGCGCATGTCGCGCTGAAACAATGACTTCTGCGGTGTGTCGTGCATGTAGATGGCGTGCTTGTTGGGAAACAGTATCTTCAGCTCGCCCAGCGCATTGGCCTCGCTCGGCAACTGGCGCACGCCGTAGGGTATCTTTGCGCCATAGGCACCCCAATCGACTGAGGATGAGGGAATGCGCTTGCCGCGGGCATTGACCACCTCATAGCCGGCGCGGTCGAGATAGCCAGGATCCCGCCGCAGCCGCGGCAACATCTCGTTGACCAGGATCGACTGCGGCACGCCCCAATAGGGATGAAAGTCGACCTGCTCGATCTGATCATAGAAGAAAGCAGTCTGGTTGGTGGGCCTGCCGACCACGGCGCGGGTCTTCAGCTTCTCCTCGCCGTCGTCGATATAGCTCGCGGTGAAAGCCGGCTGGTTGATGAAGACGCGCGGGCTGCCGAGGTCGGAAGGCAGCCAGCGCAATTCCTCGAGCGCGACCCGAACCTTCTGAATTTTGTCGGCCTTGGACGTTCCGGCCAACGATGCGACGGTACGCGGGCCGATGACTCCGTCGCCTTTCATGCCGGCCCGTTTCTGCACCGCCTTGATCACCGGCACCAGTTCCGGATCGTAGACCTCGCTGGTGGCGAGCCTCGCCAGCACCTCGCCATAGGCACCGCCCATCTCGTCATCGAGATTGCGCGCGATCCTTGTCAAAAGCTTCGGCAGCTCGGGGCTGGTCTGCCCCGGTTTCAACAGCAGATTGGGATCGACGACGATCTCGTCCTCGGCGCTGGCCTGTAGCGATTCCAGTTCGACGCGCAGCGCCTGATACTCGGAATTCTGTGGATGCCGTGATTCGAGATAAGTGCGCACTTGCTGGGTATGGGCCAGCGTCTTCAGTACCCCTTCCATGTCGAGCGGCTTCGGCGGAAAATCGTAGTAGCCGGTGATGCGGTTGGGATCGACGCGGCCGCTTTGTGCGTCACGTGCGTAGCGCAGGACACGGGCCGACATCGCCATCTCGAAGCGAACCAGCTCTTTCAGGCGCTCATCGGCATTGCCCGCCGATGCGCCTGCTGCCGGAACTTCGACGGTGTAGTCGGCGGGCGTCAGGCCGTAGCTCGCGGCCTCGCCCAGCACCCGCACCGCATCCTCGGCACGGCTGTTGGGACTGGTTCCCGTCACCCAGATGAAATCCGGATTGGCTGAGTAGTACGCGATCAGCGCCTTGGCGATGTCCTTCTCGGCGTAGAGATCATAGCCGTCGAGCCCGGCAATGGCTTCGCGGAATGCAGCCCCGGTGGCCGTCGGCTCGAATGCAGCATCCTGAGGCGTTGCCGGTTCAGGCGCTGCCGACAGTGCCGAAAAATCGACGCGCACCAGCGGATCGCTCTTGTAGGTGTAATAGGACGGGCTGCTGATTTGCGCACCACCACCCCCACCGGAAGCGGCTGGCGCCTTGGGCTTGTATTTTGACGGTGGCGGCGGAAAGTTACCTTTCGGCGCTGCGTGTTTGGCGCCGCCGCCGAAAAGCATGTCGAAGAACCCTTGCGCTTCAACCTGCGGCGTCCCGAAGGCCAGCATTGCCGCGGCCACCGCGAACGGCAGCACGGTTGCTTTGTTTCCAAGGAGTTTCATGGATCACCCGCTCCGGTTGAACCGGATCCCGTTCCGCACCGCTTTCACGGTCTCGCCCACCCCATGGCGGATGTAAGGCGTGACTACACTGATTCATACTGATTTCGTTAAGCTTCCATAAATTTCGGAACGTCTGTTGCAGAACGGTTTCACAACGTCGTGACGGGTCAAGCGAATCCGTCGCCGTCCTCGGCCAGAACGGCAACCGTCCAGTGACCAAGTCTCACGCGTTTGCGCCGCCGTCGATGGTCAATGCCGCGCCTGTCACGAAGCGTCCTTCGGGACCGGCAAGCCAGGCGACCATGCCGGCGATCTCGTCGGCCGTTCCGAAGCGAGGCATCGCCATCTTCTGGCGCTGATGCTCGGCGTGCGGGCCGGCTGCCGGATTCATGTCGGTATCGGTCGACCCCGGATGGACGACATTGGCGGTGATGCCGCGCGGACCGAGATCGCGGGCAAAGGCCTTGGTCAGGCCAACCAAGGCAGCCTTGCTGGCCGAATAAGCGCTCAGGCCGGCGTCGGTTGCACGCTCGGCCAGATTGCTGCCGATCGAGATGATCCGGCCACCCTCGCCCATATGCGCTGCTGCCGCCTTGACGGCGACGAACGGGGCCCTGAGGTTGACCGCCATCGTCTCATCGAAGTCGGCAAGCGACAGAGCATCGATCGGCGCAGCGCGCCAGATGCCGGCGCTGTTGACGAGGATGTCGAGCCGTCCGAAGGCTTTTGCTGCCTCATCGACTGCCGCCTCGATCGCCGCAGCATCGCGATTGTCGGCCTTGATGGCAAAGCCCCGGCCGCCGGCCGCCTCGATTTCCCTGACCACCGCGAGTGCCCTTTCCTCACCATTCACATAGGTGATCGCCACGCCTGCGCCGTCGGCCGCGAGCCTTCTTGCGATCGCCGCACCAATGCCGCGGCTGCCGCCGGTGACGAGGGCGGCCTTGCCGTTCAAGCTTCTGGGTGACATCTGCTTCTCCATTTTGTAGTGATTGATACATAAATATCTGCCAGCCTTGTTGAACCACGTCAACTGAATTATGTATCGATCAATACAGAAAGGATACCATGCCGGAACGAGGCCGCCCCCGCACCTTCGATCGAGCCGCCGCCTTGCGGCGCGCAATGGAAGTGTTTTGGCTCAAGGGTTATGAGGGCGCGTCGATAAGCGATCTGACCGCTGCAATGGGCATCAACTCACCCAGCCTCTATGCCGCCTTCGGCAGCAAGGAAGCGCTGTTTCTCGAGGCAACCGAGCTTTACACGCGGGTCGAGGGAACCGAGATCTGGTCCGCGCTGGAAAAGGCGCCGACCGCGCGCCAGGCCGTCGAGCGGTTCCTGCGGCAGACTGCCAGGGCCTATTCACAGACCGGTCGTCCGCAAGGCTGCCTTATCGCGCTCGGCGCATTGCACCAGGACTCAAGCCGCGGCGCCATCTGTGATGATCTGCGCCGTCGCCGCGCCGAAAACCGCGAAGCCTTGCTGAGACGCTTCGAGCGTGGCGTGGCCGAAGGAGAGTTGCCGGCCGATTTCGACTGCGGTACGGCCGCGACCTTTTACGCGACCGTGCAGCACGGCATGTCTATCCAGGCGCGCGACGGCGCGTCGCGCTCGGCCCTTCTGGCGACGGTGGCCGGGGCAATGGCGGCTTGGATAGCGATGGCCGGCACCGGGGTGGCGGCGTGACGATCGAACCCGGCAGATAAGAACGACATTCAGATCACTGCAGAAACGGCTCCAGCCTGCCGGCAACGAAGCCAACGGCACGCTCCACCACACCCTTGTCGGCGAGAATGCGGCGGTGGCCGAGCCCGTCGGCCCAGTACAGCCGCACATGGTCTCCGGCGCGCGCGTAGAGCCTTGCATGATCGGCGGACACTTCGCGGTCGTCCGGCGCGTGGATCACCAGCGTCGGCAGCAGCGTGCTTGCCAGCTGGCGATCACCGGTAAACTCGTGCAACGGCCGGCCGGCGATACGCTCGACCCGGTCGGCCATGGCGACCTGCGAGCGCGAGCCGACATTCAGCATGCGACTGAAATCAGCAAAGATTGCCGGCAGTGAGCTCGGCGCAGCGATAAGCACCAGTCGCCCGGCCGCCAATCGCGGGATGTTCCTGATTGAACCGGCAACTGCATTGGCGGCAACGGCACCACCAAAGGAATGGCCGACGATCGCGGCAAACGGCCCGAACCATTCGCCGGCAACCCGTGCCGCGTCGACCGCACTGACCAGGGTAAGCCGGCGGCCCTGCGACTGGCCGTGGCCCGGCAGGTCGAGCGAGACGACCTTATAGCCAGCATCGCGATAGGCTTCGATCAGCGTGCGCATGTATTCGGTGCGCGAACGCCAACCATGGATGACGAGCACGGTGCCGGCAGTGGCCCTGCCCGGCTCGGGCCGGAATTCATGCACCATGACGCAGCCGGTTCTGGTCTTTAGCCGGTGATGTCGTGCCTGGGTCATGAAATCGGCGGCGCGATCGATCGCGCGGCGCTCGCCTTCACTCAAGCTCTTCTCATGCGGCGTGCGGCAGAACAGCTCGAATGCAGCGCGCCCGGTGAGTCGCGGTGCCACATGCTCAGCCACTCCGAACGTGCCGCGGATGACCTTCAGTCCAAATGATGCCATAGTGGCGATCCATTCATTGGTTCAAGCATGAACATAATAGTTCAAACATGAACATTAAGCAAGACCTGCCCTGGGACAACCCGCGCTTTCGCAACTGGGTGGCAGTGGCGCGCGCATGCCACGTGCTGGAACGCACCCTGGCGGTGAAGCTGGCGCCGCTCGACCTGAAGCCGGCGCAGCTCGACGTGCTGATGAACCTCTACCGTCATCCCGGCATGTCGCAGCACGACCTCGCTCGCCGGCTGCTGGTCGGTCGCTCCAACATCACCATGCTTTTGCCGCAGCTGGAGACTCGCGGCCTGCTGCGCCGCGAGGGCGACGAGAAGGACAAGCGCGTGCTGCGGCTGACGTTGACCGAGACCGGCGAGGCACTGCTGATGCAGGCGCTGAAGGTCCATATGGCGCTGATCGAGAAGGCGATGAGCCAGTCGACGCCGGAGCAATGCGACATGATCGGCGAACAGATGCGTAGGGTTGCCGAGGTTTTGAAGACCGCCTGACAGCCCAGCGCTCCACCAACAAGTGCTTCACCACGTCGATTTTTTCGCGCGCTCCGGCCATTCCTTGTCGTAGACCTCGCCGTCGATGTTCTTGCGGCTGGTGATTTCCAGGATTTGGCCGGGAGTCGGCAGCGATCTCGGGTCGACATGCCTTGCCGGATTCCACAACTCCGACCGGTGGATGGCGCGGGCGCACTGGAAATAGACCGCATCGACCTCGATGACCGTCACCGAGCGCGCCGGCTTGCCTTCGACTGCGAACGAGGCGCAGAGCGCGGTATCGATGGTGATGTGGGCGCGGCCATTGACGCGCAGCGTCGTGCCGGAACCCGGCACCAGGAACAGGAGCGCGACGCGCGGATCGCGAAGGATGTTCCTTAGCGAATCGGCACGGTTGTTGCCGCGCCGGTCCGGCATCATCACCGTTTTCGGATCGTGGATGCGGACGAAGCCGGCGAGATCGCCGCGCGGCGAGCAGTCCAGCCCTTCAGGCCCGCAGGTTGCGAGCACGGCGAACGGCGAAGCCTCGATGATAGCTGCGTATTCGGGAATCAGCTGATCGAGTTCTTTGACCACCGACGTCTCGCTAGGCAGGCCATAGAGCGTTTCGAGCTGTTCGACGCTGGTGATCATGGACATGTTTTCGTCTCCAAAGCTTTGCCGGCGCTACTCCAGATGCATGACGTTTTCACGACATCGTGCCCGCTTGCCGGTCATCAGGAAACGGGTGTCGAGGCAACGCGAAGAAGGGCAAACCGCTTTCACCTACACAATCGCACCGACGGATACGGAGACCGAAAATGGATAAACCGCTCGACCGGCGACGCACCGCCATGGAACTTATTGAAAACATGTTCAATGTTGAAATGCGTTTCCTGCAATCAGGGTCGGAAAGGCTCGATGTGCTTGCCAGCGCATTCCATGCCGAGATTGTGGTGCATGAGCCGCAGTCCCTGCCCTATGCCGGTGACTGGAATGGCCTCGACGGCGTTGGCGCTCTTTTCCGCAACATGCGGGAAATCTGGAGCGACGTGGCGGTGGAGGATCTTCAAACCGCCCAGAACGATAACGTGGTGTTCATGAGCTGCATGCTTTCGCTGACGTCGCGAGCCACTGGTGCAACAATCATACAGCCGTTTGCCGAAGTCTTGCGCTTCAAGGATGACCGACTGATCGAAGGCACGCCGTTTTACTATGACACCGGCGAGATACTGGCGATCCTGCGCTGAGCATACCGCGAAACCATTCAGCGGTCGCGGCTCAGCCCCTTCTCTTCCAACTCGGCGAGATAGGCGGCCCAGCGTGCGTCCTTCTCATGACCCAGCGTATGCAGGTAGTTCCAGGTGAAGATACCGGTGTCGTGGAAATCGTCGAAGGTGATGCGCACGGCATAGTTGCCGACCGGCTCGATCTTCAGGATCGCCACATTGCGCTTGCCGGGAACGGTGACGCGCTGTTCGGGCGAATGGCCCTGCACCTCGGCCGATGGCGAGGCGACCCGCAGAAGCTCGGCCGGCAACTCGAACGGCTGATGTCCCGGAAAGGTCACGGAAAGCAGCTTGCGATCTTTCGAGACCCTGAGTTCCTTCGGCGCTGTCATGGTGGTGGATCCTGCGGAGAACCGCCCTTCCCTACGCCGCTTCGTGTCGAGGGAAAAGGCCGCATCGAAAGTTCCGACATGATCTGTCGGCGTCGGAATGTTACCGGAGATCGCGAGCTGATATCTTGAATGGCAAGTTGGCTCGTATCACATAGCTATATATAACGAAGCCGTTCACGGCCACGGGAAGCGTACAGCATGGATATGATCGATCCTTTCGGTCGCACGATCACCTACCTGCGCGTGTCGGTTACGGACCGCTGCGATTTTCGCTGCACTTATTGCATGGCCGAGGACATGACGTTCCTGCCCAAGAAGGACCTGCTGTCGCTGGAAGAGCTCGACCGGCTCTGCACGGTCTTCGTCGAAAAGGGCGTACGCAAGCTCCGCCTCACCGGCGGTGAGCCGCTGGTGCGCAAGAACATCATGCATCTGGTGCGCCAGCTTTCGCGGCATCTCGAGAGCGGTGCGCTGGACGAGCTGACGCTGACCACCAATGGATCGCAGCTTTCCCGCTTTGCCGCCGAGCTCGCCGACTGCGGCGTCAAACGCATTAACGTCTCGCTCGATACTCTCGATGCCGACAAATTTCGACAGATCACCCGCTGGGGCAATCTGGACAAGGTCACGGATGGCATCGACGCCGCGCAGGCGGCCGGGCTGAAGGTAAAGCTCAACGCTGTGGCGTTGAAGGACTTCAATGACGCCGAATTGCCGGACATGCTACGCTGGGCGCATGGCCGCGGCATGGATCTGACGGTCATCGAAACCATGCCGATGGGCGAGATCGATGCCGACCGCACCGATCAGTATTTGCCGCTGTCGCTGCTGCGTGCAGCACTCGAGCGCCAATTCACGCTGAGCGATATTCCCTACAAGACCGGTGGCCCGGCCCGCTACGTCCATGTCGCCGAGACCGGCGGGCGGCTGGGCTTCATCACGCCGATGACGCATAATTTCTGCGAAAGCTGCAACCGGGTCCGGCTGACCTGTACCGGCACCCTTTACATGTGCCTCGGCCAGGAAGATGCCGCAGACCTGCGCGCGCCACTGCGCGCGTCGGAAGGCAACGAGCTGGTCGCCGATGCCATCGACGAAGCAATCGACCGCAAGCCCAAAGGCCATGACTTCATCATCGATCGCCGCACCAACCGTCCGTCGGTGTCGCGGCATATGAGCGTCACCGGCGGCTGATTTTTAGCCGATTTCGTGCAAGAACAATCGCCTTGGTATCAGCGCGAGGCAAGGCGTGCAGCGGTTTCTTGCAGTCCTGACGTTTTTCGGAGTGATGGCGGGGACCATGGCAGTTGCCGCGTCATTTACCTATACGAACGAGCGCTTCGGTACCGTCTGCACCTTTCCGGATGAAATCTTCACTCTTCGCCAGCCTGAGCCGGATAATGGCGATGGACAGCAATGGCTCACCGCCGATGGCGCCAGCCTGATCTGTTCGGGTATCCTCAATATCGATGATGACACCCCGAAAGCCTTCCTCTCCGCCGAGAGGGCCAGCAAGGAACCTGGCTACAGGATCACCTACAGCAAGACCGGCAAGGACTGGGCGGTGCTGTCGGGCATCAAAGGCGGGAACATCTTCTACGAACGCCGCCTGTTCGGAAAAGACGGTGTCATCCGCACGGTCTGGATCGACTACCCGCGAGCCCTGAAATCGAAATACGACCCGCTCGTCGATGCGATCGCCGGTAGCCTCAAGGGACCGTGAGCATCCGGCAACGTCAGAACTTATTCGCAGCCTATTGTTTTTGCTTGCGAGTCACGGTTGTTGGCGCGTGTAGTCGTATCGTACGGCAAGCCATTGTTTGCCGCTGCCATTGGCCTGGAGGAAGTGTTGCTCGGCCACTTCGTGATTGTCGCCGTCCCTGGAAATGATGAAATCGGAGGCCGTGAATCGCCCTTCGACCTCGGGCCCGAAGCCGACGAAACCAAGCGGCTCGAAAAGCAGTGAAATCTTGCCGTCCTCCTCGCCACCAAAACTCCAGGCGGGCATGATCCCTGCCGGGAAACGGGTGTCCATGGAGACATACTTCCAGCGGCCCTCCACCCGGTCATAGCTCAAATAGGCTATCCGCTGGAAGTCCGGGCTTTTCGACCCGGGCGCCGGGCGCATCACCTCCTGCATGAGGGGGCCGATCATCGTACGTTCGGCCACCAGCCCGGTCATCACGATCGGCTGCGCACCGGGGGTTGGCCAGATCGTGTTGACGACGTTCCATTTCCCGATGCGGCGAGCGAGCTCATTCGCTTCGTGACCCGGCGTGGACATCCGTTCGACTGCCGACGCCGAAGCGCCGTTCTCGGCCAACGCAGGCGCTATCGCCATGAAGATGACCGCCAGTGCAGAAGAGAACCGGAAAGCCGACGAAACGTGCCGCCTGCTGCCTGTGCCAAGCCTGGCCGCATTGCCTCGTGCATTCGTCATGGACCACCTCCCCGGACAAGATCAGAGGCCTACAATGACCAATTTGGCGACTCTTGCCGAGCAAATTGATCTCGTCGAGAATTTTCCTCGAGCGGCAGTGTGATCGATTTGCTATCCGAACCGAACCTTTAAAAGGGCACCTTTCGGGGTCACACCCAGAAAAGGTCTTGTCCGCAAACGGTCACCGGATTTACCGCAAGCCCATTCGAGCCTAGCCTCTGCTCTGGAGCGGTTCTTCGCCCAGTGGGGGAATACGATATGCGCAAACTCATTCTTTCTCTTGCATTGCTCAGCCTCGCGGCCCTGCCCGCGGCGGCCCAGTCGATCGGCGGCACCTATGCCGTGGCCGGCACCAATTTCGATGGATCGTCCTATGGTGGCAACGCGACGATCACGCTGACCAGCGAGACGACCTGCACGATCCATTGGGAGACGGGCGGCTCGTCCTCGGACGGCATCTGCATGCGCAACGACGATGCCTTCTCCGCCGGTTATGTCATGGGCAAGGCGGTCGGTCTTGTCGTCTACAAGGTGCAGGACGACGGCTCGCTGCGTGGCCTGTGGACGATTGCCGGTAAGGAAGGCAACGGCACCGAGGTACTGACGCCCAAATAAGCCCTGCCGCTCTTGCGCGACAGATGTTACGGGCCATAGAAAGGCTGTGGCCCAGCCCTTTGACATTGCTGTTTTGCGGTGCCTGCTAGACGCTTGCTGTAGGATTCACTCGGTAATCTGCCTTGCCTCTTTCGCCAAACCTGCGCGGCGCGTTGTTCATGATGGTGGCCATGGCTGGTTTCACCCTCAACGACGCTATCACCAAATTCTCGTCGGAATCGATGAACATGGCGCAGGTCATGCTGATCCGTGGCGCCTTCGCTTCGCTTTTCGTTGGCCTGCTTGCGTGGCAACGCGGCGCGCTTGCCCGGCCAGGTTCGATGCTGCAGCCGACCGTTGCGCTGCGCGTTGCCAGCGAGGCCGGCGCCACGGTGTCGTTCCTGGTTGCTCTGGCGCATCTTCCGATTGCCAATGTCTCCGCCGTGCTGCAGGCGCTGCCGCTGGCGGTGACGATGGGCGCAGCGCTTGTGTTCAACGAGGGCGTCGGCTGGCGGCGCTGGCTGGCTATTGCCGTCGGTTTTGCCGGCGTGCTGATCATCGTGCGGCCGGGCTTCGAAGGGTTCAGCGTCTTTTCTCTGCTGGCGCTGGCCAGCGTGGCATGCTGTGCGGTGCGCGATCTCGTCACCAAGCGGATACCGCAGGCAATTCCGACATTGCTGGTGTCGAGCGCCACCGCCCTTGCCATGACGTTTCTGGGCGCGGCATTGCTTTCACCGATGGGCGGTTGGACACCGATGACAGGACAAAGCACGGCGTTTCTGGCGCTGGCGGCAGTGCTCGTGCTCATCGGCTACCACTTCATCATCACGGCGATGCGGGTGGGCGATATCTCCTTCATCGCGCCGTTCCGTTACACCGCCCTGCTCTGGTCGATCCTGCTTGGCTTCACGATCTTCGGCGATGTCCCGGATCTGCCGATGATCGTCGGTGCCACGATCATCATCGCCTCAGGCCTCTATGCACTCTACCGCGAACGGATCGTCGGCCGGCGAAAAACAGCCGCCGAAAGCACTGGACCGGACATGGCGCCGGACGGCATATAGGATGACTGTCGACGACTGTCCGATTTGAAAACTGGATTTTGGTCATTGGGTCTAGGCAGCAAACGATGGGCCGACATATCGCAGGGATCATTCTGGCCGGCGGCCGATCGAGCCGGATGGGTGGCGGCGACAAGACCCTGCTTGCGCTTGGCGACGGCACCCTGCTCGACCGTGTCGTTTCGCGCCTTGGCCCGCAGGTCGGCCCGCTTGCGCTAAACGCCAATGGCGATCCGACACGGTTTGCCGCGACGGGGCTTCCGGTGCTTGCCGACACCGTCAAAGGTTATGCCGGGCCGCTTGCCGGGATACTGACCGGCCTCGAATGGGCTTCCGACACGGCCTGCCAGGCGCTGGTCACGGCTGCCGGCGATACGCCTTTCCTGCCCAAGGACATGGTCGAGCGGCTGCTCGCGGCAGCCTATGCGCGCCCGGGCTCTATCGCGGTCTCCTGTTCCGGCGGAAAACGACATCCGACCTTTGCACTGTGGCCGCTAGGGTTAGATCAGACCTTGCGACAATTTCTCGTCGAGGAAGACAACCGGCGCGTTGCGGCGTTCATCGACCGGCACGGTTTTGTCGAGGTGGAATTTCCCATCCTGAAATCCGGCGGAGCCGAGATCGATCCGTTCTTCAACATCAACACTCCCGACGACCTTGCCCAGGCCGCGCATCTGTTGCAGAGCATCGAGCCATGAAAAGACGTATCTTTGGCATCACCGGCTGGAAGAACTCCGGCAAGACGACATTGACCGAAAAGCTGGTGGCCGAGCTCGTCCGGCGCGGCTGGAAAGTGTCGACGGTAAAACACGCCCATCATGATTTCGACATCGACAAACCCGGAGCGGACAGCTTTCGCCACCGGCAGGCGGGAGCGATGGAGGTCGCGGTCGTGTCGGGCAGGCGCTGGGCGCTGATGCACGAATTGCGCGGCGAGGACGAGCCGACGCTGGACGCGATCCTGTCACGGCTGGCACCCTCCGATATCGTGCTGGTCGAGGGTTACAAGCGCGAGGCGCACAAGAAAATCGAGACGCGACGGCTCGAGGCCAAGGACCAGACACCCCTCTCTGCAGCCGATCCACACATTGTCGCTATCGCGGCCGACTTCCACATTGTCGGCGAAGACCTGCCGGCCTTCGATCTCGACGACACGAATTCGATCGCTGACTTCATCGAGCGCGCCACCGGCCTGACGCGCTGAGATCGCGGCCGCAGGGGGTTCCGGCCACTTTCTCTCCATTTAGGCGTTTGACCCAGCGTCACCGTTTTCTGAACATGACCTTCCCTCAAGCGACGGTTTTTGCAGTTGCTTTTTCTTGGGAAACAATGGGAGTATCGCGCCAGCGGGCGGTCAAAAGCACCGCCCACAGAGCCGTTCGGGAACGACGGCCGGGACCAACAGAGAGGACCATTATGCGTATTGCACTGCGTATCGCGCTCGCCGCTTCGGCTGCGCTGCTGACGCTTGGCGTTGCCCAGGCCCAGGAAAAAACCTTGAGGATCGGCACCGAGGGAGCGTATCCGCCATTCAACAACCTCACCGCCGACGGTCAACTCGTGGGCTTTGATATCGACATCGCCAAGGCGCTGTGCGACGAGATGAAGGTGAAGTGCACCTTTGTCGCGCAGGACTGGGACGGCATCATTCCCGCCCTTCAGGCAGGCAAGTTCGACGCCATCGTCGCGTCGATGTCGATCACGCCGGAACGCGCCGAGAAGGTCGACTTCACCCACAAATATTACAATACGCCGCCGGCGATTGCCGCCCCCAAGGACACTGACATCAAGGGTGTAACCAAGGAAGATTTGGCCGGCAAGACGATCGGCGTGCAGGCGTCCACCACGCATTTCAACTATTCGACCAAGACTTATACCGACAGCACCGTCAAGCCGTACCCGACCGCACAGGAATACCAGCTCGATCTGGCCAATGGCCGGCTCGATGCCGCCAATGACGACATCGTCGTGCTGCAGCAATGGCTGGATTCGCCGGACGGCGCCTGCTGCAAGCTGGTCGGCACAATCAAGCCGGTCATCGAAATCCACGGTCCGGGCGCCGGCATTGCCGTGCGCAAGGGCGAGACCGACCTGGTCAACCAGTTCAATGCGGCAATCGACGCCATCCGAGCAAACGGAAAGTACAAGGAAATCAACGACAAATACTTCAAATATGACGTTTATGGCGGCGAGTCCTGATCGACCGACATACGAGGACTTGAACGGCGGGAGATTCCCGCCGTTCTTATAAGGATGCCGCGCACGAGGGGTGACGCGGCACGGGTCTCAAAGAGCCTCAAGGAGAACAGGCAGGCGGATGCAGAGCGCACTGACGCTTCTCAGTTGGGGACCCGAAGGCTGGCTCGACGACATCGCCGCGGGTGTGTTTGTCACAGTATGTCTTGCGCTGGCCACTCTGCCCTTCGGGCTGACGCTCGGCTTTTTCGTGGCGCTGGCCAAACAGTCGGAAGAGCCGTCGCTGAGACTGGCCGGGAACATCTACACCACGATTTTTCGCGGAATACCCGAGCTGCTCACGCTGTTTCTGATCTTCTTCGGCATCCCATTGATCCTGCAGTACATTGTCCGCCTAGTGAGCCCTGGAACGTCCGCCGACGTCAACAGTTTCGTCGCCGGCATGATCGCGCTCTGCTTCATTTTCTCCTCTTATTCCAGCGAGGTGTTTTTATCCGCCTTCCGCGCCATTCCAAAAGGGCAATATGAGGGAGGCTATTCGGTTGGCCTGTCCAGCGGCCAGACGATGCGGCTGATCGTGCTGCCGCAGTTGATCCGCATCGCATTACCCGGACTTGCCAATCTCTGGCTTATCCTGCTCAAGGACACCGCGCTCGTCTCGGCCGTTGGCCTCAACGAGATCCTCAGGCAGAGCGGGGTTGCCGCGCGCGTCACCAAGCATGCCTTCCTGTTTTACGGTTTTGCCGGCCTGATCTATCTCCTGCTGGCGATCGTCTCCTCCTTCGGCATCAATGCGATCGAACGAGCGGTCGGCGGCAGCGAGGTCAAGAGATGAGCCTGGCCACCGACACGCTGAAGGTCGACCGGCCGCCGCCGCCCGCACGCGGCTGGTCGCGTCAACGCATCCTCGGCCATGTCCTGGTCGGCCTGTGGATCGCTCTCGGCATTGGCATGGTCGTCTACCTGGTCGCTGCGTGGAACCCGGAGTTCTTCCAGAAATATGCACCCGGCTACATATCCGGCCTCGGCATCACCCTGTTGCTGGTTGCCATCTCGATTGTGCTTGGCGCGATCCTGTCGGTGCCGATCGCCTATGCACGCATGTCGAAGAACCCGATCCTTTCGGGGTTCGCCTATGCCTATGTCTATTTCTTTCGCGGCACGCCGCTGTTGGCGCAGACCTTCCTGGTCTACTATGGGGTCGGCTCCTTCCGGCCGGAGCTCGAGATGGTCGGACTGTGGGGCTTCTTCCGCGAAGCGTTCAACTGCGCGATCTTCGCCTTTTCGCTGAATACGGCCGCGTACCAGGCCGAGATTTTGCGTGGCGCAATCGAGAGCGTGCCGAGGGGCCAGTGGGAAGGTGCCGCCTCGCTCGGCCTGCACAAACTGCAGACGATGTGGAAGATCATCCTGCCGCAGGCGCTGATCGTCGCGTTGCGCCCGTATGGCAACGAGATCATCCTGATGATCAAGGGCTCGGCAATCGTCGCCATCATCACGGTCTACGATTTGATGGGCATCACCCGGCTCACCTATGCGCGCACCTTCGACTTTCAGTCGTACATCTGGGCGGCGATCATCTATCTGATCATCGTGGAAACATTGCGCCACGGCGTCGAGTGGATCGAACGGCGCATCACCATCCATCTGCACCGCTGACTCCCATCGCCTTGCCTGATCCGGTAAGAAGACCGCAAAGCAGGCTACTAAGGGATTCGAAAACATGGCTTCGGTGGCATTTCTTGGTCTTGGCGTCATGGGCTATTCGATGGCCGGACATCTCAAGAACAAGGGCGGTCACGACGTCACCGTCTACAACCGCACCAGGGCCAAGGCCGAGCAGTGGGTTGCCCAGCATGGTGGCAGCTTCGCCGCGACACCAGCCGAGGCGGCCGCGGGCAAGGACTTCGTCTTTTCCTGCGTCGGCAATGACGACGATCTGCGCTCGGTGACGACCGGTGCCGAAGGCGCCTTCAATTCCGTGAAGAAAGGCGCCATCTTCATCGACAACACCACGGCATCGGCGGAGGTCGCGCGCGAACTGGCGCAGCAGTCGCAAGCGCTCGGGTTTGCGTTCCTCGACGCCCCGGTCTCCGGCGGCCAGGCAGGCGCCGAGAACGGCATGCTGACCGTGATGGTCGGCGGCGAGCCCGACGCCTTCGACAGGGCCAAGCCAGTCATAGATGCTTATGCCCGCATGGTCGGATTGATGGGACCGGCCGGGGCTGGCCAGCTCACCAAGATGATCAACCAGATCTGCATCGCCGGCCTCGTTCAGGGCCTGGCCGAGGGCATCCATTTCGGCAAGAAGGCAGGGCTCGACATCGAAAAGGTCATCGAGGTGATTTCCAAGGGTGCGGCCGGTTCCTGGCAGATGGAGAACCGGCACAAGACGATGAATGCCGGCAAATATGATTTCGGCTTCGCCGTCGACTGGATGCGCAAGGATCTTGGCATCTGCCTCGCCGAGGCCGACCGCAACGGCGCCAAACTGCCGGTGACGGCACTTGTCGACCAGTTCTACAAGGACGTGCAGGCGATGGGCGGCAAGCGCTGGGACACGTCCTCGCTGCTGGCGCGGCTGGAGAAATAGGACTTCACCGTGGCCGAGCTTTCGCCTCAATCCAGCGCCGATGAAATCGTTGCTCATCTGCGCTCGATCGCCTCGGAGGAAAATCGGCTTGGCATGCTGCGCTACGGCATCAAGATCGAACGTGCGCTCGGTATCTCGCATGGCGTGCAGCGGCAGATTGCCAAGAAAATCAAGCGCAACCATGAGCGTGCCTTTGAGCTTTGGCAGACAGGCATCATGGAGGCGCAGTTCATCGCTTCCGTGACAGCCGATCCGGAGCGGTTCTCCGCCGCGGATGCAAGACGATGGGCGGCGACTTTCGACTCGTGGGATATCGTCGACGGGGTCTCCGATCTCTTTGTCGATACGGATTGCTGGAAGGAATTGATCGCCGAATTCGCGGTCGACGAACGGGAATTCGTTCGACGCACGGCTTTTGCGATGATGGCCTGGTCGGTAGTCCACCGGAAGAAGGAACCCAAGACGACCTTCCTCGAATTCCTGTCGATCATCGAAGCGCATGCGACCGACGGCCGCAATTTTGTGAAGAAGGCCGTGAACTGGGCGCTTCGTTCGATCGGCAAGCGATCGATGAATTTGCACGGCCCTGCCCTTGCCGTGGCGCTAAAACTGGCGGCCTCGACAGACAGGACCGCACGCTGGATCGGCAAGGACGCCGTGAAGGAACTTTCCGATGCCAAGACGCTCGAGCGGCTCGCCGCCAGAAAAGCTTGACCTGAGCGAAGTGCGCTTCACGGAGGTGACGCAATCGACGCGCGCCGATTTCGAAAACCTGTTCGAGCAACCCGGCGGGCTGGTGTATGGCTTGGCGCAATCTCGACCGCCGCGAGCATGTCGAGAACGACGAGAAGAAACGCGCGATGATGACGCTGATCGACGCCGGCACGCCGGTCGGCATTGTCGCCCAGATCGATGGCCGGACCGTCGGCTGGTGCTCGATTGCGCCGCGCGAGACCTACCGCAAGCTGTCACGGCAGCAGGACGATAGCGAGATGGGCATCTGGTCGATCGTCTGCTTCTATGTACCGAGAGCGCTGCGCGGCGGCGGGCTGGCAAGCGCATTGCTCGACGCGGCCATCGATCACGCCTTTGCCAAAGGCGCCAGGACGATCGAAGCCTATCCGGTCGACCAGGCGTCGCCGAGCTACAGCTTTATGGGTTTTCGGGACACGTTCGCCGCCCGCGGCTTTCGCGAGATCGGCATGACCGGCTCGCGCCGGCATGTGATGCGGCTTGAACGTTGACCTGTGGGCAGCGGCGGTTTTACTTGATGTCACCGGCAGCAAGGTCAAGGCTCAACAGTGGAGCAGCAATGAGCAACCGTCTCAAATCAGGAGCGATCCTGGCGGCCGCGGTGTTCGTGTCCATTGTGGCAGACAGCGCTTGCGCCGGGACGATGCATATTTTCTGGAAGGATCTGCGCCCGGCGACCCAGGCAGCCGCCGAAAGCGTCGGACTGCCAGTGATTGCGGCCAAAATGCCGGATCATGGCGAGACGCTCTCACTCAACTTGCAGGACAAGACCGTGCAGCTCGCGGGCTATGCGCTGCCGGTCGATCGCGACGGTGATCTCGTCTACCAATTCCTGCTGGTGCCGTGGACGGGAGCCTGCAGCCACATGCCGACGCCGCCGCCCAACCAGATCGTCCTCGTCACGCCTGCACACCCTTACAGGATGTCCGAGGCCTACCAGCCGGTTTCGGTGACCGGCGCATTACGGCCGGGCATGGAGAAGAGCCAGCTTTTCATCCTTGACGGCGTCAGCGTCATCCAGTCGGGCTACACCGTGCGCAAGGCCGAGGTGGTCAATGTCGACACCGTGCCGGACACGATCACGCTGCCGGTCAACTCGCCCTGGAGTTTCCTCAACAAAAAGAAGAACTAAACAGAAGAATCTCAGGCGGCGTTCGCGCCGGACTCCTTGTCGAGCATCATGTAATCCAGCGGCATCTCGGTCGTGTATTTGATCTGCTCCATGGCGAAGGAAGACGACACGTCGCGGATCTCGATCTTGGCGATCAGCCGCTTGTAGAAGGCGTCGTAGGCGGCGATATCGGGCACCACGACGCGCAAGAGATAGTCGACGTCGCCGCTCATGCGATAGAATTCGACCACTTCCGGGAATTCCTGGATGACCTCCGAAAAGCGCCGCAGCCATTCATGGCTGTGCGAATTGGTGCGGATCGAGACGAACACCGTGACCCGCACATTGACCTTTTCATGATCGAGGATGGCGACGCGCCGCTTGATGACGCCCTCTTCCTCGAGCTTCTGGATGCGCCGCCAGCACGGCGTCGTCGACAGGCCCACCTTCTTGGCGACGTCGGCGACTGCAAGCGTCGCATCCTCCTGCAGGAGGCGGAGAATTTTTCTATCAAGGCGGTCCATTGGGTGCTCCCCTGATGCAAGTCGTCCAAGTGCGCAGCGGCCTTGGCACAACGACATGCATAAAAACAAGAATTTAACGCGCGTCCCCTCATGCGCGACGCGCTTCGAGGAATGGATTACCATAATCCCTCTTGTTCGAGCCTATTACAAGAAAGAAATTCTGCCGCACAGTACGAAAGCGAGTGATTTCTTGCTGGATGCCTAGCCGAGGCGATAGCGGATTTCCGATCTCAGAAATGGCAGCAAATCCATTTCAAACCATGGATTGCGCTTCAGCCAGCCGGTGTTGCGCCAGGACGGGTGCGGCAGCGGCAGGACTTTCGGGTCGGTCGCCGCCGCCCAGATGGCACGCCAATCCATGACCGTTTCCGTCAGCGAGGGACGGCGCGCCGCGCCCATATGCCAGCTTTGCGCGTAGATGCCGATCGTCAGCACCATATCGACTTGCGGCATCAGCGCCATCAGCGATGTGCGCCATGCCGGCGCACATTCGCGGCGCGGCGGCAGGTCGGCGCCCCTGGCGTCCTGACCGGGAAAGCAAAAGCCCATCGGCACGATGGCGAATTTGTCCGTGTCGTAAAATTCCTCGCTGCCGACGCCCAGCCAGCTTCGCAGCCGGTCGCCGGAGGCGTCGGTGAACGGCATCCCTGTAATGTGAACCTTGGTACCCGGCGCCTGGCTGGCGATCAGGATACGCGCACTCGAAGATGGCCTGAGCACGGGCCGCGGTTGGTGCGGCAGCGGCCTGGCGGCCGGGTTATCGACGCAGATGCGGCAGGCGCGTACCCTCGCCGCCAAGGCTTCCAGCTCTTCGCTCATTCGGAACTCGTTGTCAGGCGGCGGCACTCGGCCGGCTGGAGATTTCCCGATGCCAGCGCAGCACGTTGGTGCACTCTTCGGGTACCTTGATGCGAGCCGGCTTCATGAAGTCGATGGCGACCAGCCCGGTGATGTCGGCGATCGAATAGGCATCGCCGGCGATGAATTCCCTGCCGGCGAGCTCAGTGTCCAGAAATCTCAGGAATTCGATCGCCTTCGGCTTGTTGGCCTCGCCCCATTCGGGGATTTGCGGGATCTCCCATTCCCTCATTGCGGGGTGGATGTGCCGGAACGCCGCGGCGACGCAGCCGAACAGATTGAACTCCACACGTCTTTGCCACATCTCGACGATCGCCTTGCCGAGCGCGCCACGCCCGAACAAAGCCGGCTCGGGGTGCAGTTCCTCGAAGTAACGACAGATTGCGACGGATTCGGTGATGACTGTGCCGTCGTCGAGCTCGAGCACCGGCAGACGCTTCAGCGGATTGCGCGAGCTGACCGGCTGCTCTTTGTGCTCCAGCGCGCCCATGTCGACGGGCATCAGCGGAACCTGAAGTCCCTTTTCGGCCAGAAAAATCCGAACCCGACGTGGATTGGGCGCGCGCCCGCCGTCGAACAGCTTCATCTCTATCCTCCTCGTCCGTCTCGACGAACTATAGGCGACAGCTCACCAGAAGCGAAAAATTTCGCGCAAGGCGTCGCCGATCGACGCCAAGGTACCGTGCTTTCTTTCGACCAGCTCATGGCCGTGGCTCTCGCGCCAGTTCTTCGGCTCGTCGAAAGTTCCGCCCCAGATGCCGGCTTTGCCCGCGCGCGCAGCAGCTTCCTCGGTCTCGAAATCGCCAAAGGCGACCGCCCAGCCGGCCTCGACCTGCGCGCGGTTGAGATCCTTGCCGCCGGCCTTGCAGTCGCCGAGCAGCCTGCCGTAGCGGTCGCGCTGCCAGCCGCTGCAGGAGACGGCTTTGCCGGCGATCAACCGCACCAGGGACTGCCGCGCGAGCTTGCCGCAGGGATAGTCGGCACCGTCCTTGCGGCAGATCTGCGAATATTCCGGCGCATCGATGCCGCGCATGCGGATACGCTCGCCGCCGAGCGTGATGCTATCGCCGTCATTGACGGTGGCCGCGCCCTCCGTCTTGCGCGTCTCGATCCGGTCGAGGCGCGCCGCCAGGAGGATCGCCAGGCCGAGCACGATGAGTGTCAGCCCATAGTCCATTAGTCGGCGCCACAGGCTTCGCGGACGTGGCGCATAGTATCGCTGGCGCGGCCATCGCGACCACGAACGGCTCATATGGCAAACCGTTGGTTAATCATTCGAACGTAGCTTAACGATTTGAAATTGCTGCCCGTGTAAATTGAAGACTTCATGCCCCTGCAACGCTCGACCACGGCGGACAAGTTTATTGTGGACCGCAGGAAACGCCATCGCAACAGCGATGTCGCGCGCGCGGTGCGCAAGACGCGCGACCGTCTTTCGCAGCAAGCCGGAAATCCCGACTTCGACCGCGAGCTGTTGAAGCTCCACGCGCTTTCGATGACCGGCGGCGTGATCGTCCTTCCGCTGCTCGTTCTGGCAACGGCCGCGGCAGGCTTGCTCGCGGGCATCGGCAAGGAGATCGGCGTCTGGGCGCTGTTCACATTCATCTGCTATACCATCGTTGCATTCATGGCCAAACGCGTCACTCAAGCGTCCGAGCTCAACCCGCTGGAAACGCATAGGGATTTCCTGATCGGCCATTTTCTGTGCGGGCTTGGCTGGGCTTGGTTCGCATGGCTCGGCTGCGAAACTTGCCAAATGGATCAGTTCCAGGTCGCCAAGGCGGTGGTGCTGCTGCTCGCCATGTCGGCAACCGCGATCCTGGCATCGTCCCTTCGCGGTGCGCTGTTGGCGACCTTCGCCCTCCCGGTCGCCATCTATGCCTATGCCAGTGCAAAATTATGGATGCCGGTCGAAGTGATCATGGCCGGGTTGCTGATCTCGTCGCTGCCGTTCTTCGCCTATGTGGCGCGCCAGCTCAACCGTTCCTCGCTGATGCTGTTTTCGTTCCGCTCCGAAAAGGATGCGCTGATCGCCGAAGTGGAGACGGCGAAATCGATGTCGGACGAGGCACGGCGGCGGGCGGAAGACGCCAATCTGGCGAAATCGCGTTTCCTGGCCTCGATGAGCCACGAACTGCGCACGCCGCTCAACGCCATTCTCGGCTTTTCCGAAGTAATGGCCAACGAGGTGCTCGGCCCGATGAGCAACCCGACATATCGCGACTATGCCCGTGACGTGCACGACTCCGGACAGCATCTGCTCGACCTGATCAACGAAATCCTCGACCTGTCGCGCATCGAAGCGGGCCGTTATCAGCTCAATGAGGAGCCGATGATGCTGCTTTCCGTCGTCGAGGATTGCTGCCACATGATGGAGTTGAAGGCGCGCAACAAGGACATCCGCATCGTCCAGGATTTCGAAAACGCCTTGCCGCGCCTGTTTGCCGACGAACGCGCGGTGCGGCAGATTGTGCTCAACCTCTTGTCCAATGCCATCAAGTTCACCGCGACCGGCGGCGAAATCCGCGTGCGCGTCGGCTGGACGGCGGGCGGCGGGCAATATCTCTCCGTCAAGGACAATGGGCCGGGCATACCGGAAGACGAGATTCCGATCGTGCTCTCGGCCTTCGGCCAGGGCTCGATCGCCATCAAGAGCGCCGAACAGGGTACAGGGCTTGGCCTGCCGATCGTGCAAGGCCTGCTGGCCATGCATGGCGGCGAATTCCAGCTCCATTCCAGGCTGCGCGAAGGTACCGAGGCGATCGCCATCTTCCCGCTGAGCCGGGTGATGGAGGAACTGCCGGCGCTGCCGACCAAGGCGGTTGCTTCGCGCCGGCGCTGAATGCTTAACCGCCGACCGCGGCTGCCATGCCGAAGCTGGTCAGCGCGGCCGCCTTGACCAGGCCGGCGGCAAGCGCCGCCCCTACCCCCTCGCCTTGACTGACGCCCAGATCGAGCAGCGGGCGAAGGCCGAGGCGCTCGGCGGCCTTGGCATGGCCAGGCTCCGGCGACAGGCTTGCGAGGAGACAATGATCGAGCGCGGCGGGGTTGGCGGTATGTAGGACGCCAGCGGCCGCAGTCACCGCAAACCCGTCGAGCAGCACCGGGATCTTCTGCATCCGCGCCGCCAGAATGGCGCCGCAGATCGCTGCGAATTCCCGTCCACCGACCCGGCGCAGCGCTTCCAGCGGGTCCTTGAGGCTCGCGCCGTGAAACGCGACCGCGGCATCGACCACCTCCGCCTTGCGCCTTTGCATCGCTGCGTCGGCCCCTGATCCGGGGCCGACCCAGTCGGCGCCGGTGCCGCCGAACAGTGCGGTGCAAAGGGCCGCGGCGACAGTCGAATTGCCAACGCCGAGGTCGCCAAGGCAAAGCAGGTCGGTGCCGCCGGCAATCGCTTCCATGCCGAAGGCCATGGTGGCGGCGCAACCGCGCTCGTCCAGTGCCGCATCCTCGGTGATGTCGGCTGTCGGAATGTGCAGAGCCAGATCGAACACCTTCAAGCCGAGATCGTTGGCGATGCAGATCTGGTTGATCGCTGCACCGCCGGCGGCGCAGAGCTCGACTGCATTTGCCGTAGCGGCGGCGGGGCGCGGCGAAATGCCGTGGCGGGTGACGCCATGATTGCCGGCAAAGATCGCCACCAATGGTCGAGTCACCACCGGCGGCGCGCGACCGCTCCAGCCGGCGAGCCAGGCGGCGATGTCCTCGATACGGCCAAGCGAGTCTTCGGGCTTGTCTGCCTTGGCAAACAACTGGCGAACGCGGGTGTTCGCAACCATATCTGCCGGCGGCAGGCTCACCAGGAGGTCGCGAAAATCGTCGAAAGGCAGTGCGCTGGTCATGTCGATGGCAATCATCCTGATGGCAATCATCCTGTGAATTGGGGAGCGGCATAGCCGCCTTGGCGGGCCGGCACAACCTTGGCACAACTTCGAGGTATTGACGCGAACGCACCCGTTGGCGGCGCATCCCGGAGGGCTTGCATTGACTTTGTCGTTGCACCATGTGGAGGCTAGCCCAAGGAAATCCTTATGACGGCCATTGAATCCCCGTGCATCCTGGTCTGCTCGATCGACATGAAGACCGGCTTCTGTTTCGGTTGCGGGCGCACGCGCGAGGAAATCGCAGCCTGGATCGACATGACCCCGCAAACCCGCCGCAGCGTCATGGCCGAGCTGCCGGCAAGGCTGGAAACGGTCGAGCGACGCCCCCGCCGGGAAACCCGTCGCAGCCGCATGGCACGCGAACGCGACGCCCTCTCGTGAACCGGCCGCACAGATGAACCGACTGCTGTGGATTCTGATCGTCGCGATCGGGGCAGGTGTACTCCTGCTCATGCTCAACGATTCCGCCGGCAGTACGTTCGGCATTGAGAATTACGATTTCAGCCAGCTGATCTGGCTTGGCGCCTTAGCGGCACTCGTCGGCGCCGGCCTGCTCAGATCGGGCAGGCCGTTGGGCACCATGGCCCGCAGCCTCGGCGCCTGGGGCGCCATCGTGCTGGCGCTGATCGCCGGCTATCAGTACCGCTATGAGTTGCAGGATTTCGCCAGCCGCGTCACCGCCGGCCTTGTTCCCGGCAGTCCGCTGGCGCTGGGCGTGGAAGAAGGCCATGCCACCGTCACCCTGGACAAGGCCGGCAGCGGCCATTTCGAAGCGCGCGTCACGGTCAACGGCACGCCGATCCTGACGGTTGTCGATACCGGCGCGACCAGCACAGTGCTGACCGCCGAGGACGCTCTGGCGGCCGGGTTCAATTCGGCGGCTCTCCACTTCACCATCCCGATCTCGACCGCCAACGGCATGACGCGCGCAGCGGCGGTGCGAAGCGACGAACTGTCGATCGGCGGCATCGTGCGCAAGGACATGCCCATCATGATCGCCGCACCCGGCACC
The DNA here is from genome assembly GCF_040318745.1 of Mesorhizobium sp. M1027. Taxonomy (NCBI): domain Bacteria; kingdom Pseudomonadati; phylum Pseudomonadota; class Alphaproteobacteria; order Hyphomicrobiales; family Phyllobacteriaceae; genus Mesorhizobium; species Mesorhizobium sp. M1027. The sequence goes on along the minus strand of NZ_JAMYMW010000001.1, from coordinate 769,645 downwards.
CTCGGTCAGAGCCTGCTCGGCATGAATTTCATTAGCTCGCTGTCGGGTTTCGACGTGCGCGGCGATCGCATGATCTTGCGGGATTAAGTTTGCTCAGGCCGCCTCTGCGGTCCGGCCGAAATCGATCTCGACGAAGGCTGACTTCAGCACCTCCGGTCCGGCACCCGGCCGTGTCGCCTCGGTGGAGAGGATCTGCCGGTAGCGGCGTGCACCGGGCAGGCCGTGAAACAGCCCGACCATGTGCCGGGTGACATGCCCGAGGCGTCCGCCCTGCTCGATATGGCGTGACGCGTAATCCGCCATGGCATCGATCAGTGCGGCAAAATCGAACGACTCAGCTGTGCTGCCGTAAAACGCGGCATCGATGCCGGTCAGTATCCCTGGCGTGTGATAGGCGGCGCGGCCGAGCATGGCGCCATCGACATGGTCGAGATGCGTCAGCGCCTCTGCGAGAGATTGAATGCCACCGTTGATGCCGATGAATTTGTTTTGTTTTCTGGCTTTCAGCCGATAGACGCGGTCATAGTCGAGCGGTGGGATGTCACGATTTTCCTTTGGGCTCAGTCCTTCCAGCCAGGCCTTGCGGGCGTGCACCCACAGCGCGTCGGCGCCGGCCGCGAAAACACCATCGGCCAACGCATCGAGTGCCGGTTCCGGATCCTGCTCATCGACGCCGATGCGGCACTTGACGGTAACCGGTATTTTCACCGCCGCCTTCATCGCCGCAACGCAATCTGCGACGAGCACAGGCGCCTTCATCAGGCAGGCTCCGAAGGTGCCCGACTGGACGCGGTCGGACGGGCAGCCGACATTGAGGTTGATTTCATCATAGCCGAAGGCTTCGCCGATGCGCGCCGCCTCGGCCAGCTTTCCCGGATCGGCGCCGCCGAGTTGCAGCGCCACCGGATGTTCGCTGTCGTCGAAGCCAAGCAGCCGCTCGCGTGCGCCGTGGATGACCGCATCGGCCACCACCATCTCGGTGTAGAGCAGCGCCTCGCGCGTCAGCTGGCGATGGAAGAACCGGCAGTGCCGGTCCGTCCAGTCCATCATAGGTGCCACGGCAACTTTGTGGCGTAACATATTCATTTTACTAGTTTCTCTGTCTCAGTCCGTCCGACTCCGTTCGAATGACAGAGCAATTTAGCAAGAGATACAACACCTAACTAACCCGATATACGATTTTGCCGCCGCAACTGAAAGCAAATTGGCATGTCACAATGTCACTGTACGCACCAGTTAGATGCCTGCCGTGGAACGATGCACCGCCGGCGGCATACCAGTCAGCCAAGGCGAAGCGTGTTGCGGGCGATCTGCCACGCGGATTCGACATGCCGCCGCGCCGCCGCCGCCTCGTCCGGCTTGCGCGACCGGATTGCATCCATGATTTCGGTCATTCGGCGATCGCCGGCTTTCAGAACCCGACTTCCGGCGATGTCTTGCTGGAAGGAAAATCACTGCTTGCAGTGCCTTCGCACAAGCGCAACATCGGCATGGTCTTCCAACGCTACACACTGTTTCCGCATCTGACGGTGGCCGAAAACGTCGCTTTTCCGCTGCGGGTTCGCCGCCGGCTGGACGCCGAGGTGAAGAAAAAGGTCGCCGACATGCTGGCCCTGGTGCGGCTCGAAAGCTTTGCCGGGCGCTTACCCGGTGCGCTGTCGGGCGGCCAGCAGCAGCGCGTCGCGCTGGCCCGGGCGCTGGCCTACGATCCTCCGATCCTTTTGATGGACGAGCCATTGTCGGGGCTCGACAAGAAGCTGCGCGAGGAAATCCAGGGCGAAATCCGCCGCATCCATCGCCAGACCGGCGTCACTATTCTCTACGTCACCCACGATCAGGAAGAGGCGCTGCATCTGTCGGACCGAATCGCCCTGTTCAAGGATGGCCGCATCGAGCAGACCGGCACCGGCGAGGATCTCTATCTCAGGCCGGCGACCGATTTCGTTGCCGGCTTCATCGGCAATTCGAATTTCCTTGCTGCCGAACATCTCGGCACCACCAACGGCACGACAACGATCCGCATGACAGACGGTTCGGTCATATCCGGAGTCAGCGCCAACGGCACATTCGGCAAAGGCCAGAAGACCAGGCCTGATGATCCGGCCCGAAGCCTTTAGCATGGAGCGGAGCCCGGCGCGCGGAACTGAATGTCGAGATCGTCGACATCGCATTTTACGGCGAGCGCCGGCGGATCGTCGCGCGCATCGCCGCTGGGCAGGAGGTTGACATCAGGCCGACCTCCGCCGCCATGCAATCGCAGGATGTGTCGCCCTGCACCCGGCAGGTCTTTTTCGATCCGGCTGCTGCATTCCTGTTTCCGGCCTGACTAAGCCGCGGTGGATCGCCGCCCTTCAACGCTTCGCAGCGATGGAGGCGTGCTTAGGATAAGTTGTGGTTCGGTCCATCATCAGCTTCGGTCGGCAAGCGCGTAACGTGTTCGACACTACCGGCTGCTGATTGGATGGCGGGGGTAGCTCCTGTATCCATTGACAGTCGTCATGCTCGGTTGGAAGATGAAGAAGGTCAGCGGCGATAGCCATACGGGAAGGCAATGGTCCAACCGCCAGATACCGGACACCATCCTGGCAGCATCGTCGCGGTCATCGTCATTTGTTTGATCATCGTTGCTTTGTTCTTCATAGGCTTCAGATACTCAAGGCCGGGCCAGGGTACTCTCGTTATTCCTGACGGTACGCAGCAGCAACCGTGAATCCGCCCCTTGGCGCGCGCTGATGCGGAGCCGTTCTCGGGCTGCCAAAAGTAGCCGGCGGGACTGGGGGACACAGCAGAATGGTCCGGCGCGTCGCAGCCGGTCTTTTTGCTCCCGCCGCGGCATTCCTTTCCCACCTAAACAACCAAGGCTGGCCGGCGTGGTGTCGACCATGCTGGGAGATGACGAGCCCTCATCCACCAGGCACTAGACGGCCCTGATCAGCCGGAGCAAAGAAAGCGCTTCGAAAAAGGTCCCTTTGCGAAAGGCGAGATAGGTCGGTTCTTCGACACCATGGAACCGGCGCTTGAAGGCCGCCTGCCCCTGCAGGTTGAAGCGGGTGCGATTGACCCACGGCGATTCATAGGCACGCTGGAAGGCGCGCCGCCAGAAATCGCTTTCGGCAAACCCGCTAGGTCCGATTTCGACAAGCGGCGACAGGCCGAGGGTGACCACGGAAACACCTTCGTCGCGAAAGCGGTCGACCGCGAATTTGGTCAGGCCGATCTCGGCATGCGCCGAGGCATCGATGTGCTTGCGCTTGAACGAGGTGGTGTAGCCGATGACCTTGCCGTCGCTGAACAGCGGATCGAAATCCAGCAAGGCCACCAGTTCTCCATCCGGACCGTGCAGGACGAAACGGCGCATATCGACGCCAAGGTGATCGGCAAAAGGCCTGTTGAGAAACCTCATCTCCCAGCGCTTGACGATGCGGTCGGCCCGCCAATTCTGGGAGAGCCTGGCAATCTCGTCGAGGAAGACGGTCCCGTTGTCCTCCGCGAAGGAAAACCCCTTCCTCAAGAGCCAGCGTTCGGAATAACGCACTGTCTCATTGCGCTTTCCGGAAAAGTCGTGGCCGGGCAGGACAAGCCTGGTGTCGACGCCGAGGCGGTTGACCTGATAGCCAAGTCCGGCAAGCACGCGCGCCGTCTGTTCGCCGATCTGCACGAACCACGGGCTGCCGGCAACCTCGATGAAACGTTCGATATAGTCGCGCCGATCGGCCGGGGCAGCCATTGGATCGCCGAGCGCGAAGTGATGTCGCGTTTTGGTTCCGTAAGCGATGTAGCCCTGGGCATCGCCGAAGTAGTGAAGCCCCTTCTGCACGGCGGTCGAATAGGCAAGGGAAAAATCACCATGGCGACGGACCAGCGCCAGGCGCTCGACATGGTTCAGCCGCAGCCGCGGTATTTTAGGCCCGCGGTTTTCCAGGAAACGATCTAGGCGTCTTCGCAGTGACGACATGGTCGACTTTCGCGTGCCGGCTAGGCCGACGAAAGAGCTGACGGACCCCAAACCGATCATATTGCCGCGAGCTGATCCTTATCTCAGCGCGTCATGCTTCCCCAGCCGGAACCGCCAGATTCCTAGGCGCAATCTGCCCCGGTCCCGCCCCGAGGCGGCACCACGCGTTGTTGGCGACGCCGATGCCACTTCGGAAGCGCCCAGGTCACCTGCCAAACACAATGCTCTTATCGAACTGCGCTCTGAGAAGATTCTGCCTGATCGGAAGCCAGGAACTCGTCGCGTTCTGCTATCCACAAGTCGGCATAGTCGACATTCTGCCACTCGGCAAACCACGGGCCGCCGCTCGTATAGTGGACCGCCTTAGGTGTGCCGACAGCAGGCTTTTCGTTCCAGCCTTCGAGCCAATTCCACTCTACTGGCAATAAACCCAAATCTTTGTCGGCAACCCACTGCATTCGGTGAAGATAGGCGCCACTTTCCTGATTCACGACCTCTGGCGTGAGCGATTTGACCGAAGGATGCGCGCAATTGAACAGCATCAGCGACGACCAGTTTTTCCGAGGATAGGATGTCTGGACCACGCCATCCATCTTGGTTGTGGCCTTCGGCGTATAGTCATGCTGGACGCAATAGACCGCCTTGTCCGAGTCCGTATATTTCAGCAGGCCTGCGACGTCACCAAGCCACAGGAAATCGCAATCACAAAACAGGGCCCAACCCGTGTAGTCGGCGAGAAAAGGCGTGAGGAAGCGCGTGTAGGTGAACTCCGTCGAGGCGAGTGGATCTTTTTCCCGCCAATACAGCCTACGGGCACGCATCTCGTCTTGTTTGATCGGAATGACGGAGACAGGCGCCGACGCATGTTTGAGCAGCGAGTGTCGCGCGACGTCGTACGCGATCGGCTCACGGCTGTCCCATCCGATAAATACCCTAAACGCATCAGTCATATTCACTACCCTGGCTTTCGATTTTAACGGTCGTACACTAACTAGTTGGCGATGGCTCGGCAACAATTGCGGTCAACCGAGCCGGTTTCTCACAGATTTGTCCTGGCCTCAGCCTTGCTTTTCTGGGTGGACCCGGCCTCGCATTCCCAATGCGACACGCGCCCATTTCTGATAGGTGTAGCTGGCCGAATACGCGGCCACCATCGCACCAATGGAACCGTCCAGAAATCCCAGCCGGAAAATATAGCTGCGCACATAGGCCCAGACGGAACGCAAAACTGCCTTGCCTATCGAGCTTTTTTTGCCCTCGGCAAGCAGCTGCGCGGCGGATGCTTCTGCGTACCGGCCGATCTTGTCGTGGGCATCTGCCAGGTCGGTGATCGAGTCGTGCTCGATCGGCTGGGACAATCGCCCGACCTTTCCGTTCAGCACTACTTTCTCGTGCACGGTGTCGTCGCTGAAGCGCCCGGAGCGGCGACGGAAGAGCCTGAGCACCAGATCGGGCGACCAGCCACTATGGCGGACAATGTGCCCGCAAAAGCGCGATCTTCTCGGTGTTTCGAAGCCGTCATAGGCTTTTGGGTCGGCGATTGCGGCCCTGATTTCCGTGCCGAGCGGCGCCTCCACCCACTCATCGGCATCCAGCGAGAGGATCCAATCGCCCGTTGCCGCGGCCAGCGCACGGTTTTTTTGCGCGCCGAAACCGGGCCAATCAAGGGTCATCAAAACCTTGGCCCCCAAGTCACCGGCAATCTCCCTGGTGCTGTCGCTGCTGTCATTGTCGAGAACGATGATTTCGTCTGCAAAATCCACCGAGCGAAGGCAGCGCGCGATGGACGCCTCCTCGTTGCGGGTGATGATAATGACCGAGAGCGCCGGCACGGTCAGAAGGTTCCGGCATCAAAGCTGCCACTGTCATTCGAATGCATCTGCAGCATCGGCTCCCGGCCCGTTAGCACATTGAGGGTACTAACCTAATTCAACAAAGTCGAAAATCATTTCAGATCAAGGCTTTCATACAACGCCATCATTCGCTTGATCATGACATTGAAATCATAGTGTTCGGCCGCCGCTCTCACCCGGGTTCCGGTTTCAGGTCGTGACGCCAACTGCAGCGCGTGGGCGAGCGCTGCTGCGAGGTCACGTTCGCTGGCCGCATCGCAAACGAGCGTCGGCTCGAACCGCTCGACAAGCTCGCGCGCTCCACAGCCGGTGCTTACCACGGCGGGCAAGCCGCTGGCCATCGCTTCGATGACCACTGTGCCGAAAGGATCATAGATGGAAGGCAGCACGGCAATATCGGCCGCGCCGTACCACGGCAGCATGTCTTTCTGCGGCCCCAGCATCTTGAGCCGTGCGCCGAGACCGAGCCTGTTACCGGCCTGCCTGAAGGCGTTGGCGCGCGAATCATGGCCGATGACCCACAATTCCGGCTCGCCATCGAGCCTGGCGACAGCCTTCATCAGTGCAAGCAGTCCTTTTCGCGCAAAGCCCGAGCCGACAAACAGGACGACCGGCCTGTTTTCGTCGACGTCGAGCTGCGCGCGGACCGCGGCCCGATGCTGTTGGCGCAGTTGCGGATTGAAGCGGTCGAGATCCACCCCGTTGGGAATATGGTGCACATTTTCGGCCGGATAATCATAGTGACGGACAATGTCCTCGGCGACCATCTTCGAAATCGCTATGACAGCTTTGAGCCGTGGACTGGCATAGGTTGCGCGCTCGAGGCGCAGCGTCTGGCGGTGAAAGGGGCTCAGCGCCATTGCCGCCCTGCCGAGCCGCGTCTCGAAACGCCGCCGTTCGGCAAGATAGGCGGCATGAACGCCCTCCCCGGCCCGGAAAACATCGCAGCACGGGAGGCGATCGTTGCTCTGCACCAGCGCCGGTGGCATCTCGGCGATCTTGCGGCAGGCGGCTTGAGCAAAGGACGCCGCCCGCAGCGAACGCGGAAAGCGGCGGCCGGCGCAATGGATGAATTCTACGCCTTCATAGCGCGGCCAGTCACCCGAGAGCACGGCCACCGGCCGCTGACGCGCGGCAAATGCGGCCATGATGTTTTCCAGCATGATCTCGCCGCCCCCAAAGGGCGCATAACGCTGGCGCACGAACAGGATCGGCCTGTCGAATTGATTTTCGATGCCACGAATGCCGGCATGCATTGGGTCAGGGCTCCGGCCTTGTTGCCATCTGACGATGTCTATAGAGGCCAGCGCGCATCGGCAACAGTTGGAAGGCTCACTCGCGGAACTCAGAACAGGCCTGTGTCCATTGTCCGCGACTGCTTGCGATTTGCCTGACGGTGCTGCATGTAGAAATTAACTGCAAACAGCGGATCAGCGCCAGCCGGGTAGTGACCGCTATGAGGGGGAATCGACGGCTTGAGCAAAGCAACCTGGCCCGCCATTGTCCGCCGGACGATTACCGACACCGCCATATATCGGCTGAGACGCACCTTCGGAAGGCGGGCAGAAGTGTCATCGCTACGGCCGATAACGCCCCTTAAAGCGAATGACCTGCCTTTGATCCTCGTCATCCGCAACGAGGCGGACAGGCTGCGCCCGTTCCTGAAGCACTATCGCGAGCTCGGCGTCACCAGATTCGCCGTCCTCGATGATCGCTCAACCGACGGAACAGCTGAGCTTCTGGCCGAGCAGCCAGATGTCGATCTATTCAGCTCGCCGCTCACCTATTCTCAGTCGGACCTGGGAAACCTTTGGCGGCAGCGTCTTGTGCAGATTTATGGTCAGCCTCGCTGGTATCTGACCGTCGATGCGGACGAATATCTTGTCTATGACGGCATGGATCAGAATCCGCTCGGCGCGATGGCCGCCTGGCTCAAGCGGCGCGGAATGACACGCCTGCTGGCGCCGATGATCGACATGTATCCGAGCGGAAACATCTGGGACGTACCCTTCGATCCCATCGTGCCGCCATGGCAGGTTGCGGACCATTTCGACGGCAGCGGCTATGAGGTGACGAGGAGCCCCCGGCATCTCAAGATCACAGGCGGCCCGAGGACCCGGCTTTTCGCCAGGCAGCACAAGTTGACCAAGTTTCCTCTGATATATGTTGATCGCCAGACGATTTTTACGTCGATTCACGCACCGCTGCCCTACTGGCGAAACTATAAAAAGGGATTGGCCGGCCTGCTTCATTTCAAGTTCTTCGCCGATTTCAACGACAAGGCGCAGGTCGCGGTGGCGGAAGGTCAGTATTGGAACGGCGCTTCCAAATATCGCCAGTATCATGAGGTATCGAGCGGTAAAGCCGCTCTCAGCGCGATGAGCGAACAGTCAATGCTGTACGAAGGCGCTCACAGCCTATTCCAAACGGGTTTGATCGACAAAATTGATTGGTAGACGGCACTCCGGCAGATGCCGAACCAACATCATGCATAACCGAACGCTTTCATGAGCTGGGCACCTCGTCCTTGTACCAGGTCCTGTAACTCGGCGTTTCCAAGTTCGGAGCGCCATCTCCCGCTCCCGTCATAGATTGGCTGATTGACCTGGTGGTTCCGGAGCACCTCGTGTGGCGTCTCGACGCTGGCGTCGGTCGGCTTGAACCATTGCTGCGGGTTCTTGTGGTAGTCGAGGAGATCCGGGCTGAAGGTCACATCAAGAAAGCCGCATATCTGCTCGACCACTTTGGCCGGTTTCTCGACCAGATCCTCATAGCGATAGATCAGCACATCCGGCTTTCCCCGTTCCGCGAGAACCAGCGCATTATCGTTGATCCAGCGGTCGAGAGCCTCCTGTGGGTCGTCAAGTCGTTTCGTCAGCGACGCCACGACGTCGCGCCCGTCTCGCACCGGCATGATGAAACGCGCGCCGGGCACGAGCCGGCGAATGCGGGCCACACGGCGGATATGCCGCGGCGTCTTTTCAAGCAGCACGTTCTTTCCAGCCTCGCGCGCCGCCCGCTTCAGTTTCCAGAAGCGGAACATGGCCAGTGGCGTCCACTTGAAGAAAATGTTGGTTTCCTGAAGCGGCAGGTAGACGTCAGGATGCGACGCAAGGATCGTCGCAATCAACGTCGTCCCGCTATGGCCGCAGCCGCAAATGAATCCGGTCCGCATCACCATGTCGGCAATGCCCCCTAACCCAAGGCGACCCGGGCGCGGTTATCGACGCGAGCGTAGCACAAGCCGTTCGTGCTAAAGACCTTGTCCAGCTTCTCCCAATATTCGAACTTGGCTAACTGCTCGTCACAATAGGCCACGTCGTTCTCGGAAAGATATTCGCCGTAACCGCCTATCTTACCCTTGCGCACCTTGAAGCTTTCGGGATCATTCGCATCGCGCGGCTGTAATATCTTGCCGTATCGATCGGACAGATCACCGGTCGATTCACTCACTTTCATCTTGTCGAAGGTTCGGTTGTTCGCCACGTCGACAAGCGTCTGATCGTCAGCCTGCTGGTTCAGGAATCCAAGGATCGCGCGAAGGACACCAGCCGTATCCCGATGCATATCTTCATATTGAAGATACCGGATTTCGCGCATCCGGGGCATGGCCGCGAACCAATGCAGATTGAATCTGATGATCTTTTCAATCCCATGATTGTCGCTTCTGATAAAATCACTGAACGATCCGGCTGGAAGCATGTGGCGCTTCTGAACCTGAAAGTACCCTGAGACCACCGTATCTCTTGGATCGCGAACAAGCATTATTGTTCTTCTCTTCTTGTATCGAGATTTATTTTCCTTGAGGCTCGATTTTGGTCGAAGTAACTTGTGGTCGGTTCCGTCGTGAATGTATTGAACTTCAACTCCGAGATCGTCCAGCATGACACGCAGCCACGTGCGCCCTGATTTTGGAAAGGATACGATAAGAGGAAGAGGCGGCGCTTTGGCCTGGAAAAATTTTAGAAAGGACATGGGAGAGACCTCCTTTAGATTATCAGAGCTGGCGCCCGAACCGCTGCAGGCCAGACCAACCCCATTACTGGGCGCCTAAGCCTACGGCTGATTCGAACACAAGGCAGAAATGCCGGCAAGAATTGCGATCCTCTGCGGGGCGAATTGGCCTTTACTATATCCCGGTTCGGAATGCCTTATGTTTTTTGGCCTGTTGCGACGAGTGTTCGACACGGGCGCTCCATTCCGCGATCCGTCGGCCGAACGCTTAATGCGGATCGCGTCGATGCGTATTCAGTGACGCGCTTTCGGACGACATGCATTAGCCACTCACTTTTGTGATCCATGGCGCCAGGATGGCCTCGGCCTCGCTCATCACCACGGACCAGGGGCGTTCCCGTTTCGAGACCAGCACGGCCGATGGATAGTAGGGCGTGCGGTCGCCCTCGACCGGCCAGGAGCGCTTGAAGCCGTCGCCCAGAATGAAAACCGAGGGGATGCCGAGCGCGCCCGCCAGATGCGCTCCGGTATTGCTGATGGTCACCACGGCGTCCATCGCGGCAACCTGCGCGGCGAAAAGGTCCATGTCGACGAGCTGATCGACCGATCTGTCATAAAGAATGCGCTCCGGCTCACCGTCGGTCAGGATCTTCAGATCGGTCTCGATCTGGCCGTACTGCAGCGAGACGAACCGGAGGTCCCGGCGGCCGATCAGGTTTCGCCAGGCGGCAAGCGGCGGCAGGTCTTTGCCGGGATTGGAGCTGCCCCATGCGACACCGACCAACGGCCGCCCTTCCTTCCGGTAGCGGGCGCGAAGTTCAGCGACCCGGGCCGGATCCGGCTTAAGGGGCACGAAATGCTCGCGGATCGTCGCCTCGTCGGTCTCGAAAACGGCAGTCAGATGCTGGACGCCGGCGAAGGCCTGCGCCTCGGCATAGACGGCCTTGCCGCCAGCACCGACCGGCCGCACATCGGCAGTTAGAAAAGTGCGCTGAAAGAGCGGTACCAGGCGGCGCTCGACGAGGACGATCGAACGGGCGGCGCGCGCCAGGGCACAGCCAACGGAGCTGGCATGATGGATCGCGGTGGCCAGACCCTGCTTTTCGGTTTCCATCAGATCGATCAGCAGTGTCTGGCCAGAAATATCCTGGCCCAGCCACTCGCCATCGACGCGGCCGTTGACGATGTGGCGTCGTGCAATCCTGAGTTCGGCGGCTGCGCCATAGGCGCCCATCCGCATCAGCGCCTTGCTGAGCTCGTCGATCAGGTGGACCTCGCCCCTCGATTTCGCAATGGATCCAAGAGCCAGGGCTTTCGGCAGTGCCGCCGGCCAATCGCGGGACTCGACGCTTCGCCGATAATCCGCCATCTGATCGGCAATGTCGCCGTCACGCCAGCGAAGGAAGAGCTGCCGCCGGTGACGTCGGAACCAGACCTTGTATTTGTAGCCTGCAAGCGCGACAGCGCGGCGCAACCGGCCGAGAAGTAGGCTACCTTCCATCGCCAGCTCCGCCGATGATTTGCATGACCCGTCCGCCTGCTTCCTGCACTGCCGACGCCCAGGTTCGGCCGCCTTTTCGGACCAGTCGAACGCTCGGATATGCGGCGACGGTCTCGCCGAAGGCAGGCCAGGACAGTCGAAACCCGTCGTCGAGCATGACAACCGTCGGCACGCCGAGCGCTCCGGCCAGGTTGGCGCCGGTATTGCTGACCGTCACCACTGCGTCGAGCGCCGCGATTTGGGCGGCAAAGCGGTCCATGTCCGTCAACTGGTCGACGGAAGCGTCATGGATGATGCGGCCCGGCGCGTGGCGCTCGAACTCGGAGAGAGCCGGCCCGACATCGCCATATTGCAAGCTGACGAGGCGCCCCGGCAGGCTGCCGAACAGCGTCCGCCAATCGTCCAGAGCCGGCAGATCCTTGCTCTTGTTCAGGCTTCCCCAGGCAAATCCGATCAGCGGACCTGGGCCGCCATCGAGATAGGTGCCGCGCAGCTCGGCAACCAGTCGGCGGTCCGGCTCCAGCGGAACGAAGGGCGCGCGTGCCGCCGGGTCGTCCGGCCAGAAATGCTTTGCGAGTGTCTCGAAACCGGCAACGACATCGGCGTCCACTGCCGCCATGTCCTCTTCCCCTTCAATCCTAACATCGAGCGCAGGATATGTTCTGCGATAAAGCGGTGCCAGTCGCGGCTCGACGAAGACGATGCATCGACCGGCAGCCGCGACGACTGGACCAAGCAGCGACGCGAACTGGAAAAAGATCGCCAGGTCGCCTTCGCGACGATCGACGAGAAGCGTGCGACCCGCAAGATCACTGCCATCCCAATCGGGTCTGCCGCGCTGCTTGCTCGCCGCCATCAACTGCCAGATGCGATTTCCGCCGTCGAGACGCCTCAGTCCGCGCCCCGCTTTCTTGATCAGGCCGAGATCGCCAAGCTGCTCACCAAGCGCGCCAAGCGCCAGTGCATGGTCGCGAGCAGTTTGCCAGTCACCACGCTGCACGCTTTCCTCCATCAGCCTCATATGCCTTTCGGCACTTTCGTCGGCGTGGCGCGAGGGACGTCTAAGAAGTTCCTTTGCCCGCTCGAGAACCTTCTGCAGCCGCTTGCTGGCGGCGCCTTGCGGGCGCAGATCGGCGGTTTTTGCTTTCTGAAGGATGGTTCGTCTGTTCTGCACGGCGATGTTCTATCGTCCTCGGGGAGCGTCGGAAAGCGCCGTCAGGATCGATGAGAGCCGCCGGCCGGCCTCGTCGAGCACCAGCGACCAAGTGCGCCCCTCCTTGCGAATGACAATGCCCTTCGGATACCAGGGTGTCCGGTCGCCGGTCACCGGCCATGCCGTCTGAAAATTATCGTCGATGAGGAAAACAGTCGGCACGCCAAGGGCTCCGGCAAGATGGGCCGCCGTATTGCTGATCGTCACGACAGCATCGAGTGCGGCGACCTGTGCCGCGAAACCGTCCATGTCGACCATCTGGTCGACGCCGTCGTCAAAGATCAGACGCGCGTCATTGCCGTTGCGAAGGCGCCGCAACGCCGGCTTGATCTGTCCGTACTGGAGCGAAACGAAGGTCGCTTGTGTCTGGGCGATGAACCGTGCCCATTCAGGAAAATCAGGCACGTCCTTGGTGTGGGATTTGCTGCCCCAGGAGAGGCCGACCAGCGGCAGATCCGTCATCGCCCGATAGCGCTTGCGGAATGTCTCGACGTGTTCAGGATCTGCCCGCAGCGGCACGAAGTCGGCAGCAAGCTTTTCGGCATCGCGTCCGAACACCCAGGCGAGATCTTCGAAAGTCGCACGTTTGTTGGCGACCACATCCCGCTGCGCCGGGACCACGGTCGCCTTCGGGAACGTTCGCTGCAGAATTGGTACCAGGCGCGGCTCGACCCGGATTGTTGCGCTTTGCGCATAGGCAGCGGCAGCGCCGGCCAGTCGCGCGTGGCGGATAACCCGGCCAAGGCTGCGCGGGTCATCCTCCACAAGGTCGATCAGCAGTGTATCCGATCCGAGATTCTCGCCGGTCCACTCGTTCGCGCTTTTCCCTTTCCGCAGCCGGCGAGCGGAAAGCCGAAGCTCAGCTGCCCGCGCGAAGTTGCCAAGCCGTTCGAATGCCTGGCCCGCCTTCTGCATCAGCTCCGGGTCGCGATTATGATCGGCCGCGACAGCTATCTCATTGGTACCGGCTTCAAGGCCTTTCCAGTCCCTGCGAACGATCAGGGCCTCAACCTTGGCTTGCAGCTCAAGAATGGACCGCGGCTGCTTGGGGCCGGAAAACAACCTGCGCACCGCCTTTTTGTACCGGCGCACCTGAAGGCCCAGTCCACCAATCACATACCGAACATAGGAACCGTGATAAAAGCTGGTCATCGGCCCTCAGCGCAATATGCTCTGCCGCAGCTTTTTGCCGCTTTCGACCATCGGATCGGGCGCCTCCAGGTGGAATATCGAACGATATATCTCGCTGTGCTTGGCAAGCTGGTCATGCGTTCCAGCATCGACAAGCTGTCCGGCGTCAAACACGAGAATACGATCGGCCGCCTTAATTGTAGACAGCCTGTGCGCAATGCAGATCACTGTGCGCTGAAATGTGTTGTCGAAGGCTGCCTCCATGACTGCCCGTTCGTTTTCACCGTCAAGCGCCGATGTCGCTTCATCATAGACGATTACCGCAGCATTCTTGAGCAGGGCGCGTGCGATGGCGACGCGCTGTTTCTGCCCGCCCGACAGATTAGTGCCGCTCGGCCCGACAAGCGTGTCGAGCCCGTTTTCGAGCGCCGAAGCAAAGCTGGTGACCCGGGCGAGGTTCGCAGCGGACTCGATTTCCTGATCCGTGGCGCTCGGGCGGCCGTCGCGAATGTTGTCGCGGATCGAGCCTTCGAACAGGAAGACGTCCTGTGACACCAGTGCGATATTGTCGCGAACGTCGGCCAGGCTGATCTTCGAAATGTCCTTTCCGTCGATCAGGATCCTGCCCTTGTCCGGCTCCATCAGGCGCAGGATCAGATTGACGATGGTGGTCTTGCCGGCGCCGGAGCGGCCGACGATCGCCAGCTTCTCACGAGGTCGCACGTCGAAGGAAACACCCTCGAGCGCGGGGCTGTTGCCGTCATAGGAAAAGGCCACATCTTCAAAGCGGATACCACCATCGACGTCGGCCAGGCGCTCGCCCGCGATTGCACGTCGCCGCTGCTCGGGCGTGTCGATCAAATCATACATCTGTTCGACGGCGACCATTTGCTTCTGGATGTCGACATTGACCCGGGCCAACCGCTTGGCAGGCTCATAGGCAAGCAGGAACGCGGTAATAAAGGCCATGAATTCGCCGGGCGTCTTGCCGTTGCCGAGGGTCTGCCAGCTGGCGTACATAACGAAAAGCCCGATGATCACGCCGCCGCCGGTCTCCATCAATGGGCTCATCAATGCTGACGTCCGGTTGATCTGGATGCCACGTCTTTCCATCTTGCGGACGGCCTTTGCAAAGCTGGCAACCGCCTTGTCCTCGAGCTGGAAGGATTTGATGGTGCGGATGCCTTCGACGGCTTCCGTGCCGATCGACTGGACCTGTGCGGCCAATTCCGTCTCGCCCCTCGCCAGCGCCTTGAGCTTCCTGGTTATCGCGCCGACTGATAGGAACAGCATCGGCAGAACCGCCACGGATATCAGCGACATCACCGGGTCCTGCTTGACCATGACGCTGGCCAACGCAATCAGTGTCAGCAGATCAGAGACGGCGCTGCTCGTGAGGGTGAGAATAACGGTCGCCCCGGCGCGCGCGTTGAACATGATTTTGGAGATAAATTTTGCCGGATGCTGGTTCGCGAAACGGCTGATGTCGAAATACACCATTCGGGAAAATTGACGGTTTTGAAGGTCTGAAACGATAGCCCGGCGAATCTTCCCCGTGGTGATGGTCTGGCAGTAGGCAGCTATGCCCTTGACCAGGAAAATGCCGATGATGAGGACGCTGATACCCGATACAGCGGCAGCGTCTCGCTCGACATAGATGGTGTTGATCATGACTTTCATGATCCAGGCCGCTGCCCCGGTCGCCGCAGCAGCAGCGATCGAGCACAGCAAACCTGTCACATACAGCATCTTGTGCGGCGGCAGATTTTCGCCAATCAGACGCTTGATCAGCGGATATGCTGGGCCCGTTGACACTCGTTTCTTTGCAATCATCTCGTCGCCGCCCGTTGCGATCCCGTCCGGTCTTTGTGTTGTCTTGAAGCGCGAAACGGTTTCGATCACCTGTCTGTGGCTTCGTTCCCGACCGCAGTCAATGCCGAACCGGATCCTTGCACGTCATCGGCTTACGACCGTCGGTTCCTCGCATACGAGCATAGCGGACCCAGCCACGCGGCTCTTGCGCCATTCGCCGTCGGCCGCGCTATGCCCGGTCAGTGTTTCGCGAGGACCATGAGATGGCTTCCAAGAGGCGAAGTGTGATTGCTTTTGATTGAAAAGCCCACATCCGAAAGCACCGCGATCATCTCTCTATCCTTGCCAGGAGGAACGCGGGCAACGATCGTTTGAGCACGCCTGGCGATATCGCACAGCACGCGTCGCGCCTTGTCCGCGCCGAGGCTCCACTGCATGTGATGGTAGACCGCCAGCAGCATGACGATGTCATACTGCGGTTGGAGAACATTTTGCAGCTTCCGGCTGCCAAGATCGAGACAATCGAACCGGCTTTGAACCGGACAACCCAGGAAGATCATCCTGGCCGTCTCGATATGCGGCTTGAGAATGTCGATCCCATGGATCGAACTCGGTCCTAGCTTGGATATCTCATAGGCGACAACACCCATGTTGCAGCCAACATCGAGAATGGACTTCCCGGCGTAGTCGACCTCTGCTGAGAATAGGCCGTCCAGTCGGTCGTCCCACGTTCCCTTGAATCTCTTTTGCTTATTTGACCACCACAAATCATTGTTCTCCAAAAGCGGCGCCGGACTGGTTTCCTTGACGGAGGACGACTGTGCGCTGGGCCTTGCCCCGGACCAGTTGCTGGCGCGCAAACGACACTGTCCAGAACGTCCTGTAAACGTAACCGCGGAAGAAAGGAACTCCTGATCACAGCATCCTGCGAAGACGTTTCGGGAAGCTGACGAACACCAGCCCGACAGATCGACACATCGGTTGGAAACCGCAATGTCGCTTGGCGCCCCCTACCCGGGCCTGCCCTCGAGTTCCTGAAACGTACGCCCTTTCGGCAAGGCAAGCCATGTTTGTTCTTGCTTTGTGCCGGCAGCTATGCTACTAATTTGCCTACGGTGCTGATTTGCACCAACGACCGTCTTGCCGCGAGATGCGGTTTTTCAGCCAGGCTCGATCAAAGCTCGCCCGCATTCCCGGGCTTTTTGGCCAACAAGGTCGAGCGCCGGCCTTTTCGGCAGCTTCCGAGAAGGGAAATCGGAAAAGCAGCTTCCGGTTCTCGTCGCAGATTTCGAAGGAAAGGCCTGTCAGAACTGGGCCGCCGCTGAGCAGACCCTCGGCCAGGATTTCCTTGGCCGAAGCCATGGCGTTGTCCTGGGCGGCAGATAGGCCATTCAGCTCCCCCTCGAAATTTTCCGTCAAACGGCCGTCATTGTTTCGGAAATGAAAAAAATATCTCGCATGCCGCTCCGGCTGGTTGGTTATGTCGTCGCGAGCGGTCTCAGAAACAGCGTTGGATTCGTACAGGACAGCACTGTACGATTTTGACATCGGGATTCATGGCATTCAGGCCTTCATGCGTCAGGTCGATCGAACAGCACCCCCAGCCCATGTTCGAACGCACATGCCGCAATCATGTCGTCCAGGGCTTTTCCGGAGACCGGGCAATTCGGCATGACAGCCGTGATCGCCATCTCAGCCGCTGCGGTGGAAACCTCATCGTGGCGCCTCTTCCTGGTCTCGATATATTGCTCGATCAGAATTTTCAGGCGCCGCGCTGCAATCTCGTCGACGACCATCGTTCTCCCTCGATTCGGCACAATGTCCGTCTTCCGGGTGAAGGGTCCGCTGCCATTGGGTAGCAGCGGACCACTCGGCTGGGTGACCCAATAGCCCGAGGCGGGGGTCTCGGGCCGTCACACAATAGCTTCGAGAGGCCACTCGTTCCAGAACGCTGCCGTTGGTAATATTCGTACACTGAACATTGCCGCAGGCAGTCCGCGACTGTGCGATTTTTCGGCTAAGCTGCCGTCGCCGGATACCGGATCAGCTCCGGCTTTGATAGCTGTAGATGCCTGCGCCGATAGCGACCGCTCCTACGGTGATCAGAATCGATGGCACCCCCATCAACGTCGCGACGATCCCCCAGACGATGGCGACGGCGATTGCGCAGGCAGTTCCCAGGACCAGTCTAAGCCGTTTCGACATTATCGATTCCCCCAAAAGTGCATCTCTGGCCTTTTCCGGTCGAAATACAGCAATGCGGCACCATTGTCTGCGCTTCGTCCAACTTTCTATGCCGCCCCTGAGCCCGACCGCTGAGGCGTAAGCGATCCGTTTGCCGCCCTGTTGCAAACACCCACTCGACAGCGAGGAAGCTTTGGGCGCGAGCCCGAGAAGCGAGGCGTCAGAAAGCGAGGTGTCTATGCAAAATTTCGGAATTTACTCCGGTTCTCGATCATGGCGGTGGCGGCCACGACAACCGCAACCAGCGGAACAGGCGGTACCAGCGGCGGTGGCCACTCTACTTGACCCATGCCGGCGACCTGGCGGCCGCCAACGGCAATCAATCCTCATAACAACGGGAGTAGTAGCTTGACGCTCCAACCGAAATCGGCGACCGCGCCCCTCACCGGCCTCGCAGGATTGCTTGGTCTTGCGCTGGCTGTCGCGATGCTCGTCGACAGAAGCTGGCCTGTGCATTTGCAGGCCATGAACGCGTCTGTTCGCAAAAGCGCATCGGTCGCCGATCGAGCGCTCCGGCTGAATGCCACCCGTGCTCTGACGATCAGCGGCAGTTGGCGCCTATCGCCTCAACGCGTGATCGCGATGCCGATCCTCGCCGCTCATCGGCAACGGCCGATCGCCCTCGAGCAGGCGGGTGATCCGGGCAAAGCCGGTAAAAGCCTTTCGCGCTTCCTCGGCCGACATCCGGCCGGCCATGGCCGCAGCGCAGCAATTCACGGCGCACTGGTAAACGGGCCCGCGCCGCCCGGCCGGCCATTTTCGCAAGAATGCCATTGCTTCGGCAACGCTGTCGATCTCCTCCACGGGCTGTCCCTGTCCGCGCAAAATCCGCACGGGTGAAAAGAATTGCAAGCGGTCCATCATTTCCTCCCCGTCGACCGGATGCGTGCGATCGAACCCCACTAAACTCGCGAACCGGGCTTTGGTTCCCGGCAAAGAGGGCTTGGCTTGGAAAATGTTGGCGGACCAGACGAGCAGCGGTGGAAACGCCCCGCAGCCCCTATCGGATGACATCTTGCCCCAATTGGATGACATCTTGCTATGGTACGGGAACGTTAGCGCGGCTGATGCATTTCGATGCCACGAGCAGTCTTTTTTGAGGGAAATGCCAAAACATGAGAATAGCCCATGTGGCGCCGCTCCATGAATCCGTGCCACCCCGGTTCTATGGAGGGACGGAGCGCATCGTCTCCTATCTGACCGAAGGATTGGTCGAGCTTGGCCATGACGTGACCCTGTTCGCCAGCGGCGATACAAAGACATCGGCAAAATTGGTGGCGTGTCGCGAGCGCGCGCTCCGTCTCGATCCGCGCCCGCACAAATCCGAAACCGCGGCGCATCTCGCGATGCTCGCCGAGGTGAGGAACCGGGCGCAACAGTTCGACATCATCCATTTCCATCTCAGCCACTTCCTGCATTTTCCTTTCTTCGAACACATGCCTGACCGGACGGTGACGACACCGCATGGCAGGCTCGACTATGTCGACCTGGCCCCGGCCTACGAACGTTTTCCGCGCTTTCCGATGATCTCGATTTCGCGCAGCCAGAGAACCGGGCTACCCATGGCCAATTGGCTGGCGACCATCCATCACGGGCTGCCGATCAATATCTACGAGCCGACTTTCGAGACGGATGCGGACGAGCCGTATCTGGCCTTTCTGGGCCGGCTGTCGCGCGACAAGCGGCCGGACCGTGCCATTGAGATCGCCTTGCGCTCCGGGCTGAAACTGAAGGTTGCGGCAAAGATCGGCGACGACGACCGCGCTTTTTTCCACAGCACGGTCGAGCCGCTGATCGACGGCGACCGTGTCGACTACATCGGCGAGATCGAAGAGGACAGAAAAGCGGAATTCCTCGGCAAGGCGGCCGGCCTGCTGTTTCCGATCGATTGGCCGGAGCCGTTCGGTCTTGCCGCGATAGAGGCTATGGCCTGCGGCACGCCGGTGATCGCCTGGAAATGCGGTGCCCTGCCGGAGATCATCGACCACGGCGTGACCGGTTTCCTTGTCGATTCAGTCGAAGCTGCTGTCGCCTCGATACCGGAATTGCTGCGCCTCGACAGGCGACAGGTGAGAGCCGTATTCGAAAACCGTTTTTCTGCCACGAGGATGGCCCACGACTATGTGACTGCCTATGCGCACCTGATCGGCACTCCCGGTGAAGCGAGAGCGTCCTGATCGGCGTCATTGTGGACATTGGAAACGAAACGACAGAGCTTGTGACGTATGAATCAACTCGACGAGCGTAAGCTTGATCCCGCCGTAGCCCTTGCCTCGCTCGACGAGGTTGCGCCCCGGGAGCCGCACCGACTGTTCGCCCTCAAGCAAGGCGACTGCTTCGCGGTGGCCGACGCTTATGGCGACATCCGCGGCGCCGGCGACGGCTTTTTCCGAGACGACACGCGTGTGCTTTCGGAATTCCGGCTGACGATCGGTGGCCGGCAAATGTCGCTGCTGGGCGCATCGCTCAGCCAGGACAATGTGCTTTTCACCTCTAACCTGACCAATCTGCCGATCCAGAGTGTCGGTGGCCGCGACATTCCGCAGGGGGCGATCCACATAGAACGCGTCAGGCTGCTTTGGCAGGACCGGCTGTTCGAGCGCATCACCCTTTCGAACTACAGCCAGGAATCGTCGGCCATTCGGGTTTCCTTGCATTTCGCAGCAGATTTCCGCGACATGTTCGAGGTGCGCGGTTCGACCCGGCTCAAGCGCGGAATAGCCCACGCCGCCGAGACCAGTCCGATATCCGTGGTGCTTCGATATGACGGGCTGGACCAGCTCGTACGCCTGTCGGCGATCTCGTTCTCGCAGGCGCCGGACAATTTGACCGCCAGCCGTGCGGATTTCCTGGTTGCGGTGACGAAGCGCAGTAGCGAGGTCCTCTATATCGAGGTCGGCCCGGAGGTGGCGGAGACACCCGACCGTGACCGTTTTCGGGCTGCCGCCGCCCGCGCTCGCTTCGGCATGCGCGCCAAACGCCGCCACGGCGCGACGGTGCACAGCTCCGGCCGCGTCTTCAACGACTGGATCGAACGCGCGCGCGCAGACGTGGCGTTGCTGACCACCGAGCTTGCAACCGGACCTTACCCCTATGCCGGCATACCCTGGTTCTCGACGGCGTTTGGCCGTGACGGGGTGATTTCCGCACTGCAGATGCTGTGGTTGAATCCTGGGCTGGCGCGCGGCGTACTTGCCTTTCTCGCCCAGCATCAGGCAACCGAAACGTCGCCGTTCAGCGATTCGCAGCCGGGCAAGATCATGCACGAGACCCGCAAGGGCGAGATGGCGGCGCTGCGGGAGCTCCCGTTCGGCCGCTACTACGGCGGTGTCGATACCACGCCGCTCTACATTCATCTCGCTTGCGCCTATGCGGATCGTACCGGCGACATGGCGTTCGTCGACAGCCTGTGGCCATCGCTTTGTGCAGCGGCCGAATGGACGGAAGACACAAGCCGCGCGACCGGCTTCGTTACCTACCAGCGCGGCGCCGAGACCGGCCTCGCCAACCAGGGCTGGAAGGACAGTTTCGATTCCGTCTTCCATGCCGATGGCCGCATGCCCAAGGGGCCGATCGCCCTGGTCGAGGTGCAAGGTTACGTCTTTGCCGCGTTCCGTGGGCTGGCAGCGCTCGCCCGCCGCCGCGGCGAGGACGACAAGGCCGATCATTGGGAGGAACGCGCCGAAACCATGCGCGTCGCGGTGGAACGCCATTTCTGGATGGACGATCTCAATTTCTATGCACTGGCGATCGATGGTGCAGGCGAGCTCTGCAAGGTACGGACGTCGAATGCCGGCCATCTTCTCTATGTCGGGCTGCCCGAGCCGGAACGGGCGCAGATGGTCGCCGATCAGCTGCTCTCCGCGTCGTTCCACTCTGGTTGGGGAGTGAGGACGCTGGCCGACGATGCGATATTCTTCAATCCGATGTCCTACCACAATGGCTCGATCTGGCCGCACGACACCGCCATGTGCGGTGCCGGCCTGGCACGTTACGGCGTGCGCGACAGCGTGGTCCGGCTGATGAGCGGCACGTTCGAATCGGCTGTCCATTTCAACATGCGGCTGCCGGAACTGTTCTGCGGCTTTACCCGGTCGCCGGGCGAAGCGCCGATCGCCTATCCCGTCGCGTGCCTGCCGCAGGCCTGGTCGGCGGGATCGGCCTTCATGCTGATGCAGGCCTGCCTTGGCCTCGAAATCGACGGCTGGAAGAGCGAAATCCGGGTCACCCGCCCAAGGCTGCCGATCGGCATCGACACGCTGACATTGCGGCATCTGGGTGTCGGCTCGACGGTGGTCGACCTCACATTCCAGCGTGTCGGCGACCGGGTCGTCGCCTTTCTCGCCGATCGGTATGAGGGGATGGTGCCGCTCATCGTGCGCACTTGATGCCGCCGCGCTGCGACGCATCGAAATGATGCCCGGCATTGCAATCGTCCGGAACCGATAGCCTCTTTGTGCGTTGCAAAATGGGCAGCGGGGAATGCTGTCGTCGTCACACGGCAGCGAACCAGAAAAACAAATAGAAACGGCTATCGGCCGGCCGGAGGCGAGATCACATTCGATGTCAGATTATACTGTAAACCTGCTCTGGGTTTTGCTGATTGCAAGTTTTGGCTTTTCCGCTTTTGCCATTCTCCTATCGATATCCCGCCAGCGCCGCGGCCGCGCAACGGCGGCCGCATACACGCCGAGCGAGGATGTCGCGTCGGAAGCGGCACGCAAGGTGCTGCGCGAGTTCGAAAAGAACGGCCAATCGGCCGATGCGGCACTCGTCACGTGGTCGCCCGACACCTTGCGCAAGATCCTGGCCGATGACCTGCCGGACGCACAGGTCATCGTCGTGTCCAACCGCGAACCCTACATCCACAACATCAAGGATGACGGCGTGCAACTTTTAGTGCCGGCCAGCGGGCTGGTTTCGGCACTCGAGCCCATCACCCGCGCCTGTGCCGGCACCTGGATCGCCTATGGCGGCGGCACGGCAGACCGCCTCACAGTCGACAAGGACGACCGGGTGCAGGTGCCGCCAGGCAATCCGTCCTACACGCTGCGCAGGGTCTGGCTGACGGAGGAGGAATATCAAGGCTATTATCTGGGTTTCGCCAATGAGGGGCTATGGCCGCTTTGCCATATCGCCTTCACCCGCCCCGTGTTTCGCGCCTCGGACTGGGACGCCTACGAGGCCGTCAACCGCAAATTCGCCGATACGGTGGTTGCCGAAGCCCGCAACGAACGGCCGATCGTGCTAGTGCAGGACTACCATTTTGCGCTGCTGCCGCGCATGATTCGCCAGCGCCTGCCGGACGCGATAGTCATCACCTTCTGGCATATCCCCTGGCCCAATTCGGAAGTGTTCAGCATCTGTCCGTGGCGTGAGCGGATCCTGGAGGGACTGCTCGGCAGTTCGATCATCGGCTTTCATACCCAATTCCATGCCAACAACTTCACCGAAAGTGTCGACCGCTTTCTGGAGAGCCGGATCGAACGGGCAGACGCGGCAATCTCCTATGGTGGGCAGACCACATTGGTCCACGCCTATCCCATTTCCATAGAATGGCCGGCCCAATTGCTGGCAAAACTGCCGTCTGTCGAGGAGTGCCGCGCCCGTGTCCGCGACAGATTCGGCCTGTCAGCGGATACCAAACTGTGCATCGGAGTCGAGCGCCTCGACTACACGAAAGGCATTCTCGATCGCTTCCATGCCTTGGACGAATTGTTCACGAAATATCCCGAATGGATAGGCAAGGTGGTTTTCCTGCAGATCGCGGCGCCGAGCCGGGGGACATTGCCCGCCTACCAGCAACTCCACGACGAATGCCGCCGCTATGCCGACGAGCTCAACCGACGCTATGGCAGCGAGACATACAGTCCTATCCTGATGGTCGCCGAACATCATCGGCAGGAGCAGGTCTACGAGGTCTATCGCGCCGCCGACATCTGCATGGTCACCAGCCTGCATGACGGCATGAACCTTGTCGCCAAGGAATTCGTCGCAGCGCGCGACGACGAACAGGGCGTGCTTTTGCTCAGCACCTTCGCCGGTGCGTCGCGCGAACTGCTGGAAGCACTGATCGTTAACCCCTACGATGCGGCCATGATGAGCGAGGCGCTGTTGCAGGCGCTGACGATGACGCCGGAAGAGCAGCGCGAACGTTTGCGGCCGATGCGTGAGATGGTCCGCGACAACAATGTCTACCGCTGGGCCGGCAGCATGCTGCTGGACGCCGCACGCCTGCGCAAACGCGGCGATCTCGACAGGGTGACCGGAACCGGCGAGCGCCCGCCATCGAACACCAACAACGTCATCTCGATGTTCGAGCGGGCACGGAAGGCAGCATCGTGAAAAGCTTTGAACAACCGCCAGCGTTGAGCCTGTCGGAAGGGCAATGGGCGCTCTTCCTCGACATCGACGGAACCTTGCTGGAACACGCTGCCCATCCCGACGCGGTGTTTGTTGGCGAGGAATTGCGCAATCTGCTTGGACGCATCGAGCGGCGGCTGGATGGTGCGGTCGCCTTCATCACCGGCCGATCGATTCCCGCCGTGGACAAGCTGTTCCATCCGCTGAAGCTGCGGATCGCCGGACTGTATGGGCTGGAGCACCGGCTGACGCCGACCGGTCCGATCGATGCCGCCGACGCGCCGGCCGACATCGCCGCCCTTGCCGACGAGATCGAGGCCGAACTGGGCAGCGGCAAGGTCTATGTCGAGCGCAAGGGGCCGGTCCTTGCCGTTCATACAAGAGCAGCACCGCAACTGCTTGCGCCCGCAATCCAGCTCGTCGAACAGGCATTGGCCCGGCTTCCGAAGGGTTATCGGGTGCTTCCGGGAAACGCCGGCGTAGAGCTCATGCCCCTGGAAGCCGTCAAAGGTGCAGCCATCCGGCGTTTTGTGGACATTCCGCCCTTTGTCGGCCGGCGGCCGATATTCCTCGGAGACGATACATCGGACGAACACGGTTTCGAGGCGATCAATGAAATTGGCGGCATCTCCATCCGCGTGAAGCCGAACGGGCCGACGGCCGCAAACTATGCCCTCGACGACGTGACCGGCGCAATAGCCTGGCTCAAGGCCAGTTTCGAGACGTCGGCGGTCTCCGGTGCTCTACCGGCCGACAAGCAGGCAGAGACCGAATCAAGGGCGAAGATCAACATCGCAGCCACGGCATCGTCCGGCCGATAAGCGCGGTTCTCATTGAATGTCTTTAAGGCCAAGCCGGCAAATCGTCTGCTTGCCGGTTCCCCTGCGTCAGGCTTAACCTGCTGCCATGCGTGGAGGCGCGTGCCATAACAAGGGGAGGACATAGCAATGACCATACAAGGTGCATCACCGGACCTGTACAATGACGATCTCGCCCCGGCAAAGGTTCGAAACTGGGGACCGTTCTCGATCTTCAACGTCTGGACGTCGGATGTCCACAGCCTGTGGGGCTACTATCTGGCGGCCAGTCTGTTCCTGTTTTGCGGCGGCTTCGTCAACTTCATCATCGCCATCGGTATCGGTTCGCTGATCATCTATGCATTGATGAACATGGTCGGCTATGCCGGCGTGAAGACCGGGGTGCCCTACCCTGTCCTGGCGCGTGCCTCCTTCGGCATCTGGGGCGCCAACGTACCGGCGCTGGTGCGCGCCGTAGTCGCCTGCTTTTGGTACGGCGCGCAGACGGCGGCTGCCTCAGGCGCGATCGTAGCTCTGCTGATCCGCTCGCAATGGTTCGCCGACTTCAACCAGAGCACACATTTCCTCGGCCACTCCGGGCTCGAGGTGATCTGCTTCGCCGTCATCTGGGCGCTGCAGCTCCTGATCATCCAGAAGGGCATGGAAACGGTGCGCCGCTTCCAGGATTGGGCCGGACCGGCGGTGTGGGTGATGATGTTGATCCTGGCCGTCTATCTTTGCATCAAGGCAGGCACCTTCGCCTTCACCAGCGACATCCCGATGGATGTGCTGCTGGAAAAGACGAAGGACGCGGGCGTGCCGGGCACGCCGGGCTCCTGGACCTCGCTGTTTGCGGTGGCGGCTATCTGGGTGACCTATTTCTCTGCGCTCTATCTCAACTTCTGCGATTTCGCCCGCTATGCGCCGAACAAGGCATCGCTGCGCAAGGGAAACATCTGGGGCCTGCCGGTCAATCTCATCCTGTTCTCGCTTGTCGCCGGCGTCACCACGATCGCCGCCTTCGACGTTTATGGCGAAGTGCTGCTGCATCCCGACCAGATCTCGGCGAAGTTCGACAGCTGGTTCCTGGCGGCGCTCGCAGCGCTGACTTTTGCGGTGGCGACGCTCGGCATCAATGTGGTGGCGAACTTCGTGTCGCCGGCCTTCGACTTCTCCAACGTCTTTCCACGCCAGATCGACTTCAAGAAGGGCGGTTACATCGCGGCGTTGATAGCACTTGTGCTTTATCCTTTCGCGCCCTGGGAAGGCAGTGCTGCCTCCTTCGTCAACATCATTGGCGCGACGATGGGGCCGATCTTCGGCGTGATGATGGTCGACTATTACCTGATCCGGAAGGGCGAGGTCGACGTCGAGGCGCTCTACAGGGAGAATGGCGAATTCCGCTTCCAGGGCGGCTGGCATGTCAATGCCTTCATCGCCGCCGGCATCGGCGCGGTCTTCTCCTCGATCCTGCCCAACTTCACCAGTCTGCTGCCGTCATGGTGGGGCGTCTATGGCTGGTTCTTCGGCGTGGCAATTGCCGGCGTCATCTATTACGTGCTGCGCACGATGGCACTCGGTGCCGGAGCCAGGATAGCCAAGGCTTGAGCGATTCGGGGCGGCGCAAGCCGCCCCGTTCATTCTGCGACCATCTCGGCCAGGCGGCGTACGGTGTTCCAGTTGCGCGAGGTGCCGATGCCCAGGCGTTTCTGACTGACCGCTGCAAGCAGCCGCGAACTCGGCGTCTCGCGCGAAAAGACGATCCAGATGTCGCCGCCGACAATCCGCAGCTTCTCGCCCTCGCCGGCATAGGCCTCAAGCGCCGCGGCGGCCTCGTCGCGAACGGGCGCCCGCATCACGCGCACCGCCACCTGGTCCGCGGCCTCAGCCGATTCGGCTGGGAACGGATTGCCGGCCGCCAGCCTCAGCCAGCCGTCGGCGCGGCGCACGACGATGTCGACGTGGCGGCCGAAAGTCTTTGCAAACGCCGCCTCCAGCCGCTGCTCCAACGCCGCAAGTTCTGTTTCTTGCGCCTCGAAAACAAGATTGCCGGTCGCCACCAGCGTGCGCGGGTTATTCAGGCCCAGGTCTTCGGCCATCGCCTTCAGATCGGACATGGCGACCCGCCGCCCCTCGCCCAGAACAACGCTGTAGAGCAGCGCGACGTAAGTTTGCATGGGCGGCTAGTCTAGACCAGACGCGACTGCTCTACCGCCGCCTCGATGAAGCTGGCAAACAGCGGGTGTGGATCGAGCGGCCGGCTTTTCAGCTCGGGATGGTACTGCACGCCGATGAACCAGGGGTGGTCTGGATATTCGACCGTTTCCGGCAGCACGCCGTCCGGCGACATGCCGGCAAACACCAGGCCGCAATTCTCGAGCCGCTCCTTGTAGTCGACATTGACCTCGTAGCGGTGACGATGGCGTTCGGAAATCTGGGTATCGCCATAGATCTCAGCGATCTTCGATCCCTTGGCGAGGTCGGCCTGGTAGGCACCGAGCCGCATGGTCCCGCCAAGGTCGCCGGTTTCCCTGCGCTTTTCCAGCATGTTGCCCTTCAGCCATTCGGTCATCAAGCCGACGACCGGCTCCTCGGTCGGGCCGAACTCGGTCGATGATGCGTGCTCGACGCCGGCCAGCGAACGCGCCGCCTCGATGCAGGCCATCTGCATGCCGAAGCAGATGCCGAAATACGGCACCTTGCGCTCGCGCGCGAACTTCGCCGCCAGGATCTTACCCTCCGAGCCGCGCTCGCCAAAACCGCCGGGGACGAGAATGCCATGGACCTTCTCCAGCCACGGCGCCGGGTCTTCCTTCTCGAATATCTCGCTTTCGATCCAGTCGAGCTTGACCTTCACCCGGTTGGCGAGGCCGCCATGCGACAGCGCCTCGATCAGCGATTTGTAGGCGTCCTTGAGGCCTGTATATTTGCCGACGACGGCAATGGTCACTTCGCCTTCCGGATTGTGGATGCGGTTGGACACCGCTTGCCAGCGTTCCATGCGCGGCTTCGGCGCCGGATCGATGCCGAAGGCGGCCAGCACTTCCGAGTCGAGCCCTTCATTGTGATAGGCCATCGGCACGTCGTAGATGTGCGGGACGTCGAGCGCCTGGATGACGGCGCTTTCGCGGACATTGCAGAACAGCGACAGCTTTCTGCGCTCTTCCTTGGGGATCGGCCGGTCGGCGCGGACCAGCAGTATGTCGGGTGCAATGCCGATGCCGCGCAACTCCTTGACCGAATGCTGCGTCGGCTTGGTCTTCAGTTCGCCTGCCGTCGGAATGTAAGGCATTAAGGTCAGGTGGACGTAGACGGCGTTGTTGCGCGGCAGGTCGTTGCCGAGCTGGCGGATCGCCTCCAGGAACGGCATCGCTTCGATGTCGCCGACGGTGCCGCCGATCTCGCACAGCACGAAATCGTAATCGTCATTGCCGTTGAGGACGAAGTTCTTGATCTCGTCGGTGACGTGCGGAATGACCTGCACGGTGGCGCCGAGATAGTCGCCGCGCCGCTCGCGCTCGATGATGTTCTTATAGATGCGGCCGGTGGTGATGTTGTCTTGCTGGTTGGCCGAGCGGCCGGTGAAGCGCTCATAATGGCCAAGATCGAGATCGGTCTCGGCCCCGTCATCGGTCACAAAGACTTCGCCGTGCTGATAGGGCGACATCGTGCCGGGATCGACATTGAGATAAGGATCGAGCTTTTTGATGCGTGCGCGATAGCCCCGCGCCTGCAAGAGAGCCCCAAGGGCCGCCGCAGCAATGCCTTTTCCAAGTGAGGAAACCACGCCGCCTGTGATGAATACATATCGCGCCATGGGAGTCATCGCTTAACGCGGCCGAATTGATTCCGCCAGAGAAAAAACCGCCGCGAAGGCTTTTTCCCAAGAAGGCGCTCTGGTCGTTGGCGTATCAAAACAAAAGGGCCGGCGAGGCCGGCCCTTTTGGCACGATCTGTCAAAGCGTCAGATGATGACGACTTTGGTGCCTACTTTCACCCGGCGGTAAAGGTCCATGACGTGCTCGTTGATCATGCGGAAGCAGCCATTGGAGGCGCTGGTTCCGATCGACTGCGGCGCGATGGTGCCGTGAATGCGCAGGTGGGTATCCTTCTTGCCGTCGTAAAGATAGATGGCGCGCGCACCGAGCGGATTGTCGCCGCCGCCGGGCATACCGTCCTTGTATTGGCCATAGTGCTTGGGTTCGCGCTTTTGCATATCCAGCGTCGGAATCCAGCGCGGCCATTCCTGCTTGTCGCCGACGGCAACCGTACCCTTGAACTGCAGGCCTTCCCGGCCGACCGCGATGGCATAACGGCGGGCGGTTGACGATGATTCGACGAGGTAGAGACGGCGAGCGCTGGTATCGATGACGATGGTGCCCGGGTTGTAGCCAGTGAATTCGACCTCCTGCGGCACGAATTCCGGCTTGACCTTGAACTGCCGCTTGGCCTGCTTCCTTTCGAGTGCGGCGTCGAGCGCGCGTGTTTCCGGAAGCAGCGACATTGACGACGAAGTTGTGCCGCCGAACAGTCCCGCGAACAGCCCGACGCTCTGCGGCTTCTGCCCCACCGGTTCGCTGCGCAACTCGCCATTGTTGCCGGTCAGGGCAACGTTCATGGCCTCGGCCGGGATCGGCTCGGCCGACTGGATCGGCGCAATGGGTGCAATCGGTTCGATGATGTTGAGGGTCTTCTTCTTGGCTGGCGTAGCGTCAGCCACCTTCGCCGCCGCGAGCGGCTGGCTCTTCTTGGCAAGGAATGCCTGCCGTTCCGCATCGGCTTTGGCTTTCGCCGCCTCCCGCATCGCCAGCTTCCTGGCTTCGAGTGCTTTGGCGCGAGCGGCTTCCTTGTCGGCTGCGATCTTGGCTTCGATCTTGCGGATCTGCGCAAGGTCGTCCGGCGTCGGATCTTTCTTCTTCTTGAGAAGCTTCAATTGCGCCGCATCGCTTTTGGCAGCGACGTTGACGACGTCGGTTGTTGCTGCGGCTTTATGGGCCGAGTTTGCCGTCGGCATGGCCGCGTAAGCGGGCGCACCTAGGCTGAGCACGGCACAAAGGCCGGCAAAAATGAAGCTGCGAAGCTGCATGGGGAAGATCCGATCGTTCAATGCTTGTTGCCCACGGCATCGCCCGGCGCCCCCCAAGGACGCCGAGAATGCCGCGTGCAACCTATAATCGATTAGCCGGAAGCGCCTCAAGCGCGCGGTGCGGTCGAATCTTCGTGATCGTGCGGCATTTGCCGCGACTGTGTTCAAACGACAACAGATCGCGGCATAAGATGCCCGATTACTGGTTGGGGACCTGCGGCGTGGCCGG
Organism: Mesorhizobium sp. M1027; assembly: GCF_040318745.1. Classification (NCBI taxonomy): domain Bacteria; kingdom Pseudomonadati; phylum Pseudomonadota; class Alphaproteobacteria; order Hyphomicrobiales; family Phyllobacteriaceae; genus Mesorhizobium; species Mesorhizobium sp. M1027. Next base: position 739,507 of record NZ_JAMYMW010000001.1, on the reverse strand, counting down.
CGCGGTGGCGCCGTTTGTCGCTGGCGGCGTCGCCGGAGCGGTTGCCGGCGGCGTCGTTGCCGCGCCATTGCCGGACGGCGGGGTCGGCGCCGTGGTGCCCGAAGGCGGCGTCGGCGTCGTGGTTCCGGGCAATTGGTTGAGTACGCCCTTGCCTGCCCCGTCCGAGGTCGCCGGCACGCGATCGAGAATGTCGATCGGCTTCTCGCCATAGCGCGCTACGATCGACAGTGTCAGCGAAGTGACGAAGAAAGCTGCGGCCAGGATCGCCGTCGCCCGCGTCAGCGCATTGGCGGCGCCACGCGCGGTCATGAAGCCCGATCCGCCGCCGATGCCGAGGCCGCCGCCTTCGGAGCGCTGCAGCAGCACCACGCCGACAAGCGCGAGCACGACCATGAGGTGGACGACGATCAGTACGGTTTCCATAATTTATCCTGGCAAGGCCTGGTGCGGCCGCTGATTTGGAGGCGGCTCAATACAATGCTTTGACGGCATTTCCAAGCCCGTGGCCGGAATATGGGAAGCAATGCGTCCTTTGCAACGATTTCGGCGCCGGCCGTCCGCTCAAATGCAGCAAGCAGCCTTGTATCAAGCGATGTTTCGATAGGCTTCCGCGATGCCGAGGAAGTCCGCCGCCTTTAGGCTGGCGCCGCCGACCAGCGCGCCATCGACATTCCTGACGCCTAGCAACTCGACGGCGTTGGACGGCTTGACCGAGCCGCCGTAGAGAATGCGCATCTTGGCCGCCGTATTGCCGAGCTTCCGGGCCAGTTCTTCGCGGATATGCGCATGTGCCTCGGCGACGTCGGCGGCGGTCGGGGTCAAGCCGGTGCCGATCGCCCATACCGGCTCATAGGCAATGACGGTGTTGGAAGCCGTGGCGTTTGGCGGGACCGAGCCAGCGACCTGGCGCGACAGCACGTCGAGCGTGGCTCCTGCTTCGCGTTCGGCTCTTGTCTCACCAATGCAGATGATGGCCACCAGCCCGGCACGCCATGCGGCGGAGGCCTTGGCCTGCACTAAGGCATCGTCCTCCTTGCGATCGGCGCGGCATTCGGAATGGCCGACAATGACATGGCTGGCTCCTGCATCCTTCAGCATCTCGGCCGAAATGCAGCCGGTATAGGCGCCGCTTTCCTCGGTGTGGCAATCCTCTCCGCCGGCCCGCACCGGTGTGCGCGACAGAATCTCGGCGGCGTGCGCAAGTAAGGTCGCCGGCACGCAGAGCACCGCTTCGGTCTCGGCGTCGAGCCCGCTCATGAAGCCGTTGCCGATCATCCTGAGCTCGTTGAGCGAGGCGCTGGTACCGTTCATTTTCCAGTTGCCGGCGACGAGCGGGCGGATTCCAGGCGTCATGGGATTGTTTCTCCGGGCCAATTTCCAGCTGGCCCTCACTATCAAAATCAGGCCACAAAGCAATCGACAGTGAGCAGGAAGGGCGCTATTGCGCTTGTTTCAGACTCGGCGCATGCGAAATGCGCAAAAATCGGAAGTACTCATGCTTGGTATGTTGAGAAGTGCGGCGGGGACCTGGGTCGCGAAACTGCTGCTGTCATTGTTGGTGTTGAGCTTCGCCGTCTGGGGTATCTCGGGACGGCTGATGGGCGGTCTTGCCGGCCATGACGCCGTGATCACGGCCGGAGGCACCAAGGTCTCTATCAACGAATACCGCCTCGCCTACGATCGCCAGCTCAGCGTCATGTCGCAGCAATTCGGCCAGCGCATCAGCCGTGAGCAGGCGACGGCGCTCGGCATCGACAACCAGGTGCTGGCGCAACTCGTATCGGGTGCCGTCCTCGACGAGCAGGCCCGCAAGCTCGGCCTCGGCCTGTCCAAGGACCGGCTCGCCGAACTGACGCGTGAAGACCCGGCGTTCAAAGGGCCTGCCGGAACCTTCGACAGGAGAACGTTCGAGTACCTGCTTCGGCAGATCGGCATGCGGCCGGAAGACTATTTGAAGAACCGCGCCCAGGTCGCGGTCCGCCAGCAGATCGTCGAGGCGGTTTCGGACGGCCTCAAGGCCCCTGATACATTCTTCAAGGCGGTCGCGCTCTATCGCGGCGAAGATCGCACCATCGACTACCTGACCTTGCCGAAATCGCTTGTCGAGCCGATAGAAGCGCCGTCCGACAGCGTGCTTTCGGCCTATTTCGAGGAAAACAAGAAAACCTACGCCGCTCCCGAATACCGCAAGTTCTCCTATGTCAGGCTCGAGCCGGAAGACATCATGGATTTGAGCGCGGTGACCGACCAACAGGTCAGCGACGACTACAACAAGAACAAGGCGCGCTACACCACGCCGGAGATGCGCACCATCGAGCAGCTTGTATTCAAGACGCCTGATGCCGCAAAGGCGGCGCTCGATTCGCTCAGGACCGGCGCGACCTTCGACAAGATCGTCGCCGCCGAGGGCAAGACCCCGGCCGACACGCTGCTCGGCACGCTGGCCAAGGACAAGATCGCCGACAAGGCGGTCGCCGACGCTGCCTTCAAGCTCAACGTCAATGAGGTCAGCCCGGTCGTACAAGGCGCATTTGGTCCCGTTCTGCTGCGCGTCACCGAGATCAAGCCGGAAGTGGTGAAGCCGCTGGCCGAAGTATCCGAGCAGATCCGCAAGGACCTGGCACTGGGCGAGGCAAGCCGCATCTTGCTGGACGTGCACGACAATTACGAGGATACGCGCGCCTCGGGCAGTTCGCTCGCCGAGGCAGCCGCCAAATTGAAGCTGAAGGTCGTCACCATCGACGCCATCGACCGCACCGGCCAACGGCCGGATGGAAGCATCGTCAAAGACCTGCCGGAATCGCCGGCGCTCATCAAGGCAGTGTTCGAATCCGAACCCGGAACCGACAATGAAGGTCTCACCACCGCCGATAACGGCTTCGTCTTCTACGACGTGAGCGCGATCACGCCGGCCCGTGACCGCACGTTGGACGAAGTCCGCCAGAAGGTCGTGGCCGACTGGACCGCGGCGGAGACCACCAAACGGCTCACCGCAAAAGCACAAGAGCTCGAGAAGCGTCTCAAGGCCGGCGCCACGCTCGAGGTGATCGCCGGTGAGCTCAAGCTCGAAAAACAGACCAAACGCGGCGTCAAGCGCGATGCTGACGACGTCGATTTCGGCAAGGAAGGGGCCGCCGCGATGTTCGGCGTCGGCGAAGGCGGCACCGGGCTGATCCCCTCGCCCACCGGCGACGGACAGATCCTGTTCAAGGTTGCCGAGGTATTCGAGCCCGCCGGGGCCGACGCCAGCTCAGTACCCCAGGACGCACAGAAATCCTTCACATCCGGCATGTCCGACGACCTGCTCGACCAGTTAGTAGCGCAGTTGCAGACGCAATATGACGTCCGCATTGATCAGACTGCCGTAACCCAAGCCCTGGCCAGATGAGCGCACTGAAGATCCACATCGCCAAGGTCGCCGCCGGCAGCGCTCTTTCTTTCGAGGAGGCGCGCGAGGCCTTCGACATTATCATGTCGGGCGATGCTACTCCGGGCCAGATAGGCGGCTTCCTGATGGCATTGCGCGTGCGCGGCGAGACCGTCAGCGAGATCGCCGGCGCTGTCGCCACCATGCGCGCCAAGATGCTGCGCGTCGAAGCCCCCGAGGGCGCCATCGACATTGTCGGCACCGGCGGCGACAATTCGCACAGCGTCAACATTTCGACCGCATCCGCCTTCGTCATCGCCGGCAGCGGCGTGCCCGTCGCCAAGCACGGCAATCGCGGACTGTCCTCGCTGACCGGCGCCGCCGATGTGCTGATCGCATTGGGCGTCAAGATCGACATCCCTCCGGAGACGATCGGCCGCTGTATTCACGAGGCCGGCGTTGGCTTCATGTTCGCTCCGGCGCATCACCCGGCGATGAAGCATGTCGGCCCGACCCGGGTCGAGCTCGGCACCCGCACCATCTTCAACCTGCTGGGCCCGCTTTCCAATCCGGCCAGTGTCAGACGGCAGATGATCGGCGTGTTCCTGCCCGAATGGATCATGCCGGTGGCAGAAACGTTGAAGGAGCTTGGCGCCGACCACGCCTGGGTCGTCCATGGCGACGGCTATGACGAGATCACCACCACCGGCGAAACGCAGGTCGCCGAATTGGCCGGCGGCGAGATACGCAGCTTTGTGCTGACCCCGGAAGCAGTCGGGCTGACGCGTCACACCAAGGACGAGTTGCGCGGCGGCGACGCCGCCCACAACGCCCAGGCACTGCGCGACATGCTGGGCGGCGCCGCTGGCGCCTTTCGCGATACGGTGCTGATGAATGCCGGCGCCGGGCTGGTGGTAGCCGGCAAGGCGACGACGCTTGCCGACGGCATGGTAACGGCGGCGCAGGCCATCGACAGCGGCCGCGCGCTGAAAGTGCTCGACAGGCTGGTCGAGATTTCGAACGGTTAAAACCATGTCCGACATCCTGCGCAAGATCGAGGCTTACAAGCGCGACGAGATCGCGGCGGCCAAGGCACGCGTGCCATTGGCCGAGATCAAGGCACGGGCGACGGATGCCGACGCGCCGCGCGGATTTCTTTCCGCCCTTGAAGCAACGCGCAAATCCGGCGGGTTTGCGCTGATTGCCGAAATCAAGAAAGCTAGCCCATCCAAAGGCCTGATCCGCGCCGATTTCGATCCGCCGGCGCTGGCCAGGGCCTATGCGAAAGCCGGTGCCGCCTGCCTTTCGGTGCTGACCGACACACCCTCTTTCCAAGGCGCGCCCGAATTCCTCACCGCTGCGCGCGCTGCCGTCGAGTTGCCTACCTTACGCAAGGATTTCCTGTTCGACCCCTATCAGGTCTACGAGGCCAGGGCATGGGGCGCCGATGCCATCCTGATCATTATGGCCAGCGTCGACGACGCGTTGGCAAGAGAACTCGAAGCGACAGCTTTCGGGCTCGGCATGGACGCGCTGGTCGAAGTGCATGATGAGGCGGAAATGGAACGTGCGCTGCGGCTGTCGTCGCGGCTGATCGGCATCAACAATCGCAATCTCCGGACTTTCGAAACCAGCCTCGAGACCTCGGAACGGCTGGTAGCGATGGTACCGGGCGGCCGCCTTCTAGTCAGTGAGAGCGGGATCTTTTCGCATGACGATTGCCGCCGGCTGGAGCGGAGCGGCATCGCTACTTTCCTGGTCGGCGAGAGCCTGATGCGTCAACAGGACGTGGCCGCGGCAACGCGCCTGCTGTTGACGGGCAAGGCGCCGGCAGAGGCGATCTGAGATGGCGGCCGCCCTCACCCATCTTGGCGCGCAGGGCGAAGCCAACATGGTCGATGTCGGCGACAAGGCTGAGACGGTGCGCACGGCAGTCGCGGAAGGTTTTGTCGCGATGCGGCCCGAGACGCTGGACATGATCCTCGCCGGCGACGCCAAGAAGGGCGACGTGCTGGGCACCGCGCGCATTGCCGGCATCATGGCGGCCAAGAAGACGCATGAACTGATCCCGCTCTGCCATCCGCTGCTGCTGACCAGGATATCTGTCGACATCGAGCCGGACGCAGCTTTGCCCGGCCTGAAGGTCACAGCATTGACCCGCGTCACCGGCAAAACCGGCGTTGAGATGGAGGCCCTGAGCGCCGTCTCGGTCGCTTGCCTGACCATCTACGACATGGCTAAGGCGGTCGACCGCGCAATGGTCATCTCCGGCATCAGGCTGGTTGAAAAGACCGGCGGCAAATCCGGCGACTACAAGATCACCGGGGCCACCGAGGCAGGCCGCTAATGGCGCTGGTCCCAGTTGCCGAGGCGCTCGAGCGCCTGCTGGACGGAGCAGTTGCGCTGCCGGGCGAACGTGTCGCGCTGCTGGATGCCGCCGACCGCGTGCTGGCGGAGCCGGTTGTGGCGCTCCGCACCCAGCCGCCGTTCAACGCCTCCGCCATGGACGGCTATGCCGTGCGGGCGGCCGACATCGCGTCCCTACCGGCAAGCCTTTCGGTGATCGGCATGGCGCCGGCCGGACGCGGCTTTGCCGGAACGGTGCAGCAGCGGCAGGCCGTGCGCATCTTTACCGGCGCGCCGCTTCCCGCAGGCACCGACACTATCGTTATCCAGGAGAACGTCCGCGACCTCGGCGGCGGCAAGGTCGAAGTGACAGAGCCGACGGTGCAGGGACGCAACATCCGCCGCCTTGGGCTCGATTTCGCCAAGGGCGATGTCCTGCTGCCCAAAGGCCGCCTGCTCGATTCGGCCGCCTTGTCGCTGGCGGCATCGGCCAACCACCCCGAGGTCGGCGTGGTCAAACGGCCGCTGGTCGCCATCATCGCCACCGGCGACGAATTGCTGCCGCCGGGCAGCGAGCTTGGCCCTGACCAGATCATCTCCTCCAACGCCTATGGTGTCGCTGCCGCCGCACAGTCGGTCGGTGCGCTGGCGCTCGACCTCGGTATCGCGCCGGACCGCAGGGAGGCGATCGCGGCATTGGTTGAAAAGGCCGTGAAGGCTGGCGCGAACGTCATCGTCACGCTGGGCGGTGCCTCGGTCGGCGACCACGACTTCGTCCATGACGTGCTGACCGGGCAAGGCATGACGCTCGATTTCTGGAAGATCGCCATGCGACCGGGCAAGCCGCTGATGTTCGGGCGGCTGGGCGACATTCGCTGCATCGGCCTGCCCGGCAATCCCGTGGCGAGTCTGGTGTGTGCTCAGCTCTTCCTGAAGCCGCTGCTGGCCCGGCTCGGCGGCCGCGCCTTTCAGCAGGATATCCGTCGGGCAGGGCTCGGTGCTGCCATGCCGGCCAACGATCTCAGGCAAGATTATGTGCGGGCTGTTGTCATAGATGACGCCGGTACGCTCGTGGCGACGCCGTTCGGCATCCAGGACTCCTCGATGCTGAAAATGCTGTCCGATGCCAACGGGCTGATCGTTCGCGCGCCGTTCGCGCCTGCCGCGGCGGCGGGCTCCCCCTGCGACGTGCTGATGCTACGCTGAACCTGCCTCACTCCGAGATCAAGGTCCGGGTCAGCGGATGGTCTGGATCGGCCAAACCGTCGATGATGTTGAAATGATGCCGGTCAGGCTCGACGACCGAGCTGGTCGCGGTACCCAGGCCGATCCAGATGTTGGCCAGCAACGCGCTCTGACGCAGGAATTCGGCGCGCTCGCCGCCGCCGGCCCAGCAGGTCAGGCGGGCCTTGTCCATCGGGCGCAGCAGCACCGGGCTTTCGGCCTGCGCCTCGGCCTCATCGATCGCGATCGTCTTGTTCATGCCGGTGCGCATGATCGGGCGCAAATCATGCACCCCCGAGATCGACACCACGTGACGAACGCGCCGGACGACTTCGGGCGCCAGCGGCGTCGTCGCCGTAACCATCCGGCTAACAAGATGGCCGCCGGCCGAGTGCCCGGTCAGCATCAGCGGCCCTGGGACCATCGCCGCCGCCTTGCCGATCGCCGCGCCGACTTCCTTGACGATTCCGCCAATGCGTATCTGCGGACAGAGCGTGTAGGACGGCATCGCCACCGCATAGCCGCGATCAACAGGGCCAGCGGCAAGATGCGACCAGAAATTCTTGTCGAATTCCATCCAGTAGCCGCCATGAACGAACACCACGAGTCCCTTGGGCTTGATGGCCGGCAGGAAAAGATCGAGCCGGTTGCGTGGGTTGTCGCCATAGGCCATGTCGAGCCGCGCCCTGCCCTCGGTCGAAAGCACGTCGCGGAAAACCCGCGCGGACTCGATCCAGGCCGCCGGCCAGCGATCGCTGCCGGCTATGTTGGCGCCGTTGGCATAGGCGTTGTCCCAATCGGCAATGTGACGTTCGAACACCCTGCGCCCTCCCTGGCAATATGGCCTTGCAACCTAGCCGTGAGCATCGCGCGGCACGTCGTCGCCAGCCTCACGATTCCAGCTCTCGCATCAATCTCAAGTGACAGCTGCTTTGATGGCGAAGCGCGCATCCTTCCACGCACCGGTGCGCAGGATATCCTCAAGCACTTTGACGGCCTGCCAGACATCGGCATAGCCGACATAGAGCGGGGTGAAGCCGAAGCGCATGGTCGATGGCGCGCGAAAATCGCCGATCACGCCACGTTCGATCAGCGCGCGCATGACCTGGTAGCCATGCTCATGCATGAATGAAATCTGGCTGCCGCGTTTTTCCCCATCGCGCGTGCTTTCGAGCGTGAGCCCGTAAGTGCCGCACTTTGCCTCGACAAGCTCGATGAACAGATCCGCCAGCGCGATGCTCTTCTTGCGCACCGCCGTCATGTCGACATCGTTCCAGATGTCGAGCGCGCCCTTCAGCGTGCGCATCGACAGGACCGGCTGGGTGCCGCACAGAAACCGGCGGATGCCGGTGCCGGCCGCATAGCCTGGCTCGAAGGCGAAGGGCCGTGCATGGCCCCACCAGCCGGTGAGCGGCTGCTGGATGTCGGAAAGATGCCGCTCAGCCACATAGATGAAGGCAGGCGCGCCCGGGCCGCCATTCAGATATTTGTAGGTGCAGCCAACGGCAAAATCGGCGTTTGCCTTGTCGAGCTCGACTGGCATCGCGCCGGCGGTGTGGCAGAGATCCCAGACGATCATCGCCCCGGCTTCCTGAGCCCTGCGCGTCAGCGTCGGCATGTCGCGCAGTTCGCCCGACTTGTAGTTGACGTGGTTGACCAGCACCACCGCGGTGCGTTCGTCGATCAGCTCTTCGATGGTCGGCGCGTCGACCCCCGAGAGGCGCAGCAGCGCATCTTTTCGCGTCGAAACCACACCCTCAGCCATGTAGAGGTCTGTCGGAAAACTATCGCCCTCGGCGACGATGACCTGCCGCTCCGGTCGCATGGCCATGGCGGCGTGCAGCAGCTTGTAGATGTTGACCGACGTCGTATCGCAGACCACCGTCTGGCCGACCGCGGCACCGATCAGGCGCCCTAGCTGGTCGCCAAGTTCAAGCGGCATGTTGAACCAGCCGGCCGTGTTCCATGCGCGGATGAGATCATGCGACCATTCTTCGGTCGCGGCCTTGTACAATTCATCGAAAGCGGCACGTGAAGCAGCTCCTAGCGAATTGCCGTCGAGATAGATCACTCCTTGCGGCAAGACAAAGCGGTCGCGCATCGCGCCCAGCGGATCCGCGGCATCCATCGCCTTTACGGCCACGAGATCGGGAATTCCCGTCATGATTTGCCTGCTCCCCCAAAAAATCCAACGCAACGCCGGACACGCATCAACTGTTCTTCTGTTCTTCTATTACCTGGTTGCGCGTGCAAGGCTCCACCGGCGAGAAGCAGCCTGACCAGGCGGTGGAAACCTGGAGTTAGCCCGAGGTTGGCGTTTTGAGTTCGTTTCGTTCACGGCGCATTGACCAAACCGCACAGTCGATAGGGGTTCACTTCCGTGCCCTTTGCCGACCGACGGCCGATGCCAGTACCGCCTTCTAGGAGGCCAGAACGGCGCAAACGAAAGCAGAATCAAGGCGATGAGGCTCGCGGCGGCGAAAATACGGTACGCCGGTAGGGGACGTCGTTTGTTTCCCGAGCCTTAACGCATTCATTAAACTTTAAACAGTTGCGGAACACAACTGGAACAGATAGTGTCTGTTCTGGGTTTGTTTTCTGATTCTGTTGGGGGTCGCTATGCTGACACGCAAACAACACGAACTGCTTATGTTCATCCACGAAAGGTTGAAGGAAAGCGGTATCCCACCGTCCTTCGACGAGATGAAGGAAGCGCTCGACCTGGCTTCCAAATCCGGAATCCACCGACTGATTACGGCGCTGGAGGAGCGCGGCTTCATTCGCCGTTTGCCCAACCGGGCCCGTGCGCTGGAGGTACTACGCCTGCCTGACTCGATCGCCCCCGGCCTCAATGCGGCACGCAAGTTCTCGCCGAGTGTCATCCAGGGCAGTCTTGGGCAAGGTGCCCCTCGGCAGGGCAAGCCCACATCGTCGCGCGTCCCTGCAGCCGGCAATGACGACGATGTCGTCGCCGCCGTTTCGATCCCGGTAATGGGCCGCATCGCCGCTGGTGTGCCGATCGATGCTATCCAGCACCAGACGCATTCGATTTCGGTGCCGCCGGATATGATCATGGGCGGCGAGCATTATGCGCTCGAGGTCAAAGGCGATTCGATGATCGAGGCTGGCATTTTCGACGGCGACACGGTGATCATCCGCAACGCCGATACGGCGAGCCCCGGTGAGATCGTGGTGGCCTTGGTCGACGAGGAGGAAGCGACGCTGAAGCGGTTCCGCCGCAAGGGCGCCTCGATCGCCCTGGAGGCCGCCAATCCGGCCTACGAGACGCGCATCTTCGGACCAGACAGGGTCAAGGTGCAGGGCAAGCTCGTTGGGCTGATCCGCCGCTACTGAGTTGCGCCCTTGGTGCCGGCTTTTGGATTGTCGGCTCTGCGGTATGGCGGCAGGCCGCGCGCCGCGCGTGAAAATTTCCGCTGCACGTGCCAGGGCCGGTATGATTTTTCGACGGCGAAGCGGATTTCGGCGCGTGTTGCCGCTTGTGGATCGAAATAGACGGCCGCACTTCCCGCGCGCGCCAGTTGCCGTTTGGTGACGACGAGGACCAGCCGGTCGTAGTAGCAGGGATTATGGGCGGTGGCGTCGTCGATGACGATCAAGCTGGCGAAGGCGCAGGCTGGCCGTGCGGTATCGCGGTCCTTGGCTTGCGCAATGATCGCGCCGGATGGATGCCTGGCGAGGCAGAGACCGTCCGTGCAAATGAACGGCATGCCCGGCGGTAGGTCGGCCGGATCGGCAATGTCGAATTGCGGATCGTTCTTTCCAGGTGTTTCCGGCGCGACGATAGCCTCTGATGTGAGCGCGCGTTTCCAGTTGTCGATCGTGAACTCATTCGGGCGTGCCCGGTTGACGGCGAGCTCACCGCTGCCGATCGGCAGCGCGACCAGCCGTGCGTCCTCCGAGATCAATACGTCGGGTACGCGCGTCTGCGTTGTCGTTAGCAAGCCGGCGAGCGCAAAAGGAAGTGCCGCGAGCCGCAACCAGGTCGTCGCCATGCTGGCAATGACGAGGGCGATCGTCACCAAAAGGACAGATCTCAGCGAAATCAGTCCGACCGCATCGATCGGCGAGCGCTCGGAGATCCACCCGGACAGGGCGATCATCGCCGTCAGCCCTTTGCCCATCACGTATAGGAAAGGCCCATCCGCGCCGAACGGCATCGCCAGCGCACTGAGGACGGCGAAGGGCATGACGACCAGTGAGACGATGGGCATGATGGCCAGATTGGCGAACAGGCTGAGCGGCGCCACGCGCTGGAAATGCCATATGGCGAAAAGCGCCGTGGCGCTCCCTGCAATGATCGAGGTCATCGCCAGGCCGCCCATGCCCAGCAGGACCTTTCGCGTGGCGAGGCGTAGCGGCGACCGCCGCGGCGGCGGCGTGGTGGCCCTGCCGGCGCGGTAGTCGGACCAGCCGGCATAGGCGCCGACAAGGGCCGCCGTCGCGGCGAAGGACATCTGGAAGCTCGGACCGACCACCTCGTGCGGCGACACCACGATGACCGCGATGGCCGAGATCGCCAGGTTGCGCATGGTGAGCGCGGCCCGGTCGAACAGCACGGCGATAAGCATCACCGCCAGCATGATGAAGCTGCGTTCGGCCGCTACCACAATGCCGGAAAAGACGAGGTAGGCCGCAATCGAAAAAAGCGCGGCGGCTGCGGCATATTTCTTGACCGGCCGTCGCGATGAGAAGTCGGGAAACAGCGCAAAGGCGCCGCGTAGCAGCGCCATGATGGTGCCGGCGACCAACGCCATATGCAGCCCCGAGATGGAGATGATGTGGTAGATGCCTGTACGCCGCATCGCTTCGTTGATCTCCTCGGGAATGCCGGCGCGCACGCCAACGATCAGCGCAGCAGCAATCTCGCCCTCGGCGCCGCCGATGCGGCTGCGGATATGGTCGGCGATGGATTCGCGCGCGTCTTCGATCGCGGAAGAAAGCCGCGCGGCAAGCGGCATGCTGCCCGAAGCCACGACTTTCGGATTGCCGAGAAAGAAGCCGCTGCCGCCGATACCGGCGAAATAGCTGTCGAAGGAGAAATCATAGCTGTCGGGCCGCACCGGGCCGGTCGGCGGCAGCAGCCGCACATAGCCGGTGATCTCGGAACCAGCGGCCAGCTCAGCCGGTATCTTCATCGCCGAAATGCGGACCCGTTCCGGCATGTAGCGCAGCGTCGGCCTGGCGGTTGAGATCACATCGATTGTCAGTCTGATGCGGCCGCTCGCCATGGGCTCGTACGATACGACACGACCCGTCAGCCGCGTCGAGATTTCGGAACCGAGCATATGCGTCCCGACACGCCAGGTCTCGAACTTGGCGGCAAGCACGCCAAGCGCGCAGAGCAGCGCCACCATGAAGCACAGGCGGGTCCTGGGCCATGACCGCGAGATGACGGCACAAAGGGCCGCGAGGAGCACGATTGCGATCGGCTGCGGAAAGGCCGGCTCCACCGACAGCGCGAAATATACGACCACCCCGCATGCGAGGAACACCGGCACCAGCAGGAAGGCGACGCCACGGTCGAGTTCCAGGCCGGCTGCCGAGGTTACGCTGTTGCGGATGCGGGATGGTGACGGGAGGCGGAAACGCCGGCGTAGGCGCACGATGGGCTCGGACGCAGGCACCGGAACCGTTGCTGGGTCGCTGGCCGGCAGCGACGGAGCATCGAAGCGCGGAGCGGGCAGCAATGCCGATACCGGCAGGGCAGGCGGGGGAGCGGCAAACAGCAAGCGTTCGCTGACGCCGCTACCAGCGTCCTCGCCCTCGCCCGCACCACGGCCTCGCACAGCCATCGGGTCTGCCTCTTGCGCCCTCGACCTCCTATGCTACATGAACGCGCAACGCGCGAAAGTCCGCAAACCCACTTCCTTGGCCCGCCTGAGAGTTCCATGCCCGATAAGGTCGTCACCCGTTTTGCCCCCTCGCCCACCGGTTATCTGCATATTGGCGGCGCGCGCACGGCGCTGTTCAACTGGCTGTATGCCAAGCACACAGGCGGCACGATGCTGCTGCGCATCGAAGACACCGACCGCGAGCGCTCCACCGATGCGGCAACCGCAGCCATTCTCGACGGGCTTTCCTGGCTTGGCCTGACATGGGACGGTGAGCCGGTGTCGCAGTTCGAGCGTGCGCCGCGCCATCGCGAGGTGGCCGAGGAGCTCGTTCGCATGGGCAAGGCCTATTATTGTTATGCGACGCCTGCCGAGCTGGAAGCAATGCGCGAGAGCGCACGGGCCAAGGGGCTGCCTCCCCGCTATGACGGACGCTGGCGCGACCGCGACCCGTCGGAGGCGCCGCCCGGCGCCAAGGGGGCGATCCGCATCAAGGCGCCGACAGACGGCGAGACGGTGGTGCATGACCGCGTCCAGGGCGACGTGCGTTTTCCCAACAAGGATCTCGACGATTTCATTATTCTGCGCTCGGACGGCAATCCGACCTACATGCATGCCGTCGTCGTCGACGATCACGACATGGGCATCACCCACATCATCCGCGGCGACGATCATTTGACCAACGCCGCACGCCAGACCGTAATCTACCAGGCCATGGGCTGGGAGGTGCCGTCGATGTCGCATATCCCGCTGATCCACGGTGCCGACGGCGCCAAGCTGTCGAAGCGGCACGGTGCGCTTGGCGTCGAGGCCTATCGCGCCATGGGCTACCTGCCGGAGGCGCTGCTCAACTATCTGGCGAGGCTTGGCTGGAGCCACGGCGACGATGAGATCATGTCGATTGCCGACATGATCGCATGGTTCGACATTGGCGATGTCAACAAGGGCGCCGCCCGTTTCGACTTCGCCAAACTCGAGGCGCTCAACGGCGTGCATATGCGCCGGATGAACGACGCGGCGCTGCTCGACACCTTCATCGCCACTCTGCCCTATCTCGAAGGCGGCCCGGCAATCGCCGCCCGCCTCGACGACAGACGCAAGGCGCAACTGCTTGCCGCTTTGCCCGGCCTGAAGGAGCGCGCCAAGACGCTGGTCGAACTTGTTGAAGGGGCTGCATTCCTGTTCGTCGAGCGGCCGCTGCCGGTCGACGAGAAGGCGGCGGCGCTGCTCAGCGGTGAGGCGCGCGCGATCCTGCGAGGCGCTCATGCGGCACTGGCCACGGTTTCGGACTGGTCTGCCGCCTCGGCTGAAGTCGCGATCCGCGACTACGCGCAGGCCGGCGGCCATAAACTCGGCGCCGTGGCCCAACCTTTGCGCGCCGCGCTCACCGGCAAAAGTACCTCGCCAGGTGTCTTTGATGTGCTTGCCGTGCTGGGCCGCGAGGAAAGCCTGGCGCGGATCGCTGATCAAATCGATTAGCGAACTGGCCCAAGAAGATTGGCATTGAAAGGTGTGTTTCGCAGTGCAACATTGGGCCTTGGCCTAATCTGGCGCGCAGATACAATTGCGGGCGCAAATGTGCATATTCCGATGCTTTTGACGTGTTGGGTTCAGATATTTTGCCTTTGCCGGCCTGAGGAAACAAAAAGGAGTTTGCTATGACCGAACCTGCGACGAAAATGGAATTTGGCGGCAAAACCCAGGCATCGACGGCAAAGCTGGAGCTCGGCGGCAAAACCCATGAATTCAAGATCCGAAGTGGTTCGGTAGGACCTGACGTCATCGACATCGGTTCGCTCTACAATACCGCCGGCGTCTTTACCTATGATCCCGGCTTTACGTCGACGGCGAGCTGCGAATCGGAAATCACCTTCATCGATGGCGATGCCGGCATTCTTTTGCACCGCGGCTACCCGATCGACCAACTGGCCGAGCACGGCGACTTCCTCGAAGTCTGCTATCTCTTGCTCTATGGTGAATTACCGACCAAGGCGCAGAAGGACGATTTCGACTACCGGGTGACGCGCCACACCATGGTACATGAGCAGATGTCGCGCTTTTTCACCGGCTTCCGCCGTGATGCGCATCCGATGGCGGTGATGTGCGGCGTGGTCGGCGCGCTGTCGGCCTTCTATCACGATTCCACCGACATCTCGGATCCGTATCAACGCATGGTCGCCTCAATGCGGCTGATCGCCAAGATGCCGACAATCGCGGCGATGGCGTACAAATACCACATCGGCCAGCCGTTCATTTATCCGAAGAACGAGCTGAATTTCGCAGCCAACTTCCTGCATATGTGCTTCGCCGTGCCTTGCGAGGAATACAAGATCAATCCGGTGCTGGCGCGCGCGATGGAGCGCATCTTCATCCTGCACGCCGATCACGAACAGAACGCCTCGACTTCGACCGTCCGCCTGGCCGGCTCGTCGGGCGCCAATCCCTTTGCCTGTATCGCTGCCGGCATCGCCTGCCTGTGGGGTCCCGCACATGGCGGCGCCAACGAGGCAGCGCTGAACATGCTGGGCGAGATCGGCCATGTCGATCACATCCCGGAATTCATTGCGCGCGCCAAGGATAAGAACGATCCGTTCCGATTGATGGGCTTTGGCCACCGCGTTTACAAGAACTACGATCCGCGTGCCAAGATCATGCAGAAAACGGCGCACGAAGTCCTGGGCGAGCTCGGCATCAAGGACGATCCGCTGCTCGACATCGCCATGGAGTTGGAAAAGATCGCGCTGACCGATTCCTATTTCATCGAGAAGAAGCTCTACCCTAACGTCGATTTTTATTCCGGCATCACCCTTAAGGCGCTGGGCTTCCCCACCACCATGTTCACCGTACTGTTCGCGGTCGCCCGCACCGTCGGCTGGATCGCGCAGTGGAAGGAGATGATCGAGGATCCGCATCAGAAGATCGGTCGCCCACGCCAGCTCTATACTGGCGCGCCGGAACGGGATTACGTGCCGATCGCGAAGCGGTGAAGATAGCGAGTAGCGAGTAGCGAGTAGCGAGTAGCGAGTAGTAGCTGAAGCAGCTTGGCCGTTACCGCCAGCACCATTTCCTACTCGCTATTCACTATTCACCACTTCCTCACCATCCCCATCACCACCCCCGCAGCAATCTCGCCTGACGACTTGGCGATTGCCATACGCCCGGCAATGTCGGCAAAACCGTGCTTCTGCCAGGTGCGGTAGGCGGTATCGGAGAACAGCGCTTCCAGTTGCCGCGCCAGATAATGCGGCCGCACATATTGATTGTAGTGTTCCGGCACAATCGGCCGGTCGGCAATGAGATTGGGCAAGGCTGCGCTCCATACTTTGATCAGCGGCTGCGCCATGCGCATGACCGGATCGAGCCGGTAGCAGGAGATCATCGGCACACCTGCCAGTGCAAGTTCCAGCGATACCGTCCCCGACGCGATCAGCGCCGCATCCGCCTTGCCGAAGGCCTGCCATTTGCGTTCGGCATCAAGGATGATCTCCGGCTTCTCGTCCCAGCTCGCAACCGAGGTCCTGACCAGGTCGGCTACGTGCGGGACCGTCGGCAACAGCAGGCGCAAGCGGTGCCCCCGCGCCCGCAGGATCGACACCGTCTCGCCGAACGGCCCGACCAGGCGTCGCACCTCGCCGCGACGCGAACCGGGCAATACGAGCAACGTTTTGACGTGATCGGCGGACAGGTCACGCGGCTGCGCCTGCGCCCTGGCGGCACTGACTATGCCCGGATCGTGTGCGAGGCGATGCCCGACATAGGTGCCGGGCGGCCCGCCCAGGCGAGCGAGTTCCTTCACCTCGAACGGCAGGATGCAAAGAGTGTGATCGACATACGGTTTCATCGCCGCCGCCCTGCCCGGCCGCCAAGCCCACACGCTCGGGCAGACATAGTGGACGATCGGGATAGTCGGATCGGCGGCACGCACCTTTTTGGCGACGCGCAGCGAGAAATCCGGACTGTCGATGGTGACAAGGCAATCGGGCTTTTCACCGGCAATCGCGTTTGCCGTTTGGCCGATCCGCCGCATCAGGCGCGGCAGGTCGCGCAGGATGGCGCTAAGCCCCATCAGCGCGATCTCGCTGCCGTCGAACAATGGCGCCAGGCCGAGCGCCTGCAAATGGCGGCCGCCGATGCCGACAAGCCGAACGTCGCGCCCGGTCATGCGCTTTAACGCCTGCACAAGATCGGCGCCAAGCAGGTCACCGGACTCCTCGCCGGCGACGACGGCTATCTTCAACGGCCGCTCATTCGCCATGCGCCGGCTCCGCAGCAGGCAGCCCGATCACGAACAGGCCGAGCGCATTGGCACGCCCGATGGTGGCGGGACCTTCGAGCACCAGCGAGCGGCCGGCTTCTACGGCAATGCCGGCCAGTCCGGCGGCATGCGCCGCCTCGACGGTCAGCGGGCCAATGGAGGGCAGATCGGCACGCAGTTCCTGACCGGGCTTGGCGCATTTGACCAGGACACCGCGCGTCCTGCCCGCCAGCCTGCCGTGCCCGCGCAATTCCCTTGTCCGCTCGAGCAGCCCGTCAGTCCCTTCGACGCCTTCCAGCGCAATGGCGCGGCCGCCGACCGCAACAGCCGCTTGGCCGATGTCGAGCGCGCCGATGGCTTTTGCCGCCGCGTGCGCCGCCTCGATGTCGCGCCAGTCGGCTTTGCGTGGCGCCGCCTTGGTCAGCAGTCCTTCGGCGGCGACCAGCTCCGGCACGATCTCGTGAGCGCCGACGACTTTGATGCCGCTGCGCTCGATCCTGCGCACGAACAATTTCAGCACCGTATCGTCTCCCCGGGTTACACCGACGAAAAGGCTGGGCAGCCAGGCGAGCAGGCCCAAATTGAGGCGCATGGCGCTCAGCCTGGGGCGGCGCGTGATATGACCCGCGGTCACCAGATGCGTAACGTGATGCCGCTTGAGGATCGGCAACAGCGAGCCGACGTCTTCCAGCCTCAAGGTTGCCTGCTCATAGGGCTCGAAATCGGCTATGCGGTCGACCTCGCCCGCCGCCATCACGATGAAGGGCAATTTGCCTTGCCGGGCGAGCGCTCGGGCAATTTCGACCGGGAGGCTGCCGCCGCCGGCGATGATGCCGACCTTGGCATCTGGCGCGAGATCAAGGCCCTTTCCGGCAGCCTCAATCTTCGTCATCTGCTCTCAGTCTTCATCATCGGTATCGTCGCCGTCGCCACCCTTGAGCGACGGCACGGCATAGTGCCGCTTGCCGCGACCGGCGATGAAATCGACAATCTTCATGGCAGTCGGCGACGAGGCGAACTCCGCCTTGGCGAATTCGATGTTTTCGCCGACGGTCCGGGAGCGATCGAAGATCGTCTTATAGGCTTTGCGCAGCAAATGGATCTCCGAACGTGGCAGGCCGGCGCGCTTCAGCCCAATGATGTTGAGGCCGCGAAGGCTGGCACGGTTGCCAACGGCGATGGCGTAGGGAATGACGTCGCCGACGATCGCCGAGCAGCCGCCGAGAAAGGCGTTATCGCCGATGCGGACAAACTGATGAACCGCGGTAAGGCCGCCGATGTAGACATTATCACCGACTTCGCAATGCCCGCCTAACGTCGCTTGATTGGCGAAGGTGGCGTTCTTGCCGACCACGCAGTCATGGGCAATGTGGGCATAGGCAAGGAAATTGCCGTTGTCGCCGATCGTCGTCTCGCCGCGGCTGGAATCGGTGCCGACATGCATGGTGACGCCTTCGCGGATCGTGCAGTTCTCGCCGATCACCAGCGTGGTACGGCCGCCCTTGTGCTTGGTGTTCTGCGGTGGTCCGCCCAGTATCGCCATCGGATAAACCTTGGTCGATGCACCGATGGTGGTCGCGCCAATCACCGAGACATGGCTGACCAGTTCGACGCGGTCGCCGATCACGGCATCGGGGCCGACGTGACAGAAGGGCCCGATGCGGGCGCCTTCGCCGATTTGGGCGCCTGCCTCGATGACCGACGATGGATGGATGACTGTCTGGATTTTCATTAGCATTCGTTTGTCAGCCGCTTGCGACCATCATCGCCGAGATCTCCGCTTCCGCCGCCTTGGCGCCATCGACGAGGGCCTCGCAAGCGAATTTGAGAAGATTGCCGCGTTTCTTGATTTTCTTCACATGAATTTTCAGCTGGTCGCCTGGAACGACCGGCTTGCGGAACTTGGCATTGTCGATGGTCAGGAAATAAACCAGCGACGGCTTTTCCGTACCAAGGCTGCGGATGCAGATGGCGCCGGCCGTCTGCGCCATCGCCTCGATGATCAGCACGCCGGGCATGACCGGCTGGTCAGGGAAATGACCTTGGAAATGCGGCTCGTTTATGGTGACGTTCTTGATGCCGATTGCGGATTCGTCGCCATCTATGTCGACGATACGGTCGATCATCAAGAACGGATAGCGGTGCGGCAGGAGCTTCATCAGCCGCATTATGTCAACCGCTTCGAGCGTCGCCGCTGCGATGTCAGCCATTTCCCCCCTCACCCTGTCTGCGCGTCCGTGCAAGTCTGCGCAAGGCCGCTATCTCGCGCATGGCTTCCGCCATCGGCTGCGCCGGATATCCTCCCCAAATCTCACCGGCAGGCACATTGCTCATAAACCCGCTTCTTGCCGCAAGCTTGGCGCCGGACCCGATGGTCAAATGATCGGCAAGGCCGACGCCGCCACCCATGGTGACGTTGTCGCCTATCGTCACTGAACCGGAAATACCCGAAAGCCCGGCTATTATGCAATTGCGGCCGATGCGAACGTTGTGCGCGATCTGCACCAGATTGTCGATCTTGGTGCCCTGGCCGATGATCGTGTCGGACATGGCGCCGCGATCGACGGTCGTATTCGACCCGATCTCGACGTCGTCCTGGATGATGACGCGGCCGATCTGCGGAACCCGCTCCGGACCCTTTGCGCCGGCCACAAAGCCGAAGCCATCCTGGCCGATCCTGGCGCCGCCATGAATGATAACGCGATTGCCGATCAATGCATATTGCACGCTGGCACCTGGACCGACATAGCCGTCGCGGCCAATCTGCGAGGACGGACCGATAACCGCATGAGGGGCAATGACGGTTCCGCTGCCGATGGCAGCGCGCGGTCCGATGACCGCGCCCGCTTCGATGATCGCACCGGGCTCGACATGGGCGGTCGCATCGATATGGGCGTGCGGCGAGATACCGGTTTCGCCGGTCATCGGTCCAGGCGTCGCAGCCGCCGGGAAAAGCAGGCGCCCGACCATTGCGAAAGCCTGCTGCGGGCGCGGATGCACCAGAACCGCGATGCCCGCTGGCGCCTTGGCGGCAAATTCGGCAGGGCAGAGAACCGCTGCCGCCCGCAGTGACTGCATCAGGGCGAAATTGCGCCTGCCATCGACGAAGACAAGGGCGTTCTCGCCGCCTTCGTTGGCGGGAGCCAGAGCATCGATCGAAACATCGGCGAGAGCGGAATCGACAAGCATCGAGCCGGTCAGATTCGCGACTTCGCCGGCCGTATACCGGCGTGAGGGCGCGAAGAACACCGGATCGGTCATTCCAGAAGCAATATCCAGCTAGCGCATGACCCCGAAATCGGAAATCGATCCTCGGAAAGGATCATGCGCAAATCAAAGTGCTACAACGTCCTTTGAGCGTCCGATAGGACGCGCTGCGCTGTAGTGTCGGATCACTGCCATCCGGATCCAAACGAGCCGGAAGCATCGTTACCCGCACATCAGAAGCGGGTCGATATGCCGAAGTTGAATTCCTGCACGTCGTCGGTCTTTTCCTTCTTGACCGGGATCGCATAGTCGATGCGGATCGGGCCGAAAGGCGATGCCCACATCAAGCCGACGCCGACAGAAGCGCGCCATTCCATGCCGGTCGTCGACTGATTGACGAGGTTGGAGGCAATCTTGCTGCCGTAGAGCGTTGCCGCATCGGCGAATACCGCGCCGCGCAAACCGAAGCTTTCCGGGATGACCGGCAGCGGGAACTGCGCTTCCGCCGAGGCATTGAAGTAAGTGGTGCCGCCGAGATGGTCATTGCTGTTGTCCGAGGCAACCGGACCGATGCCGCCATATTCGAAACCGCGGATCATGCGATCGCTGCTCTGGAAATGGTCGAAGACACGCAGGTCGCCGCTGCCATATCCCTGGACATGGCCGGCACCGCCAGAAATGAGGCCTACCAGATCCAATTGTTCGGACAACGTCTGATAAATGCTGCCGCGCGCTGTCACCTTGATGAACTTGGCGTCGCCGCCCAAGCCAGCCACTTCCGTGCCGACGTTGGCAAAAATGCCTTCATGGGGATTCTTCATGTCGTCAATAGTATTGTAAACTAGGCCGAGACTAACCGACGATTTGAGCCACGGACTCTCTTCGACACCGTTTATAATCGCCTGGGAGACATCGCAGGTGGCAGGGTCGCAGTTCTCGTCGAACTCATACTTCTCCTGAGCGATATTATACGCGAGCTGAGTCGAGATGTTGTCGGTAATCGGCAGACCGAAGCGCACTGTCGCGCCCGTCGTGTCGCTATCGTAATGGTCATAGTTTCGAGTCTGCTTGTAGATGTCGAATCCGGCAGCGATACGGCGACCAAGGAAGTACGGTTCGGTAAACGAGAAGCTGTAGTCGCGCGAGTTCTTGCCGCCGCCAGCCGCCACCTTGATGAATTGGCCGCGGCCGAGGAAGTTGCGCTCACTGATTGAACCTTCGACGGACGGACCAGCCGTCTCGCCACCAGTCGAATAACCGGCACCGACCGAGAACTCACCGGTCGATTTCTCGACCACGTCGACCACCAGTACGACTTGATCAGGCTCAGAGCCCGGAACGGTGGAAATCTCGACTTTCTCGAAATAATCAAGCGCTTCCAGCCGCCTCTTCGCGCGCTGGATGAGAACCTGATTGAAAGCGTCGCCTTCGCTGACATCGAACTCGCGGCGAATGACGTAGTCGCGCGTCCGATCGTTGCCGCGGATCTCGATGCGCTCGATATAGGCCTTGGTGCCCTGGTCGATCGTATAAACGACAGAGATGGTGTGGTTTTCGAAGTTGCGGTCACCGCGCGGCGTCACCTGGGCAAAGGCATAACCAGAACCGGCGACCTTTTCGGTCAGCGCGATGATCGTGTCCTCGACATCCTTGGCGTTATAGACATCGCCCTTATGGGTCTCGACCACCGATTCAAGCGACTTGCTGTCGACCTCGGGGATCGTGCTTTCGACGCTGACGTCCCCGAACGTATACCGCTCGCCCTCCTGCACCGTGATGGTAACGGTGTATTTGTTGGTTGTGTCGTCGAGTTCGCCGACAGCCGAGACGACCTGGAAGTCGGCATAGCCGTGATTATAATAGAAGCGGCGCAGCAGCTCCTGGTCGGCGCGCAGCTTGTCCTCGTCATAAACATCGTCGCGCAGCACGAACGACAGGAAGGACGAGCGCTTGGTGGAGATGATGTCCGACAGACGGCGGCTCGAATAGGCGCTGTTGCCGACGAAATTGATCGCCGCAATCTGGGTGCGGCCGCCTTCGTTGATGTTGAAGACCACGTTTACCCGGTTGTCGCCGAGATCCATGATCTGGGTGGTCACGGCGGCATCGTCGCGACCGATACGCCGGTATGCGGCCTTGACCGCCTCGACATCGGCGTCGAGCTGCTGTTGCGAGAAGGTGCCGCGCGGCTTCAATTGCACAGCGGCTGCAAGCGCGTTGTCCTTGAGCTTCTTGTTGCCCTGGAACAGCACCTGGTTGACGACCTGGTACTCCGAAACCTTGATGACCAGCGTCGATCCGACCTGGTTGATCTGCACGTCCGAAAACAGCCCGGTGCCGAACAGCGCCTTGACCGCA
This sequence comes from Mesorhizobium sp. M1027, assembly GCF_040318745.1. NCBI lineage: Bacteria > Pseudomonadati > Pseudomonadota > Alphaproteobacteria > Hyphomicrobiales > Phyllobacteriaceae > Mesorhizobium > Mesorhizobium sp. M1027. The sequence goes on along the minus strand of NZ_JAMYMW010000001.1, from coordinate 716,898 downwards.
TCGTCGATGTCGGAGCTGGAAAACGCCTTGCCGGGCTTGATTGTCACGTAGTTGCGGATGGTGTCCGCGTCGACACGCTGATTGCCGGTGACTTCAACTCTGGAGACGACAGCCGCCTCGGCGGCCGATGTGGCAACGAACTGCACTGCGAGCGCGCCTGGTACAACCAGAGCAGCGGATATAGCCACCGCGGACGCGGCGCTCAGAAACTTGGATGCTGCCTTCATCGGGCTTTTGTACCTTTTCTCGAAGTCCCCACGGCGAGAAAACCGGACGTGCGGTAATTTCCCCTACCGTATTAACCGGATTTTCCCTACACGCAAGGCTTCTGGTTAATTTGTATTTACTTAACCCTGTGGCGTGGCTTTCGCGTCACGCATATCCCCACGCATGGTAAACGGCGTCTCAACATTGGTCGCGCTGAAGCCAAATTTCTTCATGATTTCAGCACCCAAACAGATCGTTCCAGAAAACAAAACCCATGAAGCCGAGCACCAGGATGAGGCCGCTCCGATAAGCCATTTCCATCATCCGTTCGGACACCGGCCGTCGGATGACAGCTTCCACGCCGTAGAACAGAAGATGCCCTCCGTCGAGAGGGGGAATCGGCAGAAGATTGAGAATTCCTATCCCGACTGACAGATATGCAACAAGCTGGACGAGCAATTCGAAGCCGAGCTTTGCCGCCTGGCCCGACATCTTGGCGATCTTGATGGGCCCGCCCAGCTGGCACTTGTCCTCGCGGCCAACAACGAAACGCTGCAGGAACTGGCCGGTGCGCTGGATGACGTGTCCGGTTTCCTGGACGGCCGCCCCGACTGCCCCGGCCGGGCTGTAGGTGATCAGCCGCGGCTGGCCGAGTTCCTTGTTGTTGATGACGCCGATCACGGCCACCTGGGCTTTGTTGCCCAATGCGTCTTGTTGTTCCATCAAACGCGGCGTCGCCGTGACGGTGATTTCCTTGCCGCCGCGTAACATAACGAAGGTGATGCTGTCGCCGGCGCGGCCCGAAACCAGACGCTGGACGTCGGCAAAGGTCTCGACCTTGCTGCCGTCGACGCTGACGAATCGGTCACCGGGCATGATGCCGGCCGCCGCTGCCGGACTGCCTGCGGTGACTTCAGCCACCATCGGCTCGTATACCGGCCGGCCATATATTGAAAACAGCACGGCAAAGACGGCGATCGTCAGCAGGAAGTTGAACAGCGGCCCCGCCACGACGGTCGCCGCCCGCTTCCAGATCGGCTGCGTGTGGAAGGCAACCTTGCGTTCGTCGTCGCTCAGCGCCTCGACCTCCTCCGAGCTGGGCTGGCTCGACGTCGCGTTCATATCGCCGACGAACTTGACGTAGCCGCCGAGCGGTATGGCGCAAAGCTTCCAGCGGGTGCCTCGGCTGTCGTTGAAGCCGATGATCTCAGGGCCGAAACCGATCGAAAAGGCTTTTGCGCCGATACCGCACCAGCGGCCGACGAGGTAATGGCCCATTTCGTGGACGAACACGACCACGGTCAGCACGAACAGGAAAGGCACCAGCGTGCCGAGGACAAGGCCGTCCGTGCTGAAAACCGCGTGAAGAATCTCGTTCAATTCATGCCCTCAAATTCATCCACGGCGCAGATCACGCCGCGACTGTGACATCAATCCAGGCGAATCCATGACGCAGCCTCGTGCCGGCCCACCGACGATGCCGTTCAAACCGGAAACAGCCCCTGTGCCGGATGGTCGGCGGTCGCGGAAATCCAGCCGATGACGTATAGGGCGAAAGCCGCCGCGACAAGCCCATCGACCCGATCCATGATGCCGCCATGGCCGGGTATCAGCGTACCGGAATCTTTACGGCCGTGGCGTCGCTTGACCCATGATTCGAACAGGTCGCCGGCCTGCGCGACGATCGAAAGCACCAGTGCGACCACGCCAAGCACGGCGAGGTTGCCCGTTCCGGCTACTGCGGCCAGAAGCAGACCGGCCACTACGCCGCCGACCACCCCACCGAGCGCCCCGCTCCGCGTCTTGCCCGGCGAGATCGACGGCGCCAGCCTTGGGCCACCGACGGAGCGGCCGACGAAATAAGCAAAAATATCGGTCGCCCAAACCACGGCGAATAGGAACAGAATGGCCAGCAGCCCTGAATAGTCGCCATCACGCAAGAAGGCCAGCGACAAGCCCGACACGGCCGCATAGGCAAGGCCGGATGCTTCCCACGGTCCTGCCTTGCGCATCGACGCCGCGATGGCAGTGACAGCAACCAGAGCCGCCACGAGCGGCAGCAGCAAAGGCGCAGGCAGGCCGGCGACGAGGGCACCAATAAAGACCACGATCAGCGCCTCGGGCAGAAAGCCGAGACCTGCCATAGCACCAGCACCTGCCGGGGCAACGGGGCGGCTCATCCGCGTCCACTCGTAGAAGATCACCGCCGCCATGGCAGCGCAAAGCAACCGGAAGGGCAGTCCGCCGAGCCAGGTCAAGCCAAGCGTGACGACGGCAAGCACGACGGCCGAAATGACCCGAAGCTGGAGGTTGCTCATTCCTCAGCCTGAGGCGACATCTTGGGCGGCAAGTCCGCCGAAGCGGCGCTCGCGGCCGGCGAAATCGCGCAGTGCATCGGACAGGTGCTCGCGACTGAAGTCGGGCCAATAGCAAGGCAGAAAAACGAGTTCACTATAGGCAGCCTGCCATAACAGGAAATTCGACAGCCGAAGCTCGCCGCTGGTGCGGATGACCAGTTCCGGATCCGGAATGCCCTCTGTATCGAGCGAGCTGGCAAAGGACTCGGCCGTGATCGCCTCGCTGTCGATCTCACCGCGCGCCACCGCAGCTGCGAGCTTGCGCGCGGTGCGCACGATCTCGTCGCGCCCGCCGTAATTGAAGGCAATGACCAGCGTCAGCGCTTCGTTGCGGAGAGTGAGCGTTTCGGCTTCCTCAAGCAGGCCCCTTATGTCGGGCTGCAGCCCTGCCCTGTCACCGATGACCCTGATCCGCACCCCACTCTGGTGCAGCTCGGCGAGGTCACGTCGGATGAAAAGCTTCAGCAGGCCCATGAGGTCGCTGACTTCAGATTTCGGTCGTGACCAGTTTTCCGACGAAAAAGCGTAGACGGTCAGGAAGGAGATGCCGAGGCCGGGGGCGGCGCGCACTGTCTTGCGCAGCGCCTCAACGCCGGCGCGGTGACCAGCCAGCCGAGGCAAGCCGCGCGCCTTGGCCCAGCGTCCGTTTCCGTCCATGATGATCGCGACATGCGCGGGCGTTGCCATGTTCTCACTTCCGGGCCAGCCGTGGCCAGACCCTAGACCTGCATGATTTCCGCTTCCTTGTCGGAAAGCAGGTGGTCGATGGTGCTGATTGTCTCGTCGGTCAGTTTCTGAACCTGGTCGGCCCGTTTGCGATGGTCGTCCTCACTGATGTCGCCGTCCTTTTCCGCCTTTTTCAGAAAGTCCATGCCGTCCCGGCGAACGTGTCGTGCGGCGACACGGGCATTCTCGGCATAACCGTGCGAGATCTTCACCAGCTCCTTGCGGCGCTGTTCGTTGAGCTCGGGCAGCGGAATCCTGAGATTGGTACCGTCGACGATAGGATTGAACCCGAGATTGGCTTCACGGATGGCACGGTCGACCGCGCTGACCATCGACTTGTCCCAGACCGAAACCGAAATCATGCGCGGTTCCGGAACCGACACTGTTGCCACCTGGTTGATCGGCATGGTGGTGCCATAGGCCTGCACCTGGACGGCATCGAGCAGGTTGCTCGACGCGCGGCCGGTGCGCAGCGAAGCCAGATCATGCTTGAACGCGGCGATCGCCCCGTCCATGCGCCGTTTGAGATCGTCGTATTCGCCACTCATCATCGTCTCCTCGACCCGTTAACCCGGGTTCACTGCTTAGGGTAAGCCCTGTTCGAGCCTCATCCGCAACCGATCCCTTTCGGGTTCATGGTCCGGTCAATCGTCTGCGACGACCGTGCAACGGCCGCCACCCCTCAGGATATCGCCGAAACCACCCTTCTCGTGGATCGAATAGACGATTATCGGAATGTTGTTTTCGCGCGCAAGTGCAATCGCCGCCGTATCCATGATCGAAAGCCCGCGTTTGATGACTTCGTCATGGCTGATCCGCTCGAAACGTGTCGCGTGCGGGTCCTTCTTGGGATCAGCCGAATAGACACCATCGACCTGGGTGCCCTTGAACAGAGCATCGGCTCCGATCTCGGCGGCGCGAAGGGCTGCAGCCGAATCGGTGGTGAAGAACGGATTGCCGGTGCCGCCGGCGAAGATAACGACCTTGCCCTGGTTCATGTAGGCGGTCGCCTGACGCTGCGAAAAACTTTCGCAAAGCTCGGGCATGGCGATCGCCGACAGCACCACGGCGTCGACGCCGATCTTGTTGAGCGAGGTGCGCAGCGCCAGCGAATTGATGACGGTGGCAAGCATGCCCATATGGTCGCCGGTGACGCGGTCTCCGCCTTTTGACGCGACTGCGACGCCACGGAAGATGTTGCCGCCCCCAATGACGACACCGACTTCGATGCCCAATGCGCGGGCCTCGGCGATGTCGGCGGCGATGCGGTCGACCACCGATACGTCGATGCCGAAATGCTGCTCGCCCATTAACGCTTCGCCCGATGCTTTCAGCAAGACACGTCGGTAGAGGGGCTTCACCGTCATCTGGTCCTCGTCATCGTGCGTGTGACGCGTTTCGGTGCGCCCCGAAACACTGGGCGTTCCGATACACGAAGGGCGCCACGATGTCACGCGGCGCCCGAGCCCGAAAACTCTCTTCCAGCTTCAGCTTACACGGCAAAAGCACCTTGCATGAACGGGTTCGGCATGTTGCCAGCCGGCTTGTCACCGACTGTCTGACCTCCGGTAAGGCCATCCTGTATTTCCGAGCCGAAGAACGAATACGAAAAAGGGTGTGAATGACCGGCTCACCGCATCGAGCCGTGCCCGAACGTCCTGCGCAATGTCGAAATCGAGCGCGCCGAGGTCGTCCTTGAGTTGATCCTACACCGCGCAAGAAATCGGCCGGGCATCCTCGCGGACACCCGGCCGAAAAAGCCTTTTAAACGAATAGTTTACTTCTTGACCGCTGCCGCGACTTCTGCCGCGAAATCGGTCTCTTCCTTCTCGATGCCCTCACCGAGCGCGAAGCGTAGATAGGCAGCGATTTTGGCTGGCGCGCCGATCTCGCTTTCGGCATCCTTAAGCGCCTTCTCGACGGTGATGTCGGGATTGAGCACGAAAGCCTGCTTGAGCAGCACGACCTCTTCGTAGAACTTGCGCAAACGGCCATCGACCATCTTCTCGATAATCGCTTCCGGCTTGCCGGACTGGCGTGCCTGGTCGGCGAAGATCGCCTTCTCGCGCTCCACCGCGGCCGGATCGAGCTCTTCGGTGGTCAAGGCCATCGGATTGGTGGCAGCGACATGCATGGCAACCTGACGGGCGAAGGCGTTCGCGGCATGCGCGTTGCCTGTCGTCTCGATGGCCACCAGCACGCCGAGCTTGCCAAGGCCGTCCGCGACCGCATTGTGAACATAGGTTGCGACAGCGCCGTGCTCGACGGTGAGCTTGGCCGAGCGGCGGAAGCCCAGATTCTCGCCGATGGTGCCGACGGCGTCCTTGATGGTCTCGGCGACCGACTTGCCCGAGCCCGGATAGGGAGCAGCGGCAACGGCCTCGGTCTTGCCGCCATAGGCAAGCGCGACCTTCGCGACGTTGGCGACGATCTCTTGGAACGCAGCATTGCGGGCAACGAAGTCCGTCTCGGAATTGACCTCGACGATCGCTGCCTCGCGGACGCCCGAATCGACGCCGATCAGGCCTTCGGCAGCGGTACGGCCAGCCTTCTTGTCGGCCTTGGAAATGCCCTTCTTGCGCAGCCAGTCGATGGCTTCTTCCATATTGCCGTTGGTCTCGTTCAACGCCGCCTTGCAGTCCATCATGCCCGCGCCGGTCAAGTCGCGGAGTTCTTTGACCTGTGCAGCCGAAATGCTCATTGTCGCCTCTTTGTCTAAATGCACTGACGCACCATCGATTTTCGATGATGCGCCTGGTGCCGGTAGCGCTTACCGCGCCAACATATTGGAAAGATGAGGGCCGCAGCCGGCCTTCGCTACTATGCTTCCGGGGTCTGGGCTGCCGGGCTCTCGGCGGCCGGGGTCTGCTCGAGCGCCGGCTCGACCGGAGCCTCGACCGATGCGCCGATATCGACACCGAGCGCGCCCTGCTGACGGGCGATGCCGTCGATAGCTGCCTTGGCGATCAGATCGCAATACAGCTGGATGGCGCGGGCCGCGTCGTCATTGCCGGGGATCGGGAAGTCGATCTTGTCCGGGTCGCAGTTGGAATCGATGATGGCAACGACCGGGATGCCGAGACGCTTGGCCTCGAGGATGGCGATCGCTTCCTTGTTGGTGTCGATCACGAACATCAAATCGGGCGTCGAACCCATATCCTTGATGCCGCCCAGCGCTTTGTCGAGCTTCTCACGCTCGCGATCGAGGTTGAGGCGCTCCTTCTTGGTCAGGCCCTGAGCCTCGCCGGCCAGCATCTCGTCGAGCTTGCGCAGGCGCTGAATGGAATTCGAGATCGTCTTCCAGTTGGTCAGCATGCCGCCGAGCCAGCGCGAATTGACATAGTACTGGGCCGAGCGCTGCGCGGCATCGGCGACGATGTCGGAGGCCTGGCGCTTGGTGCCGACGAACAGCACGCGGCCGCCCTTGGCAACAGTGTCGGAAACCTGCTTCAGCGCTTGGTGCAGCAAGGGCACCGTCTGCGAGAGGTCGATGATGTGGATGTTGTTGCGGGCGCCGTAGATATAGGGCGCCATTTTCGGGTTCCAGCGGTGGGTCTGGTGGCCGAAGTGAATACCAGCTTCCAATAGCTGGCGCATGCTGAAATCAGGCAGAGCCATTCTTATTTCCTTTCCGGTTAGCCTCCACGGACACAGGCATTTTTGGACTTTGTCCTCAAACGCCACCGGAGGTTTCAGCCGGATTTCTCCCGGGCAGACACCAAAGTCCGTGTGTGGAATGAGCGCGCATATAGAGGGGAAGCGCGACAAACGCAAGCGCTGTGGCGTCTTGCGGCTCAGCGTGCGGCGATCAGCGCACCGGTGTCATTGTCGCATCTTCCCCTTCGGCACCCGCACACGCCGGAAAACAGCGACGATCTCCTCGCGGGTGCACTCGATGGCGCCTAACCGCACTGCGCGGTCACGCTCCAACCCGGTTATGTCATAATGCGGCGCCGATGTCTTGGGCGGCCCTTGATAGGACGAGCGCTTGACGCCGAGTTGCGCGGCGAAGCGATGCAGCTCGTCGGTATCGTCTGCCAGCAGATGACACCAGCGGTGGCCGACCCATTTCCAGATCGCCGCATCGACATAGACCGCCATGAGGTTTGCCGCACTCCTTCATCTTGCGCCGACCAACACGCCGCTAACGATGATAGAAGGGATTGGCATAGAAAATGAAGGCGCCGCCGGCCTCGAGTTGCGTCATCGTCCTGGTGACGGTCTCCTGCATGCGGTCGTGCAGTTCGGCGAGTGCCTCCTCGACGGAACCTTGATAGGCATGCAAGCCTAGCGGCTCCGGTACCCGGACATAGGCGCGGCGCGGGCCTGCCGGCTGCGGCACGAAACGGTTGACCGTATCGCGCAGCGTACCCCGGCAATAATCGTTGCGGATTCGCTTCAAATGTTCGGCGATCTCCTCCTGCGTGATGCGCGGATTGGCTGAAGCCCACGACCCGACACGCTGCAGTCGCTGGATTGCATCCGCCAGCATTCGGACCTGCTTCTGCCGTCCGGTGTCGTCCGTATTTTCCCGCAGCCAGCGGCGTGACCGACGCAAAAGCTCTGAACCGTCGAGCGTGCCGGCGTCGGCCGAAACAAGGTCAGCAAGGCGACGGCCGAGTTCGGCAAGCAGGTTTTTTTGACGCGCGCCGTACAGCGCCCGCTCATCAGGCTGAAGGCCACATGCAGCCTCATCCCGCGACAGCAGCGTCGCATAGGTGTGATGGACGCGCTCCGGCAGCGTATTGCCGGCACGGCGTTCGATCTTCAGGCTGTGCTCGACATAGGCGCATTCCTTTGCCAGCGCTGCCTCGACATTCCCCGTGAAAGCAAGCTTCCAGATCACGGGCGCGATCCAAACCTTGAAATCCGGATCCATCAGGCGGCCGCGCTTCAGCGCCTCGAACCCCATTTCGACCGCGCCTGGCAGCAGCGGGGCAACGATGTTGGCATGCCAGCCGACACCGCCTTCGGGATGCAGGAGCACGCCGTGCCCCTTCAGCGCCCAGGCCACCGAATGTTCCTTGGCGGCCGCGCTGTTGCCCGGGATTTGCGCGATCAGATTGTTGGCCAACCAGAATTTCTGCATCAGCCGGCCAAGCCCGTTGACGACGCCGTGCGTGGCCCAGGATGCCGCCAGCGGGCTTACCCGCGAGACGACCTCCTTGTCGATCATCCAGTCGGTAAAGAATTCGGGATGGTTGGGCGTGATGAACGTCGCCTTGCCCGCACCGCAACAAGCCTTCAGCCTTTGCCGGTCATCCTCCGGAAAATCGATGTGGCGGACATTGGCGACGCCGCGCAAACCGGCCAGACGGTTGAACGGCAACAGGTCGCGAAAGCCTGGAATGCCGTGCAGCATGACAATTCGGTTGACGAACGTCATGGCCTTGATCAGCGTCGCATTGGGCCGCGGCGCCACAAAAACGTCGATCCTGCTCAACCTGCTCCCCCACGGCGCTTACCGTCGTAAGACGATGATAGCCAATTGCGGCATGGTCAAGTCGATACGACACGCCCCGCAAGATCAAGCGCTACTATCCCGGATAGCGGCCGGCGGCTTGTCGTTGGTTCGAGCCTATTTCGACGGGCAGGTCTTTGGCTGATCGAACAGCGACAGATTGACCAGTTTGCCGGTCATCGAGAACTCGCCATAGTCCATGACGAGATCGCGCGTGATGCCGTTCTTGTGCAGCTTGAAGCTGATCCGGTATTCCGGCACCTCCTCGCCGCCTTTGTCGGCATCATCGAAATAGGCGATGTCGACCGGCCAGTATTTGTCGGTGGCGAGCTTGGCCAGCGCCGGCGCTTCCGGATCGGCGTTGTCGGCATCGGCTTGCTTGCCGACGACGACGGTGGTGGTCACCACCTTGTTGGCATCCTCAGAGCCGTCGAACAGGTTGGTTTCGTAGAAACGCTCGCCCTTTTCCGCCTTGCCGATCATTTCGACCATTTGCTGGGTCGGGAACTGGGTCGGCGCGAGTTCCAGGCTGTTCTTCTCGGGCTTGTCGATATCGACCTTGAGACCGTTGGCCTCCTTCGTTGCCGTACCCTTGACCTCCTTGTCGAGGTTCTGGTCGACAAAGGATTTGTTCACGAAGGAGAAGGTCTTGCCCTCGGCGTCCTCGAAGGTGGTCATCTGCTGATCGGTCAGCCTGGTGTTGTCGCTGGTTACGATCTGGGTCACCAAACGGAACTTTACCGTATAGCCCTCGCAAGGCGAGCCGTTGAACTCGTAGACCATGCGGCCGGTGATGCCGGTGATGCCGGAGCGGTCGGAGGCTTTGTCGAGTGAAATGTCGTAAACGGCGCGGTGCGCCTGCAGCGCCGGCACCGCAAAAGCGGGAGCCGCCCAGGAAGCCGCTGTCAAGAGAACGGCGTTGAATGCGAGGCGCGTTGCGCGCATGGGGTGCTCCGATCATCGCGGCTAATGGCAGGCCGCATGGAAAGATGGTCCAGCTTAAAAAAAGTCGTGGCGGAAGCGAGGCAAAAATAGCAATTTCGGCCCGGCCTGCGCGGCACCTTCAAGCAATAGGGAAATAGCATGAGCGAAACAATCGAAAAGCGGCTGAGCGATCTCGGCGTGACGCTGCCGGCCGCCGCCGCGCCCGCCGCCAATTACGTGCCCTATTGCAGGACCGGCAATCTGCTGTTCACCGCCGGGCAGTTGCCGCTCAAGGACGGCAAACTCCAGGCGAGCGGACTACTTGGCCGCGATGTCGACACCGCGACCGGCAAGGAAGCCGCAAAATACTGTGCGATCAACATATTGGCGCAAGCCCAGGCAGCACTTGGCGATCTCGAGAAAATCCGTCGCTTGGTGAAGATCACCGTCTTCGTCGCCTCGGCACCGGATTTTGTCGAACAGCATCTGGTTGCCAACGGCGCCTCGGATTTTCTCGCCGCGGTGCTCGGCGATCGCGGCACGCACGCTCGCTCCGCCGTCGGCACCGCCTCCCTGCCGCGTAATGCCGCAGTGGAAATCGAAGCGATCTTCGAAGTCGAATGACCAGGACTGCAACGATGACCGATCTTTCCTGGCTGACCGCCCGGCCCGTCGCCCATCGCGGCCTCCACGACATGAACAAGACGCGCTGGGAGAACACCCTTTCCGCCTTCGCCGCGGCGGCCGAGCGCGGCTACGCGATCGAATGCGACGTGCACCTGTCATCCGACGGCGTCCCCGTCATCATCCACGATGGCGATCTGCGGCGGCTGACCGGCGAAAATGGCTTCGTCTGGCAGCGTACGGCTGCCGAGATCACCGCGCTGAAGGTCGGCGGCACCGCTGACCATCTGCCGACGCTGCAGCAGGCGCTTGATCTGGTCGACGGCCGTGTGCCGATGGTTGTCGAACTGAAAGGAGCTGCCGGGCACGACGAAGGCCTGGTCGAAAGCGTCGGCAAGATGCTCAAGCAATACAAGGGCAAGACTGCGATCATGTCGTTCGACCATTGGCTGATCCGTGAGTTCCCGAAATATGCCCCCGGCATACCCGGCGGGTTGACCGCCTACGGCAACGACAACCACCTGATCGAGGCGCATTTCGCCATGCTGGCGCATGACATCGCCTTCACCTCCTACGCCGCCGGCGACCTGCCGAACCGGTTCGTCTCCTTCGTGCGAGAAAAACTCGGCATGCCGGTGATCACCTGGACCGTGCACGACCAGCCTGCCGTCGAGCTGACCTTCAAATATGCCGACCAGATGACGTTCGAAGGGTTCGAGCCAGATCTGGCACGGCTTGCTTGAGCGGGCTTGTATGGGTCCGCAGCGAGCTTAAGTAAGCCTCATGGATCAAGGGGACGACTGCGAAAGACAAACGGCGAACGCGGAGCTGTCGATCCGCATCGCAGCGGGCATCGGGGCCTTTACCAGCGCTGAATGGGACAGCCTCGGCGGCACTACACGCGGCGATGCAGAAAACGGCTACAACCCACTCGTTTCATTTGCTTTTTTGAGCGCGCTGGAAGATTCCGGCTGCGCTGTTCGGCGCACCGGCTGGCAAGGCCATCACCTGAGGCTGGAAACCGCCCGAGGCAAGCTGCTCGGGGCGGTCCCCTGCTATCTGAAGTCGCACAGCCAGGGCGAATATGTATTCGACCATGGCTGGTCGGACGCATTCGAACGTGCCGGCGGGCGCTACTACCCGAAGCTGCAATGCGCGGTGCCGTTCACGCCCGTCACCGGCCCTCGCCTGCTGGTCGGCAAGGGCGAGGACAGTCCCACCGTCAAGGCCGGTCTTGCGGCCGGCCTGAAGGCGGTGACGGATAAGCTCGGCGTGTCTTCCGCCCACGTCACCTTCGCGCCGGAGGACGATGTCCAGATATTGGCGGTGGCCGGTTTCCTGCATCGCACCGACCAGCAGTTTCACTTCTTCAACGAAGGTTTTTCGAGCTATGACGATTTTCTCGCGACGTTAGCGTCGCGCAAGCGCAAGGCAATGAAGAAAGAGCGGCGCGAGGCGCTCGCCGACGGCATCTCGATCGACTGGCTGACCGGCAAGGATCTGACCGAAAAGGCCTGGGACGACTTTTTCGCGTTCTACATGGATACCGGCAGCAGGAAGTGGGGCCGGCCCTACCTCAACCGCGATTTCTTCTCCCTAATCGGCGAGCGCATGGCGGACGACATCCTGCTGGTCATGGCCAAACGCAACGGGCGCTACATAGCGGGCGCCATCAACTTCATCGGCTCAGACGCGCTCTACGGCCGCAACTGGGGCTGCATCGAGGATCACCCATTCCTGCATTTCGAAGTCTGCTACCATCAGGCAATCGATTTCGCCATCTCGCGCAAGCTGAAGGTGGTTGAAGCCGGCGCTCAGGGCGAGCACAAGCTGGCGCGCGGCTACCGGCCCGTGACGATGCATTCGGCGCACTATATCGCCCATCCAGGTCTGCGCAATGCAGTGGCCGACTACCTCCAGCGCGAGCGGCGCGAAGTCGAGCGGATGAGCGAATATCTGGAAGAGCACACCCCGTTCCGCAAGGACATGGCGGAGTAGGGTAGCGGGCCCCAATCGCTCAGCCGCGCGGGCCCGCATGGCCGATGTCGATCGATCGTCTTGCCCGCGCGGAACAGCTTCGCTACACGAGACAGCGAGCCAAGAACCGGAGCGCGCGCCATGGCCGAAGCAACCTACGACAGCAGCAACATCTTCGCCAAAATCCTGCGCGGAGAAATCCCTTCGCACCGCGTCTACGAGGATGAAGCGGTCATTGTCTTCATGGATGTGATGCCGCAAGGACAGGGGCACACGCTGGTGGTGCCGAAAGCGCCGTCGCGCAACCTGCTTGACGCGGATCCGGCGGTGCTTGGCCCGCTCTTCGCTCACGTCCAGAAAGTTGCGCGGGCCGTAAAGAAGGCCTTCGATGCCGATGGCGTCACGGTTATGCAGTTCAACGAACCAGCTTCGGGGCAGACTGTCTTTCACCTTCACGTCCATGTCATTCCGCGCTTCGAGGGCGTTCCCCTGAAACCGCACAGCGGACAGATGGAAAAGCCTGAAGTCCTGGCCCAGAACGCCGGCAAGATACGGATGGCGCTGGCAAGCTGAACCGGCGCAAACCGCTCCGGCGGGCGCCGGGTGCTTAACCGGAGGGTGTCACAAAAAAAGCCCCGTTTCCGGGGCTTTTTTACTGGCTGGTTCGTCAGTTCTTACGCGGCAGTTGCGGCACGAGACTGCGCTTGCCGCCGTCCTTACCTTTCGGTTCCGGCTTCTGCGCCAACGCCTTTTTCGCGGCGGGCTTCTTCGCCTTCTTGGCCTTCGGCACGTCGTCCGGCTCTTCCTTCTTCGGCTTCACCGGCGCCTCGTCGGCGAGCGATTCGAGCTTCAGGCCGGTCTCGCCGGTTTCCTTCTTCTCGACGGTGACACGCACCGTGCCGCCCTTCTTGAGCTTGCCGAACAGCACCTCGTCGGCTAGCGGCTTCTTGATGTGCTCCTGGATGACACGGCCAAGCGGCCGGGCGCCCATGCGCTCGTCATAGCCCTTGTCGGCCAGCCATGCGATTGCATCCTGCGACAAGTCGAAGGTCACGCCACGCTCGGAAAGCTGCGCTTCCAGCTGCATGACGAACTTCTGCACCACCTGATGGATGACCGGCACCGGCAGCGAGCCGAACGGAATGATCGCATCGAGACGGTTGCGGAACTCCGGCGTGAACAGCCGGTTGATCGCCTCGACATCGTCGCCTTCGCGCTTGGTCGAACCGAAACCGATCGCCGCGCGCTGCGCATCGGATGCGCCTGCATTGGTGGTCATGATCAGGATGACATTGCGGAAGTCGATCTGCTTGCCGTTATGGTCGGTCAGCTTGCCGTGGTCCATGACCTGCAACAGGATGTTGAACAGGTCCGGATGCGCCTTCTCGACTTCGTCGAGCAACAGCACGCAATGCGGATGCTGGTCGACGCCGTCGGTCAGAAGGCCGCCCTGGTCGAAGCCGACATAGCCGGGAGGCGCGCCGATCAACCGCGAAACGGTGTGGCGTTCCATATATTCCGACATGTCGAAGCGGATCAGCTCCACGCCGAGCGAGGCGGCGAGCTGCTTGGCCACTTCGGTCTTGCCGACACCGGTCGGGCCCGAGAACAGGTACGAGCCGATCGGCTTTTCCGGTTCCCGCAGGCCGGCCCGCGCCAGCTTGATGGCCGAGGTCAGCGCTGTGATCGCGGTGTCCTGGCCGTAAACGACGCGCTTCAACTCGATGTCGAGGCCTTGCAGCACCTTCTCGTCGTCGGCGGAAACCGTCTTCGGCGGGATGCGCGCCATGGTGGCGATCGTCGCTTCGATCTCCTTGATGCCGATGGTCTTCTTGCGCTTGGCTTCCGGCACCAGCATTTGCGAGGCACCGGTCTCGTCGATCACGTCGATCGCCTTGTCCGGCAGCTTGCGGTCGTTGATGTAACGCGCCGAGAGTTCGACCGAAGCCTTGATCGCCTCGCTCGTGTAGCGGACCTTGTGGAACTCCTCGAAATAAGGCTTGAGGCCCTTCATGATCTCGATGGCGTCCTCGACCGTCGGCTCGTTGACGTCGATCTTCTGGAAGCGCCGCACCAGCGCGCGGTCCTTCTCGAAGAACTGGCGGAACTCCTTGTAGGTGGTCGAGCCGATGCAGCGGATGGCGCCGGACGACAGTGCGGGTTTTAACAGGTTCGATGCATCCATGGCGCCGCCGGAGGTGGCCCCTGCCCCGATCACGGTGTGGATTTCATCGATGAACAGCACGGCGCCGGGATAATCCTCGAGCTCCTTGACGACCTGCTTCAGCCGCTCCTCGAAATCGCCGCGATAGCGGGTGCCGGCCAACAGCGTGCCCATGTCGAGCGCGAAGATGGTGGCATTGTGCAGCACTTCGGGAACCTCGCCCTCGACAATGCGCTTGGCGAGGCCTTCGGCGATAGCCGTCTTGCCGACGCCGGGATCACCGACATAGAGCGGGTTGTTCTTGGAGCGGCGGCACAGCACCTGGATGGTCCGGTTGATCTCGCTCTCGCGACCGATCAATGGATCGATCTTACCGGCCTTGGCCTTGTTGTTCAGGTTGACGCAATAGGCAGTCAGCGCGTCCTGCTGCTGCTTCTTCTTGCCGCCTTCCTCCTGCGGCTCGGCTCCGCTCTGGCTGCCTTGCTCGTCGTCGGCGCCGCGCGGGGTACGCGTCTCGGAAGCGCCGGGGCGCTTGGCGATGCCATGCGAGATGTAGTTGACCGCGTCGTAGCGGGTCATCTGCTGTTCCTGCAGGAAGTAAGCGGCGTGGCTTTCACGCTCAGCGAAGATGGCGACGAGCACGTTGGCGCCGGATACTTCCTCGCGGCCTGACGACTGCACATGGATCACCGCGCGCTGGATGACGCGCTGGAAACCGGCAGTCGGCTTGGAATCTTCATCGTAGCCGGTGACGAGATTGTCGAGCTCGGTGTCGATATAGGTGAGAACCGTATGCTTCAACTCGTCGAGATCGACGTTGCAGGCACGCATGACGGCCGCCGCCTCGGTGTCGTCGATCAGGGCGAGCAGCAAATGTTCAAGGGTTGCATATTCATGGTGCCGCTCATTGGCGAGCGTCAGCGCTTGGTGAAGCGCCTTTTCCAGGCCTTGGGAGAAAGCCGGCATGTTACCTCACTTCTTCTCCATCACGCATTGCAGCGGATGCTGATTCTGTCGGGCGAAATCCATGACCTGAGACACTTTGGTCTCGGCCACCTCGAATGTATAGACCCCGCACTCGCCCACCCCATGATTGTGAACATGAAGCATTATGCGTGTGGCGGCTTCGCGGTCCTTCTGGAAAAAGCGCTCCAGCACGTGGACCACGAATTCCATGGGTGTGTAGTCGTCGTTAAGAATGAGGACCCGATACAGACTGGGCTTCTTGGTCTTGGTTTTTGTGCGCGTGATGACGGCCGTGCCGCGACCGGCCTCATTGCCGTTGCTGCCGTTCTGCATTCGCACCACGTAGCTCGTGGCAGTCAAACCTGTAGTCACGTAGTCCTGCCTCTTTCGAATCCTCATGCATGCTCGACATGTAGGTGTTCGATGGACGATTTTAAGCCCTTCTGTTTAGCTGACAATATGGCTAGGTGGCCAAACTTGCCCGATTTTTCAAATCGTGAAGACCGTAGGCCCCCGATTTCGAGCTGGCATGAAAAAACCCGGCCGTGCGTTCGCGACCGGGTTTGTCTTTGCAAGCCCAGGGGCCGGCTCGGAATGTTCGTCGAATTTACTTCGCCTTGGCGACGATCGATTCGAACGGCTTGTAAGCTTCCTTGGCGAGTTCGGCATAGAGATCGCCAAGCTTGGTGGCCTCGGTGACGAAGCTCTCATAGGACTGCTTGGCATAGTCGGACTGGATCTCGATCGCCTTGTCCAGCGACTTGGCGGAAAAGAGCTTCTCGACAGCGGCGCTACCGGCTTCGAAGCTTTTCTTGGTGTACTCGCCCGCCTCGGCGGCGATAGCCTGTGCACCCTTGGACAGCGAGGCGAAGCTCTTCAATCCGGTGTCCGCAAATTCCTTGCCGTATTTGCTGAAATCTTCATAGGTCTGGGTCATTTCACGCTTTCCCTTGAACGGTTGCCTTGGACGATAGACGCGCCTTGTCCGGGCCGCGTTGTGCAATGCGTGTAAATATATTGTGCAGTGCACAAAAAGTCAAGATTCCCGCGGCAATGCGCATCGTGAGCTGCCGGCAATCGCTAAGATTCGAATAAAGAGAAGCTCAATCCCGCAGAAAATGGTGAACGCGGCGGTTACCATAAACGGATTGGTAACGCTGCCCGCGTTAGCGTGGCCGAAGGTGAGGCAGGACCCCTTTGCCGCCTCCGAGGCAACGGAAATTCAAAGGAACTATCAGTGCGTAAGGCGTTGTCGGGCTTCGTTTCCAAATCCGCGTCACCCCTCAAAACGATCATGATCCTCGCCATGGCGATGAGCTTCGTCGTCGCGGACGCGGCTTCATCCATGGCGGCCAAGTCGGCGGCCATCGTCATCGATGCCAAGACCGGCAAGGTGCTTTATTCATCGGATGCCGATGGCCGGCGCTATCCGGCTTCGCTTACCAAGATGATGACGCTTTATCTGACGTTCGAGGCATTGGCGAAGGGCAGGATCAGCAAGAATTCCCCGGTCGTGTTCTCGGCCAATGCCGCTGCCGAGCCGCCGACGAAGCTAGGCATCAAGCGGGGCGGCTCGGTCACGGTCGAGACCGCGATCCTGTCGATGGTGACCAAATCGGCAAACGATTCCGCAACGGCGCTTGGCGAGATGCTCGGCGGCAATGAAGCCAATTTCGCCCGCATGATGACCGCCAAGGCGCGGGCGCTGGGCATGAGGGGAACCGTTTTCCGCAACGCCAACGGCTTGCCTGATCCCGGCCAGTTCACAACCGCGCGCGACATGGCGATGCTCGGCATCGCCCTGAGAGAGCATTTTCCGCAATATTACGGCTATTTCTCGCAGCGCTCCTTTCTTTATGGGCGGCAGCGCATCAACGGCCATAACCGTCTGCTCGGACGCATCAAGGGCGTCGACGGCATCAAGACCGGTTACACCCGCGCCTCCGGTTACAATCTGGTCTCCTCGGTCTCGGATGGCGATCGGCGGATCGTAGCGGTGGTCATGGGCGGCAGATCCGGCGGCAGCCGCGACAGCCAGATGGCCGGGTTGATCAATGCCTACATGCCGAAGGCCTCGTCGAGCGGCGGCGGCGTGCTGATTGCCAAGGCTGGCGGTGGCAATCCGATTTCAGCCTTGGCCAAGGTATTTCTACCGAACCATGACGCGCCGACACCGGACAGTAAGCCGAACGACGATGCCGTTGCCTCCCTTGTCGAGGAAAATGCGCCCGTCGTTGAAGAAACCACTCCGGTCGTTCAGGCCAAGAGGGTCAAGACGACGGCCGCGGCGACCGTGGACGACGTGGCGACAGCCCGGGTCGCCGCAGCCTATGCCGAACCGGCGGCAGAGGTCGATCCGGTCAGCACGGCCTCGGTGCCATCCGGCTGGGCAATACAGGTCGCCTCGTCGCCAAAACAGGCCGAAGCGAAGGCTTTCCTCGACAAGGCGACGAAGCAGGCACCCTCCGTTCTGGCCGATGCCTCCGGTTTCACCGTCGCCTTCGACAAGGACGGCGTCACCTACTACCGCGCCCGGTTCGGTGGTTTCGGTTCGAAGACCGCTGCCTGGAAGGCCTGCAACGCTTTGAAAAAGAAGAAGATCGAGTGCTACGCCGTCCAGCAGTAAGCGGCGCGCGAAACGATATCTTTCCCGAAAGTTCTGCGTCGAAGGAGACTAGTTGTGATTGGAGAGCAAGACGTCCTTGGCTTCATTGATCCGCGCCGCCAGGAAAGACGTGCCACCGATATCGGGGTGCAGGCGCTGCATCAGGCGGCGGTGCGCCTTGCGGACATCCGCCGCGGCAGCCCCCGCTTCAAGACCAAGGATCTTGTAGGCCTCCTCCTTAGTCATGGCGCCAGAACCTGGCGCAACACCCAGCCCTTCGCCGTCATTCGCATCAGCGTCTTTGCGCCAGATGGGAAATCTGCCGTCAAGATACGTCTCTAGCAATTGGCGGCTCTCCGGATCGCCGGAGAGTTCGCGATAGAGTTGCTGCAATTCGGCACGCCCCATCGAGCCAAGCATCTTGCCTTCATGGCGCCCGGCCAGCACGAGGCCTTCGAGGCCGCCGGTATCGTGATCGAGTTCCATTTCAAGCGCCGCGGTACGAACTGTCGAACGCTTGCCTTGTGCCAGTTTTGCCGCCGGCCGATTCATGCGCATGGAGCCGTACCAGGCGAGCGCAACCGACAGGATCAAGCCGCCGATGCCCTCGCGCCCGACCAGCAGCACGGCGACGCCGACCAGCCCGAGCAGTACAGGTCCAAGCGTTCTCATGCCGCCTGCAAGCTTCGCCGCATCGGCGCGCAGGAAGATGGTGAGTATGCCGAGAAGCACTAGAAGCAACGCTACAAAAGCGATAATTGCGCTCATCAGTTTCCGCCGCCCCGCATATGCTCGATCATCAGCCGGTCTTCCGGTCTGCCCCGGGCCTCCAGTGCTTTCAGCCCGCCGGTCGCAAACACGGCGACGGACGAAAGCAGGCCGGCCAAGGTTGCGGCAGCCCGCCGATCGAAGCGGAACCAGGCCCCTTTCGACAGCCGCGCAATCTCCTTGAACGCCTTTTCCGCGGCGGCATCATGGCCCTCCTGAAAGACGAAGACAGGAACGCCGTGCAGACCGAGGCTGCCGGCCTTTTCGGCCAGATCATCTATGTTTTCTTCCATCGCGTCGCCGATATAGACCAGCGCGTTGACCTTGGCCGCCGCCGTCTGTTTCAGGGCATGGGCGAGCACCTTGCCGATCTGGGTATGGCCGCTGCGGCAGTCGATGCGCGTCATCAGCTGCTTCAGAGCTTCGGTATCGGTGACGAATGCGGAGGAGCGGCAGTCGCCAAGGCCGCGAAAATAGACAAGTTGAACCTTGAGCGCCCCGGCCTTGCCGACGGCGTCGAACATCTCGGCCTGCAGCGCACAGGCGAGATCCCAGGTCGGCTGGCGGCTCATCGTCGCGTCGAGGGACAGGATCAGCCTGCCTGACCCGGTGGCGGATGCAGCGAGCGTCCTTGCCTGACGGAGAAACGCGTCGATCTCGCCGGTGCTCGATTGAGACTCGACCGGTGCAGGATTGGCCCTTGCAGGCACGGGCTGCTTCTTGTCGCTCATGACATTCAAGATGTGGCGTTGTTCCCCGGCTTGCAAGCCCAGATGAGGCGACCTGGAGGACCGATGATGGCAATTGCGGACAAGCACTTCGGCTGGCGGTCTTGGCGTTGCGGTTCTCGGCGTCAGAGCAGGCCGAGATCGGCAAGCTCTCGCCTGAGCTTCGGCGGCATCTCGATCAGCCCGGCTTTGCCCTTGCCGAGATCGGCCGGCGCGTCCGCCTGCTTCAGGTAGCGCCATCCCTGGAATGCACGGCGCGGTTGCCAGTCAGTGCGCACGACGTCGGGATCGAGGATCAGATGGCAACGGCCGATGCCCTCGTCATCGGTGAAGGGGCGGATTTCGGTGATCAGCTGGCAGCATTGGACATTGCCCTTGATCACCCAGTAGAGCGAGCCGCCGTCGGTAATCTCGACGCCGCGTGTCGGCACCATGCGGGTGGTGTGGTAGTGCTCGGCCGGTTCGCCGGCGCGGCGCCGCTCGTCGAGACGGAAGGCAATCCACTCTTCCAGATCCTCGACGCTGTCACAGCCGACGCAAAGCTTTATGAGATTGAGAGACATCGTTTAAGGTTTAGTCCAGCACGCGAACGCGTCAACGGCCTGATCGACTTCTCCACAGTGGTGGTCCAGGCCGCCAGATTGGCGCTCAGCACTCCACGACATTGACTGCCAATCCGCCAAGGCTGGTTTCCTTGTACTTTTCGTTCATGTCGAGGCCGGTCTGGCGCATCGTCTCGATCGCGGCATCGAGCGGCACGAAATGAACGCCGTCGCCCTTGATGGCCAGCGAAGCGGCGGTCACCGCCTTGACGGCACCAAGCGCGTTGCGCTCGATACACGGCACCTGCACCAGCCCGCCGACCGGATCGCAGGTCATGCCGAGATGATGTTCCAACGCGATCTCGGCAGCGTTCTCGACCTGCTCGGGCGTGCCGCCCATGACGGCGCACAATCCCGCCGCAGCCATTGCCGAAGCCGAACCGACCTCGCCCTGGCAGCCGACTTCCGCCCCCGAGATCGAAGCATTGGTTTTGATGATGCCGCCGACGGCCGCCGCCGTCAGCAGGAAATCGCGGATGCTGGGCTGGTCGGCTTCGGGATGGAAATGCAACCAGTAGCGCAGCACTGCAGGCAGAGTGCCGGCCGCCCCATTGGTTGGCGCGGTGACGACACGGCCGCCGGCGGCGTTCTCCTCATTGACCGCCATCGCATAGATCGACAGCCAGTCGTTGGCGAGCAGCGGGTTGGGCCGGTTCTGCTGCCATTGCTCCTGCAGCTTGTCGTGCAGCATCCGGGCACGGCGGCGCACCTTGAGTCCGCCCGGCATGATGCCGTCTTGCGACAGGCCGCGCTCGATGCAGCCCTTCATGGCGCTCCAGATGCCGTCGAGGCCGGCGTCGAGCTCCTCGCGCGACATCTGCGTCTCCTCGTTGACGCGCTTCATCTCGGCAATGGAAAGCCCACTTTTCGCTGCCATGGACAGCATTTCGACGGCGTTCTTGAACGGATACGGAACCTTCTTGCCTTCGGTTGTCGCCGAGCCTCTTGCTTTCATCCGCTGCAGTTCCACCTCGGACATTACGAAGCCGCCGCCGATCGAATAATAGATGCGCCTCAGCAGCAACCGGTCGCCGGCATCATAGGCAGAGAAGGCCATGCCATTGGCGTGACCCGGCAGCGGCGTCTTGCGATCCAGCACCAGATCCATTGCCGGGTCGAAACGATAGGACGGATGGCCGGGCGGCGAGATCCGCTTCTCGGCGGCGATGCGAGCGACGATGCCGTCCGCCTGGTCGGGATCCACCGTCTGCGGCGTCTGGCCGGCGAGGCCGAGCACCACCGCACGATCGGAGCCATGGCCGATGCCGGTATAGGCGAGCGAGCCGTGCAGGCTGGCCGCGATCCGGTCGACCTTGGCGCCGGCCGGGCGCGGCCAGTCGTCTCCCGCAATCTCGTCGAGAAACCGCCGCGCAGCCGTCATCGGCCCCATCGTGTGCGAACTCGATGGGCCGATGCCGATCTTGAACAGGTCGAAAACCGAAAGGAACACGTGGGCGTTTTCTCCTGGGACCTTGTTGAGGTCTACATATAGGAATTCCCATGGTGTTTTCCGCTGTTTTGACGATTGCGGCGCTGCGCCTGCCGACCTTGTTTGCTCCGGCAGCGACATTCCAGCTTCGGCCATCGAAGCGTCCCCTCCGCCTGTGGTAAAAGCACCGCATGAGCGATTCCTTTCATCTATCGATGGCCGACCTTGCGGCGCTGGGGTTCTTCCTTGCCGCGTGGGTGCTGCATACGCTCGCCGCCGACGGAATGCTGGTCAGCCGCATGTCGCTGACGAGGGCGATGAACGCGCAGCGCGAGGCCTGGATGCGGACCATGGCCGAGCGCGAGATCCGCATCGTCGACACCGCCATCATGAGCGGCCTGCAGCAGGGAACCGCCTTCTTTGCCTCGAGTTCGCTGATTGCGATCGGCGGCTGTTTTGCTTTGCTCGGCGCCTCCGACCAGGTTCTGACCGTGCTGGGTGACCTGCCGTTTGGCGCTACGCCCTCACGCGCGGCGTTCCAGACGAAGGTGTTCGGCCTGGTGCTGATCCTGGCCTTTTCCTTCTTCAAGTTCGGCTGGGCTTACCGGCTGTTCAACTATTGCTCGATCCTGATCGGCGCCGTGCCGATTCCGCATGGCGAGGCGTCGCGCAATCCGGTCACCGAAACGGCGGTGTGGCGTGCCGCGCGCATGAACATGTTGGCCGGAAAGCATTTCAATTCGGGCCTGCGCGGCGTGTTCTTCTCGATTGGCTATCTTGGCTGGTTCGTCGATCCCGCGGTGTTCGTCCTGTCGACGCTGCTGCTCCTGGCGGTGCTGGTGCGCCGCCAGTTTTTCTCGGCGGCGCGGCAGGCGGTGCTCGGTCAGCCGCCCGGTCCGGGGAAAGGCCGATCGATGCGGCCCGACAGCCAATAGGCGGTGAGCCCTATCCATTCGCGGATCGCAACAGTGGTGACCTCCAGCCAGTCGCCGGGATAAGGCAAGGTGCCGATGCTTTCCTTGCCGGAAGTGCGATAGTCGACCGGCCACGGAACGGTCGAAAAGCCGGCTTTGTCGAACAGCGCCTTGGCGCGTGGCATATGGAAGGCCGAGGTCACCAGCAACCAGGTTTCGCCCGGTTTCGGCGTCACCAGTTCCCTGGTAAAGACAGCGTTCTCGTAGGTGCTGCGGGATTTGTTCTCGAGGATCAGCCGATCGGCCGCCACGCCGAAAGCGGCAAAAAGACGGGGTGCGGTATCTGCATCGCCTTCGCCGCCGCGGAAGGTTTCGATGCTGCCACCGGAGATAACGACTTTCGCTGTCGGAAACCGCCGCGCCAGCACGGCCGCCTCGACCATCCGGTCGCCACTGGAGTTCATTTCATAGCCGCCACGCACCAGATTGACGGCGCCATCCAGACTGCCGCCAAGCACTATGATACCGTCAACCTTTTCCGGCAGCGGCGCCCTGGGGAAGCGCTCCTCCAGCGGATTTAGCATCATGGGGCCGAGCGGGCTCCATGTCGCAACAACAAGGATGAGGAAGGCAAGAGTGCTGCCGACGGCCGCCAATCGCCGCCGGCCGAACATCGCCGCGACCAGCCCCGCCAGCAGCAGGAAGATCGCGAGATTCAACGGCTGAACGAAGAACCAGAGAATCTTGGAGACATAGAAGAACATCCCTCACCCCCTCAGATGAGAAACGATCCTACCACCATTTTTCCGGCTGAAATGTGCCGGCCGCCTGTTCGATGACATGGGCGGTCTGGAACAGCGTTTCCTCGTCGAAGGGCCGGCCGATCAGCTGCAGGCCGAGCGGCAGCCCCTTGGCGTCGAGCCCAGCCGGAACCGCTATGCCGGGCAGTCCGGCCATGTTCACTGTCACCGTAAAAATGTCGTTGAGATACATCTTGACCGGGTCGGCGGCCATGTCCTCGTCGGCGATGCCGAACGCGGCGGAAGGCGTTGCCGGCGTCAGGATGACGTCGACGCCTGCGGCAAACACATTTTCGAAGTCGCGCTTGATCAGGGTTCGAACCTTCTGCGCCTGCAGATAGTAGGCATCGTAGTAGCCGGCGGAAAGCACATAGGTGCCGATCATGATGCGGCGCTTGACCTCGCGCCCGAAGCCGGCAGCGCGGGTCTTTTCATACATGTCGACAATGTCCCTGCCGGGCACGCGCAACCCATAGCGGACCCCGTCGTAACGGGCGAGGTTGGACGAGGCTTCGGCCGGCGCCACGATGTAATAGGCCGGCAGCGCGTATTTGGTGTGCGGCAGCGAGATATCGACGATCTCGGCGCCGGCATCCCGCAGCCAGGCAATGCCTTTCTGCCACAGCGCCTCGATCTCCGCGGGCATGCCGTCGACTCTATATTCCTTGGGGATGCCGACCTTCATGCCCTTGATCGGGCGGCCGATCGCCGCCTCGTAGTCCGGCACCGGCAGGTCGACGGACGTCGTGTCCTTCGGGTCGACCGAAGCCATCGACTTCAACAGGATCGCGGCATCGCGGACGTCGCGCGCGATCGGCCCGGCCTGGTCGAGCGACGAGGCGAACGCTACGATCCCCCAGCGCGAGCAGCGGCCATAGGTCGGCTTGATGCCGACTGTGCCAGTGAAGGCGGCGGGCTGGCGAATCGAACCGCCGGTGTCGGTGGCGGTGGCGCCTGCGCACAGGAAGGCCGAGACAGCTGATGCCGATCCACCGGACGAACCGCCCGGCACCAGTTGGGCATTGTCCAACGTGCGCGCGGTCCTGGTGCCGCCCGCCGAAACGAAGCCACCCTCGCCCTGATGTGTCGTCGGCATCACCACCGTGTTGAGGCGCGAACGCCGCCACGGGTTGATGACCGGCCCATAATACGAGGTCTCGTTGGACGAGCCCATGGCGAACTCGTCCATGTTGAGCTTGCCGAGCATGACGGCGCCATCCGCCCACAGATTGGCCGTGACCGTCGATTCGTAGCGCGGCTTGAAGCCGTCCAGCACATGGCTGCAGGCCTGGGTGTGGACGCCTTCGGTGCCGAACAAATCCTTGATGCCGAGCGGGATACCCTCGAGCGACCCGCCCTCGCCCTTGGCCAATTTCGCGTCGGAGGCCTTGGCCATGTCGCGCGCCTTGTCGTCGGTGACCACGACATAGGCATTGAGCGCCGGATTTGCTCGCTCGATCGCCGATAGATAGGCCTCGGTGACTTCGGTGGCGGTGATCTCCCTGGAACGCAATTTGGCGCGGGCCTGCGAAATCGTCAGTTGGGTCAGGTCGGTCATCTGGCAAGGCTCTTTTCGTAAAATACCGACCACTCGGAATCGGGATAATTCAGCACCGGGCCGCAGCGGGAAAAACCGGCGCGTTCGTAGACGGTCCAGGCGGCGGGATGACGGTCCCCCGTCTCCAGCACCAGCCGCTTAAGCCCTTCTTGGCGCGCCAGCGCCTCGATACGCTCGACAATCTTCGCGCCGATCTTGCGGCCGCGATGCGAAGGTCGCGTATACATCCGCTTGACCTCGCCGACCACAGCATCGTGGCGCTTCAGTGCGCCGCAAGCGATGGCAAGGCCGTTATCGCGGGCGACGAAAACGGTCGTGTCGCGATCCGCCATCTGCTCGACGGTCAAATGATAGCAATGCTCCGGCGGCGTCAGCTCCAGCAATGTGGCGTTCAGCTCTTCGACCAGACCACGCACATCGTCCTGCAGCGGCGTCTCAGCGGCGATGTCGATTGCCATCGGCGTGCTACTCCACGACCTTCGGCACAAGGAAGAAATTCTCTTCGGTCGCTGGCGCATTGGCGACGACGTCAGCTGCCTTGCCGCCGTCGGTGACGACGTCCTGGCGCTTTTTCATTGCCATCGGCGTGACCGAGGTCATCGGCTCGACGCCGGAAACATCGACCTCGTTCAACTGCTCGACAAAGCCCAAAATGGCGTTCAATTCGCCGGTCATACGCTCTGCATCCTCCTCGCTCACCGCAATACGGGCAAGGTGCGCGACGCGCTTCACGGTTTTTATATCAACGGACATGTTTGTGCCTCGGGGAAAATCAGCGCTATAGCGGCGCAGCGCGTGCCGCGCAACATGCATCGTGCCGACAACTGCCCAATGGCATCGTGACGCCGTCGCAGAGGAAATAACTGCCGCCGTTACCGCTCTGCTCGCCTTCGTCGGCGGCAGGCCGAACCGATACCAGGTCGATCTGCTTCGGGCTCATCTGTGTCAGTGAGAGAACATCGGGAAAGACGTAGCCCGGCTCCTGGCATATAGCGGTCACCGCCCAGCTTGGTGAGCGTGTCGCTTTGGTGATCTGCAGGAATTCACAATTATATTCGATGCTTTCCAGGCCATTTGCCGACAGCACGATATTGCCGCCCTCGATCACCGTCTGCAGCGTATCCTTTTTGGCCTGCGCGCAGAGATCCTCCGATTGCAGATAGACCCCGTTGATGAAATCCTCGACGGCCAGCGCCGGCGACGCGGCAACCAGCATGGAAATGCAAAGAGAATTTCTCAAGCGCATCGTATCGTGCCGGATCGGCTTTCTCTACAGCGTAATCGTCTCGCCGATCTTCGGCAATGCCACTTTCACACCCGATCCGTCCAGCCCGGCCACGAATTTGTCGGCGGTCTGATCTATCATCGGAAATGTGCCGAAATGAGCGGGAACGACCGTCTCGAACTTGAAGAAACGCTGGCAGGCAAGGGCTGCCACCGCGCCGCCCATGGTGAAGCGATCGCCGATCGGCACGATGCCGATCTTCGGTTCATGCAACTCGTTGATCAGCGCCATGTCGGAAAAGATGTCGGTGTCACCCATGTGATAAACCGTCTTGTCCTCGGGAAAGTGCAGGACAAGCCCGCCGGGATTGCCGAGATAGGTATTCTGGCCGCCCTCGCCCGGAAACGACGATGAATGCAGAGCCTGAACGAAGGTGGTGGTGAAGCCGCCGCAATCGACCGTACCGCCGATATTGCCGGGATTGATCTGCTTGTTACCGACGCCCTTGCCGACCAGGTACATGCAAATCTCGAAATTGGCGACCAGCATCGCGCCGCTCTTCTTGAGCACTTCGATGGCGCCGCTGATGTGGTCGCTGTGGCCATGGGTGAGCAACACGTGCGTGACCCCTTCGGCCGGCCCTTCCCACCCACCCGTCCACGACGGATTACCGACCAGATAGGGGTCGATGAGGATTTTCGCGCCTTCGATTTCGATTCGGAATGCCGAATGTCCGTACCAGGTTAGTTTCATCAATGCTTTCCTCGATTTTTGCTTCGGTAGAGGATAGAACGCCGACGGCGAAATTAAAGTGCCGCGCACGCTTTGCGCGTATACGACGTGCGGCGTCGCGGTCAAAGGAAAACCCATTGGGCATCATCACCATCGAGGAGTTGCCGGCCCGGCTCGGCGGCGGCAAGACCCTGGCCGGTCTCGACCTCGGCGACAAGACGATCGGCGTGGCGGTTTCCGATCGCGGCTTGTCCTTCGCCCACCCGCGCGCTGTCATCATGCGCAGGAAATTCTCGCTCGATGCCGCAGTGCTGCTCGCTCTGCTACAGAAGGAAAATGCCGGCGCCGTGGTGATCGGCCTCCCCATCAATATGGACGGCTCGGAAGGCGCGCGCGCCCAAAAATCCCGGGCTTTCGTGCGCAATATGGCTGGATTGACCGATCTGCCCTTCGTCTTTTGGGACGAAAGGCTGTCGACGGTGGCGGCCGAGCGGACGCTGATCGAGATGGATTTTTCCCGCAAGAAACGCGCCGGCAAGATCGATTCTGCGGCGGCCGCTTTTATCCTCCAGGGCGTTCTCGACCGGCTTCAGGTGCTCGGCGTCGATGCCTGGTCGAAATAACGGTTGCGCATCGCTGTGATCCAGCCACCAATCGCCTTGCGGCGGCGAAATGCCCAGAACCCCGTCAGCAGCAGCCCATCGAACACGCAAGCTTTCGCCACCATGCCCGGAATGAGTGCCGGATCGACGCCGAGCATCTGTCCATAGAGCTGGAAGACGAGATCGTGCAATTGACGGCTCAGCATGACGTAGCCGAAATTGATGTCGTTGAGCGACAGAAAGAACCAACCCCAAAACAAGAGGAGCGGAGCCGCCCAAAGCGCGAACAAGGTGCGCATCAGCGGTCGTCCCTCGAATCCAGCCGGCCGGAAATGCGGGCAAGCGAGGAATTATGCGCCGCTGCCTTGGCCATGACATGCGCGGCCGCTCGGATTTCGCCGGTCCCTGGAACTGCCGCGGCAACGGCCGACCGCCTCTCGGCGAGCATCGCGACATAGGACGCCAGAAGTGCCGCCAATTGCACCGCGACAACCATGAACAGCCCATTGATGCCTTGCGCGGCGCCGCCGATGACTATCAGCGACAGCACGCCCAAGGCGGAGATGAAGGCGATCCGCACGACGCTGTCGGCAGGATCCGGGTTGGTCGCGTGGCTGGTCAGTGCTTCAACAAAAGCCCAGCAGAACAACACCGCGACGACAAGCAGTGCCACGGCGAGCGGTGCCACGACGACGGCGTTTTCGAGATCGGCAAATCGAGTGTTCTGGACGGGAACGCCCAGTACGCCAAGGGCCGTCGCCACGCCTCGATTCCCGTCGATGCAGATGAACGCCAGCAGGGCGAAAACGGCCGCCCAATGCAATGCCAGAAAAGAGCTCAGAATGTGCCGCATGACGCTCCCGCTTCGCAGGGCAAAGCCGCTCAAGCTGAACAGTCCTGCCTTAACCATAACATTGGGCTTTGCCATCGGCCGCCGCAATGGAAACCATTCGTTAAGGTTAACGGCCATCCACAGGGGCGCGAGAGCGGCAGCGAATTTGGCGAGGGCACCTAGTTGATCGGCGGGTAGAGCGTATCGATGATCATGCGGGCATCATGGCGCGAATCGATCATGCCATAGGTATTGCGCCACTGGCCGGCGAGGCGCGTTTCCACGAAGGCGTCGGCGATCCGCCCTGCCCCCAGCCTGCGAAGCTCTGCCGCCGCCGCCGACAATGCCAATTGCTCGGTCAACAGCCGCGCCGAGCCCTCGTCGGTTGCCGCGACCTGCATTGCCGCCTTGAGCACGCCGACGGTGCCGCGTCCGCCGGCGCCTAGATCGCGGTCGATGCCGGCCAGCACGTCGTCGAACAGGCCTGGCGCGCGGCCGAGCACGCGCAACACGTCGAGCGCCATGACGTTGCCTGAACCTTCCCAGATCGCGTTGACCGGAGCTTCGCGATAGTAGCGGGCGAGCGGCCCCTCCTCGACATAGCCATTGCCGCCGAGGCACTCCATCGCTTCATAGAGCAGCGGCGGCGCAATCTTGCAGACCCAGTATTTGACGACAGGCGTCATGGCGCGGGCGAAGGCTGCCTCGCCGCGGTCGCCGGCCGCCTCGTCGAAGGAGCGCGCCAGCCGGAACGACAGCGCGGTAGCGGCGGCAACGTCGAGCGCCATATCGGCCAACACACGCTGCATCAGCGGCTGCTCGATCAGATTTGTTCCAAACACCTTGCGGTGGCGCGTGTGGTGGACAGCCTCGGCCAGTCCGGCCCGCATGATCGCCGAAGAGGCGACGGCGCAGTCGAGCCGCGTCAGGGTCACCATATCCATGATCGTCTTTACGCCGGCGCCGGACTCGCCGACCATCTCGCCGATGGCATTGACGAATTCCACCTCCGACGAGGCATTGGAGCGGTTGCCGAGCTTGTCCTTCAGCCGTTGAAAACGGAAGCCGTTACCGGATCCGTCGCCGAGCAAGCGGGGCACGAGAAAGCACGACAGTCCCTCCGCCACCTGTCCGAGCACCAGGAAGGCATCCGACATCGGCGCCGACATGAACCATTTGTGGCCGGTCAGGCGATAAAACCCGCTGCCGGCGCGCTCCGCCTTGGTGACGTTGGAGCGGACATCGGTGCCGCCTTGCTTCTCGGTCATGCCCATGCCGAGTGTCAGCCCTGCTTTTTCGACCGGCGGCTTTTGGCTTTGATCGTACTTGCGCGTCGTCACCCGCGGCGCCCATTCGCGAAACAGCTTCGGGCTGGCCATCAGCGCTGCCAGCGAAGCGCTGGTCATGGTGATCGGGCAGAGATGCCCGGTCTCGAGCTCAGCCGTGAGATAAAAGCGCGCGGCGCGCACCTGGTGGCGACGGCCGATCTCGGCGTCGCCATTCTCCCAGACCGACGAATGCAGCCCGTTGGCAACAGAGCGGCGCATGAGCGCGTGATAGGCGGGATGGAACTCGACCTGGTCGATGCGCCGGCCCTGGCGATCATGGGTCCTGAGCTTCGGCGTCTCGACATTGGCAAGACGAGCCAGCTCCTGCGCCTCATGTGTCAGAACGAAACGGCCAAGCCCGTCGAGGTCCTTACGCACCGGATCGGAAAAGCGCTCGGCAAGCTGGATCAGCAACGGATCGCCCCGCCAGGCGTTGCCGCCGGCCAGCGGCGGCGGCTGGTTGGTCACGTCGTCAGTCACGCTTCGTCCTTATCACCTGAAGGCTGCGAATCCAAAGCCAAGGCGGTTTATAGCCTATGGCTAGCGGCGCGCGACGAAAATACCGGGGAGAACCGATCCAATCCCAAGCCGATGCTTGCAGCCGCGGAGCCTCCCCCCTATAGCAGCGACTTGAGATGACCGACGCATCGTCCCTGCCACTTTATCCCCACCGCCATCTTCTGGGCATCCGCGATCTTTCCCCCGCCGACATCGAGCTTCTGCTCGACCGGGCGGACCAGGCCGTTGCCATCTCGCGGCAATCGGACAAGAAGACATCGACGCTGCGCGGCCGCACCCAGATCAATCTGTTCTACGAAGCCTCGACCCGTACGCAATCGTCGTTCGAGCTGGCCGGCAAACGGCTCGGCGCCGACGTCATGAACATGTCCGTAGCGAGCTCTTCGGTGAAAAAGGGCGAGACGCTGATCGATACTGCGATGACGCTGAATGCCATGCGTCCCGACATATTGATCATCCGCCATCAATCGGCCGGCGCGGCAGCACTTCTTGCCCAAAAAGTCGGCTGCTCGGTGGTCAATGCCGGCGACGGCGCCCATGAGCATCCTACCCAGGCACTGCTCGACGCACTGACCATCCGCCGCGCCAAGGGTCCGCTGTCGAAGCTGATCGTGGCGATCTGCGGCGACATCCTGCATTCGCGCGTGGCCCGCTCCAATATCATCCTGCTCAACGCGCTTGGTGCCCAGGTCAGGGTCGTCGCCCCTTCGACGCTTTTGCCCACCGGCATCGCGAAGATGGGCGTCATCGTCACCCGTTCCATGGCCGAGGGTCTGAAGGACGCCGACGTGGTAATGATGCTGCGCCTGCAGCGCGAACGCATGGAAGGCGCTTTCGTACCGTCGGTGCGCGAATATTTCCGCTATTTCGGCCTCGACGCCGAGAAGCTGAAGGCGGCCAAGGACGGTGCGCTGGTTATGCATCCCGGCCCGATGAACCGCGGCGTAGAGATCGCCTCGGAGATCGCCGACGGCCCGCAAAGCGTCATCCAGGAACAGGTTGAGATGGGCGTCGCCGTACGCATGGCGGTGATGGAAGCGCTGCTCGACCCGCGTCGAAACCACGAGGGTCGGGGCCGATGAGCATAACGGTCTTCAGCCGCGCCCGCATCGTCGACCCATCGCGCGGCATCGATGAGATCGGCACCGTCATCGTCGAAGGGCGCAAAATTGTTGCCGCTGGCAAGGCGGCCTTGAACCAGGGCGCGCCCGAAGCCGCCACGATCATCGAGTGCGCCGGCAAGGCGATCATCCCCGGCCTGATCGATGCGCGTGTCTTCATCGGCGAACCGGGCGGCGAACACCGGGAGACCATCGCCTCGGCCAGCGTGGCGGCAGCGGCCGGCGGCGTAACCTCGATTGTGATGATGCCCGATACCGACCCGGTGATCGACAATGTGGCGCTGGTCGAATTCGTGCTGCGCACCGCCAAGGATACAGCCATCGTCAACATCTTTCCGGCAGCGGCGATCACCAAGGGGCTGGAAGGCCGCGAGATGACCGAATTCGGCCTGCTGCGCGAGGCCGGCGCGGTCGCCTTCACCGACGGCAGGCATTCTATTGCCAGCGCGCTGGTGATGCGCCGGGCGCTGACCTATGCGCGCGATTTCGGTGGCGTGATCGCCCACGAAACCCAGGATGCCGATCTCGCCTCGTCAGGCGTGATGAATGAAGGCCTATATGCAAGCTGGCTCGGCCTTGCCGGTATTCCGCGCGAGGCCGAATCCATCCCCCTGGAGCGCGATCTGGCGCTGGCGCGGCTGACCGGCGGCGCCTATCACGCGGCCAAGATCTCGACGGCGATGGCGGCGGCTGCTGTGACGCGAGCCAAGGCCGACGGCGCCAATGTCACATCAGGCGTGTCGATCCACAATCTGTCGCTCAACGAGAACGATGTCGGCGAGTACCGCACCTTCTTCCGACTGACGCCGCCGCTGCGCGCCGAGGAAGACCGGCTGGCGATGATCGAAGCGATCAAGGACGGCACCATCGACCTCATCGTCTCCTCGCACGACCCGCAGGACGTCGACACCAAGCGCCTGCCCTTTGCCGATGCTGCGGCCGGCGCCATCGGGCTGGAAACGCTGTTAGGCGCAGCGCTGCGGCTCTATCACAATGGCGACGTGATGCTGCTGCGGCTGATCGAGACACTGTCGACCGCGCCGGCAAGATTGTTCAGCCTGCCCGGCGGCACGCTGAAACCGGGGGCATTGGCCGACCTTGCGCTCGTCGATCTGGACGAGCCATGGGTCGTTAGCGAGAGCGGCATCCGCTCACGCTCGAAAAACACCTGTTTCGAAGGCGCGCGACTGCAAGGCAAGGTCTTGCAAACGATGGTGGCGGGCCGCACAGTGTTTTCGGCCTAGGACGAAGCGGGTGTCACGTCTTCAAATTCGCTCAGCCAAGGAAAGTTCGGGGGAACAATGGTTTACAGTCCCGTCTTGGCATTGGTGTTCGGCTATCTTCTCGGCTCGATCCCGTTTGGCCTGCTGATCACCCGTGCCGCCGGCCTCGGCGACGTGCGCAACATCGGCTCCGGCAACATCGGCGCCACCAATGTGCTGCGCACCGGCAACAAGGGCTTGGCCGCGGCCACGCTGCTGCTCGATGCGCTGAAGGGCACCGCGGCGGTGTTGATCGCGGGCCGCTTTGCGCCCGAGCTCGGACTTTGGGCCGGATTCGGCGCGTTTTCAGGTCATATTTTTCCGGTCTGGCTCGGCTTCAAGGGGGGCAAGGGTGTCGCCACTTACCTCGGCGTGCTGATCGGCCTTGCCTGGCAAGTGGCGCTGATCTTCGCCGTCGTCTGGCTGGCGGTGGCCTTCCTGTTCCGCTTCTCCTCGCTTGCGGCACTGACGGCAGCGGTCGTCGTGCCCGTTGCCCTGTATTTCCTGAGCACCCAGCAGATTGCCGGGCTTTTCGCGGCGATGAGCCTCATCGTCATCGTAAAGCACCGCGCCAACATTGCGCGGCTGCTTGCCGGCACCGAGGGTAAGATCGGGGCCAAGGAGTGAGCGAGCCCGACGCCGGGCCGCGCCTCAGCGACCGGCAGCGGCTGAGCTGGCTTCGTCTGATCCGCACGCCGAATGTCGGCCCGGCTTCCTTTCGCGACCTGATCAACCGGTTCGGTTCGGCCGAAGCAGCATTGTCGATGCTGCCCGAGCTGATGATTTCGGGTGGCGCCAAAAAAATCGTCCGCATCCCGTCCATTGCCGAGGTGGAGGCGGAGCTGGAGACGGCCCGGCGGGCCGGCGCCCGCTTCGTCGGCATCGGCGAGACGGATTATCCACCGCTGATGAAAAGCATGGATCATCCGCCGCCGCTGCTCGCGGTCAGGGGCAACAGCGCGGTGTTCCGGTTGCCAGCGGTCGCTATCGTCGGCGCGCGCAACGCATCGCTGGCAGGCATCAAGATGGCGCGGATGCTGGCGGCGGATCTCGGCCGCGACGGTTATGGCATTGTTTCCGGCCTGGCGCGCGGCATCGATACAGCCGCGCACCAGGGCAGCCTTTCGACCGGCACGATCGGCGTGCTCGCCGGCGGCCTCGATTTGCCCTACCCGCCCGAAAATGCCGACCTGTGCGACGAGATCGCCGAGCATGGCGGCGCCATCATTTCCGAAATGCCGTTTGGCTGGCAGCCGCGCGCACAGGACTTTCCGCGCCGCAACCGGCTCGTCGCCGGTGCTGCATTGGGATTGGTGGTGGTCGAGGCCGCACAGCGCTCCGGCTCGCTGATCAGCGCCCGCCTCGCCGGCGAGATGGGGCGGCTGGTTTTCGCCGTTCCCGGTTCACCGCTCGATCCGCGCGCCGCCGGCGCCAATGGCCTGCTCAAGGACGGCGCCACCCTTGTGACCGAGGCCGCCGATATCACCAGTGCCATAGCGCCGCTGGTCGGCGGCTGGTCGCCAAGGACATCGCCGCTTGAAGAGCCGCCCGACTTTTCGGCAACACCGCCGCCGCGCGAGGACGATCGCGACCGCGTCGTCGAAGCGCTCGGCCCGACGCCGGTATCAGTGGACGAGATCATCCGCCACACCGGCCTGCATCCCGCCCAAGTGTTCATGGTGCTGCTGGAGCTCGACCTCGCCGCCCGGCTCGAACGCCATGCCGGCGGCAACGTCTCACTGATTTGACCCAGAACTTGCGCATGTCCCGGCAAGCAATTCCGACGTGATCCGATGGCCGATCCGAGCAACAAACCAAAGCAGACGCTGTTCACTCGTATGACGGCCCTTGTCTGGTCAGCTCTGAGCGTCATGCTGGCGCTGCAATGGTCGATGGATCTCGGCATGTCGGGTTTTCCCGACGGCTACATAACGCCCTTTGCAAGAGCGACCAGCACGCTTCTGGGCATTCTGACGGCAGCCTGCATGGCCCAAGGTCTCTACTTTTTTCTGGCCGGCGCGTTCGGCAGGAAGGTAAGCGCCGTCGGTCTTTTCCTGCAAATCCTTGCCGCGGCGGTTCTTACCGTGGCGCCAGTGCTTATCGTGAAGGATTGTCCGGGTTCTCAGGTGTGCAGCAGAGCCTATGAGGCGCTCACCGGCACGATGATGGACGATGGCGCGGGCGGCTAACGCCACTGCATGCGTTGGGCACGAGGCTGTCACCCATGTCGTAGGTACAAACTGTTACCCATGTCTCCGGGTCGTACCCCTCTGGATTTGGTGAGCGCGATGGGATTCGAACCCATGACCTACTGATTAAAAGTCAGTTGCTCTACCGGCTGAGCTACGCGCTCCCGCGGGCTCAGAAAGGCCGCCCTCGAAATTGCGCGGAACATAGGGAGAGTGCCTCTGCCGGTCAACCGGAAAAAGACGGCTCCCGGACCGGGCCTTCCTGCCGCGTCATGCCGTGCGGTGCGCTTCGGCGTTGACGGAATTGCCTCCGTCTCGCGCAAGTCCGAAGCTCGCGCTTGGCGGGACAAGCGCAAGCAGCGAATCGAGAGAACCTTTGCAGATCAGCAACTTGGGATTCTTAGCGGAACAATTTGCGCAGCCTGCCCGTTTTTCCGCGACAAGGGACACGCGTTTCAAGGAGAAGATCATGAATAGGATCATGTCGGGCCTGCTGGCGACCACCCTTTCGATCTCATTCGCTGCCGCGGAGATCGTGCCCGTCAACGCTCAGCCCAGCTATGCGCCCCCTGCCCAAGGGCTCACCTCGAATGTCCAGACCGTCCAGTACGAGCCGTGGCGGAGGCACCGGAATTTCAATCGCGATTTCTCGCGTCGCGATTTCTCCCGGCGCAGTTTTGCGCGTGACGACGGCATGTATTGGCGTGGCCATCGCGGCTATCGCGAATATCGTCGCGGCTATCGCCGCCATGGCGACTACTGGTTCCCGCTGGCCGCTTTCGCCACCGGTGCGCTGATTACCGGCGCTATCATCAACAACCAGAATCGTGTCTATCGCGGCGATGCCCATGTGCAGTGGTGCTATGACCATTATCGGAGCTATCGTGCCTCTGACAACACCTACCAGCCCAATTACGGTCCGCGCCGGCAGTGCCGGTCGCCTTACTGAGTCGTGATTAGAGACTGTAAGCCCGCGCCCGCAACGGCGCGGGTTTTTCATGGGTGCGAAGCCGGTGCGGTCCCTGCTTATTGCACGCTTAGCGTCCTGCGCACAGCGTGGCGCCAACCTGCCAGCTTGGCGGCACGTGTCGAAGCATCCATCTCCGGCTTGAACCGGCGCTCGAGCGCCCAACTCCTGGCGAATTCTCGCGCCTTCGGCCAGGCACCCGCCTTCGAGCCGGCCAGCCATGCCGCACCAAGCGCGGTCGTCTCGAGAATTGTCGGTCGGTCGACCGGCGCATCGAGAAGGTCGGCCAGCCGCTGCATGGTCCAGTCCGACGCCACCATGCCGCCATCGACCCTGAGCACAGTCTTGGCCGAAGCGCCCTTCCAGTCCTTGCGCATAGCGTCGAGCAGATCGCGCGTTTGGAACGCAACGGATTCCAGCGCCGCGCGGGCAAATTCCGCCGGCCCCGAATTGCGGGTCAGCCCGAAGATGGCGCCGCGCGCCTCGGCATCCCAGTGCGGTGCGCCGAGCCCGACGAAAGCCGGCACCAGATAGACATTCTGCGTCGGATCGGCCTCCGCCGCCAATTTGCCGCTCTGCTCGGCCTTGCCGATCACCTTGATGCCGTCCCGCAGCCACTGCACGGCGGCGCCGGCGATAAAGATAGAGCCCTCCAAGGCATAGGTGGTGTTGCCGTTCAGCCTATAGGCGATGGTGGTCAAAAGCCGGTTCTTCGAACGCACCAGATCGCTGCCGGTGTTGAGCAACGCGAAGCAACCGGTTCCGTAGGTGGATTTCATCATGCCCGGCTCGAAACAGGCCTGGCCGATCGCCGCCGCATGCTGGTCGCCGGCCACACCGAGGATTCTGATCTCTGCACCAAACAGGCTTTTGTCGGTTATTCCAAAATCATCGGCACAATCTTTCACCTGCGGCAGCATTCTTGCGGGTATGCCAAGAATGGCCAGCAGCTCGTCGTCCCAGGCGTTTTGTTCGATGTTGTAGACCAGTGTACGCGAGGCGTTGGTGGCGTCAGTAGCGTGGACCTTGCCGCCAGTCAGGCGCCAAATCAGAAAACTGTCGATGGTGCCGGCCAGCAGTTCGCCCTTCTCGGCGCGTTTTCTGGCGCCCTTCACCTTGTCCAGCATCCAGGCGATCTTGGTGCCGGAGAAATAGGGATCGAGCAGCAGGCCGGTCTTTTTCGTGAATTTCTTCTCCAGCCCCAGCTTCTTCAGTTTCTGGCATAGCGGCGCGGTGCGGCGGTCCTGCCAGACAATCGCGTTGTGGATCGGCTCGCCGGTCTCCTTGTCCCAGATGACGACCGTTTCGCGCTGGTTGGTGATGCCGATCGCGGCGACGTCCGCTGCGTTGCGGCCGGCTGTCTTCAGCGCGGCCTTCACCGTTTCCACGACGCTTGCCCATATCTCCTCGGGATCGTGCTCGACCCAGCCGGAGGCCGGATAATACTGGGTGAATTCCTTTTGCCCGCTGCCGACGACCTTCATCTTGTCGTCGAACAGGATCGCCCGGCTCGATGTCGTCCCCTGGTCGATTGCAAGGATATATCCGGTCATTCTCTCTCCCGTCGAAGCGAATTCAAGGTGCTGCGATGTCTCGACGCCAGATGGCGCGAAGCCGTTCACGCAAACAGGGGAGACGGCAACATGCCGCCTCCCCTGAGTATGGCGATGCGGACGCGAACGCCCGCATCAAACGGCCCTATTGCTGCCAGCTCTTCACCAGCTCGTCATAGTTGATGGTGACCGGTTTTTCCTTCTCGTTTTCGATCTTGACCTGAGGAGCGAGATTGCCCTTCTTGACCGCATCGGCGTTCCAGTAGGCGAGGTCATGCTCTTCGGCCATCTTCGGGCCGATATCGCCCTGGACGCCCGACTTCTCGATGCGGCTCATCACCTTTTCCTGCTCGGCGCAGAGCGAGTCCATTGCTTCTTGCGCGCTTTTGGCGCCCGACGAAGCATCGCCGATCGCCTGCCACCAGAGCTGTGCCAGCTTCGGATAGTCCGGCACGTTGGTGCCGGTCGGGGACCACTGGACGCGTGCCGGCGAGCGGTAGAACTCGATCAAGCCGCCGAGCTTTGGCGCACGTTCGGTGAAGCTCTTGTCGTGGATCGTGCTCTCGCGGATGAAGGTCAGGCCGACATGGCTCTTCTTCACGTCGACCGTCTTCGAGGTGACGAACTGCGCGTAGAGCCAGGCGGCCTTGGCGCGGTCGGTCGGCGTCGACTTCATCAGCGTCCAGGAACCGACGTCCTGATAGCCGAGCTTCATACCGTCCTTCCAATAGACGCCATGCGGCGACGGCGCCATGCGCCACTTCGGCGTGCCGTCGTCGTTCAGCACCGCCTTGGCGCTGGCGTCGACCATGCTGGCGGTGAAGGCGGTATACCAGAAGATCTGCTGGGCAACCGCGCCCTGCGCCGGCACCGGCCCTGACTCGGAGAAGGTCATGCCCTGGGCTTCCGCCGGTGCATAGGCCTTCAGCCAATCGAGGTACTTCTGGATGGCATAGACGGAAGCCGGACCATTGGTGTCGCCGCCGCGCGCCGTGCAGGAACCGACCGGACGCGAATTCTCGTCGACCTTGATGCCCCATTCGTCGACGGGCAGACCGTTCGGAATGCCCTTGTCGCCATTGCCGGCCATCGACAGCCATGCGTCGGTGAACCGCCAGCCGAGCGACGGGTCCTTCTTGCCATAATCCATATGGCCGTAGACCTTCTTGCCGTCGATCTCACGGCCGGTGAAGAACTCGGCGATGTCCTCATAGGCCGACCAGTTGACCGGCACGCCGAGGTCGTAGCCGTATTTGGCCTTGAAGTCCGCCTTGTTCTTCTCGTCGTTGAACCAGTCGTAACGGAACCAGTAGAGGTTCGCGAACTGCTGGTCGGGAAGCTGGTAGAGCTTCTTGTCGGGCGCGGTGGTGAACGAGGTGCCGATGAAATCTTTCAGGTCGAGATTCGGGTTGGTGACATCCTTGCCGTCGCCTGCCATCCAGTCGGTCAGGTTGCGCACCTGCTGGTAGCGCCAGTGCGTGCCGATCAGATCGGAATCGTTGACCCAGCCGTCATAGAGGTTCTGGCCGGTCTGCATCTGGGTCTGGATCTTCTCGACGACGTCGCCTTCCTGGATGACGTCATGCGTGACCTTGATGCCGGTGATGGCCGTAAAGGCCGGCGCAAGCACCTGCGATTCATACTGATGCGTGGCGATGGTTTCGGAGACCACCTTGATATCCATGCCGGCGAAAGGTTTCGCGGCATCGATGAACCATTGCATTTCGGCTTCCTGGCCGGCACGGTCGAGCGTCGAGAGGTCGCCAATTTCCTTGTCCAGGAAGGCCTTGGCCTCGTCCATTCCGGCATAGGCATTGCTTGCCCCTAGCAACAGGACAAGCGCAGTTGTTGATGTCAAGAATTGCCGTCGCATGTATTTCCTCCACTGTTAAAGTTCAAAGTGCGATCTGGATCGGCGGCCGGCACGCCGCCGTTCCAACAGTTTCCCCCTCTATACGTAGCGGAACACGCCGACGGCGAAGACCACGGAGAGAGCGAGAGCCCACCACAGATTGGGTCCGACTAGACCCAGCCAAGCGAGATGGATAAAGGCGCTGCCCAGCAGCGACAGGAACAGGCGGTCGCCGCGCGTCGTTTCGAAGCGCAGCACGCCGACGCGCGGATTGCCGCCCGGCGAGACGTATTCCCACACCGCCATGCCGCAAAGCAGCAGAAAGATGGTTCCAAAGAAGGCGGCGGTCGGCCACGTCCAGGCCATCCACGAAAAGTCGAGGTTGGACGAGAGGTTAAATCCCCACAGGCGGATATTGGCCGGATCGCTGAATCCTACCGTTATTGCCACGAAATCGATTTGAAGTGCCATCCAGGCCACGACGACCAGGGCGAGAAACAGCACCGCCCACCACCATGGGCTTCTGTCGACCTGCTCCATCATACCCTCCCCAGGGCAAAGCCCTTGGCGATGTAGTTGCGCACAAACCAGATGACGAGCGCGCCGGGAATCAGCGTCAGCACGCCGGCGGCGGCAAGCAACCCCCAATCCATACCGGCGGCCGAAACGGTGCGGGTCATGGTCGCGGCGATCGGCTTGGCGTCCGTGGTCGTCAGCGTGCGGGCGATCAAGAGCTCCACCCACGAGAACATGAAGCAGAAGAAGCACGCCACGCCGATGCCGCTCGCAATCAGCGGCATGAAGATCTTGATGAAGAAGCGCGGGAAAGAATAGCCGTCGATATAGGCGGTCTCGTCGATCTCTTTGGGCACGCCCGACATGAAGCCTTCGAGGATCCACACCGCCAGCGGCACGTTGAACAGGCAATGCGCCAGAGCCACGGCGATATGGGTGTCGATAAGGCCGAAGGCCGAATAAAGCTGGAAGAATGGCAGCGCGAACACCGCCGGCGGCGCCATGCGGTTGGTCAGCAGCCAGAAGAACAGATGCTTGTCGCCGAGGAAGCGATAGCGCGAAAAAGCATAGGCAGCAGGCAGTGCCGCAGCCACCGAAATCACCATGTTCATAACCACATAGGTGATCGAGTTGATGTAGCCCGAATACCAGGACGCGTCGGTGAAGATGGTGCGGTAATTCGCCAATGTCGGCGCGTGCGGGTAGAGAGTCAGCGACGAGACGATCTCGCCATTGGTCTTGAAGCTCATATTGATGAGCCAGTAGATCGGCAAGAGCAGAACGACGATGTAGAGCGTCGGCACGATCCACCACCAGCGCGACTCCTCGCCGCGACGGCGCATCAGCCGTGCGATCTCGTCCTGCCGTAGCGTGCTGGCGAGCCCTTCCGAAGCTGTCGTCTCGCTCACCCTATCGGCTCTCTCTTCGGTGCGGCTCATCTCAACGCTCCGCGTCATAATTGGTCATCACGGTGTAGAACACCCACGACAACAGCAGGACGATAAGGAAGTAGACCAGCGACATCGCCGCCGCCGGGCCGAGGTCGAACTGGCCGAGCGCGGTCTTGACGAGATCAATCGAAAGAAAGGTCGTCGAGTTGCCGGGGCCGCCACCGGTGACCACGAACGGCTCCGTGTAGATCATGAAGCTATCCATGAAGCGCAGCAGCACGGCGATCAGCAGCACGCGGTTCATCTTCGGCAGCTGGATGTAGCGGAACACCGCCCAGCGCGAGGCACCGTCGATCTTGGCTGCCTGATAAAAGGCATCCGGGATCGAGACCAGGCCGGCATAGCAGAGCAGGACGACGAGGCTGGTCCAATGCCAGACGTCCATGATGATGACCGTGACCCAGGCGTCATATGGGTCTTGCACATAATTATAGTCGATGCCGAGCGCGTTGACGTAATAGCCGAGCAGGCCAATGTCGTTGCGCCCGAATACCTGCCAGATGGTGCCGACGACGTTCCACGGGATCAGCAGCGGCAACGCCATCAAAACAAGGCACACAGGCACGCCCCAACCCTTCTTCGGCATATTGAGCGCAATGAAGATGCCGAGCGGCACTTCGATCGCCAGGATGATAAAGGAGAAGACAAGGTTGCGGATCATCGCCTGCCAGAAGCGGCTCGAGGAAAGCAGTTCCTCGAACCATTCCGTGCCGGCCCAGAAGAAGACGTTATTGCCGAAAGTGTCCTGCACCGAATAATTGACGACCGTCATCAGCGGTATGACCGCCGAGAACGCCACCAGCAGCAGCACCGGCAGCACCAGGAACCAGGCTCTGTTGTTCCAGGTCTTTTCCACTTCAGGCTCCCATCTCGACGCGCCAGGAATCGGCATAGATGTTGATGCCGGCTGGGTCGAACCGCACCTTCGGATCAGCCGGAACTGTCTCGTCCTCGCCGATGACGGCGGCGATCTCGCGCCCTTCGAGATTGGCACGGACCACCTTGTGGCGGCCGACGTCCTCGACCTTGCTGATCCGGACGGCCATGCCCTGGCTGCCCAGGCGCACATATTCGGGACGGATGCCGAGCTCGATGGCGCCGCCACCGGCCTTGGGCACGCCCGGCAGTTCGATCTGCTGCAAGCCCAGCCGCGCAGTCTTGCCGTCGATCGCCACCGGCATGACGTTCATGCCGGGCGAGCCGATGAAATAGCCGACAAAGGTGTGGCGCGGGCGCTCGAACAGCTCTGCCGGTGTGCCGATCTGCACGATTTCGCCGTCATACATGACGACCACCCTGTCAGCGAAGGTCAAGGCCTCGGTCTGATCGTGCGTGACATAGACCATGGTGTAGCCGAAGCGGCGGTGAAGCTGCTTCAACTGGGAGCGCAGCACCCATTTCATATGCGGGTCGATGACGGTCAAAGGCTCGTCGAACAGGATGGCGTTGACGTCGGAGCGCACCAGCCCGCGCCCGAGCGAGATCTTCTGCTTCTGATCGGCTGTCAGTCCGCGGGCCTTTCGTTTGGCCATATCGGCCAGCCCGGTCATCTCCAGCGTTTCGCGCACCTTACGGTCGACGTCGGCCTCCGGCACGCCGCGATTGCGCAGCGGGAAGGCCAGATTGTCGTAGACCGTCATCGTGTCGTAGATCACCGGGAACTGGAAGACCTGGGCGATGTTGCGCTCTTGGGTCGACAGATTGGTCACGTTCCTGCCGTTGAACAGCAACTGGCCGTGTGAGGGATGCAGCAATCCCGAAATGATGTTGAGCAGCGTAGTCTTGCCGCAGCCGGACGGGCCGAGCAGCGCATAAGCGCCGCCATCCTCGAAGGTGTGGTGCACTTCCTTCAACGCGAAATCGGCATCCGTGCGCGGGGTCTGCAGATAGGAGTGGCGGATATGATTGACATCGATGCGCGCCATGGCTTCCTCCTAAGCTGCCAGCTTCGGCGCGGCCACGGCGCGGCCGTGCTCGTCGAAGACCATGATGTGGCGCGGGTCGATAAACACCTCGACCTCCTCGTCCGGCTCGAAGTCGCGAATGCCGTGGGTCAGCATGACCCAGCGCGCATCGGCAAAATCGAGATGGATGAAGCTTTCCGATCCGGTGATCTCAGTGATCGTCACCTTTGCGCGCACCGGCACTGCGGCGGCGTTGGGCCGATCGAGGGACAGATGATGCGGCTGGAAGCCGATCGTATAGATCGCATCGGCAATGCCGAAGAGTTCCGCCGGCACCGGCAATTTCACACCGCCCTCGAGCAGGAAATCCAGGCCCTTCTTGGCAAGCACGATGGTGTTGAGCGGCGGATCGGCGAAGGTCCTCGCCGTCACCAGATCGACGGGTTTGCGGAACACTTCGATGGTCGGCCCGAACTGGGTGATGCTGCCCTCGGAAAGCGTTGCCGTGTTGCCGCCGAGCAGCAAGGCCTCGTGCGGCTCGGTCGTGGCATAAACAAAGATTGTGCCGGCGGCCGCGAAGACTTTCGGCAGTTCCGCGCGTAATTCTTCACGCAGCTTGTAGTCGAGATTGGCGAGCGGCTCGTCGAGCAGCACGAGGCTGGCATTCTTGACGATGGCGCGGGCCAGCGCGGTGCGCTGCTGCTGGCCGCCCGACAGACTGAGAGGCGTCCGGTCGAGATAGGGCGTGAGTTTGAGAAGGGCGGCCGCATTGCGCACCTCCCTGTCGATCGTTGCCTGATCCGTGCCGGCTACCCGCAACGGTGAGGCGATGTTTTCGTAGACCGTCATCGCCGGATAATTGATGAATTGCTGGTAAACCATGGCGACGTTGCGCTTTTGCACCGGCATGCCGGTGACATCCTTGCCATCGAACCAGACCGAGCCCGAGGTCGGCACGTCGAGGCCCGCCATCAGCCGCATCAGGCTGGTCTTGCCGGAGAGCGTCGGCCCGAGCAGGACGTTGAGCGAGCCGTGCTGAAGCGTCAGCGAGACGTCGCGGATATGTTCCGCCGCACCCACCGTCTTCGTCACGTTTCTCAGTTCAAGCATGATGCCTCCTCCCAGGCTTTCTGCATCAGTCGGCCGTCCCTATTCGGCAGCCGCTACGTGCTGCCGGCTTATTCCGCGCATGAACTCGTCGAGCACTGCGGCCTGCTCACGGCTGAGACGCAGGCCGCGCTTGGTCCGGCGCCACAATACATCCTCGGCAGTCATCGCCCATTCGTTTTCGGCGAGGTAGCGCACTTCGGCTTCGTACAGATCGGCGCCGAAGT
The DNA here is from genome assembly GCF_040318745.1 of Mesorhizobium sp. M1027. Taxonomy (NCBI): domain Bacteria; kingdom Pseudomonadati; phylum Pseudomonadota; class Alphaproteobacteria; order Hyphomicrobiales; family Phyllobacteriaceae; genus Mesorhizobium; species Mesorhizobium sp. M1027. The sequence continues at coordinate 673,202 of NZ_JAMYMW010000001.1, read as the reverse complement.
TGCGGCCAAGATCGACGTTCGACTTGGCGAGGCCTAGCAGCTTCCTTGCGCGGGTGCCGTAGAGCCGGGTCAACCGGCGGGCCAGCCGGGCGTCGAGGAACGGGTACGCCGTTTTCAGTTTCGCCACCTCGGTATCGAAGCCGGTGACGGGAAAGTCACCGCCGGGCAGCGGCGCGTTTGCCGTCCATGGCTTACCGCGCTTGCCGAGAAAACCCTCGATCTTCTCCAGCATCGATTCCGACAATCGGCGGTAGGTGGTGATCTTGCCGCCAAAGGCATTGACGATCGGGGCGGCACCCTCGCCTCCATCGGCCTTCAGCACATAGTCGCGGGTGGCTTCCTGCGCCTTTGAGGCGCCATCGTCGTAGAGCGGGCGCACCGCGGAATAGGTCCAAACGATATCCGACGGCTTGACCGGCTGCGCGAAATATTCGCTTGCCGCAGCGCAGAGATAGTCGATCTCGGCATCACTGATCCTGACGTCGTGCGGATCGCCGGGATAGTCCCGGTCGGTGGTGCCGATGAGCGTGAACTCGTCTTCATAGGGGATGGCGAAAATGATGCGCCCGTCCTTGTTCTGAAAGAAATAGGCGCGTGGATCGTCGAATTTCTTGCCAACGACGATGTGGCTGCCTTGCACGAGGCGGACATTGTGCACGTCGTTCAAGCCGACGGTGGCCGACAGCACCTGATCGACCCACGGGCCGGCGGCATTGACCAGCAGCCGCGCCTTGACCTCCTCGGTATCGCCGGTCCGCACGTTTTCAAGCCTGACCGTCCAGAGATTGCCTTCGCGGCGTGCGCTGACGACCTTTGTTCGGGTTCGAATGGTTGCGCCGCGCTCGGCAGCGTCGCGGGCGTTCAACACAACCAGCCGGGCATCGTTGACCCAACCGTCCGAATATTCGAACGCCTTTCGAAACAGCGGCTTCAGCGGTTTGCCGGCGGGATCCTTGGCCATGTCCAGCGTTTTCGTCGGCGGCAGCAATTTGCGCCCGCCAATATGGTCGTAGAGGAAAAGCCCGAGCCGGATCAGCCAGGCCGGACGCAGCCCCTTGGCGTATGGCAGCACGAAGCGCATCGGCCAGATGATATGCGGCGCGTTCCTCCACAGGACCTCGCGTTCCATCAGCGCTTCGCGCACCAGGCGAAACTCGTAGAATTCGAGATAGCGCAAGCCGCCATGGATCAGTTTGGTCGAACCGGAAGAGGTTCCGCTGGCCAGATCGTTCATCTCGGCAAGAAATACCGAAAACCCCCGCCCAACGGCATCGCGGGCGATGCCGCAGCCATTGATGCCGCCACCGATGACGAAAATGTCATGGATCGGTGATGCGCCCAAAGAGTCCTCCCTCGATTTCGCATTGCGGCATTTTTGGGTTCTTGCGAAACCGTACGGGGATTATTTCGAAATGATAACGAATGTCAAACGAAATATCTTGGCGACAGATGCCGCAACGGCATCTCTAGGAGAGCGACGTTTCGATCAGCTGAACTTCTGCCTCCTGGCAGATCCTACGCACCGATGGGATGCCGCAACGATCGGTGATAAAGGTGTTTACCTGCGACAGATGGCCGATGCGGACGGGCGCGGTGCGCTCGAATTTGGTCTGGTCCGACACGAGGATCACATGCCGCGCGTTGGCGATGATCGCCTGGGCCACCTTCACCTCGCGAAAATCAAAGTCGAGCAGTGCGCCGTCATGATCGATGGCCGAGGCGCCGATCACCGCAAAATCGACCTTGAACTGCCGGATGAAATCGACCGCTGCCTCGCCGACCACACCGCCGTCGGAACCGCGTACGACACCGCCGGCAATCACCACCTCGATCGAAGGATATACGCGCATCCTGTTGGCAACATTGATGTTATTGGTGATGACCATCAAGCCGCTGTGATCGAGCAGCGACTTGCTGACAGCTTCCGTCGTTGTCCCGATATTGATGAAAAGAGAGGCGTTGTCGGGGATCAGCCGGGCTGCTGCGCGGCCGATCGCCTCCTTCTCCTCGGCGGCGATCTTGCGCCGAGCCTCATACTCCATGTTCTCGATGCCGGACGGGAACAATGCCCCGCCATGAATGCGAGACAAAAGCCGCTGGTCGCAGAGATCGTTGAGATCCTTGCGGATCGTCTGCGGCGTCACGTTGAAATGCGTCGCCAACTCCTCGACCAGTACGCGGCCATGGTCCTTGGCCATCTGGATGATTTCGGAATGACGCGGCGACAGATACATCTAGCAACCTCTCGTTTTCGTTTTACTTGTCTATAACGGAAAACGAAAGCCATGAACAGGAAGATCAGGTGACTGCAAGAAAAGCCCCGGCGCAACCTTGATGATGCCGGTCAACCCAGGCCACGCGCAATTTCAGTAATGACCTCGAAAGCAGTATCGACATCCGCCGCTGTCGTTTCGAACTGCCCGACCTGAAAGCGGATCGCCACCTTCCCGTCCACCCGGGTTTGCGTCAGGTAGATGCGGCCGTCATCGTTGATCGCGCTGACCAACCGCAAATTGTGTTCGTCAGAGTCGGTGCCCGCAGCCGCGAGATGCCGGAACGAGAACAGCGACAGCATCGGCTCCGTGACGATCTCAAAATCCGGTTCCCTTGCCAGCCTTGCGGCGAGGCTCTCGCTCCAGGCGACATGGTTGCGGACCATGGTCCGCAGATTTTCCAAGCCATGTGAACGCAGCAGGAACCAAAGTTTCAGCGCGCGGAACCTCCGGCCAAGCGGCACCGACCATTCGGAGTAGTTGATGACTCCGTCGCGGCCATGCGTTTTCAGGAATTCGGGCTTGATCGCCAGCGTGCGCACGAGGTCTTCCGGCTGACGGATGAACTGCATCGAGCAATCGAACTGTGCGCCAAGCCATTTATGCGGGTTGAAAACAATGGAATCCGCATGTTCGGCGCCTGCCCAGAAATGCCGGAACTCGGGGCAGATCATGGCGGAGCCAGCCCATGCGGCATCGACATGCAGGTAGAGCCCGTGCCGCTTAGCCACCGCGGCAACAGCCGCCACATCGTCGGTGCCGCCGGTACTTGTGCCACCGACGCTGGCGATGATCCCCGCCGGCAGCATGCCGTTTTCGCGGTCGGTGACGATCGCGGCTTCCAGAGCCGCCGTCTGCATGGCGCGGAAGCGTCCGGCGACCGGAATGCGCACGAGGTTCGCCTCGCCGATGCCCGACACCCAGATCGCCCGGTCGATGGAAGTATGGACTTGGCCGGAAGAATAGACCCGCACGACCGGCTGGCCTTGCAAGCCGTTCTTGTTACCTTGCCAGTCGAGCGCGCGCTCGCGCATGGTCAGCACGGCGGCAAGCGTCGCTGACGAAGCCGAATCCTGCATGACGCCGGAAAATCCCTCCGGCAGACCAAGCGCCTGCCGCATCCAGTCGACGACACGCGTCTCGAGTTCGGTTGCCGCCGGCGAGGTCTGCCAAAGCATGCATTGCGCAGCCATGGCGGAAACCAGATACTCGGCCACGACCGAGGCCGGTGCCGCATTGGCCGGGAAATAGGCGAAGAAACGCGGATGCTGCCAGTGCGTCATGCCCGGCAGAATCTTTTGCTCGAAATCGGCGAAGATTGCCTGCATCGTTTCGCCGTTTTCCGGCGGCGCAACATCGATGCTTCTGAAGATTTCGCCCGGCTCGACAAACGGCCGCACCGGTCTTTCGCGAAGGCTGTCTCTGTAGTCGGCGCCCCACTCGGCCGCTCGCAGCGACCATTCGCGGAATTCGTTGCTATTCATCTTCGCCTCCGTAGCGCCTCGTCGAGCCGTCATCAAAGAGCACGAAAAACGAAGGTTTTCATTCGGGAAAATCAGGCAAGCTGGCAAAGGCAGTCTTCAGCGCGTTCGACCAGCTATCCGAGATCGTGCGATAATATTGATCATCCTGGGTTATTCGCTTTTTGAGGCCGACCTTGAAGGTGTCCTTTTCATAGAACAGCAGGTCGAGCGGCAGGCCGACCGACAGGTTCGACTTCAGCGTCGAGTCGAACGACACAAGCAGCAACTTCACCGTCTCGGCGAAACTCATCGTCCTTTCATAAGCGCGGATGATGATCGGCTTGCCGTATTTGGTCTCACCGATCTGGAAGAACGGCGTATCGTCGGTGGATTCGATGAAATTGCCTTCCGGATAGATCATGAACAGGCGCGGCGCGCTGCCCTTGATCTGACCGCCGAGGATGAAGGAGGCGTTGAAATAGGAATCCGCCTTTTCGCCCGCCGGCGACGAACTGGCGATGACCTCCTTGACGGTGTCTCCGACCAGCCGCACTGTCTGGTACATGGAAGGCGTTTCGAGCAGCGTGGCACGGCGCTCCGCCACTGCCTTGGTGCGTTCGTCGAGCAGGCTGACTACGGCCTGCGTCGTCGCCAGATTGCCGGCCGACATCAAAACGATGACGCGCTCGCCCGGCTCTTCCCAGACATGCATCTTCCTGAAGGTCGAGATCGAATCCATGCCGGCGTTGGTGCGCGTGTCCGACATGAACACGAGCCCGCGATCGATCTTCAGGCCGACGCAATAGGTCATCGAATCTCTTTGGCAACAATCTTGGCGGAGATTACTGCTCCACGGTGACGGTGACGGCAAGCTGTTCTTCCGCCTGTCCCAGCCGAATTCCCGATACCGGTGTGGCGTCGCGATAATCGCGGCCAGTCGCCACCTTTACATAACGCTCGTCGGGAGAAATGCCGTTGGCGACGTCGAAGGCGACCCAGCCGAGGCCCGAGACATGCGCCTCGGCCCAGGCGTGGCTTGCCGCCTGCTCGATCGCTGCATCCATCATCAGGTAGCCACTGACATAGCGCGCCGGAAAATCCATCGCGCGCGCCGCGGCAACGAAGATGTGGCTGTGGTCCTGGCAAACGCCGGTCTTGAGCGCCAGGGCCTCTTCGGCCGGCGTCGTCGCGTTGGTGGTGCCCGGCGTATAAGCGACGCGCTCGCCGATCATCGCCATCAACCGGTGCAGCCTTTCGATGTCGGTGCCCTTGCCGACCGAGGTAGCAAGCTCGCGAATGCCGCTGCCGATCGTCGTCAGCGGCGTTTCGTGGCCGAACAGCCAGAGCGGCACGAAACCCTGGTGCGGCCCGCAGACGCCGGCGGTGTCGCGCGTCACCACTTCGCCGGCTGCTTCGACGGTGATGAAGTCGCGCTCACCCTCGACGCTCAACAGCCGGGTATCATTGCCGAAATGGTCGGTGAAGCGCACTTCCTCGCGTGCGCCTTCGATCTTCAGCGCCCAGGACAGTACCGTCTGGGTGCGCCCGTTCACCGGGAGCAGCCGCAAACGCTGCAACAAATAATGCACCGGCGCATCGTAGCGGTATTCGGTCCGGTGGGTGATCTTCAGCCGCATCGCACTCGTCCCTGGAGCATGAGCTTTTCCGAAAACCGGTCTCCGCTTTTTGGGGTCATGCTCAATAGAACCTGTAATCCTGCGCGATCTCGTCGCCGAGCCTGGTGTTGTCGCGGATGAAATTGGCCAGGAATTCATGCAGACCGGCGTCGAAAATATCCTTGATCGAGCCGGCCGTAAGCATGGCCTGGGTCTTGGCAGCCGTCGCATGGCAGGCGTGGCGCTCACCATAGTCGTCACCCAGGAATTTGAGATGCTCCGTCAGGAAGCGGTAGCAAAAGGTCAGCGAGCGCGGCATGCGGACGTTGAGGATCAGATAATCGGCGATGTTGCTCGGCTTGTAGTCGGCGTCATAGACCCAGCGGTAGGAACGGTGCGCCGACACCGAGCGCAGGATCGATTCCCACTGGTAGTTGTCGAGCGTCGAGCCGACCCAGGAGATCGACGGCAACAGCACGTAGTATTTCACATCCAGGATGCGCGCGGTGTTGTCGGCGCGTTCGACATAAGTGCCGAGCTGCGAAAAATCGAAAATCTCGTTGCGCAGCATCGTGCCGTAGAACGAGCCGCGGATCAGCGCCGTCTCGCGTTTGATTGCATCGAGCGCGTTGGGCAGGTCGCGCTCGTCGATCGGCTTGGCCAGCATCCGCTTCAGCGACATCCAGGCTTCGTTGATGCTTTCCCAGGTTTCACGCGTCAACGCGGTACGCACCATGCGGGCATTGTTACGGGCCGTTTCGATAGACGACATCGTGCTCGACGGGTTCGATGTGTCGCGCAGCAGATAGTCGGCGACATTGGCGGCGGTGTAGTCGGAATATTTCTGCGTGAAGCTGGCGTCCGAACCGGCGCTGAGCAGCACCGAATTCCACTCCTCCGAAGCGTTCTGAGTACGAGTCAACGCCATGCGCAAGCCGGCGTCCACCAGCCGCGCCATGTTTTCCGCCCGCTCGATATAGCGGTTCATCCAATAGAGCCCGTTGGCGGTGCGACCGAGAAGCATGTCAGGCGGTCCTGTGGCGAATGGTGGATGGTGGACGGTGAATGGTGACTATCCAGACTTTAGGCCACGATGCCGCGTGCTTCACTTCAGGCCATTTCACCAACATCAACAATATATATCCTTATCTATTCACTATTCACTATTCACTACTTCCACTCTAATCATCCAACACCCACGTATCCTTTGTGCCCCCGCCTTGCGAGGAATTGACGACCAGCGAGCCTTCCTTGAGCGCTACTCGGGTCAGCCCGCCGGGCACGATCTGGATACGGTCGGAAACCAGCACATAGGGGCGCAGATCGACATGGCGCGGCGCCAGCCCCTTGTCCGTCAGGATCGGACAGGTCGACAGCGCCAGCGTCGGCTGAGCAATGTAGTTCGACGGTTTTGCCGCGAGCTTTTTCGAAAAATCCTCGCATTCCTTCTTGGTCGCCGCCGGACCGACCAGCATGCCGTAACCGCCGGACCCGTGGACCTCCTTGATGACCAGTTCATCAATGTGCTCGAGCACGTATTTCAGGCTGTCCGGCTCCGAGCAGCGCCAGGTCGGGATGTTGCCGAGCATCGCCTTGCGGCCGGTGTAGAATTCGACGATCTCGGGCATGTACGAATAGATCGCCTTATCGTCAGCGATGCCGGTTCCCGGCGCATTGGCGATCGTGATGTTGCCGGCGCGGTAGACGTCCATAATGCCCGGCACGCCAAGTGCCGAGTCGGGGCGGAAGGTCAGCGGATCGAGGAACGAGTCGTCGACACGCCGGTATAGCACGTCGATCTGCTTGTAGCCCTCGGTCGTGCGCATCGCGACATGGCCATCGACGACGCGCAGATCCTGCCCTTCGACGAGCTGCACGCCCATCTGGTCGGCAAGGAAAGCATGTTCGAAATAAGCTGAGTTGAAGCTGCCCGGCGTCAGCACGGCAATCGTCGGCGTGCCCTTGGTGCTTTGCGGCCGTACCGCCGCCAGCGACTGGCGCAGGAGCTGCGGGTAATTCTCCACCGGCCGCACCTTGATCTGCTGGAACAACTCGGGAAACAGCTGCATCATCGTCTCGCGGTTCTCCAGCATGTAGGAGACGCCGGACGGCGTGCGCGCATTGTCCTCCAGTACGTAGAACTCGTTCTCGCTAATGCGTACGATGTCGACGCCGATGATGTGGGTATAGACGCCGGCCGGCGGCCGCACCCCGATCATCTCGGGCAGGAACGCCTCGTTCCTGGCGATCAACTCCTTCGGCACCCGGCCGGCGCGCAAGATCTCCTGGCGATGGTAGATGTCGTCGAGAAAGGCATTCAGCGCCTGGACGCGCTGCTCGATGCCTTGCGTTAGCCGTCGCCATTCATTGCCCGAAATGATGCGCGGAACGATGTCGAAGGGTATCAGCCGCTCCGATGCTTCCTGCTCGCCGTAGACGGCGAAAGTGATGCCTGTCTTGCGAAAGACGCGTTCGGCGTCCTGCATCTTCTCGGTAAGTCTGGCCGGGTCCTGTTCCTTCAGCCAGCGATCGTAAGCCGAATACGGTTTTCTCAGCCCGGAAACTTCCGGAAGCATTTCGTCGAACGCTGCCAATCGCATACTCCCCTGTGACGCCATTTCACTGGCCTCGCTGGAGAAAATCAAGCGCAATCGGCGATTTGGCGGGCGCCGGCGATCAGTATATCGCGGTTGCCTAAAATTAAGGCAGCACCAATAGGGCCTTGATCAGGCTTTGCCTGGTGTCCGGGCAAATGTCGGATGGAGATCAAAACGCGCGAAAGGTGACGACCGTAAACGTATCCTTGATGCCCGGGAGAATCTGCACTTTCTCGTTGACGAAGTGGCCGATGTCTTCCTCATCGTCGACATAGAATTTGGCGAGCAGGTCGTAGTTGCCGGCTGTCGAGTAGATTTCCGAAGCAATCTCGGCATCGGCCAGGGCGCTGGCAACGTCGTAGGCCTTGCCCAGATCGCACTTTATCTGCACGAAAAATGCCTTCATTGCCTGGTCCTGTCCAACATCGCACGCTCTAATCGAGCGGCCGTTGTGGCAGACTGCCGCCCGGCTTTCAAGCATCGCCAATCGCTCAGGCTGTCTCGCCTCGACAATGCTTTCTCGGCTCGGACACGGACTGCCACGCCGAATGTTTACGCTCGGCTGAAACCCTGAAGCACGGCAAAGCGTATGGTATCATGTACCTTCAGGCAGCGATTTCTCGGGGACAACGGAGACAGGCCATGCGCCGCGCGTTTTTCGCATTCGCAGTCGTTCCATTCATTTTCGCATCCCAGGCCTTTGCTGGCGACGCCGAAGTCAAAGCGGCGCAGACGGTCATCGATGGTCAGTTGAGGGCGTTCATCGCCAATGACGGAATGACGGCCTACAGCTTTGCCGCACCGAATGTGAAGCGCATCTTTCCGACCGTCGATACCTTCATGAACATGGTGACCAACGGCTATCCGCCGGTGCGCCAGCCGCAGACCTACTCCTTCGGCAAGGTTCGCGAGACGAGCCCGACCTCGATCATCCAGCAAGTGCTGATCGTCGGCCCGGATGGCAAGGACTACGAGGCGGTCTACACGCTCGAACTACAGCCTGACGGCAGCTTTCGGATCACCGGCTGCAGCCTGCGCGCGTCCACGTCGCTCAGCACTTGAGCCTTCGATCACCTCACTGGGAGATCGCCCCGCCTCCAGCTTTCGGAAATCTCAGCTGAGCGTGCTTCCAACCTGCCAGCCTCGATCGCTTCACGAATGTCGCGCATCAGCTGCTGGTAATAGGACAGATTGTTCCAGGTAAGGAGCATCGCCCCAAGTGCCTCTTGCGAGCGCACCAGATGGTGCAGATAGGCGCGCGAATAGTCGCGTGCGGCCGGGCAGTCGCTTTCCTCATCGAGCGGACGCGGATCGTCGGCATGGCGGGCGTTGCGAAGATTGACCTTGCCGCGCCGCGTGTAGGCAAGACCGTGGCGCCCTGCCCGCGTCGGCATCACGCAATCGAACATGTCGATGCCGCGCGCTACCGACTTCAAGATGTCGTCCGGCGTGCCGACACCCATCAGGTAGCGCGGCCGCTCAACCGGCAGCTCCGGGCAAGTGATGTCGAGCATCTCCAGCATCACCGCTTGCGGCTCGCCGACAGCCAGCCCGCCGATCGCGTAGCCCTTCAGCTCCATTGCCTTCAGCGCCTGCGCCGAGCGCAGCCGCAGATCCGGCACGTCGCCGCCTTGTACAATGCCGAACATCGCCTTGCCGGGCTGCTCGCCGAATGCCGTCTTGCAACGCTCGGCCCAGCGCAACGACAACTCCATGGCACGCTCGATCTCGTTCTGCTTGGCCGGCAGAGCCGTGCATTCATCGAGCTGCATCTGGATGTCGGAATCGAGCAGCCCCTGGATCTCAATCGAACGCTCCGGCGACATCTCGAAGGCGCCGCCGTCGATATGCGAACGGAAGGTCACGCCGTTCTCGGTCAGTTTCCTCAGCTTCGATAGCGACATCACCTGGAAGCCGCCGCTGTCAGTCAGGATCGGATGCGGCCAGCGGGCGAATTCGTGCAGGCCGCCGAGCCGTGCCACGCGCTCGGCGCCGGGCCTCAGCATCAGATGATAGGTGTTGCCGAGGATGATGTCCGAGCCAACGCCGCGCACCTGATCCATATACATCGCCTTCACCGTGCCGCCGGTACCGACCGGCATGAAGGCAGGCGTGCGGATTTCCCCGCGCGGCATGGTGATTGCACCACGCCGCGCCCTGCCCTCGGTCGCCAGCACCTTGAAGGTGAATGCGTCAGTCATTGAATTCCCTAGCCATCGAACTCCTTGTCGAATACCGGCGCGTCCGGAGCTTGCTTATCGAGCGATTGACGGTAGCGGATGCAGCCGCGCATGAATTTCGGCCACGGCGGCACTGCAATCGCCGGCTCGGTCTTTTCGGGCAAAAGCGACCACAGGTCGGGATGATGCCAGCACAGATCATGGCCGGTGGCGTCGCGGTGTTGGCGGATGCCGGCGCGTAATTTCCTGACTTCGCCGATCAATGCTTCGCGGTCGAAGGTTTCCAGGTCATCGTCCATTACTATCCTCCCTGAACAGAAGACTTGCGTCTCCATAGGAATAAAACCTGTAGCGATTCTCGATGGCATGCGCATAGGCCGCCCGCATCGTCTGCAAACCGCAGAAGGCCGAAACCAGCATGAACAGCGTCGAACGCGGCAGATGGAAATTGGTCATCAGCATGTCGGCGGTCTTGAAGCGATAGCCGGGGGTGATGAAGATGTCGGTCGGGCCTGACCATGCGGCCAGCCTGCCCTCCTCGCCAGCCGCGCTCTCCAGCAAGCGCAGCGATGTCGTGCCGACAGCGATAATGCGCCCTCCTTTTGCTTTCGCCGCATTCAGCGCCTCGGCGGTTTCCGCGCTGACCGAACCGGTCTCGGCGTGCATCTTGTGGTCGGCGGTGTCGTCCGCCTTCACCGGCAGGAACGTACCGGCGCCGACATGCAGCGTGACGAAACGGCGCTCTATGCCCTTGGCGTCGAGCGTCGCAAACAGCTCCGGCGTGAAATGCAGCCCTGCCGTCGGCGCGGCGACCGCGCCCTCCTCCCTGGCATAAATGGTCTGGTAATCGCTTCGGTCGCGTTCGTCGTCGTCACGCTTGGAGGCGATGTAGGGCGGCAGCGGGATGTGGCCGACAGCGTGCAGTGCCTCGTCGAGGAACGGACCTGACAGGTCGAAGCCGAGCAGCACCTCGCCGCCTTCCCCCTTCTCGATCACGGTTGCATCGAGTTGGCCGAGAAAGCAGGAATTGGCATCATGACCGAAATGGATGCGGTCACCGGCTGCGATGCGCTTGCCCGGACGCATGAAGGCGAGCCAGCGGTCGGGCGCCGTCCGCATATGCAGCGTGGCTTCGACCTGCGCTGCTGCTTCGCCGCGCCGCCTGATGCCCTTCAATTGTGCCGGAATGACCTTGGTGTCGTTGAAGACCAGCACATCACCAGCCTTGAGCAGGGCCGGCAGGTCGCGCACCGTCCGGTCTTCGAGCCCCTCACCCGGCCTGACCACCAGCATCCTGGCGCTGTCGCGCGGCTCGGCTGGGCGAAGCGCGATGCGTTCTTCCGGCAGATCGAAGTCGAAAAGGTCGACGCGCAAGAAAACCCCGCCTCAAGGTTCCGGGCAGGTCACCGCCCAGGCACCGACACTGTCTATGCTCAGCGTACCGCCCATCGCGAAACTGGACTGCTCGCTGGCCTTGACCAGCCGCAATTTGGCGACGATCGAGCTGAGGCCCTCATCAGTGAGATCGATCAGCATGCGCTCGTCGTCTTCGAATGCCTGTCCAACGATGACTTTCGCTGAGCCTGGCTGGCCGTCCGTGGTCCATGTCTTGCCGCCGGCATCCAGCCACACCCGCGCCACCGCAATGACGGCCGTGTGTCCCATCAAAACATCAATCGATGCCGCGCCGCCGTCGGCGCTGCAAACGATCGATTCCGTCGCCAGCGCCGGAGTGGCCGCCGCGACGAGCACAAGTGCGATGGCCGCGACAGCCCGGCTGGTCACTTCACGTCGGCCGCAACCTTGAGCGATACGATCTTGTCGGGGTCCTGCACCGGTTCGCCGCGCTTGATCTTGTCGACATTGTCCATGCCTTCGATGACCTGGCCCCATACAGTGTACTGGCGGTTGAGGAAGGCGGCGTCGTCGAAGCAGATGAAGAACTGCGAATTGGCCGAGTTCGGGTTTTGCGAGCGCGCCATCGAACAGGTGCCGCGGCCATGGTTGGCGTTGGAGAACTCGGCCTTCAGATCGGGCTTGTCGGAACCGCCAGTGCCGGCGCGCGACGGCGCGAAAGACGGCTTGTTGGAATTGCCGAACTTCACGTCGCCGGTCTGCGCCATGAAGCCGTCGATGACGCGGTGGAAGACCACGCCGTCATAGGCGCCTTCGCGTGCTAGCTCCTTGATACGGCCGACATGGCCGGGCGCCAGATCTGGAAACAATTCGATGACGACCTTGCCCTTGGTCGTGTCCATGATAAGCGCGTTCTCGCGGTCCTTGATTTCGGCCATGTCAGAAATATCCTTTTGAAACTTGGGTTTACTTGCCGTCGGCGGCGATGCGCACCTTGATCATGCGATCGGGATCGGTCACCGTCCCGTTCTGCGCCTCGTCGCCTTTCTTGATGTGGTCCACCAGCTCCATGCCGCTGACGACATTGCCAACGATGGTGTACTGGCCATCGAGCGGCGGTGCCGGCGCGAACATGATGAAGAATTGCGAATTGGCGGAATTCGGATCGTCGGAGCGGGCCATGCCGACCACGCCGCGCTGGTAGTGCTCGGTACTGGAGAATTCGGCCGGCAGGTCAGGAAGATCGGAGCCGCCGGTGCCGACAGCGTCGGCATTGAAGCCGCTCTTCATGTTGCCGAACTTGACGTCGCCGGTCTGCGCCATGAAGCCGTCGATGACGCGGTGAAAGGCGACGTTGTCGTAGGCGCCCTGGCGCACCAGCTTTTTGATCTGCGCGACGTGTTTCGGCGCAAGGTCGGGCCTCAGCGCGATGGTCACGTCGCCGTCCTTCAGCGTTACGATCATAGTGTTTTCCGGATCAGCGGCAAAGGCCGACACGGATGCGGTCACAAGACCGGCAAACACGGCAAGCAAGAAGGCAAGCTTTTTCAGCTGCATGGGATCTTTCTCCGAATATCTTCGTTCATGCATGTCGTTACCCAAAGCCGGGTTCCACTTTTGGGTGACATGCATTTATTTCGCGAATTTGGCGGCGAGCGCGCCGGCCACGGCCGTCGGCACGAAGGGGCGGATGTCGCCTCCCATCGAAGCTATCTGGCGCACAAGTGTGGCGGTAATGGTGCGCACCGAGGGGCTGGCGGGCAGGAACACCGTCTGCAGCTCCGGCGCCATGGTCTCGTTCATGCCGGCCATCTGCATCTCATAGTCAAGATCGGTGCCGTCGCGCAGGCCGCGGATCATGATCGAGGCGCCATGCTTCCTGGCCGCATCGATGACCAGCCCGTCGAAGGCGACCACTTTGATACGCGCACCGTCGCTGCCGAATTCCGCCTTTGCGGCCGTTTCGATCAGGCCAACCCGTTCTTCCAAGGAAAACAACGGCTTCTTGCCGGGATGGGTGCCGATCGCCGCATAGATTGTATCCGCCACGGCCAGCGATGCCTTCAGCACGTCGAGATGCCCGTTGGTCAGCGGGTCGAAAGAGCCAGCATAAAGGGCGATGCGTTCGGTCATGGCAGGTGCTTCTAGCGAGCCTCTCCCCTAAAGGCAAATCCGATCGACAGACCCGCCCCATGAACCTTTTGGCCGACGTGAACGACAGATGAATGTGCCGCTCACAACGGCTTCACGCAGTGTTCACTAAGTTGCAGCTGCAAAAGATGAAACCAAACACCCACCTGCTCGTTGTTAGGCGCAGGAGAACACGCACATGCTGATCTACATGCTTGCCACCGCAATGACCGTCGCCATGCTGATCGCTACCGTATTCGGGTTGCATCAGGAGGCACAGCGCATCCGCGCCAAGGCCAGTACCAAACGGTTCGAAGGCTTCGGCATCCGTAGGCCTTATCGGCATTTCTAGAGTGTTTGTTGACAACGCCGGACCGACCTATCGGTCTGGCGGCGTCGTGGCAACTCACTCGACGTTGTTGTTGTCATCCCCACCTTCGGTAGCAGCGCCGCTTTCAGCCTCGACACTCTCTTCGATCTCTTCGTCCGCCTGCGGCTCCGAAATCCGCTCCACCGAAACGACCTTCTCGCCCTCTGCGGTGTTGAAGATCGTAACGCCCTTGGTGGCGCGGCTGGCGAAACGAATGCCGTTGACCGGGACGCGAATGACGGTGCCGCCATCCGAAACCAGCATGATCTGATCGTCATTGCCGACCGGGAAGGTCGCCACCAGACGGCCGATTTCGGCCGTTTTCGAAACGTCGGTGGCGCGGATACCCTTGCCGCCGCGACCGGTCAGGCGGAAATCGTACGACGACGAACGCTTGCCGTAGCCATATTCCGTCACCGTCAGCACGAACTGCTCGTGTGCCTTGAGGAATTCGTAGCGCTCGTCCGAAAGCTCCGCCTCTTCGCCGACCTCTTCGTTGGTAAGCTGGATTTCTTCCTCCTCACTGGCGGCGATGTCGGCGGCGAGCCGGCGTTCAGCCACCACCCGCTTGAGATAGGCGGCACGCTCCGCCGGCGGCGCATCGACGTGCTCGATTACCGCCATCGAGATCACCCGGTCGCCATCGGCCATCGCAATGCCGCGCACGCCGACCGAATTGCGGCTCTGGAAGACGCGTACGTGGCTGACCGGAAAGCGGATGCACTGGCCGGAACTTGCCGTCAAAAGCACGTCGTCATTGTCGGTGCAGGTCTCGACGCCAAGGATCTCGTCGCCTTCCTCGTCCAGCTTCATGGCGATCTTGCCGTTGCGGTTGACCTGGACGAAGTCCGACAGCTTGTTGCGACGCACGGTGCCACGCGTGGTGGCAAACATGACGTCGAGCTCGCCCCAACTCGTCTCATCCTCCGGCAGCGGCATGATCGTGGTGATGCGCTCGCCCTGTTCGAGCGGCAGCATATTGATCAGCGCCTTGCCGCGCGATTGCGGGTTGCCGATCGGCAGGCGCCAGACCTTTTCCTTGTAGACGATGCCACGCGAAGAGAAGAACAGCACCGGCGTGTGCGTGTTGGCGACGAACAGCCGGGTGACGAAATCCTCTTCCTTGGTCGACATGCCGGAGCGGCCCTTGCCGCCGCGGCGCTGCGCCCGGTAGAGCGACAGCGGCACGCGCTTGATGTAGCCAGAATGGCTGACCGTGACGACCATGTCCTCGCGCTGGATCAGGTCCTCGTCTTCCATGTCCGCCCCGCCCTCGGCGAGCTCGGTGCGGCGCGGCGTGCCGAACTCGTCGCGCACGGCGATGAGCTCGTCCTTGACGATCTGCTGGACGCGGGCGCGGGACGACAGGATGTCCAGGTAGTCCTTGATCTCGTCGCCGATCGTGTTCAGCTCGTCGGCGATCTCATCGCGGCCGAGCGCGGTCAGGCGCTGCAGGCGCAGTTCGAGGATGGCGCGCGCCTGCTCCTCGGAGAGATTGTAGGTACCGTCCTCGTTGATGCGATGGCGCGGGTCGTCGATCAGAAGAATCAGCGATTCCACGTCGCCCGAAGGCCAGCGTCGCTCCATCAACTGCTCGCGCGCCGTCTGCGGGTCCGGAGCGCTGCGGATCAGCTTGATGACTTCATCGATATTGGCAACCGCGATGGCAAGGCCGACCAGCACATGGGCGCGGTCGCGCGCCTTGCGCAGCAGGAATTTCGTGCGCCGGCTGATCACCTCCTCGCGGAAGGCGACGAACGCCTTCAGCATGTCGGTGAGCGTCAGCAATTCCGGCTTGCCGCCGTTCAGCGCCACCATATTGGCACCGAAGGACGTCTGCAGCGGAGTGAAGCGGTAAAGCTGGTTGAGGATGACGTCGGCGACGGCGTCGCGCTTCAGTTCGATGACGACGCGGTAACCCTGGCGGTCGCTCTCATCGCGAATGTCGGAAATGCCCTCGATGCGCTTGTCGCGCACCAGTTCGGCCATCTTCTCGATCATCGATGCTTTGTTCACCTGATAGGGAACCTCGGTGATGACGATCGATTCACGGTCGTTGCCGCGCGCCTCGATGTTGACGCGGCCGCGCATGACGATGGAGCCGCGGCCGGTCGAATAGGCGCTGTAGATGCCGGAACGGCCAAGCACGATGCCGCCGGTCGGGAAATCCGGTCCCGGAATGATCTCCATCAGCGCCGGAAGGTCGATCGCTGGGTTGTCAATGAGGGCAATGGCGCCGTTGCAGACCTCGCCCAGATTGTGCGGCGGGATGTTGGTGGCCATGCCGACGGCGATGCCGCCGGAGCCGTTGACCAGCAGGTTCGGAAAGCGCGCCGGCAGGACTTTCGGTTCGCTGCCCGACGCATCGTAAGTGTCCTGGAAATCGACGGTGTCCTTGTCGATGTCTTCCAGCAACTCATGCGCGACCTTGGTCAGCCGCGATTCCGTGTAGCGCATCGCCGCCGGCGGATCGCCGTCGATCGAGCCGAAATTGCCCTGCCCGTCAATCAGCGGCACGCGCAGCGACCAGTCCTGCGCCATGCGCACCAAAGCGTCGTAGATCGACGCGTCGCCGTGCGGATGGTATTTACCCATCACGTCGGCGACCGGGCGTGCCGATTTCACATATTTGCGGTTCCAGTGATAGCCGCTCTCATAGGCGGCGTAGAGGATGCGGCGATGCACCGGCTTGAGGCCGTCGCGCACGTCCGGCAGCGCGCGGCTGACGATCACGCTCATGGCGTAATCGAGATAGGAGCGCTGCATCTCCTCGATGATGGATATCGGCTCGATGCCGGTGGGGCCGCCGTCGGCGCCGCGCGGTGTCTTTTGGTCGGTCAAATCGGATCACAATCTAATCAGGAATCACTTGGTGCTTATATAGGAAGCCAGCCTGAAACTCCAACAATCGCGGCAGTTTTCCAGTGTGGTTTTTAGCGGCAAATTCAAAAGGATAAACCAATTGCGACGATATGGCCGTGCACCCTTTCACGGGCGTCGCCGGCGGGCGCGATAAGTACCCGGCGCCTCGCCCATCAGCCGCCGGAAACGGCGATTGAAGGTTGATAGATCGTTGAATCCCGCCGAAAAGGCAATCGCCGAAATCGTCTGATCCGACGTCCGCAGCCGCACGGCTGCCCTGTGCAGCCGCGCTCTCAGCAGGAATTGGTAGGGCGTCATACCGGCAACGTGCCGGAAGGTGCGCAGGAAATGGTAAGGGCTGGTGGCGGTCTCGTCGGCGAGTTCGGCAAGCGAGATCGGCCGGTCCGCATCGACTTCGATGCGCCGCACCGCTTCGGCGACACGCTTCTGGTCACGGCGGCTCGGCGTCCGTCCCCGATCCGTAGCGCTGCAAGCCGCTGTTACCGCGGCACCGGCAATGCGCAGGGCGAGTTCCTCGAACGCGCCGGTGTCGGCCATCTCGCGCGCCGCCTCCGCTTCGGCAAGCAGCGGCACCAGCGCCGGCAAGGGCGGCAGGCGCGGCGTGCCGAAATCGAGCGTCTTGGCGCCCGGCACGGCGGCGACGATCCGCTCCATATAGGCCGGTCCGAAATGGAAGGAGAGGCAGCGGTCGCCGGCGCCATGCTCGTGACCGCATTCATAGCATGTGCCGGGATTGCCGAGCAGGAGCGCGCCCGGCGCCAGCATCGCCGTGCCCTCGCGCGCACGATAGCGGAAGGTGCCATTGGTTACGGCGGCAACGCAGAAATCCCGATGCTCCTCCTCGAATGGCCTGTCGGCGGCGCTGGCGGTGCAGATGACATCCGACACCTGCCAGCCTCGGCCCGACGCCAGCCTGTGCGCGCTCGTCGTCATCGCCGAAACATAGCAACTTTTCCCAAGCGCAGAACCCCTGTCGGCCTCTATGCTTGCCGGTCTCCTGACAAGATGAGAGCGAAGCCATGTCCAATTCCTTTGCCAAGGCCCTGCACAGCGATGGGCCCGTACCGGCCCTTGCCGAGAAACTGAATCTTTATGGCCGCTTCGTCGGCGCCTGGACGTTCGACGCCACGCGCCACCTCGAGGACGGTCAGGTGCTGACCGGGCGCGGCGAAGTGCATTTCGGCTGGGTGCTCGAAGGCCGCGCGATCCAGGACGTATGGATCCTGCCTGCCCGTGACGCCGGCCCCTCGCCCTCGCTCGGCAAATGGACCTTCTATGGCACGACGTTGCGCGTCTACGATCCCGGCGTTGACGCCTGGCACATCTTCTGGAGCGATCCGCGCAATCAGTACTACAGCCGCCAGCTCGGCCGTGCCGAGGGCGACACCATCATCCAGCAAGGCGCAGACGGCACCGGATCTGCTGTGCGCTGGAGCTTTTCGCGCATCACCGAAAATTCGTTCCGCTGGCTGGGCGAACGCTCACAGGACGACGGCGCCACCTGGCGTCTCGAAGTCGAGTTTCTGGCGCGCCGGGCCGACAGCCCCTGATCCGCACCGTTTCCACTGGCTCCGCTTTGCTCTACCAATCCCGTTATCCGGCTTTGCCGGCGGGGAGGGTCAGCATGCCGAGCTTCGACAGCCTGTTCAACGCCTTCGTCACCATACTGGTGACGATCGATCCGCCCGGCCTGGCGCCGCTCTTCCTCGCCGTGACCCGCGGCATGAACCGCGAGGAGCGCAACCAGGTCTCCGTGCGCGCCTCGGTCATCGCCTTCCTGGTAATGGCGTTGTTCGCAATCGCCGGCGCGTCGATCCTGTCAGTCTTCGGCATCACTCTGCCGGCCTTCCGCGTCGCCGGCGGCTTTCTGCTGTTCTTCATCGCCTTCGAAATGGTGTTCGAGCGCCGGCAGGACCGCAAGGAGAAGATCGGCGACGTCGCCATCACCAGGGACATGATCCACAACATCGCCGCCTTTCCGCTGGCGATCCCGCTTATTGCCGGTCCCGGCGCGATTTCGGCGACCGTCCTGCTCTCAAGCTCGTTTCAGGGTTTGGGCGCGCAGATAGCGCTTGTCGGCATCATCGCCATCTGCCTCGTCATCACCTACCTGGTGTTCGTGCTGTCAGAGCGCATCGACCGTATCCTCGGCCAAACCGGCCGTTCGATCCTGACAAGGCTGCTCGGCGTCATCCTGGCGGCGCTCGCCGTACAGTTCGTCGCCGACGGCATCAAGGCGCTGATGGCGACGTAGGAACAGCCCTACTTCGCTGTCGTTTCAATGACTTCGAAGTCGTGGGTAATCTCGGCAGTCTTGGCCATCATTGCCGAGGCCGAGCAGTATTTCTCGATCGAAAGCCCGATCGCCCGCTTCACCTTGTCGTGTGATAGCGCCCGGCCCTTGACGACAAAATGCATGTGAATGCGGGTGAACACCCTGGGATCGGCTTCTGCACGGTCGGCATCGAGTTCGACCACGCAATCTTCGACCGCCTCGCGCCCCTTTTCGAGGATATGGACCACGTCATAGGCCGAGCAGCCGCCAGTGCCGATCAGCATCAGTTCCATTGGGCTCGGCCCCGGCGTCTTGCCCTCCGGCCCGAACGCAGTGCCTAGCACCAGCTTGTGCCCACTGGCGGACTCGCCGACGAAAGTGCGCTCCTCGACCCATTTGACCCTTGCCTTCACCTGATACGTCCTTTCACCGCTCAAACGCACAACGTCCCGAAAATCCAAGACAGATTTTCGGGACGCCATTTCGTGGCCAAGGTGCCGGCGCTTTTCGCCGCAAGGGCAGTCCGCCCCGAGAAATCAGAACGGGATTTCGTCGTCCAGCTCGCGCGACGAACCACCGCCGCCGCCCTTGTTGGCGCCACCACGATTGAAACTTTCGCCCGGGCCGGACTGGCCGAAATCGGAACCGCGGCTCGCACCACCACCGGCATAGTTGCCGACCTGGCCGCCGCCCTCACCCCGCGCATCGAGCATCTGCAGCTCGCCGCGGAATTTCTGCAACACGATTTCGGTCGTATAGCGGTCATTGCCGGTCTGGTCCTGCCATTTGCGCGTCTGCAGCTGGCCCTCGACATAGACCTTCATGCCCTTCTTCAGATACTGCTCGGCCACCTTGGCGATCTGGTCGTTGAAGATCACGACATTGTGCCACTCGGTCTTTTCCTTGCGCTCTCCGGACGTCTTGTCGCGCCAGCTTTCCGACGTCGCGATGCGGATGTTGACGACCGGGTCACCCGAATTCAGGCGGCGGATTTCAGGGTCCGCCCCGAGGTTGCCCACCAGAATGACCTTGTTGACACTACCCGCCATGATACTTCTCCGCGCTCATCCGAAACCAGATTTTTGTCGCCGCACCTTACAGGCTATGGACAATCCCTGCCTGCCGTCGCTGCCTTTTCCCACAACGTTTTTGTTCTCTTTTCGTTCTATAGGAGAGGCCCTGCACTGTCAATAGTTGTCAGTAAGAAGTAGTGTCTTGGCGTCGAATTTCCACAGACCATGGGATCGAGGCGAACTCAATGAAGATGGTTGCGCATGACGATCAGCCGCAAGAAGAGTGGCGGACGGGAGTAAAGACCCGCATGCATGTCTCGGCCTGCAACGGCGCAACTCAACTTTGCATATTCGAACAATGGGTCGAACCCGCGGTTGGCGCCCCGACACATTGGCACCCGGTCGAGGAAGTGCTTACCGTCATCGCTGGCAGAGCCGAGATGTGGATCGATGACGAGCATCTCGTCTTGACTGCCGGACAGTCGCTAGTTGTTGCCGCGCACAGGCAACATGGCTTCCGAAACGTCGGCTCCGAATTGCTTCATATTCATGCTGTGCTCGCGTCACCAGTTTTCGAGGCGACGTTCAACGGATCCCCCGACATGGTGAGACGCTGGCTTCCAGCGAGTTTGTAAAACCTCGCCTGTCTTAAAAAACACCGCCTGTCTTAAAAAACACGGCTTGCCAAACCGATAAGTATTGACTTATGCTTTCGACATGATCGAAGCAGACATTTTTCGGGCACTGGCGGATCCAACGCGTCGCGCCGTCTATGAGCGGCTCGCCGACGGCGAGATGACGGTGTCGGAACTGCGCACTGGCATACCGGTATCGCAGCCGGCGGTATCGCAACATCTCGCAGTGCTGCGCGGCGCCGGCCTCGTGGTCGAGCGCCGGGCCGGTCGCAACGCCTATTACCGCGTCGATCCGAAGGGGCTTGCGCCACTGCTCGGCTGGATCGAACGCTACCGTGCGTTCTGGCCAGAGCGCATCGAAAGGCTCAAGACGGTTTTGAAGGACATGGACCAATGACCAGCCGAGGCAAAGAACGCGCCGAAATGGCCGCAGACAAGATCGAGTTCGAGTGCGAGCTGCCCGAACCGCCGGAAAAGGTGTGGCGGGCGCTGACGGTGCCGGACCTGCTCGCGGCCTGGATGATGCCGAACGACATCAAGCCCGAAATCGGCAACCGTTTTGCCTTTAAAGCGCCGAATGCGCCGATCGAGTGCGAAATCCTCGACGCGGATCCCGGACGGCTGCTGCGCTATTCCTGGCGGGAGCGGCCGGCGCCCGGCGATACGCAGGTGCCGCCCGGTAGCCCGGTGGAAAGCCCAATGAACGATAGCCCAGTGGACAGCATCGTCACCTTTACGCTCGACCGCACCGTTTCCGGCGGCACGCATCTGCGCATCGTCCATGATGGTTTTGCTCGGGCAGCAGTGCCGGAGATCGCGATGGCAGGCGCCGGTTGCCGACTTTCGTTTGAAGCGCGTACTCCCAAGTACAAGCAGATCGCCGCAAACACCCCGCGCCTCTTTATGCGCGCGGCCTGAACGACGACCGTCAAAGGAGATAACGATGAGCGGCCTTGCCAATTTGGTGCCGATGGTGATCGAGCAATCGAGTCGCGGCGAACGTGCCTTCGATATATTTTCGCGGCTGCTGCGCGAGCGCATCGTCTTCATCAACGGGCCGATCGACGACGGCACCTCGGCGCTGGTCTGCGCCCAGCTTCTGTCGCTGGAATCCGACAATCCCGACAAGGAGGTCTCGCTCTACATCAACTCGCCGGGTGGCGTGGTGACCAGCGGTTTCGCCATCTACGATACGATGCAGTATATCAGCTGCCCGGTCTCCACCGTTTGTATGGGCTTCGCCGCCTCGATGGCCTCGTTTCTCCTGATGGCGGGCACGCCAGGGCGGCGTATCGCGCTACCCAACACCAGCATCGTGCTGCATCAGCCTCTCGGCGGTTTCCAGGGCCAAGCCTCCGATATCCAGCGCCATGCCGAGGGCATCCTTCGCACCAAGCGGCGCATGACCGATCTTTACGCCCACCATTGCGGCCGCACCTACGAAGAAGTGGAACGCACGCTCGACCGCGACTTTTTCATGACCGCCCAGGAGGCCAAGGATTGGGGACTCGTCGACCATGTTTTCGACACTCGCAAGCAGGCCGCATGAACGAGTTGGGCCGGCGGACGCAACCGAGGCGATTGAGCGCCCGCAACTTCAGCGCCATCGGTCTGGTCTTGCCGCCATCACGGCACTATAGTCCGGGGATGACCGCCAGCCGTTCGTCCAGCCTGTTATGCCTTGCTACCGCTACTGTGGCCGGCACGAACATGCTGGTGGACATGGCATTTGCCCAAGATAATTCGACGTCTTCGCAAAAGGGCGCCCTGCCCGGCGTGACCAGCGACTATCGCATCGCCGAGCCAGCGCCGCAGCCTGAGCCCGACGACGCGGTTCCAAGCAGCGGCAACGGCACGTTCAAGATCGGCGATACCGACGTTCGGATTTCCGGCAGCATAACCATCGATGTCGCTACCGGCGGGATCAGGCCCCCCAGCCGGTAAGTTCGCCTGGCATGCACCACAAATGTGCGCTTCAAACGAACAGCCCCGTCATTGCTTGTGCAATTGACGGGGCTTCTTGGATCTAAAATCCAAATTGCCGGGAGTGTACTGCCGGCTTTTTATTTCGGATGCTTCGCGGCGTTCAGCCGACGATCCGACTAGCAGTCTCTGATTGTTGTGGGGATCGGCAGGTCAACGTTGGCAGGTAGCGCAAATGCCTGGCCTAGCCACTTATACCTGCCGCGGCTCCAGCGACACGTGGAGCCTCAAGGAACTGTCCGGTGGAGTCATGCCTCTGCTCTCCTTCTGTTCGTTGCGACTGTCGTCGTCGAAGCGCTCATCGCATAACCCGCGGCGTCTCGCAGGCTAGCCCCAGGCCGCGAGGCCATCGAAAGACGGCCGGCTTCGTTGACGTTTGGAGTCTGCCCCCGTGACAGATGGACGTCAACCTTGAATGGCCGATTACCGAAAAATGTGATCGCGAGACGCTTTGTGAACCCCGGGTGAACCCAGCCGCACGGGCAGCTTTTGTCAGGAGCGTGTTCGGCCTTTGTTCTTTCCGCTTGCCCGTTCGCGCGAAAGGCGGTTAAACGCTTTGGTCGAGAGTTGTGGCGTCTCTCGAAAAGGCGGCGAAATTACCTACATAGGGGATGGTCGGGAAAACCCGCCCATCCCACGAATTCCAGATTCTGAGGCGGCGACCGGCGATGGCCGACCATAAATATCTCTCCATTCGCGGGGCACGCGAACACAATCTGAAGAATGTCGATCTCGACCTGCCGCGTGACAGCCTGATCGTCATGACCGGTCTGTCGGGGTCGGGCAAGTCGTCGCTTGCCTTCGACACGATCTATGCCGAGGGCCAGCGCCGCTATGTCGAGAGCCTTTCGGCCTATGCACGACAATTCCTCGAAATGATGCAGAAGCCGGACGTCGACCAGATCGACGGCCTGTCGCCAGCCATCTCCATCGAGCAGAAGACCACCTCGAAGAACCCACGTTCGACTGTCGGCACCGTCACCGAGATCTACGATTATATGCGGCTTTTGTTCGCCCGCGTCGGTGTACCCTATTCGCCGGCCACCGGCCTGCCGATCGAGAGCCAGACGGTCTCGCAGATGGTCGACCGGGTGCTTGCAGTCGAGGAAGGCACCCGGCTGTTCATCCTGGCGCCGATGGTGCGCGGCCGCAAAGGCGAGTACCGCAAGGAACTGCTGGAGCTGCAGAAGAAGGGTTTTCAGCGCGTCAAGGTCGATGGCGTCTTCTACGAGATCGCCGACGTGCCCGCGCTCGACAAGAAATACAAGCATGACATCGACGTTGTCGTCGACCGCATCGTCGTGCGCGGCGATCTGGCGACGCGGCTCGCCGATTCCATCGAGACCGCGCTGAAACTTGCAGACGGACTGGCGGTAGCGGAATTTGCCGACAGGCCGCTCGACGCCAGCCAGACCGGCGAGGATTCGGTCAACAAATCGAAGAACGAGACGCATGAACGCATGCTGTTCTCGGAAAAGTTCGCCTGCCCGGTATCCGGTTTCACCATTCCCGAGATCGAGCCCAGGCTGTTCTCCTTCAACAATCCGTTCGGCGCCTGCCCGACCTGCGATGGGCTCGGCAGCCAACGCGCCATCGACGCCAGCCTGGTCGTGCCCGACGAGAATGTCTCGCTGCGCGCCGGCGCCGTCAGCCCTTGGGCGAAATCGACGTCGCCCTATTATACGCAAACGCTGGAAGCGCTGGGCGTTGCCTACGGCTTCAAGCTCGGCGACAAGTTCAAGGATCTGAGCGAAGAGGCAAAGCAAGCCATCCTGCACGGCACCGGCGAGCGCGAAATCACCTTCCACTACGATGACGGCCTGCGCTCCTACAAGACGACCAAGACCTTCGAGGGCGTCATCCCCAACCTCGAGCGCCGCTGGAAGGAAACCGAATCCGCCTGGATGCGCGAGGAGATCGAGCGCTTCATGTCGGCCACGCCCTGCCCGGCCTGCCGCGGCTATCGGCTGAAGCCCGAGGCGCTCGCGGTCAAGATCGCCGGCAAGCACATTGGCGAGGTCACCGAGCTGTCGATCCGCAAGGCCGACCAGTGGTTCACCGATCTGCCCGCTTCGCTCAACGACAAGCAGAACGAGATTGCGGTGCGCGTGCTCAAGGAAATCCGCGAGCGGCTGCGCTTCCTCAACGATGTCGGGCTCGATTATCTGACGCTGTCGCGCAACTCCGGCACGCTGTCAGGCGGCGAGAGCCAGCGCATCCGTCTTGCCTCGCAGATCGGCTCCGGCCTGACCGGCGTACTTTACGTGCTGGACGAGCCGTCGATCGGTCTGCACCAGCGCGACAATGCCCGCCTGCTCGATACGCTGAAGCATCTGCGCGACATCGGCAACACAGTGATTGTCGTCGAGCATGACGAGGACGCCATCCTGCACGCCGACTATGTCGTCGATATCGGCCCGGCCGCCGGCATTCATGGCGGCCACATCATCGCCCAGGGCACGCCGCAGCAGATCATGGCGACGCCCGCTTCGATCACCGGCAAATATCTGTCGGGCGAGCTCGAAGTGGCGACGCCGGCAGTGCGGCGCGAGGCCAAGAAGAACCGCCGGCTGAAGGTCGTCGGCGCGCGCGGCAACAATCTGAAGAACGTCACCGCCGAAATCCCGCTCGGCACGTTTACCGCCGTCACCGGCGTGTCCGGCGGCGGCAAGTCGACCTTCCTGATCGAGACCCTGTTCAAGGCGGCGTCGCGCCGCATCATGGGCTCGCGCGAGCATCCGGCCGAGCACGACCGCATCGAGGGGCTGGAATTCCTCGACAAGGTCATCGACATCGACCAGTCGCCGATCGGGCGCACCCCGCGCTCCAACCCCGCCACCTATACCGGCGCCTTCACGCCGATCCGCGACTGGTTCGCCGGCTTGCCGGAGGCCAAGGCGCGCGGCTACCAGCCGGGCCGCTTCTCGTTCAACGTCAAGGGCGGCCGCTGCGAGGCCTGCCAGGGCGACGGCGTCATCAAAATCGAGATGCACTTCCTGCCCGACGTCTACGTCACCTGCGACGTCTGCCACGGCAAGCGTTACAACCGCGAAACACTGGACGTCCTGTTCAAGGGCAAGTCGATCGCCGACGTTCTCGACATGACGGTCGAGGAAGGCGTCGATTTCTTCGCCGCCGTGCCAGGCGTGCGCGACAAGCTGGAGACGCTGAAACGGGTCGGCCTCGGCTACATCCATGTTGGCCAGCAGGCAACGACCTTGTCGGGCGGCGAGGCGCAGCGCATCAAGCTTGCCAAGGAACTGTCGCGCAAGGCGACCGGCAAGACGCTCTACATTCTCGATGAGCCAACCACCGGCCTGCATTTCCACGACGTCGCCAAGTTGCTTGAAGTGCTGCACGAGCTGGTCGACCAGGGCAACACGGTCGTCGTCATCGAGCACAATCTAGAGGTGATCAAGACCGCTGACTGGGTTCTCGATCTTGGCCCCGAAGGTGGTGACGGCGGCGGCGAGCTGGTGGCGTCCGGCACGCCGGAGGACATCGTCCGCGAAAAACGCAGCTATACCGGGCAGTTCCTGAGGGAATTGCTGGAGCGGCGCCCTGGAGGCAAGCGCGAAGCGGCGGAGTGATGGCAAAGAACGGTCTCATCACGGTCCAAAGCCGCTTCGGCGTGACCGAAACCATCGATCGCCTGGTCGAAACTGTCGAACGTGCAGGATTGTTGGTCTTCGCCCGCATTGATCACGCCGCTGGTGCGCGCAGCGTCGAAACATCACTGCGTCCAACCCAGCTCCTGATTTTCGGCAATCCGAAAGGCGGTACGCCACTGATGCAGGACCGGCAGCTTGCCGGCATCGATCTGCCGGTCAAGGCACTGGCTTGGGAGGACGAGCAAGGCAGGATCTGGCTTTCCTACAATGACGCACACTGGCTCGCCGAGCGCCACGGCTTGGGCGACGCCAGTCGCAATGCCGTCGCCGCGATAGCGGCCGGCATGGACAAGGTGATTGCGGCCGCTGCCGGCGCGGGCCAGTTTTGATCATGAGAGCCGCTCGGGCCGATGATCTCCCCATGGTGATCTCGCTCACCACCGACGCCTACGCGCCCTACACTGCCCTGCTCGGCGCACCGCCGATCCCTGTCACCGAGGACTACGCGCCGCGCATAGAACGCGGCGAGGTCTGGCTTTCGGAGCAGAACGGACAGCCGGCCGGCTTGATCGTTCTCGAACGACATGCGGACCATACAATGATCTTCAGCGTCGCCGTTGCGCCCGCCTTTCAGGGCAAGGGTTTCGGCATCGGGCTGCTCGACTGGGCCGAGCAACAGACGCGCCTGTGGAGCTTGCCTGAAATCCGACTCTACACCAATGCCAGAATGGAACGGAACGTTTCGTTGTATAAGGCCTACGGCTTTCGCGAAACGGGTCGCCGGCCCAATCCATATCGGCCAGGATGGACAGTCGTCGACATGGCGAAAGCCGTCGAGACGACCGCCATCGCGTGATCCTTTTCTGCAAACCGGGAGGACGACCATGACTCAATCAGGAACAATCCGCGCCGGCATGGGCGGCTGGACCTTCGAGCCGTGGGACACGTCCTTCTACCCGGACAAATTGTCGAAGGCCAAGCAACTGCATTATGCCAGCCGGCAGGTTCCCACTATCGAGGTCAACGGCACCTATTATTCGAGCTTCAAGGAGCCGACCTTCGTCAAATGGGCCAACGACGCGCCGGATGGTTTCGTCTATTCGCTGAAGGGCAACCGCTTCGTCACCAACCGCCGCGTGCTCGGCGAGGCCGGGGAATCGATCATGCGCTTCCTCGGGTCGGGCGTCGCGGCACTTGGCGACAAGCTCGGGCCGATCCTGTGGCAGTTCGCGCCGACCAAGAAATTCGACCCGGACGATTTCGAGGCCTTCCTCAAGCTGTTGCCGGAAAAGCAGGACGGCGTTGCGTTGCGCCACGCGGTCGAGGTGCGCAACGACAGCTTCGTCGTGCCGGAGTTCGCCGCCTTGGCGCGAAAGCACAAGGCCGCCATCGTCTATGCCGACCACGCCAAATATCCGGGGATTGCCGACGTTACCGGCGATTTCATCTATGCGCGGCTGCAGACCGGGAACGACGACAATCCCGATTGCTACACGCCAAAGGCGCTCGACGAATGGGCGGCGCGCGCAAAAACCTGGGCGGAAGGCAAGGTGCCGGCCGACCTCTCGCGTGCCGATCCTTCAACCGACGCGCCGGTCAAGCCACGCGATGTGTTCGTCTACTTCATCACAGAGGGCAAGGTCCGCGCTCCATTCGGCGCCATCGCCCTGATGAAGCGGGTCGCAGGCTGACGCCCGCTGTCGGTGGTCCGCGTGGCTTGGTCCTAAACTACCGGCTATGCGGCGCGTTCGTCCGGACGCCGATCAACCCTGACGATCTCGTTAAAGGCATCGAGATCGACATAGAAGACCTTGGTGATCTCCGCGATGAGTTCGTCGTGGTCATACCCCTGCGATTTCAGAATGTTGATGGCTGTCAGGATGTCGACGCGCTCCGTGAGCCGTCGTTTCTGGTAGTCCTCGACATAGCACTCCATTGACTGGCCCTGGCTCCCAAGCACCCGAAATGTTGGACGACAACAGATCGCTCGAAGGGAAGGGCTTGCGCGCAAGCGTGCCGACGCATCCGCGCCTTCCCCTGATCTGCCAAGTTGAAACTGGTACGGAAAGCGGCCGACTCACCAAGGCCAAGCAAAATCTAGCACGCAATCTGCAGCGCGCCAGAGTTGCAAAGTAATAGAATCAATAAGAATTCAGACGGTCAGGAATTTGCGGACGTCCGCCCGGTCGAGATCCTCGGCCGAGCCGGTATGAACGATCTGGCCACGGTCCATGATGTTGACCTCGTCGGCCAATTCCCGGCAGAAGTCGAGATACTGTTCGACCAGGAGCACGGGGATGCCGGCCTGGTCGCGCAGATAGCGGATGGCGCGGCCGATATCCTTGATGATCGACGGCTGGATGCCTTCGGTCGGCTCGTCGAGCACCAGCAGTTTAGGCCGCATCACCAGTGCCCTACCGATGGCAAGCTGCTGCTGCTGGCCGCCGGAAAGATCACCGCCTCGGCGCGCGAGCATCTGCTTCAGCACCGGAAACAATTCGAAGACGTGACCGGGAATGTTGCGGTCGGCGCGCTTCAGCGGCGCGAAGCCAGATTCGAGGTTTTCCCGCACCGTAAGCAGCGGAAATATCTCCCTGCCCTGCGGCACGAATGCGATGCCCGACCGGGCGCGATCATACGCCGCGCTCCGGTCGAGCGCCTTCCCCTCGAAGGCAACGCTTCCGCTCGTCAGCCGATGATGGCCGACGATCGATCTCATCAAACTGGTCTTGCCGACGCCGTTGCGACCGAGCACGCAGGTGATCTTGCCGGCGCGGGCTGTCAGCGAGACACCGCGCAGCGCCTGAGCGGCGCCGTAATGCAGCGTGGCATTGGAGACTTCGAGCATGGTCAGCGCTTTCTCCAACGCGTGAAGAACGCAAGGTCGAAATGATGGAACGGAACGCGCCAGACCATGATCATCTCCCCAGGTAGACTTCGACGACGCGCTCGTCGGCCGAAACGAAGTCGAGGCTGCCCTCGGAAAGCACCGAGCCTTCGTGCAGGCAGGTAACCTTGACGCCGAGCTCGCGCACGAAATGCATGTCGTGCTCGACGACGATGACCGAATGGTCGCGCGCGATATCCCTGAGCAGCCGCGCGGTTTCCTCGGTCTCGGCGTCGGTCATGCCGGCAACCGGCTCATCGACCAGCAGCAGCAGCGGATCCTGCGCCAGAAGCATGCCGATCTCGAGCCATTGCTTTTGGCCGTGGCTCAGATTGGCGGCGAGTTCGTCGCGCTTGTCGCCAAGCCGGATGATGCCGAGGATGTCGTCGATCTGCCGCACTTCCGCGGCCGAGCGACGATGGAACAGTGCCGGGAAGATCGAGCGCGGGCCTTTCAGCGCCAGCATCAGATTGTCCTCGATCGTGTGGCTTTCAAAGACGGTCGGCTTCTGGAATTTACGGCCGATGCCCATCATGGCGATTTCGGCCTCGTCGTGTTTGGTCAGATCGACCTCACCGTTGAAGAAAACCTCGCCCGCATCGGGCCGCGTCTTGCCGGTGACGATGTCCATCATCGTCGTCTTTCCGGCGCCGTTGGGGCCGATGATCGCCCGCATCTCGCCTTTGTCGAGCACCAGCGAAAGGTTGTTGATGGCGCGAAAACCGTCAAAGGAAACCGAAACGCCGTCGAGATAGAGGATGGTGTTGCTCTTCGACATCAGACCATCACTCCGCCGGCTGCGGTTCGGCGCTGGAGGCCGACCAGTCGCCCGGCCTTCTCGCCGCCGAACGGTCGGTTTTCGGCGGCACCGGCGCATCGGGATCGATCCCGGCTTCCTCGGCAACCGAGGCCGCCCGCAACGCCTTGGCGTTGCCGCGCCAGGAATCCCACATGCCGATGATGCCCTTGGGCAGGAACAGCGTGACGGCGACAAACAGTCCGCCCAGCGCAAACAACCAGAATTCAGGCAGCACGCCGGTGAACCAGGATTTACCGGCATTGACCAAAAGCGCGCCGATGATCGGCCCGACGATGGTGCCGCGCCCGCCGACGGCCGCCCACACCACCACCTCGATCGAATTGGACGGCTCGAATTCGCCAGGGTTGATGATGCCGACCTGCGGTACGTAAAGCGCACCGGCGATGCCGGCCATCACCGCCGACACGGTGAAGGCGAACAGTTTGACGTTCTCCGCCCGCCAGCCGAGAAAGCGCGTGCGGCTTTCGGCGTCGCGCACCGCCATCAAAAGCTTGCCGTATTTGGAACCGACGATTGCCCAGGTGACGAAGACGGCGAGCGCCAGCATGACGGCGCTAGCCGCGAACAGCGCCGAGCGTGTCATGTCGGCCTGCACGTTGAAGCCTAGAATATCCTTGAAGTCGGTCAGGCCGTTATTGCCGCCGAAACCCATGTCGTTTCGGAAAAAGGCAAGCAGCAGCGCATAGGTCATCGCCTGGGTGATGATCGACAGATAGACGCCGGTGACGCGGCTGCGGAAGGCAAACCAGCCGAAGACGAAGGCGAGCAGGCCGGGTACTGCAAGCACCATGATCGCGGCAAACCAGAAATGGTCGAAACCGTACCAGAACCACGGCAGTTCCTTGTAGTTCAGGAACACCATGAAGTCCGGCAGCAGCGGATTGCCGTAGACGCCGCGCGAGCCGATCTGGCGCATCAGATACATGCCCATCGCATAGCCGCCGAGCGCGAAGAAGGCGCCGTGGCCGAGCGAGAGGATGCCGCAATAGCCCCAGACGAGATCGAGCGCCAAGGCGAGCAGTGCATAGCAGAGATATTTGCCGGTGAGCGCGACGATATAGGACGGCACGTAAAACGCACTTGTCGGCGAGACCGCAAGATTGAGCAGCGGCACGACGATTGCAACCGCCAGCAAGATGAAGATGGTGATGGCGACGCGGCGGTCGGCGCCGGCGGCAAAGAAGCGCCCCGTGATCATGCTTCCACCGACCTGCCCTTGAGCGCGAACAGACCGCGCGGGCGTTTCTGGATGAACAGGATGATCAGCACCAGGACGACGATCTTGCCGAGCACCGCTCCGGCATAGGGTTCGAGGAATTTGTTGACAATGCCGAGCGAGAAGGCGCCGACCAGCGTGCCCCAGAGATTGCCGACGCCGCCGAAAACGACGACCATGAAGCTGTCGATGATGTAGCCGCGGCCGAGATTGGGCGAGACATTGTCGATCTGGCTGAGCGCGACGCCGGCGATGCCGGCAATGCCGGACCCCAATGCAAAGGTCAGGGCATCGACCCACGGCGTCCTGATGCCCATAGAGGCGGCCATCCGGCGATTGGCCGTGACGGCACGCATCTGCAGCCCCCAGGGCGTGCGTTTCATCACGTAAAGCAGCACCGCGAAGACGCCGAGCGCAAAAGCCAGGATCCAGAGCCGGTTCCAGGTGACCGAAAGCTGGCCGATCGCGAACGAACCTGACATCCAGGATGGGTTGCCGACCTCCTGGTTAGTCGGCCCGAAGATGGTGCGCACCGCCTGCTGCAGGATCAGCGAGACACCCCATGTCGCCAGCAGGGTCTCCAGCGGCCGGCCATAGAGGAAGCGGATCAGCCCGCGCTCGATGACAAGGCCGACGAGCGCCGCCACCAGGAAGGCCAGCGGCAGGGCGATGACCAGCGACCAGTCGAACAGGCCGGGAAAGGAATTGCGGATAACCTCCTGCACGACGAAGGTCGTGTAGGCGCCCAGCATGACCATCTCGCCATGCGCCATGTTGATGACGCCCATGACGCCGAAAGTGATGGCAAGGCCGATCGCCGCCAGCAGCAGCACCGATCCGAGCGATATGCCGTACCAGATATTCTGGCCGGCATCCCACAGCGCCAGCGTCGAATTGATGTTGGATATCGCCGCAGTCGCCGCGTCCTTCACCGCACCTTCGGAACTGGCCTCCACCGACGTGAGCAGCGACACCGCATCCCGGTCGCCGCGCGCACCGATGAGCGCTATCGCCGCCAGTTTGTCGGCCTCCGGCCTGTCTGAAACGAGAACCGATGCGGCACGGGCCTGTTCGAGCAGCGCCTTGACGCTTGCCGCGCTCTCATTGGCGATCGCGGTGTCGAGCGGGTCGATGTTTGCCGCGTCCGGCGTCTTGAACATGGTGTCGGCGGCGGCAATGCGCACGGCCGGATCCTTGGAGCCCAGCGTCAGCGTGCCCAGCGCGTCGCGGATGACGCGGCGCAGCGTGTTGTTGACCTTGATCTTGGTGATGTCGGCCTTGGCTGCTTCGCCAGACTTTTCGCCGGTGAGCGCATCGAGCAGTTCGATGCTGTCGCCGCTCTCCTTGCCGACAAAGACTACTGAATCGGCCTTGCGGACGTAAAGGCTGCCCTCCGCAAGCGCGGCAAGCGGCCGTTCGACGGCTGTGTCGCCGGTTGCCGCAAGCTCGCGCACGACAGCTTCGATCGCTGAAAAATTGGAGGCGGTGGCGAGTTTGGCGACGACCGCGCGCAGATCGGATTCGCTGGCGTTCGACGGCAGCAGCATTCCCAGAAGGAGGAGCAGCATCAGGCCAATCGCGCGGATCAGGATCATCGGTTTCTGGTGGCTGTTGGAGGTTGAATGTCGCCTCCGGGCAGGCTGGAGGACGAGCCCGCCCGGAGACTTTTGCGGTCTGGAAGGACAGACCGGGAGGATCAGTTGGTTCCCTTGCCGCCGCATTTGCCTGTGGCGACATTGAAGTTGCCGCAGGACAGAGGCGCGCGCCAATCGGAGATCAGGTCCTTGGAGTCAGGCAGGTAGTCGGACCACTCGTCGCCCATCACCAGGCCCGGCGTCTGCGAGACGGTTTCGAACTGGCCGTCGGCCTGGATTTCGCCGATCAGCACCGGCTTGGTGATGTGATGGTTCGGCATCATGGTCGAATAACCGCCGGTCAGGTTCGGCACCGAGACGCCGACCATGGCGTCGATGACCTTGTCCGGATCGGTGGTGCCGGCCTTCTCGACCGCCTTCACCCACATGTTGAAGCCGATATAGTGGGCTTCCATCGGATCGTTGGTGGTGCGCTTGTCGTTCTTGATGAACTTGTGCCAGTCGGCGATGAACTTGGCGTTCTCGGGCGTATCGACGCTTTCGAAATAGTTCCAGGCGGCGAGATGGCCGACCAGCGGCGCAGTGTCCAGACCGGCAAGCTCTTCCTCGCCGACCGAGAAGGCCATGACCGGGATGTCCTCGGCCTTGATGCCCTGGTTGCCGAGCTCCTTGTAGAACGGCACGTTGGCGTCGCCATTGACAGTTGAGACGACGGCGGTCTTCTTGCCGGCCGAGCCGAACTTCTTGATCGCCGAAACTTCGGTCTGCCAGTCGGAGAAGCCGAACGGCGTGTAGTTGACCATGATGTCTTCGGCGGCAACGCCCTTCGCCTTCAGATAGGCCTCGAGGATCTTGTTGGTGGTGCGCGGGTAGACGTAGTCGGTGCCTTCGAGCACCCAGCGCTTCACCGAACCGCCATCCTCGCTCATCAGATAATCGACGGCCGGAATGGCCTGCTGGTTCGGCGCCGCACCGGTGTAGAACACGTTGCGCTCGCTTTCCTCACCCTCATACTGGACCGGGTAGAACAGGATGTTGTCGAGCTCGCTGAACACCGGCAGCACCGATTTGCGCGACACCGAGGTCCAGCAGCCGAACACCGCGGCGACCTTGTCCTTCGAGATCAGCTCGCGCGCCTTTTCGGCGAACAGCGGCCAGTTGGAAGCCGGATCGACGACCACCGCCTCGAGCTTCTTGCCGAGCAGGCCGCCCTTGGCATTCTGCTCTTCGATGAGCATCAGCATGGCGTCCTTCAGCGTTGTCTCCGAGATCGCCATGGTTCCCGACAGCGAATGGAGGATGCCGACCTTGATGGTGTCGTCGGCCGCCTTGGCGGGAACGCTCATCAGCAGGCCGGCGGTGACCACGCCGGCCGAAAACATTTTTGCTATTGTCGAGAAACTGCCCCTCATACTTTTAAACTCCCAAGCTGGTTAACTGCATCGGGACAGACCATGCAACGGCTGTGCCAATCACCGGAGCAAGTTCGGAGGATTTGAGATTTCCCAGCTCTGTCAGTCGGTTAATGTATTAGCTGCAGGAGATGAACCCCGCCTGCTATGTTCGAAACGAGAAAGGATCACCCATATCAGCCTAAGTTTTACTCACATATAAGCCAATGCATGAATTTTGAGCAGCATCATATGAGCGCTGGTGAGGATTGCAGCGCCGCAGCGAAATGGGCAAGTTTGAACCCCTTTAACGAGCGATCATATGGCTTTCAGAGCTTCTTGCATTTTCACCGCCATGCTTCTGCTGGCGGCGACGACCGTAGCGCGCGCCGGCTTCAGCGACGGCAAGCTGCCGGACGGCTCCTATCATTGCGAAGTCTACCTGCTTGGCATGTTCCTCAGCCTCGGCGACATCACCATCAAGGGAAACGTCTATAGCGGTCCTGTGAGCTTCGGCATCGCGCCGCAGAGCTACAATTACCAGATGGATGCAGACGGCGTGATCACCTGGCTAGGTCCGCTGGGTGGCTATACCAGTGGCGGCAACTCGATCTCGCTTACGCAGGCGACGCTGGAAAGCGGAACCACCCCGTCCTTCGACATCATCATGAAGCAGCCAGACGGCGCCTTTACCGCCTCGACCTGCACGAAGCGTTGAAAAGTACGGAACCTGGCGAGGTTCCGTACTCCGAAGCACAAAAGCCGCCTAGCTCTCCGCCGCCAGATCGAGCGCCAGCCGGGTCATATCGGTGAAAAGCCCCTGGCGTTCGGAATAGTCGGTCTGCTCGCCGGTTGCCACGTTGTCGACGACGGTCAGGATCGACAGCGCCCGAGCGCCGAAATCGGCCGCAATGCGGTAGAGTGCGCTGGTTTCCATGTCCACGGCGAGCGCGCCCTGTGCCTGTGCTTCGGCAAAGCGTTCGCGCCCCAGCGGATGATAGAAAATATCGCTGCAAATGGTCAGCCCGGCCCGATGGTCGATGCCGAGTTCCGAAGCTCGGGCCAATGCCTGGGTCAACAATGCCGGATCGGGACCGGCATCGGCACGATAGAGCCCAAAAACCTGGCCGCTCTCCGCATTTTCGCCACGCACCGATTGCGCGATCACCAGGCTGCGCAGCGCCATCTCGGCGGTCAGGCCACCGCAGGTACCAGTGCGGATCAGTGTTTTCGCACCATAGAAGTCCAGCAGCTCATGCACATAGACCAGGAACGAAGAGACGCCGATGCCGGTGGATTGGATGCTGACAGGTTTGCCGCGAAACAGCCCGGTAAAGCCGAGCGCGCCGCGGCGGCGGTTGACGCAGCGCGGCGCTTCCAGAAAGGCCTCCGCCATCCATTCAGCGCGCTGCGGGTCGCCCGGCAGCAGCACCGTGCTTGCGTAGTCGCCTTTGCTAGCTTCGTTGTGTGGCGTCACGGCATGCTTTCCAAAACCCGTCGCCCGTTTCACCTGCAATCATGGCAGTCTCACGACATTGCGCAAGCGGAGCGTTGGAAGGGTCAGGATTCCAGCATGTCCTTTACGATTGTGGCCAATTGCTTGAGCGAAAACGGCTTCGGCAAGAAGCCGAAATGCGCGTCGGCCGGCAAGTTCTTGGCGAACGCGTCTTCGGCATAGCCGGACACGAAGATAAACTTGATGTCGGGCTGCCGTTTGCGCAATTCGCCGAGCAGCGTCGGGCCGTCCATTTCCGGCATCACCACGTCCGACACCACGACGTCGACCTTGCCGCCGAGCGCTTCGTAGACCTCAAGCGCCTCGACGCCGGACGACGCCTCGTGGACGGTGTAGCCGCGCGATTTCAGCGCCCGCATACCGCCCATGCGCACGGCGTCCTCGTCCTCGACCAGCAGCACCGTGGCCGAGCCCGACAGGTCCTTGGCTGAGTCGGCGATCTTGGCAGGTGCGGCCGGCGCCTCTCCAGCCTCGCCCGCCTTCCTTGCCTCCGCAATGTGCCGCGGCAGGAAGATACGGAACACGGATCCCTTGCCGACTTCGGAATCGCAGAAGATGAAGCCGCCTGTCTGCTTGATGATGCCATAGACCATGGACAGACCAAGGCCAGTTCCCTTGCCAACCTCCTTTGTCGTGAAGAAGGGCTCGAAGATCTTTTTCAGCACATCAGGCGCGATGCCGCTGCCGCTGTCCTCGACCTCGACCAGCACATAGTCGGCCGGTGTAAGTTCGCGATAGGAAAAGGTCTTGCATTCCCCGGCGCTGACGTTGCGGGTACGTACGGTGAGTTCGCCGCCGGCCGGCATCGCGTCGCGTGCATTGACCGCCAGATTGACCACCACTTGCTCGAATTGCCCGATATCGACCCTGACCGGCCACAGGTCGCGGCCATGGTCGATCTTGAGCTTGATGTCGTTGCCGACCAGCCGGGCAAGCAGCATCCTTAGATCGGCGAGCACGTCGGTCAGGTTGAGCACCTCCGGCCGCAGCGTTTGCTTGCGCGAGAAGGCCAGCAACTGACGCACCAGCGAGGCCGCCCGGTTGGCGTTCTGCTTGATGTTCATGATGTCCGGGAATGACGGATCGGACGGCCGGTGGTTGGTCAACAGCAGGTCCGAGGCCATGATGATGGCGGTCAGCACATTGTTGAAATCATGCGCGATGCCGCCGGCGAGTTGGCCGACCGCCTGCATTTTCTGGCTCTGCGCCATCTGGCCCTCGAGGGCCTTTTGCTCGGTGGTCTCCACGGCATAGACGATGGCCGATTCCTCGGCGCCCTCGCCGCCGGTGCCGTCAGCGACCGCATTGACGTAGAAGCGTATGTGGCGCTCCTCATTGCCGGGCAGCACCGTATCGATCGGCTCGATGTCAGCCTGTTGCTGACGTGCCTTTTCAAAGGCCGCGGCGAAAGCCGGCCGGTCGCGCTCGTGGATCACCGTATCCAGCCGCACACGCCGATCGACCGCGTCGCGGTCGACGACCGAGGAAAACAGCGACAGGAACGGCGCATTGGTGCGCAGGATGCGGCCGGCATGATCGACGCCGGCTATCGCCATCGGCGTCGAGTTGAAGAACCGCGTGAAGCGTATTTCCGATGCACGGAGGTCGGCCGAAGCGTCCTCGCCTTGCGTCCGGTTGAGCACGATGGTGCGAGTCGGGCCGTTGAGCCCCTCTCGGCTGGCCGAGACACGATGCATGAAGCGCACCGGCAGCGCCTCGCCGGTCATCGTCGTCAGATCGAGGTCGATAACGGCATTGCGCGTGGTACCAGCATCGGCCTTGACCGAACGGACCAGCGCCATGCCGTCGCCGGCGACGATCTCCGGCAGCGTGATGGCGCCGGGAGTGAAGCTGGCCAGGTCGATGCCCAGCCACTCCGCAAGGGTCGCGTTGATATAGGTGACGCGGCCTTCCTGGTCGGCCGAAAAGAAACCGGCCGGCGCGTGATCGAGGTGATCGATCGCCTTTTGCAGGTCGAGAAAGAACCGCTCCTGCTCGGCCCGTTCCTGCGAGATATCGGCAAGCTGCCAGGCAAGCATCGGCAGCCGCTGGCCTGGAACGCTGAACGCGCGGGCCCGGACGCGGTACCAGCGCGCGCCCGGTTCGGCGCCTGGCCGAATGGACTGCGCAAGCCGAAACTCGCCGTCGCCCGGCTGGCCGTCGCGCAGGCCCGACGCCAGCCGGTATATGGTCACCGAGGCCTCGGGAACGTCTGAAAGCAAACCTTCGACCGTCTTGATGTCGGCGGCCGACTCGGCACCCGTCATATCGGCATAGGTCCGGTTGGCGTAGATGATACGGCCTTTGGTGTCGGTGACCAGGAGACCTTGTGACATCGAATCGACGAAAGCTTTCGACAGTTCGTCGCTTGTCGAGCGCGGCGTGATATGCACGAAGCCGATCGCAGTGGCGAATAGAAAGCCGACGCCGATCATCGCCAGCACGCCAAGCATGCCGAGCAGGAAGGGATCGCCAAGTCGCTCTCGGAAAAGGCCGAAGACGATCGCTGCCCCTGTCAGGACGACGATGAAAACGATGAGCCGGGTGACCGCGCCCGGTCGCGTGTTCTGGTCGACGATAGGTACCGGATAGAAATCGCCGCGCGCTTCCTTGGCCATGTGCCCCCTGCTCGTGAATTCCGGCGTCGGTTGAATCATATTCTCAGGGTCGGGAAAAGGCCCGGCGGCAGATGTCCGCTAAAAATGACGCCGTTCGGCTCCCGGTTTCGAGCTGTTCACGAAGCGTGAAAGGCAACTTGCGGTGGCCTGCCGCAACAGTCTAGTGTCGCCTCTCTTCGAAAGCTGATTTTGGGGGAACCAATGCTGCAATGGGTGGATGGCGTGGCGGGGCCTGGTTATGCCGCAGCAATCCTATGGACGTTTGCAGTACTTGTCCTGCTGCTCATCATTCTTCTTATCATCAGGCTGGTCCGCAGCCTGACATTCGGAACATTCGTCGCCGGGGGCAGGAACCGCAAGACGCGGCTGGCTGTCATGGATGCCACAGCGGTCGACAGTCACCGGCGGCTGGTGCTGGTGCGCCGCGACGATATCGAGCACCTGCTCTTGATCGGTGGTCCGACCGACGTCGTCGTCGAGCGCGACATCAGGCTCTCGGCGCTGCGCCGCCCGGCATTGACCGGAGACAACAGCCATCAGCCGGCAGCAAGGCCAGCTCAGACCACAGCCGCGCCGGCGAGGCAAGCGCCGCCGCAGCCGGCAAGCGCGGCCACACCCCCTGTCCGAGCTCGCCAGACGGCGACGATGGCGGCAACAATGCCGGCGCCTACGCCGGCGCCGAAACCGGCATCGAACGTTACACCGTTGCCAAGTTATGGATCCGTCAATGCCAATGCCTCGCGGCATGCGCCGCAGCCGGCAAGACAGGACTCCCCGGCAAGATACGAGCCGCCGGCACAGCATGAGTCGATCGACGATGCGCTGATGAAGGAGCTGGAGGTTTCCCTCGACGAGCCACGCTTCAGCCAAACGGCGAGCAAGCCGGTGGCGAAGGCATCGCCCTCTCTCGACGACGAGATGACGAAGCTCCTCGGCGAGTTGTCCAATCAGAAAAGATAGGGCGATAGCGAACGGCCAATGAAAATGGCCGGAAAACCGGCCATTTTGAACGCTCTACCGATGCCGTGTTTTTCCCGCCTGCTCAGTCGTCGCGGTAGACCTTCTCGCGCCGCTCATGGCGCTCCTGTGCCTCGATCGACAAGGTGGCGATCGGGCGCGCGTCGAGCCGCTTCAGCGCGATCGGCTCGCCCGTCTCCTCGCAGTAACCGTAAGTGCCTTCGTCAAGGCGCTGGAGGGCCGAATCGATCTTGGAGATGAGTTTTCGCTGGCGATCGCGGGCGCGAAGTTCGATCGCGCGGTCGGTTTCGGAGGAGGCGCGATCGGCGAGGTCAGGGTGGTTGGCGTTTTCCTGCTGCAGGATTTCGAGAGTTTCGCGCGCTTCGCGCAAGATGTCGTTCTTCCAGGTGACGAGCTTCATGCGAAAGTAGGATTTCTGCCGCTCGTTCATAAACGGCTCGTCTTCGGAGGGTACGTAATCGGCGGTAACGATGTCGTTCATTCGACTCACCCAACAAACCCCAAATTTGGCGCCTATATATTCGCGGACCGAAAACTGCACAAGCGCAATCGACGACAGTTTCACGCATTTGTTTATGTGGGACAAACCGACATTGGCGACATCATTCGCATGAACGGCACGCCCGAATTCGCGCATGATTCATTATGCTTGAGGGGGCATCGGCATTGCGCGCGAAGCGCTTCTGATGGCTAATTCCTGCGGCCGCATTTGACCGGTCGGTACCCGACATATCGGGGGTTTCGTGACCAAACTTTACCTGCTGAGGCATGCGAAGGCCGGCTGGGCGCTGCCTGGCGTGACTGACTTCGACCGCCCGCTCGATCCATCCGGCTTCGCCGACGCCGAAGCGATGGGCGTGCTGATGCGTTCCCGCAAATACGCACCGGCCCTCACCCTTTGCTCAAGCGCCAAGCGCGCCCGCCAGACGCTGGAAAGCTTGGCTGGCCATACCAACACGGGCCGGGTGCTGTTCTGTGACACCTTCTACAGCGACGATGCCGCGGCGTACCTCACTGCCATCCGGCAAAATGGCGGGCTGGATGCCTTGCTCGTCATCGGTCACAAGCCGATGATTGGGGATCTCGCCATGGCGCTGTCGGGCGACGGCAACGAGACCGCGCGGGCCATGCTGAACCACGGCTTCCCGACCTCCGCACTTGCCGTGGTCCGGTTCAACGGCGGACTTGCCGAGGCTGCGCCAGGCACCGGCTATCTCGAAGCCTTCCTGACGCCTGCGGATATCTGAGGCCATTTCAAAGCCGCGCATCAAAGCCTATATCGGAGCCTGACCGGCCCGCGAGAACAGATTTGGCATCATCGCTGACGACTTTTACCGACGAGGCCAAGATTGCCTTGGATACGTTGTCAGGCCGCGCTGCCGGGCTTTTCGCTCCGTCGCTGCGGCTTGGCGTGACCGGGCTGTCCCGCGCCGGCAAGACGGTGTTCATCTCGGCCCTTGTACACAATCTGGTCCATGGTGGACGCTTGCCGCTGTTTGAGGCACAAAAATCGGGGCGCATCGCCCGGGCTTTTCTCGAAGAGCAGCCGGACGACGCCGTACCACGCTTCCAGTACGAGGATCACATCGCGGCTCTTGTCGACGAGCGCGTCTGGCCGGATTCGACGCGTGCGATTTCCGAACTGAGGCTCACCATCGAATACGAATCGGCCTCTGGCTGGAGCCGCATGTTTTCCGCCGGCAAATTGTCGGTCGACATCGTCGATTATCCCGGCGAATGGCTGCTCGACCTGCCGCTGCTCGGCAAGTCCTACGCCGATTTTTCGCGTGAGGCCTTCGAGATGGCCGTGTTGCCGGTGCGTGTCGATCTTTCGCGGGAATGGCGGGCGCTCTCCAATCCGGTCGACCCCAACGCCGACGCCGACGAGATGACGGCGCGCCGTCTCGCCGAGAGCTTCGCGGCCTATCTCAAGGCCTGCAAGCTCGATGAGCGGGCGCTTTCGACCTTGCCGCCCGGCCGCTTTCTGATGCCCGGCGATCTTGAAGGCTCGCCCGCTCTCACCTTCGCGCCGCTGCCGAATCTGGACGGCCGGCGCTCCCGCTCGGGATCGCTGCAGGCTATGATGGAGCGGCGCTACGAGGCTTACAAGACGCATGTCGTTAAACCGTTCTTTCGCGAACACATCACGCGTCTCGACCGCCAGATCGTGCTCATCGACGCATTGCAGGCATTGAATGCGGGCCCCGGCGCGATGGCCGATCTGGAGCGCGCGGTCACCGAAATCCTGTCCTGTTTCCGGCCCGGCCGGGGCAACCTCCTGACCGACCTGTTTTCGAGGCGCATCGACCGCATATTGGTGGCCGCGACCAAGGCCGACCACCTGCACCACGAAAGCCACGACCGCCTGCAGGCCATCGTGCGGCGGCTAGCCGACCGCGCCGTGGCGCGGGCGAATTTCACCGGAGCCGACGTCGACGTCGTCGCCATGGCGGCCATGCGCGCGACCCGTGAAGGCACGGTCAAGCAGGGCCGCGAGACTTTGCCGGTCATTATCGGCACGCCATTGCGTGGCGAAAAAATCAACGGCGAAACCTTTGACGGAAAGACCGAAACAGCCATATTTCCCGGAGACTTGCCGGAGAAAGTTGATGCGTTGTTCGACGTTGCCGAATCGATCCGCCGGCAGAACAATGACGACCCCGCAATCCGCTTCGTGCGCTTTCGCCCGCCGAAGCTCGAGCGCACCGCCGAGGGCGTCACGCTGTCGCTGCCACATATCAGGCTCGACCGCGCGCTGCAGTTCCTGATCGGAGATCATCTCGCATGAGTGCGCCCCGCAGACCGGCGGCCTTTCGCATCGAGCCGGAGCCCCAGCAGAAGGAAGATTCGACGGCTCGCCATGCTGCGTCCGAGGCCGCGCCGGCGCGAAAGCCGCGTACCGTGAAGGCGGATCTAGCTGTGGTCACACCGGCGGAGATCGACGTCTTCGACGAGCCTGATATCGTCGCTGCCGAGCCGCCGCCGGCGATTGCGCCGCGAAAACGTTCGCTGCTTGGCAGCCTGTTCTTCGGCGCGCTGGGCGTTCTGGTTTCGCTCGCCGTCGGCCTCTGGACCGACCAGCTGATTCGCGACCTGTTCGAGCGCGCCGAGTGGCTGGGCTGGCTGGCCGCCGGCATGGCCGCGATCGCCATCCTGGCGCTTCTGATCATCCTCGTGCGCGAGTTCATGGCGATTGCCCGGCTTGCCGAGGTCGAAAAGTTGCAGAAGCGGGCGCTCGATGCGATTGCCCGTGACGATCCGAAGACCGCCCGAGCCGTGGTCGACGAGTTGTCGGTCTTTGTCTCGGCCAAGCCCGAAACCGCGGCCGGCAGGCGCTCGCTGGCCAAATTGCGCGGCGAGATCATTGACGGCGGCAATCTGGTGCGCCTGGCCGAGACCGAGATCCTCGGCCCGCTCGACGCCCGCGCGAAGGTGATGATCCTCGAGGCGGCAAAGCGTGTGTCCCTGGTGACCGCGGTCAGCCCGCGCGCGCTGGTCGACGTCGCCTATGTCGTATTCGAAGCCGGGCGGCTGATTCGGCGACTGTCGGAGCTCTATGGCGGCCGCCCGGGCACGCTTGGCTTCTTTCGCCTGGCGCGCAGCGTTCTCGCCCATCTCGCGGTCACCGGGTCGATCGCCGTCGGCGACAGTTTCGTCCAACAGATCGTCGGCCACGGCCTTGCGGCCCGGCTGTCGGCAAAGCTCGGCGAAGGCGTCGTCAACGGCATGATGACGGCGCGCATCGGCATTGCAGCGATGGAAACCGCAAGGCCCCTGCCCTTTTACGCGGTCAGGCGGCCTGGATTAGGCGATTTCCTCTCCGCGCTGACGTCCTTTGCAGCAAAGAAAGAAAAAGAAACATCCGTTTCCGGAACGTGACTATTGCCTTGGGGTGACAAAGCATTAACCAATCTTGTTCATGGTCGGAAGCGTCCAAACCAGTCTCTTTGTTGCCGGGTGTCGTCGATGAAAAGCGTTATTCTGTCCAGCGGGCTGCCCGTGGCGCTCGCGCTTGTCGCAACCGTCGGCATTGCCGGAAGGGCTACGGGGGCGGAACCGGACAAGCAGTTCTTTCGATCGGTCGAAGGCAAATGGGTCGGCCCCGGAGAAATCGTCGCCGGCAAATACAAGGGCACGAAATTCACCTGCAGCTTCACCGGCTCGACGCCTGACGGCAAAGTCGGCATGTCGCTCGACGGCGGCTGCCGGGTCGGCATGTTCACCCAGCAGATGTCGGCAACGATCGAGCACAAGGGCCGCCAAGGCTACAAGGGCAGCTTCATGGGCGGCGCCGCCGGGTCCGGCCTCGACATTATCGGTGGCAATGTCGTCGATGCGCACAAGGTTGTTTTCACCATCAATCGCAATCAGTTGCGCGGCGTAATGCAGGCGCTTGTCCCAGACGACAATTCGATGACGGTGACCGTTGCCGTGCGCGTCGACCAGCAACTGGTCCCGGTCATCGGGATGAAGTTGAAACGGGTCGATGGGGTAGAAGTTGGCTCCATCGCTCCGAACTGAGCCTCCGGCATGAAAAAGGCGGCAGCCAAACGGCGCCGCCCTTTTGACATGCAATGGGCGCTCAGCCTTTGATCGCCGCAGTCAGCTCGTCATAGGCCTTGCAGGCGTCAGCCACTGCTGTGCCACCCGGATACTTGGTTGTGACCGCCTGGACCTTGGCTGTGAGATCGGCAGCCTTGGCCGGATCGTTGGTAATTGCAGCCTGAAGCGCTGCAGTCATGTCCTGAGCCTTCTTGGTCAGCATCTCGGTCGTGCACTCCGGTGCCTTGGAACAGGCGGAGCCGGCAAGTGCCGCGATACCAACGGCAACCAGCAAAAAGGTCTTCATGTCAGTCATCTCCTCAAAAAAGGGCCGCGACTTGATCGTCGCTCGCCCTCCACTGGCCGAAGCCGGGCGTCCTTAGCGCCGGATCGCTGGAACAAGCGACGCCCGGAGGCTCATTATCCTGTGCAGTGCGCCTGCAATATCGCTTCCACGACGCACCGGATTCGCACTGTTCGATCCGCTCCGAAGCCCCTATCTTGGCCGCTTGTTGCAAGAGAGCGGAACGGCAGGCATGGCGGCAGAGGCATCGAACAGCGATCTGATCCAGGTGGTGGCGCTGCTTGCCGCCGGCGTCGTTGCGGTGCCGATCTTCAGGCGCATGGGACTTGGCTCCATCCTCGGCTATTTGACGGCCGGCGTCGTGATCGGCCCGTTTGGGCTGCGCATCTTTTCCGAATCTGAAGCCATTCTTCATGTCGCCGAACTCGGCGTCGTCATGTTCCTGTTCATCATCGGACTGGAGATGCAGCCGTCACGGCTGTGGGGCCTGCGCCGCGAGATTTTCGGGCTTGGCGCGCTGCAGGTCGGCGTCTGCGCGGTCCTGCTGACCGGCGTCGGGCTGGCGGGAGGTTTTCCTATCGCGCAATCCTTCGTCGCCGGCGCCGGTTTCGTGCTCACCTCGACGGCCATCGTCATGCAA
This sequence comes from Mesorhizobium sp. M1027, assembly GCF_040318745.1. NCBI lineage: Bacteria > Pseudomonadati > Pseudomonadota > Alphaproteobacteria > Hyphomicrobiales > Phyllobacteriaceae > Mesorhizobium > Mesorhizobium sp. M1027. The sequence goes on along the minus strand of NZ_JAMYMW010000001.1, from coordinate 628,310 downwards.
TTGCTGGAAGAACGCGGCGAACTGGCCACGCCAAAGGGCCAGCGCATCGTTTCGGTCCTGCTTTTGGAAGACCTGGCCATCGTGCCGCTGCTGGCGCTGATCGCCTTCCTCGCGCCGGGCGGTGCCGATATGAGCCTGTCGGATCGGTTGACGGAGGTCGGTATCGGCCTTGCCGCGATCGTCGGGCTGGTGCTTGCAGGACGCTATCTGCTCAATCCGTTCTTCCGTATCCTGGCGGATGCGCGCGCCCGCGAGGTGATGACCGCAGCCGCCCTTCTGGTCGTTCTCGGATCGGCGCTCGCCATGCAGCTTTCCGGCCTGTCGATGGCGATGGGCGCCTTCCTGGCCGGTGTACTCTTGTCGGAATCGACCTTCCGCCACCAACTGGAGGCCGACATCGAACCGTTCCGCGGCATTCTGCTCGGGCTGTTCTTCCTTGCTGTTGGCATGTCACTCGACCTGCATGTGGTCGTCGTCAACTGGCAGCTCATTGCCATCTATGTCGTCGCCTACATGATGATGAAGGCGATCGGCATCTATATCGTCGCCCGCCTTCTCAAAACCGGCCACCGGGAAGCGCTCGAGCGCGCGGTCTTTATGGCGCAAGGCGGCGAATTCGCCTTCGTCCTCTATTCCGCAGCAGCGGCAGTCGGGATCATCGATAGCCAGGCCAATGCGATGCTGACCGCTATCGTCATCATTTCCATGGTGCTGACGCCGTTGGCAATTATAGCCCTGCGGTATCTGACGCCGCGCGACGAGCAGTCGCTTGAAGGCGTCGATGTCGCCAACGGCCTGACCGGCAGCGTGCTGATCATCGGCTTTGGCCGGTTCGGCCAGATCGCCAGCCAGCCGCTTTTGTTGCGCGGCATCGACGTATCGATCATCGACAATGAGGTCGAAATGATCCAGGCGGCAGCCGATTTCGGCTTCAAGGTCTATTATGGCGACGGCACGCGGCTGGACATCCTGCGTGCCGCGGGAGCCGGGCGGGCACGCGCAGTGCTGATCTGCGTCGACAAGCCCGATGCCGCCGTGCGCATCGCCGAACTGATCAAGGCGGAGTTTCCCTTGCTGACGGTGCTGGCACGGGCTTTCGACCGCGGTACGGCGTTGCAGCTCATTCGTGCCGGCGTCGACTACCAGCTCCGCGAGACCTTCGAATCGGCGCTTGTCTTCGGCGGCTCGACACTGGAAGCCCTTGGCGTCGACCCAGAAGAGGTCGCCGAGGTCATCGAGGATGTCCGTCGCCGCGACACTGCCCGTTTCGAACTTCAGCTGGCCGAAGGCATCCGCGCCGGGCGACGCTTTCTCAAAGGCAATATCGGCACCCCCATTCCGACGCCGCTCAGCACGCCACGACGCGCGGGCCAGGCGCTCAACGAAGAGACCGCCGGCGTGCTGCAGAAATCCGAACCGGCCGATTAAACCTTGGAATGACGCGAATGATGAACGAACTGGACGAGCGCGCTCTCTCCGTCACCAGATTCTGGCGCGACGCCGGGGAGGAGGCATGGTTCGAGAAAAACGACGCCTTTGATGCCGACTTCCGCACCCGGTTTTTCGATCTGCACTTCGCCGCCGCCGGCCGCGAATGCGACGGCTGGTCTGAACACGCCGAAGGGTCTCTGGCACTGATCATCCTCCTCGACCAGTTTCCGCGAAACTGCTTTCGCGGCACCGGCCACATGTACGCCACGGACCCGCTGGCGCGGCATTTCGCCGGGAAGGCGATCGCTGCCGGCCATGACCTGGCGCTCGACGAGGAACTCCGCGTCTTTCTCTATCTGCCTTATGAGCATTCGGAGGACCTCGCCGATCAGCTCAAATCGGTGGAGCTTACCGCCGCCAAGGCTCCGTCCTACCTGAAATATGCGATCGAGCATCGCGACATCATCCAGCGCTTCGGCCGTTTTCCCCACCGAAACAGGATGCTTGGCCGCGAGACGACAACGGACGAACAAATGTTCCTCGACGGAGGTGGGTTTTCCGGCTGATTTCGGGCACCGATGGCGGCAGCCTCAGGCCTTCCACCAATCCCGGCCTGAGGGCAGCCGTTCAATGCCCGATGTGTCGACGGCGGCCAGCCGCTCCGACACGCTCTTGCCGTCGACCACAAGCTCCGACGCAATTTCTGCCAGCGGTGCCAGCACGAAGGCGCGCTCCAGCATGCGCGGATGCGGCACCTCCAGCCCGGTCTCGTGGATAACGCGGTCGCCGAACACGAGAATGTCGATGTCGATCAGGCGCGGCCCCCAGCGCTCCTCGCGCACCCGCTTCAGTTTTCGCTCGGCATCAAGGCAGAGATCCAGCAAGTCTCGCGGTGCGAGCGCGGTCGAGATTTCGGCCGCCGCATTGAGGAAATCCGGCTGATCGAGCTTGCCCCAGGGCGGCGTGCGGTAGAGCGATGAAACGGCAACGACGCGCGTGCTCTCGTCGGCATCCAGAATGCCCAGTGCCGCAGCCATCGACCTCGCCGGATCACCAAGATTGCCGCCGAGACTGAGATAGACGGTATTATTCTGGCCAGACAACGGTCACCTCGACATGATCGAGCACACCCGGCACCGGGGCATTCGGCTTGCGCACGGTGATCTCGGCCTTTTTGATCTGCGGAAACCGCGCCGTCAGCGCCCTCGCCACTTCGAGCGCCAGCGCTTCAATCAGAAAGCGCCGCTCGCCTGTAATGATCTTCTCGATGACCGCAAAAGCGATGCCGTAATTGACGGTGTCCTCGATGGAATCCTCGACCAGCGCCCGCCCGGGATCCACCGTGAGTGCCGCATCGACATAAAAGCGCTGGCCGAGCGTCTCTTCTTCGTCCAGCACACCGTGCCGAGCGAAGAAGGCGCAGTTTTTCATGCGGATGACATACATGGCTCAGCTTTCCCCGATCTCACGCGCCAGCATAGCATCGGCAATGGCCAACGCATCCACGTTGATTGCGACATCGTGGACACGAAAAAGATGCGCGCCTTTGAGCCTCAGGATGACGCTGGTGGCCGCGGTTCCGGCGCCCCTTGCGGCTGCGTCGCGGCCGGTGACGGTGCCGATAAAGCGCTTTCGCGATGTGCCGGCCATCAGTGGAAAACCCAGCGCACGAAGCTCGGAAAACCGTGCCATCAGGTCAAGATTTTCAGCGGCCGTCTCCTTGGCGAAGCCGAAGCCCGGGTCGAGCACGATATGGTCGTCGGCAACACCGCTCCGTCGCGCAATTTCCAGCGACTTCCTGAGGAAGAAGAGCTGATCGGCAATCACGTCAGGCAGTTTCTGTCGATCCCGTCCCGTGTGCATGATGACAAGCCCGGCGCCGGTTTCGGCCGCGACGCGGGCAATGCCCGGTTCGCGCTGCAGGCCCCAGACGTCATTGACGATATGTGCGCCGGCCTGGACGGCGAGCCGGGCCGTATCCTCGCGATAGGTATCGACCGAGATCAGCGTTCCGCCAGACGTCGCGAGCGCCTCGATGACCGGCAATATGCGAGCCTGCTCTTCCTTTGCGGAGATCGCAGACGCCCCGGGACGTGTCGATTCTCCGCCGATGTCGATGACGGAGGCCCCCTCCCCGACCATGCGGCGCGCCTGGTCAACTGCTCTTTCAGGCGCATCGAACAGGCCGCCGTCGGAAAAACTGTCCGGCGTGATGTTGAGGATGCCGACGACCACGGCCTTGCCACCAATGTCGAGATGGCGTCCGTGGGCTAACTGCCATCGCCCTGTCATCATTGCCCATCAACCATGTCCGATCCCGCGGCGTGGCCGGGGATCAATTCCGTTGCGCCGGAGACGGCGGTAAAGCAAGGTGGGCAAAGAGGCAACACGATGAAACGATCCTTCCTTTGCGCCCTGATGCTCGCCCTGACCGCATTCCCGGCCAGCGCTGCAACTCTCGTCAAGACATATAGTTATTTCCCGATCGGCGGCAGGACACTCGACGACATCGAGACCCAGCTGTCGAAACTCGGGCCTCGGGTGAAAAGCACCGGGTCGCGGCATCCAGGCGCTACCCAGATGGCGTTCACCACCCGCGTCAGCTATGCGCAAAAGCCGGGCTCGTGCTGGATTGCCGACGCTGTCGTCACCGTCAAGGTCAAGGTGATCCTTCCGCAGTGGCGCCGCCCGCGCAAAGCCGATGCAGGCGTCAGGCTGTTCTGGGATACGTTGTCCGCCGACATCAAGCGCCATGAGGAACGCCACGTCGAGATTGCCAAGAACCATGGCCGCGAACTCGAAGACGCCTTGAAGGCGAGCTACCCGGAAAAGACCTGCGAACTGGCCAAGGCCAAGGCCGCAAAAATAACGGCGGCCATGCTCGCCAAGCACGACCAGGAGCAGATGCGCTTCGATCGTGTGGAAAGCGTCAATTTCCAAAGCCGCATCCTGCGGCTCTTGAATTACCGCATCGAGCGCATTGAGAACGGCCGACTCGCTCCCGGCTGAACTCCGCGTCGTCGGACAAAGCCAATTTTGCCGAAACATGGTGCCAGCTTCGAAAAACTTTCGAGCCGCTGTCGAAATCGGCCTATAGCGAACGACATATATCGAGTTCGCAGGGCTCATCTCAAAGGCACGAGAACACGGCCAATCTGTACACTCGACGCAGTCCAGCGCCTCGCGGACGTGCACCCAAGCGTAATGGGATGAATGGATATGGACCAGGCTATCGACAAGCAAGCGATGGTGGAAACCAGCACGCCGCTGACCGAAACCGAGAAAAACGCCATCATCGGCGGCGTGCTTTTGTCGATGCTGCTGGCAGCGCTCGACCAGACCATCGTCGCGCCGGCGATGCCGACGATGGCACGTCTGCTCGGGCATGCCGAGTATCTGCCGTGGATCGTGACCGGCTATCTTCTGACCGCGACCGCCGTGGCGCCGCTCTACGGCAAGATCTCCGACATTTATGGTCGCCGGCCGACCGTCTATGCTGCAATCCTGATCTTTCTCGCCGGCTCGCTGGTCAGCGCCACCGCCCCCAACATGCTGGTCCTGGTTGTCGGTCGGGCGATCCAGGGCGCCGGCGGCGGCGGGCTGTTCGCCCTGACGCAGACCGTGATCGGCGACCTCGTGCCGCCGCGCGAGCGGGCTCGCTACGCCGCCTGGATCTCGGGCACCTGGGCCGTCGCCAGCATCGCCGGGCCGCTGCTCGGCGGCACCTTCGCCGAACATCTGCATTGGTCGCTGATCTTCTGGATCAACATTCCGCTCGGCCTGCTGGCGATGGCGATCATCAACAACCCGCTCAAGAAGCTGCCGATCGCCGCAAAACATCACCGCATCGACGGCCTCGGCGCGCTGCTTCTGGTCGCGGCCACCTCGCTGCTGCTGCTTGCCTTGAACTGGGGCGGCAGCGAGTTTCCCTGGCTGTCGCCTGAAATCCTTGGACTGCTCTTCTGCTCAGCGGTGTTCTGGAGCGCGTTCGCGCTGAGGCTGCTGCGTGCGGCCGAACCGCTGATCTCGCTCGAAGTGCTCGGCAATCCGATCGTTCTCGCCGGGACGCTGTCGATGTTCCTGCTGCAGGCCGCCAATGTCGGCTTGTCGGTCTATCTGCCGGTCTACCTGCAATCGGTCGTCGGCCTGTCGGTCAGCGAATCGGGCACCGCGTTGCTTGGGCTGATGCTCGGCACGGTGGCCGGTGCGACCTTCAGCGCGCGAATGATCCCGCGCTTTTTCCACTATAAACGCATTGCCATGATCGGAACGGTTTTCTCGATCCTGTGCCTCGGCGTGCTCAGCCTGGTCGCCGGGCATGCCTCACTGTTGCTCGTCGAGGTGTTGACGACCTGCGTAGGCCTGGGCACAGGCACGACCTTTCCGGTTGCCACTGTCTCGGTCCAGAACGCCGTCGATCGTATGCACCTTGGCGTGGCGACCGGCGTTCTCACCTTCCTCCGCTCGCTGGGCAGTGCGCTTGGCGTCGCCATGCTTGGTGCCGTCGCCCTTGGCTACGGCCTGCCGCTGGCCAGCGAAGGCACGCAGCCGGCCGGCCATGTTGCCTCGGCCGTGCCGTTCGTGATGATCTTTCTTGCAGCGGCCGCAACCTTGCTGTTGTCGTTCATCACGCTCTGGCTGATGCCGGAAAAAACGCTTCGCGGCCATGCCGAGGCTGTGGCCCCAGCGTTGGCGGAGTAGACCGGCCCGACGAAAATACAGCGAGGTTCAGTCGACCACGCCGAGCTTCTTCTGCAAGCTGGTCGACGAGGTCGTATACTGGAACACAATGCGCTCGCCGGGGCTGACGATGCGCTTGGCTGCTTGCGCCATCAAGGCGACCTCATGGAAGCCCGACAGGATCAGCTTCAACTTGCCGGGATACCAGTTGATGTCGCCGACGGCGAAGATGCCAGGCACCGAAGTCTGGAATTTTTCGGTGTCGACCGGGATCAGGTTCTCGTGAAGGTTGAGGCCCCATTCGGCGATTGGGCCGAGCTTCATCGTCAGGCCGAAGAATGGCAGCATCCGCGTACACGGTACTTCGATATCGCCCTCCGGCCCCTTGATGATGGCGGACGCGAGCTGGCCGTCGGCACCGGTCAGGCCAGTCACCTGTCCAACCTGGAATTCCAGCTGCTTCATCTCCTGCATGGCATACATCTTGTTGACGCTGTCGGGCGCTGCACGGAATTCGGGCCGCCGGTGCACCAGTGTCACGCTCTTGGCCACCGGCTGCAGATTCAGCGTCCAGTCGAGCGCCGAATCGCCGCCGCCGACGATGACGAGGTCATGGCCGCGAAAGTCCTCCATCCGGCGCACCGAGTAGAACACACTCTTGCCTTCATAGGGTTCGATGCCCGGGATCGGCGGCCGCTTCGGCTGGAAAGAGCCGCCGCCAGCGGCGATCACGACGATTTTGGCTTCGAACACCTCGTTTTCGTCGGTAGTGACGCGGAAGCTGCCGTCCTCCAGTCTTTCCAGGCCCGAAACCATGCGGTTATAGGTGAATTCGGGCTTGAACGGCGCGATCTGCTCAAGCAGCTTGTCGACCAGACCTTGCGCCGAGATCGAGGGCCAGCCCGGAATGTCGTAGATCGGCTTTTCCGGGTAGAGTTCGGCGCATTGCCCGCCGGGCCGGTCGAGTATGTCGATCAGATGGCACTTCATGTCGAAGAGGCCGAGCTCGAATACCGCAAACAGGCCGACAGGCCCTGCCCCGACAATGAGTACGTCTGTCTTGATGATAGCGGTCATGAAGCATGCGCCTTTATGGGAAAACGGCGCGACACTGCATGACCATTGGTCCGCTGCCAAGCGGCAGCGGCAAAAATCGGCTTCAGCCCTGGCGGGCCGGCACGCGCACGACCAGCCCGTCGAGGGCGTCGCGCACCTTGATCTGGCATGACAGCCGCGAATTCGGCTGGACGTCGTAGGCGAAATCCAGCATGTCCTCTTCCATGGCTTCCGGCTCGCCGACCTCCGCCGTCCAGGCTTCGTCGACATAAACATGGCAGGTCGCGCAGGCGCAGGCGCCGCCGCATTCCGCTTCTATTCCCGGCACCGCATTGCGGATCGCATTTTCCATGACGGTCGAGCCGTTTTCGGCATCCACGTCAAAACGCGTGCCGTCATGGGCGATGAAGGTCAGCTTGGTCATTTGTCACCTGAAGGGAGTCTGAGCCGACATAATCACTCTGCCGGACAAGTCAACTGCGGCGCCAAAGCGCCGCTGTGTGGCGTTTCGGGAATAAGTGCTATCGGCTGATGGCGGCGACGAAATCGCGCACTTCTTCGATCAGCGAGCCAAGCCGCTTCAGCGTGCCGGCGTCTTCGGGCCGGCATTCGATCGCACTGGCGCAATCGGCGATGGCGAAGGCGCCGACCCCGCGCGCCGAGCCTTTGAGCCCGTGTGCCAATAGCAGCCGCTGCCCGACATCCGCATCGACGATCTTGTCGCGCACCGACAGCGCCTGCTGCACGAACAGAGCCAGCACCTCCTGCTCGAGGCTCCGATCGCCCATCGTCTGGCGCGCAAGATGCGCCAGGTCGATCGGCCGCGCCCCGGCTGTCCCCGACACATCGCCGCCGGGCATCGAGAAGGCAATGCCGTTTTCGCCACGTATCACTTTGAGACTCCGTTCTTCGACCGCCGCAAAAAATAGGCGTATCCGGTGGACAACGGGTTAATGATTGCCCCGGAAAAATGTCGCGATAACGGCGCCGGAATCACGGCTGTGTTAACCTTATATTTAAAGTTTTACGTATCGGGCGGAATGCATGTTTTCTTTACCCGGCTGTGTCATTACGATACGACAGGTCCATTTTCAGCCTCCTGCGCGGGACACGCTAGGCAGAATCAATAAGCAGAACCATAAGTCCCGCCGCAGCTTGTACAGGGTAGCGAAGGCATGGCGAAGAAACCAACGACGACAAGAACGCTCGACAGCGACGTAGCCAGGGAACTCGAAAAGGCACTCGATATCGACCTGAGCGGCGATGCCGGCGGCGACTTCGACATGGCGGCATCCATGGAAGATCTGGAAGCGCAAATATCGCAAGCCGCCGACGAGCTGGCGCGCGAAGGTCGCAGCCAGAACGAACCGCCTGCGCCGGACCAGACCCAGAACGCGGCACCAGCCGCCAATCAAAGCCAGAACGCAAATTCCGCGCCAAAGGCCAAGCCAGCTGAGTTGCGTCCCGTCGCAACGCGCAATGGCTCGCAGCCGGCAGCTTTCTCGCCGGCCAACGACGATCGTCAAAAAGACTATAAGACGCTCCTGCACACCCTCAATCGGCGCGCCTCGAACACGATCTATTGGGTCGTGGCTTTCGTGTCGCTTGCCTGGATCGCCGGTGCTGGCGGCCTTGCGAACCTGTTGTTCGGACCTGGCATCTGGAACATCCGCACCTTCGATCAGTTTTTCGCCCGTCCCGAGCTGATCGGCCTGGCGGTCGCGGCAATCGTGCCTGTCATCCTGTTCTGGGCATTCGCAGTGATGATTCGCCGCGCTCAGGAGATGCGCCTTGCCGCGCAGTCGATGACCGAGGTGGCCTTCCGTCTGGCCGAGCCGGAAAATCTTGCCCAGGATCGCGTCATGATGATCGGCCAAGCGGTTCGCCGCGAGGTGGCAGCCATGGGCGAAGGCATCGAACGCACGCTTGCGCGTGCCGTCGAGCTCGAAACGCTGGTTCACAGCGAGGTGAACCAGATCGAGCGCTCCTATTCAGAGAACGAGTCCCGCATCCGCTCGCTGGTCGATGGGCTGGGCAGCGAGCGCGAAGCAGTCGTCACCCATGCCGAGCGCGTGCGCGCTTCGATCACCGGCGCCCACGAGACACTGAAAGACGAGATCAACGCCGCCAGCGATATCATTCGCGACAGCATTCTCAATGCCTCGACCAAGCTGTCGATGACGATCAACGAATCCGGCGACACGCTGATCGACAGGATCAACGGAAGCTCGATGTCGATCTTCGATTCGGTGGAAGGCCGGCTCGAATCGATCACCGATCGGCTGTCGACGTCGGGCGAGGCCTTCGCCAGCCTGCTCGACACCCGCATCGCCAAGCTGACGGACACCACCGATGGCCTGACGCGGTCGCTGACCGACCTGCTCGACGACCGCACAAGCGGCATGGTGTCGCTGCTCGGCGGCGCCGCCCGCACACTCAATTCGGAATTCGAAGCCAGCCTCAACGGCATTGAGCGGACGCTTGCCGAACGTGGCCAGGCGCTGATCAGCGAGTTCCAGACCCGCGCCGAGGCGCTCGACACCGGCACGCAGAAGCTCAACGCCGCGCTGGAGGCTCGCGCACGCCAGATCAACGAGACGCTGGTCGAGCGCGCGCGCGAAATCGCCCACACCTTCCAGGATAGCAAGGAGACGCTGTCGGCAATGATCGATCAGGGCAAGACCCAGATCGGTGCCGACATGGCCGACATCATTTCATCGACCTCGACCATGCTTGAAGCCCGCGCCGGCGATTTCGCCGGGCGCATGGAAGCGGCACGCCATGTCGTATCGCGTTCGTTCGACACGGACATCCAGCGGCTTGCCGATGCTCGCGCCGGCATAGAGGAAGCCGTTGAAAACCATAGCCGCAAGCTTTCCGAAAGCCGCGACCGGATGGCGGCGGCAATGCAGGCCGATCTGGCGAAATTCGCCGAGGGTCGCGCCGAAATCGACGCAGCGGTGGCCAACCAGGTGCAGAAGCTTGCCGAAGGCCGCAGCCTTATCTCGCGCGCCCTTGAGGAGGATCTGCGCAAGGTCAACGAATCGCGCGCAGCGATCGACGCTTCACTGGGCAGCCATCTCGAAAGCCTTGAAGAGGGTCGCAACAGGCTGGCCCAGGCCCTGAACGAAGACTCCGGAAAACTCGTGCAAGCTCGTACGATAATTGATGAAATGGTTGCCGGGCACGTCGGCAAGCTCGCCGAAGGCCGCAGCATCCTTTCGCGCGCGCTCGAGGCCGACCTCGGCAAGTTGGCAGAGAATCGCGCCGCCATCGACGGCCTCGTCGCCGGTCAGGTCGAAAAGATCGCCGAGGGTCGCGCCATACTCGCCAGTGCGCTGGAAGCCGACATCGCCGGCATCAATGGCCTCATCGAGGCGCATTCGGCGAAATTGGCGCAAGACCGCAGCGGCCTTTCCCAGTCACTCGATAACGACCTCTCCGACATCAGGAGTCTGATCGCTGATCATTCTGGCAGGCTCGCCGATGACCGCAGCCTGCTTTCGAAGACGCTTGAGGACGATCTTGCCAAGCTGGCCGAAAGCCGGTCGAGCATCGATGGGCTGGTTGCCGGCCAGGTCGAGAAGCTGGCGGAAGGCCGCGACATCCTCAAGCGCGCGCTCGAATCGGACCTGAACGCGATCAAGGGCGTCATCGCCAGCCAGTCTGAAAAGCTGGCGGAAGACCGTGGCCAGTTGTCACGGGCGCTGGAGAGCGACCTGGAGGCTGTGCGGGGCGTTGTCTCCGATCACATGAACAAGCTTGCCGAAGACCGTTCGACCCTTTCGAAGGCGCTCGAAGACGATCTCGCCAAGTTGGCCGAAAGCCGCTCGAGCATCGATGTGATGGTTGCCGGCCAGGTCGAAAAGCTGGCAGAGGGCCGCGACATCCTCAAGCGTGCGCTCGAAGCCGATCTGAGCACTGTCAAGGGCGTCATCGCCAGCCAGTCCGAAAAGCTGGCGGAAGACCGTGGTCAGCTGTCGCGGGCACTGGAGACCGATCTCGAGACCGTGCGGGGCGTCGTCTCCGAACATATGAACAAGCTTACCGAAGAGCGTTCGGCCCTCTCGAAAGCGCTCGAGGACGATCTTGCCAGGCTGGCAGAGAGCCGTTCGAGCATCGACGGGTTGGTCGCCGGCCAGGTCGAGAAGCTGGCCGAGGGTCGCGACATCCTCAAGCGCGCCTTGGAAGACGATCTTGCCAAGCTGGCCGAAAGCCGCTCGAGCATCGACGGACTGGTTTCCGGCCAGGTCGAGAAACTGGCCGAAGGCCGCGATATCCTCAAGCGCGCCTTGGAGGCCGATCTCAACACGATCAGGGGCGCCATCGCCGATCAGTCGCAGCTATTGACCGATAATCGCGCGCAGTTTTCGCGTGCGTTGGAAGCCGATCTCGGCAACGTCAACAGCCTTGTCGCAACCCACGCAGAGAAGCTCGTCCAGGACCGCTCGACCCTGTCGAAGGCGCTCGAGGACGATCTCGCCAAGCTGGCCGAAAGCCGTTCGAGCATCGATGGGCTGGTTGCCGGCCAGGTGGAGAAACTGGCGGAAGGCCGCGACATCCTCAGGCGCGCGTTGGAAGCCGACCTGGAGAGGCTTGCAATGAGCCGCAGCGAGGTCGACGAGATCGTCGCCGGTCATGTCGGCAAGCTGAGCGAGGGCCGCGACATGCTGACCCGCGCATTGCAGGACGATCTCTCCAGGCTCGCCGAAACGCGCAAGGATGTCGACCGTTCGCTGTCCGGCCATATCGACCAGATCGCCGCCAGGAGCACCGACATCTCCGATGCAATCGCTGCCGACGTAGAAAAGATCGAGCAGGCGTTCAGCCGGCAGACAGGCATCATCGAGGAGCGCGCCAGCACCATGGAGCGGGCGCTGTCGACGGGTGTCGACAACGTTCGCAGTGTGCTCGAAAAAAGCGCGGTCTTCGTCGCCGGGGCGCTGCGCGAGAAGGTCCTGGAAGTCACCAGCGCGCTGCATGAGCAGGCGGGCGCGGCATTCAGCGATGCCGACCGCAAGATCGCCGAGCGCGCCGAGCAGACCTCCGCTGCCCTGCTCGCCAGGGCGGAGGACATCGCCCGCACCTTTGAAGAGGCGGACCGTCGCCTTGCCGCGCGCGCCGAGGATACGTCGAGCGCACTGATTGCCCGCGTCGACGACACGTCGAACACCTTGCTCGCGCGCGCCCAGGAAACGGCCGATCAGCTGGCAGCCAGAGCAAGTGAGATTGCCGGCACCTTCGACGCGGCGGACCACAGGCTGGTCTCTCGCGCCATCGAAACGGCCCAGTCGCTGGCGGCACGTGCCGGCGACATCCTGCGCAATTTCGAAACGGCCGACGAGCGGCTGGGCGTGCGCATCGGCGAATCCGCCGAAGCGCTTGCGGCACGCGCGTCGGATCTAGGTCGCATTTTCGATGCCGCCGACCAGCAACTTATTTCGCGCATTGCCGAAGGCTCCGAAGCACTTTCGGCCCGTGCGTCCGAGATCGGCCGCATCTTCGAGGAGGCGGATCATCGCCTGCTATCCCGTATCGCCGACAGCAGCACCGCCATCGGCGAACATGCCGACACCATTGTCGGCGCCTTCACCAGCACCGAGCAGCGGGTTGCCGAGCGCGCCAGACAGACTGGCCAGGAACTCGCCGTCCATGCCCGTGAAATCGAGCAGGTGCTTGCCGGTGCCGACGAACGCCTGGCATCGAGTGCGGCTGCCACAGCGGCCCGCGTCGAGGAGCAGGTCGCCGGCGTCGAGAACCGCCTCGCCTACTCCGCCGAGACAATGGGCCAAAAGCTCAACGAGCAGGTCGCGAACGCCGAGGCGCAGTTGGTCTCGCGTGCCAACACGATCGCCGAAACCTTCACCGCGGTCGGCCAGCATATCGGCCAGAGCACCAATGACGCTGCAAAGACCATCGGTGCCAATACTCGCGAGCTCAATACGATGCTTGCGGCACGTTCGGCCGAAATATCGAAAATCCTGGACGAGACGGCACGGCCTCTGGTCGAGCGCTTTGCCCAGGGCGGCTCCGAGCTGCAAAAGAGCATGGAAGAGGTCACAGAACGTGCGACCGAGAAGCTGCGCACTCAAAACGCCGCCCTCGTCGACGCCCTCGCCAGCCGCACGGCAGAAACCCTGTCGGCCGTCGAAGGCGCGCGCTCGACGCTTGCCGACAGCGTTGCCGACCTCATCGGCCGCATGACCACCTCCAGCTCGCAGCTCGGTCAATTGATCGAGCAGGCGGCGGGCAATCTCGGCCAGGTTGAAGAACGCCTGACCGGGAGCACGCAAAGCTTCGCAGCGACCACGGAAAAGACCGCGCAGACCTTCGCCAGTTCGGCGCGCCTGGTCGATTCGAACACGACGCGGCTCACCGAGCTGTCGTCCTCGACCTTGCGCGAGGTTGCTTCCATCGCCACCAAGTTCGACGAGCACAGCCGGTTGCTTTCCAGTGCCTCGGACCTGTTGAGCTCGGCCCAGAGCAATCTCGAGCACACGCTCGAAAGGCAATCGTCGCTGGAGGACCTCGCCGTCGGCCTTGTCAAGAAATCGGAAGATCTCGAAAGGGTCATGCGCTCGTTCGAGAATCTGGTCGGCCAGACGCTGCAGAACGCCGAAGGCAAGACGCTGGAATCCGCCGACAAGATCCGTACCGCGATTTCCGAAGTGGTCGATTCGGCAACCAAGCGCTTTGCCGATGCGACCGAGGAGATGCGGCGTACCGCCGGCTCGATCAAGAGCGAGCTCGACCTCACCCGGGCCGAGCTTAAGAAAGGCGTCATCGAGATGCCGGAAGAGGCAAAGGAATCAACCACGGCTATCCGCCGTGCCGTTTCCGAGCAGATCAACGCGCTGAAGGAACTTTCTGAAATCGTTGCCAAATCTGGCCGCAGCACCGACAGTTCGGAACAGCGCAACCTGCGTCCGACGCCGCAAGCGCTTGCCGCACGCCCCGCCGAACCGCCACGTCGCCCGGCTCCGGCTCCCGAACAGCGCCGTGCACCGCAGGCGCCTTCGGGCGAGACGGCGCTGCGCGGTACGCTCGACCTCGAACGTCCCGCAGACCAAGCGCCGCGCCAGCGCGACCCCAACGGCCGTACGCCGCAGGGCGGTTGGGTGCGTGACCTCCTGACCGGTGCATCGCGCGAAGACGACGCCAAGCCGGCAGCGCCTGCCGAAGCGCCGCGCCCGGCTCCCGCTGCGCGTTCGCCGCTTCATGTCGTGGAATCGCTGAACTCGCTCTCCGTCGATATCGCCCGCGCCATCGATCACGATGCCTCGATCGAGCTGTGGAACCGCTACCGGCGCGGCGAGCGCGACGTCTTCACACGGCGTCTTTACACGCTGAAGGGCCAGCAGACGTTCGATGAGATCCGCCGCAAATATCAGTCGGAGGCGGAGTTCCGCGCTGCTGTCGATCGTTACTGCGATGATTTCGAAAAGCTGCTCAAGGACGTGTCGCGCAACGACCGCGACAACATCATGGCGCAGACCTACCTGACGTCGGATACCGGCAAGGTCTACACCATGCTGGCCCACGCCAGCGGCCGCCTGCACTAAGCGGGCGACAGGAAAACAGAAAGGGCACTCTGCCCTTTCTGCTTAGACCCGATACTGAAAAAGATAGTCCGCAAATCTCCTGATTTGGTCGGATGTTTGCGCCCAGAGCAGAGGCCGGTATCTCGTGGCAATGCAGACAATTCGCGGTGATCTGCTTCAGCTTGCGCTCGACGGAACGTTCGATGTCATTGTGCATGGATGCAACTGCCAGTGCCAGATGGGCAAAGGAATTGCTCTTTCCATAAAGCAGCGTTTTCCCGAAGCATATGCTGCGGATTGCGCGACATTGAAGGTTGACCCAGCCAAGCTGGGAAGCATATCCGTTGCCGAAATCAAGCGAGGCAGCCGCATTTTCCATGTTGTCAACGGCTACACTCAGTTCCATTGGCAGGGCAAAGGCGTGAAAGCCGACTACCAGGCAATTCGAAAAGTCATGCAGGCCGTCAAAGGTAAATTCGCGGGCAAAAGAATCGGCTACCCGAAAATTGGCGCAGGGCTGGCTGGAGGTGATTGGGAAACCATAGCCTCAATCATCAACGATGAACTCGCGGGCGAAGATCATACGCTTGTCGAATACGCTCCGTGAGCTGCTTCGGTCTCCAGCCGCCTCACAGCAGTAGCCCGGTTCAGATCACGGTGTCCGTCCAGCGGACGATTTGCCCTGCCGCATCGCCGAACGCGGCATCGAGCGCGCCGACATAGGCCTGGTTGCCATTGCCCGAAACGGGCGCGATGGCGCTAAACGTCTTCGAAGCGCGCACTTCACCGTTGCGATCGTTCAACAGGCGCACGAACAGCTCGACCTCGGCATGTTCGCCACCGTCGACACGCACCTCGAACGAGCGGATCTCGACGATCACCTGATAGTCGATCGCCAGCCCCTCGCCTGGCTTGCCGACGCCGGTGAAGCTGCCCGAGCGCTGGAACGTCTCTGCCAGCCGCGCCTGTACGATCATCGGCAGCCGGTCGGCCCATTGCGCGCCCTTGAGATACTGGATCGATCGCGGCGATGGCTTAATGACGATGTTCTGGCTGTCCAGCGCCTTGAGCGCCGATGGCTGAGCGATGAGGATCTGGCGACGGCTGTGGGCACGCGCTTCCAGCGACGGCGCCGAAAGCTCGAACGTATCCAGCGGCGCCGGCTTGCCGCCCAGCGCCGCGCAGCCGGCGAGCGAAAGCGCCAGCAGTGCCGCTCCGGCCTTGAACCCACTCGATCTGACGCTGCCTGAACTGATCGACTTCAAACGCGATCCCCCCCGGATCGTGGAAACAACGCGCATCCGCAAGCTATGTTCTTGCGGTGGGCGCAGGCCGAAGTCAACGGCGCACCCTGCCGTCGAACTGCCGGACCTCACCCTCGCCGCCGGACAGGATCCGCTGTGGATTGCGGCTGAGGTCGGTCACCGCCTCTTCGATGCGGTTGATCGAACGACGGCTGTCCTGGACCAGCGATTCGACGTTTTGCAGCCCCTGTCCCGAGAACCGCGCCAGATTGTCGGTGATGGTGCCGAGGCGGGCGTTCAACGTGTCGGCGACCTGCTTGAACGATTTGAGCGTCGCCCTGGCATCGGCCATGACGCCGTCGGCCTGACCGGAGCCGAGCAGTTTGTCGACCTTGGCAAGGATACCGTCGACTCGCACCGAGGCATCGTTGAGGCGTCCTGCGAGCTGGTGCGCGTCTTTGATGGTTTCGTCGATGTCGTCGGCCCGGTTGGCGAACTTGTTGGTCACCTTGGCGATGTCGGCGGCAGCCTCGTTGGCGTTTTCGCTGGCCTTCTGGATATTGGCCAGCGCGGTGCGAACCTCAGCCGGATCGATGCCGTCGAGAACGCCGTCGACCTTGGCCAGCGTGCCTTGCGTCTTCTGGGCGAACTCGTTGATCGAGCCTACCGCGGTGTCCACGTTCTTGATGACCGTGTCGAACTGCTTGCTGGTTTCCTTGAGGTTGGAAGTGACCGTGTCGACATTGGCGACGATGCTCTTGATCTGGTCCTTGTCGACGGCGTTGAGTAGCCCTTCCGCCGCCTTCAGGGTGCCGTCGAGTTTGCCCGAAACACCCTTCAGTTCGTCCGCCAGCGAGCTGACGCTGGCCAGGAACTTGTCGACGCCGTCCGCATTCCTGGCCAGTGCATCGGAGAAGGTCTGGACATTGTTGACGGTCTGCGTCAGCGGCCCGCGAACATCCTTGGTGAAGCCTTCGAGCTCCGAAAGGACCTTGTCGGCGCGGGTGAAGATGTTCTGCGCCGTCTGTAGCAGATTGGTGACCGCCGACGGGTTGGCAACGATCTCGGCGACACGGCCTTCCTTTTCCGCCTCGTCGAGAAGTTTTGGCTCTTTGGGGTCGGCGCCCTTGAGCTCGATGTTGGCCTGGCCGGTGAGGCCGGCAAGCCCGATATCGGCCTGCGTCGACTTGGTGATAGGCGTATTCCGGTCTATTTCGGTGTCGGCGATAGCAGCGGTCGGATTGTCGACGTCGATATAGACACGGCGCACGTCGCCGACTTTGACGCCATTGAACAGCACGAAGCTGCCACGGCCGAGCCCCGAAGCGGAGCCTGGAATGCGCACGCGCAGCACCGTCGTCTCACCCTTTTCGCCGATTGCCGCCGTCCAATAGACGAAAGCGAAAGCCGCGAGGATCGCGGCCAGCGTGAAAATGCCGACAATGACGTAGTTGGCCCTGGTTTCCATTGCTCACTTATGGCTATGCGCGCGCCGCAAGATCAAGTTGCCGGGCGCGTTTTCCGCGGAAATAGGATTTTACCCAGGGTTCCTCGCTCCTGAGCATGTCGTCGATCGTGCCCTCGACCAGCACTTTCTTGTTGCCGAGCACCGCCACGCGGTCGCACGCGGTAAACAGCGTGTCGAGATCGTGCGTGACCATATACACGGTCAAATCCATCGTATCGCGCAGTTTGACGACCAATTCGTCGAACTCAGCCGCGCTGATCGGATCGAGCCCGGAAGTCGGTTCGTCGAGGAAGACGATATCCGGATCGAGCGCCAGAGCGCGCGCCAGCGCAGCACGCTTAATCATGCCGCCGGAGAGCTCGGAGGGGAATTTCTGCGCCGCATCCGGCGGCAATCCCACCAACTCGACCTTGAGCATGGCAAGTTCGTCCATCAGCTTCTTCGGCAAATCGAGATATTCGCGCATCGGCACCTGGACGTTTTCGAGGACGGTCAGCGCCGAAAACAGCGCACCATGCTGGAACAGCACGCCAAGCCGCATGTCGATGCGAAGGCGCTCCCTTTCGGTTGCCCTCTCGACGTCGACCCCGAACAGTTTGATTGTTCCCGATTGCTTGCGCGTCAAGCCAAGGATGGTGCGCAAGAGAACAGATTTGCCGGCACCGGAGGCACCGACGAAGCCGAGAATCTCCCCGCGCCAGATATCGAGCGATAATTTGTCGAGAACGACCTGATCGGCGAACGACACCGTGACGTCGTGCGCCGACAGCACGATCTCGTCTTCTTTGGCTTTCGCCGCCACCTTGGTCGTGTTTGTGCCCGGCAGCGCCATCTCAGAACTCGATCGCTGCATAGAACATGGCGAAAAGCCCGTCGAGGATAATGACCACGAAGATCGACTTCACCACTGAGGCGGTCACATGCTGGCCAAGCGATTCGGCGCTGCCGCCAACCTTCATGCCCTCGACCGAGGCGATTATGCCGATGATCATGGCCATGAACGGCGCCTTGATCAGGCCGGCAAAGATGGTGCTGAGGTCGATTGCGACACGCAGCCGGTCGATGAACGCTGCCGGTGCAATATCGGAGTAGAGCCATGCAGCCAAAATGCCGCCGCCCAACGCGGCAAAGTTGGCGACGATCGTCAGGCAAGGCAGCGCGATGACCAGCGCGACCAGCCGCGGAAACACCAGCACGCCGATTGGATTAAGACCGATCACCTTCAGAGCATCGACCTCCTCGCGCATCTTCATCGAGCCGATCTCGGCGGTGATCGCACTGCCGGAGCGGCCGGCGATCATGATCGCCGTCATCAGCACGCCGAGCTCGCGCAGGATCAGCACCCCGACCAGGTCGACGACGAAGATGTCGGCGCCGAAATAGCTGAGCTGATAAGCGCCTTGCTGGGCGACGATCGCACCGACGATGGCCGACATCAGCACGACTACCGGTATGGCGCCGACACCCATGCGATCGATCTGGTTGAAGATCGCCGCCATATTGACGGCATGCCCACGGCCAAGCTTCATCTGCGAGCCGCGTATCGTGGCGCCGAGGATATTCATTGCGGCCAGGAAATCGTCGCGCATCTCATAAACGCGCCGGCCAACCGCCTCGAGCCCACGAATGATGAAGTTGGGCGGCTTTGCCGGACCTGATTCGGGCTCGCGTCGGACCGCATCACCGACGGCGCCGAGCAGGATCGAGGCAATCTCGCTTTGCCCCTGCATCGTGATCTCGACGCCCTTCTTTTCGAAGCTGCTGACCAGGCGGTCGATCAGCCACGCCCCGGCTGTGTCCATCTTCTCGATTTGTGAAAGGTCGAGCGCCAGCGTCTTGAAGCCGCTGCGCTTCTCGATCTTGCGCATCTCGGCATCGACCAGCGCCACGGTGCGCGTCGTCCAGGTTCCCGAGAAAGCGCAGCCGAGAACGCCGCCCTCCTCGCCGATCGCGATGCGCGGCTGGTGGTCGGGCTCCTTGGCAGGGCCGCTTGCGTCGCGTTTGCGGATGGTCAACATGGCGTCCTGTTTAGCCTGACGGGGTCGACCTGTCGATTTGCCGATATCCTCCTTGTTGCACAGCCGGAGCAGAAAAATATGGCGCGTGTCATTTCGGTCGAGGCCGAGCGCTTTCCGATAGCCGGGACCTTTACCATTTCGCGCGGCTCGAAGACCGAAGCGGAGGTGATTTCCTGCGCCATCACCGAAAACGGCCGTACAGGACGCGGCGAATGCGTCCCTTACAAGCGCTATGGCGAGACCGTTGAGGGTGTGCGTGGCGCGATAGAGGCGATGCGCAGTGAGATCGCGCACGGCATCAGCCGCATCGCCCTGCTCGGTGCCATGCCTGCCGGCGCGGCACGCAACGCCATCGACTGCGCGCTCTGGGACCTGGAAGCGAAGATCAGCGGAACACCGGTGGCGCATACGATACGAACCGTTCCGTTACGACCGCTTGAGACGGCGTACACATTGTCGCTCGCCGAGCCGGAAGCGATGGCGGCGCAGGCCCGCGCCAACGCCCAGCGCCCGCTGCTCAAGGTCAAGATCGGCGGCGACAACGACATCGCCCGCATCCGCGCAGTGACGGCGGCGGCACCCGACAGCCGAATCATTCTTGATGCCAACGAAGGCTGGACGAACGACAACATCGTAGAAAACCTCGCCTTTGCCGCTGCGCAAGGTATCGCCTTGATCGAACAGCCGCTGCCGGCGGGACATGACGGTATTCTTCGCCACATCGCGCATCCGGTGCCGATCTGCGCCGACGAAAGCGTGCACGAGGCGAAGGATATTGGAGCGCTTGTCGGCCTCTACGACGCCATCAACATCAAGCTCGACAAATCCGGCGGCCTGACCGCAGCACTCGTGCTTCGCGACCGCGCCCGCGAACTGGGTCTTGGCGTTATGGTCGGCTGCATGGTCGGCACATCGCTTGCGATGGCGCCGGCCGTTCTGTTGGCGCAGGATGCCGATTTCGTCGATCTCGACGGTCCGTTGCTGCTAGCCCGCGACCGCATTCCCGGTCTCGTCTATCAAGGGTCGCTGGTGTCACCGCCCGAGCCGGCGCTGTGGGGCTGAACGCGCCGCAAGTCCGATCAGCGCCAGGCCCGTCAGGGCGATCGGGATCATGGCAAAGAAGCCGTTCGCGCCGAAGCGGTCGTAAAGAGGACCGGAAATGAGCGTCGCCACCGCCATGAAGAAGCCGTTGGAAAAATAGGCGATGCCTTGCGCCGCCCCGGTGCGTTCTTCCACGACCGTCTCACCGATCATCTTTTGCAGGCCGATCAGCACCAGCGCCACCGAAACCGCGTGCAGCGTCTGGATCGCGAAAAACCCGCCAACGCCAAGTCCAAGCGGCCAGATCAAAGGGAAGGCGATCCAGCGCACGATAGCGCCTGTCCCGGCAATCAGCATGATCGACACGATCGAGAAGGAGGCGAAAGCCCGAGTGAAGACGACGAACATGCATATCTCGGCGACGACGCCCCACCCCCAGAGCAGCCCAACAACCGAATCGCTGATGCCGATCGACTTCCAGTAGATCGACACGAAGCCGTAGAGAAACGCGTGGCTGGCGGTGATGACGCCGACCCCGGTCGAAAAATAAAGAAAATACGGGTTGAGGAGTTTTGATGCCGATTGCTGGATGTCGGCAGCCGAAAGCGGCGAGGCGCGGCGCGGGCGGCCGAGGCGCGGCGCAATCAGCCCGGCGGCTAGCGCGGCGCATAACGACACGAAGATGATCACCGGGACAGCCTGAGCACCGCTCGCCGACAAGATGAAACCGCCGGCGAGATTGGCACAGAGATAGGAGATCGAGCCCCATTTGCGCATGCCGGCGTAGTTCGAGCCGAAGCGGCGAACACCAGAAAGGGCGAGCGAATCGGCAATCGGCGAATGCGGCGTCCAAACGACCGTCAGCGCCAGGGATACGGCAAGTACCATTGCGTAGGTCGGCGGCAGGAGGTAGCCGGCGGACAGGATCAGCGATGCGGCGACCAGCGCAACATAGACATTGGCGCGATCGCTCGCTTTGTCTGCCAGCGCGGTAAGAAAAGGCGTCGTTGCCACACGCAGGAACATCGGCGCGGCGAGGATCACGGCTATCTGCTCGGCGTGGAACCCCTTGGCCTGCAGCCACAGGGGAAAATACGGCACATGCGTTCCGAGCGGCACGAAGAGCGTGAAGAAGATCAAGCTCATGCGCAGTTCGAAATGGCGTGGCTTGACGAGCTGTTCGGGCGAAAGCGGCGGCAGCGAGGACATTGACAGGCGATCCGTCGGCACGGCATTCAGCCGGGTCGGCCCACCACACCTGCCGCTGCATAACACGGCGAAAAAGTCGATGAAACCGCTGGACTAACCGATTGAAGCGAGGGCGGCCGGGTTTTGGTCAAGCCGCCTGGACTGCCCTGCCCTTGATGTCGATCGGCACGAGCACCTCGCCGCCGACCGGAGTCTCCGGCAGGACATGCGCCCAGTGCAGGATCTCCATCCGGCCGTCAAAATGCTCGACCACCGCCGTGCAGCTCTCCACCCAGTCGCCGGTGTTGATGTACTGCACGTCCTCGTAGCTTTCGATCGCGGCATGGTGGATATGCCCGCAGATCACGCCGTCGACGTGCGAGCGGCGCGCCTCCTCGGTCAGCACGGTCTGGAACGAGCCGATGAAATTCACCGCCTTCTTGACCTTGACCTTGGCCCAGGACGAGAACGACCAGTAAGGCAGGCCGAGCACCTGGCGCAGGCGCGTGATGATGCGGTTGACCAGCATCGCCGCGTCATAGGCGTAGTCGCCGAGATAGGCGAGCCAGCGCGCATTGTGGACGACGGTGTCGAACTGGTCGCCATGAATGACAAGAAGGCGTTTGCCATCGGCGGTCTCGTGGATGGCGCGGTCGGCGACGACAATGCCGCCGAAATGCACGCCCTGGAACTGGCGCGCGAACTCGTCGTGATTGCCGGCGATATAGGTGATGTTGGCGCCCTTGCGCGCCTTGCGCAGCAATTTCTGGACGACGTCATTGTGGCTCTGCGGCCAATGCCAGCTTCGTCTCAAGCGCCAGCCGTCGACGATGTCGCCGACGAGATAGATGATATCGGCATCGTGATGGCGCAGGAAATCGATCAGGAACTCGGCCTTCGCCGCTTTCGATCCGAGATGGACGTCGGAGATGAACATGCTGCGGAAAGTGCGGGGCTCTGCGCCGGACATCATTTGTCACCGTTGCTTTCGCGTGAGGCTATGCCCCGATTCATGCAACAACCGTATGACGGTTGCGATTGGTCCAGCCATCCGGATAGGTTGCCACGGCAATCAGAGGAGAAAATCACCATGGATCTCGGCATTCGCGGCAAGAAGGCCATCGTCTGCGCTTCGAGCAAAGGCTTGGGACGCGGCTGCGCCATGGCACTGGCGGAGGCAGGCTGCGATCTGGTCGTCAATGGCCGCAGCGCCGACGTGCTGGCCAAAACCGCCGCTGAACTGCGGGAGAAATTCGGCGTCAAGGTGACCGAGATCGTCGGCGACATATCCAAACCCGATGTCCAGCAGGCGCTGCTTGCCGCCTGCCCCGATCCCGACATCCTCGTCAACAACAATGGCGGTCCGCCGTTTCGCGATTTCCGCGCGCTCGACCGCGAAAAGATCCTCGAGGGCGTCACCCAGAACATGGTAACCCCTGTCGAACTGGTTCAGGCCGTGATCGACGGCATGGCGGCGCGCGGCTTCGGCCGCATCGTCAACATCACCTCGCTGTCCGTCTATGTGCCTATCCCCGGCCTCGACCTGTCGTCCGGCGCCCGCGCCGGCCTCACCTCGTTCCTCGCCGGCGTCGCGCGGACGGTGATCGACCGCAATGTGACGATCAACAACATGCTGCCGGGAAAACTCGACACCGACCGGCTGCGCGGCCCGCATGAACCCGGCTGTGTCGAGGATCCGGCGGCAGCTGCCGCGCGCAAGGCGCAAGCAGCAGCCAATGTTCCGGCCAAACGGCTCGGCACGCCGGAGGAATTCGGCCAGATCTGCGCCTTCCTGTGCTCGGTCCATGCCGGCTACCTGACCGGGCAGAACGTACCGGTCGACGGCGGCCTCTACGTCAGCGCGTTCTAGTGGTAGAATCCAAACGCTTGGTTACCCTCTGGACGGCGGAAGAACGACCCTTTGCGGTTGTTGGGTGCGAGCGCCGCATGATGCGATCTGACCTTCCTGACATTCGCAGAAGGGAGAATTCCTTTGCCAATGCATGCAAGCTAGCGAGCGAATCCGATACTCGCGATCCCAATTCCGCCCACCAGGATCAGGCTCAGGGCCCACACAGTGTCGAGATTGAACCAGCTTTGTGAGATGAACTTGGGTCCGAGCCATCGATAGACGGCAATGGCGATAACACCGCCGCTTACAATCATCGCGGCCGTATGGACCACGGAGACGGTGGTGGCGGTGATCAGATTACCGGCCATGAGCGTGGTAGCCGCCTGGTGTCCAACATCGAGATCGCCTGCCTGGCACAAGCCGAGATAAATCGGCACCAGCATCAGCCCGGCGCCATGCGCGGTGGCGGCCGCGAAAGACCACAAGGCCAATTGCGCCGGCGGGATACGGGCAAGAACACGCGGGTGGCGCCGGTTGATCAGGAGATAGATCCCGGCTGCGATCACAATCAACCCCGCCGCGATGCGAATCTGTCGTTCCCAGACGATGAGCGTCAGCATCGCGCCGAAGGGCAGCAGGATACCGATCATCGCCACAAAGTGGCCTATTGCCAAAAGGCCGAGCGCCCGAAACAATTCGCCGGCACGTCTGTCCAAAAGGCCGGCCGAAACGGCCAACGGCCAGCCCATGCCAGGATTGATGCCGTGATAAATGCCGCTGGCGACGACGGCCAGCCAGAGACCGGCCGTCGTCCACTCGCTCATCGCTTCATTGACCCGGGCAGTCGGTTACACCGACGGATAGCAGAACGAATCCGTCGAGCAATCGCCACCTTCCAGACGAATCTGGTGCGAGCGATACCCCTCGGGGAACTCGACATAAAAGTCCTTGTCCAGGGTGATTCCACCGTTCTCGCCGACATTGGCCTTGACCATGGCTGCCGGAATACCATCGCGATAGAACTGATCGTCCCAAGTCG
Source organism: Mesorhizobium sp. M1027 (assembly GCF_040318745.1). NCBI lineage: Bacteria > Pseudomonadati > Pseudomonadota > Alphaproteobacteria > Hyphomicrobiales > Phyllobacteriaceae > Mesorhizobium > Mesorhizobium sp. M1027. The sequence goes on along the minus strand of NZ_JAMYMW010000001.1, from coordinate 603,752 downwards.
AATACAGGGAGTTGGTCCAGTAAACGCGTTTGCCGTCGCGGCTGATCTCGACCATTTGCGGTCCGCCCCTGTAGTCGCCGCCGCCGGGATGCTTGGCCTTGCGCGTGATGCCGCCAATATGGATGGACCCTGCAAGCTTAGGCTTCATCGGATCGGTCACATCGTATTGGCGCATCTCGCCGGTGCCCCAGCAGGATACGTAGAGGAATCGGTCATCGAGCGACAGGTCGATGTCGGTTACTAGCGGCGGCACCGCCTCGAAGCCCTGAAGCAACGGCGGCAGGTCATCCTTGGCGGCTGCCTCGGGCGGGATGGTCGCCGTCTTTTCGCAATGGAATTTGCCGCCCTCGCGCCACCAGGTCCAGATCGATCCCTCGAGGTTTGTCGTGTCGACGACCACTCCAAGGAAACCGTATTCCTTGACCGGGTCATGGGCGGGGCGGACTTCCAGCGCCATCTGGTGGTTGGCGCCCAGATCGATGGTCTGCACGTTCCTGCGTTCGCGCAAATTCCAGAAATGCACCCGGTGTCCGTATTTGTTCGACAGGAGGTCTTCAGGCACGATGCCCTGCTCGAACTGGGGCGGAAGGGCCCACTCGCTCGACACCATGTAGTCGCGTGGCAGGTTCCACCAGAAATCATACTGCTTGTCCTGCGGCCCGCGATCGATCTCGTAGCGCCCGATGACGTCGAACGTCTGGCAATCCATGACAAAGATGCCGGGAGGTCCGTCGGTGCCGTCAGGGCCACCGCCCCCAAGCGTCGAGACATAAATACCTTCCGGACCGCAGTGAATCGTATGAGGCCTGGAATAGCCCGTCTTGGCAAACACTTCTTCTGGCTCGATGACCTTGTGTATCTTGGCCTTGGTCGGTCCGCCCTTGGTGTCGATGACGTAAATGCGCGAAGATCGAATACCGGGAATGATCAGAAAGCGGCGCTCGAGAAACGGGTGACCATTCAGCGGCGAAAGGGCCGAAGAGCACGCGTTCCAGCCGAAATGGTGAAACTCGTCGCCCTTGTTCGGCATTATCACGCTATGGACGACCTGGCCGTAGTCCTTCGACTTCGGGTTTACGTCAACTATGGCTAGTCCATCTGGCTGAGAGAAGTCGGGACTCAACATCAAAGTGTAGGCAAAATTTTCGACTGGCGCCTGCATTGCGAGCTTGGCAGTCGCGTGGAAAGTCGGGTCTGGCCGTACAGTCATTGTCGTCCTCCCTTGGCAGGTTAAGCAGTCCGACCGACAATCAGGGGCACGATCTGTGATGCGTTTGGATGTCCGCCGAAAACGTCGGGGCGCTTTGTTGTTCGCACGCTATTTCGTGCGACTTTTCGAAGAATCTCACGGATTTTGGAGAACTGCAATGTCGACATGTTTCGCCGCAAGGCCTCTGTGAGCGACGAGCGCCACCAGACATTCGAACTGGGCGGCGTACCTCGCCGCAGCACCCCGCCTATCGCCCCAACATCTCAATGGCAGACCGCACAGGAGGGCGGGGGTGCAAGCCGCAAGCTCGCGCTTGCGACATATCACCTCTCGAAAAGCCTCGGCTGCATGCTAAGAGACTCAAAACACCAAACGGACTGAACTGAGGAGGCGGCCGTCATGACAGGCGAAAGCAAGAAGGCGGCCCGATCCGACCTCGACGAAGCGGCGCTCTATTTCCATAAGCACCCCCGTCCCGGAAAGCTTGAAATCCAGGCGACGAAGCCGCTGGGCAATCAGCGCGACCTGGCGCTTGCCTATTCGCCGGGCGTCGCCGCCCCCTGCCTTGAAATCCGCGACGACCCGGCAACCGCCGCCGACTATACAGCCCGCGCCAATCTGGTCGGAGTTGTCACCAACGGTTCGGCGGTGCTGGGCCTCGGGAATATCGGTCCGCTCGCCTCCAAGCCGGTGATGGAAGGCAAGGCGGTGCTGTTCAAGAAGTTCGCCGGCATCGATGTCTTCGACATCGAGATCGACGCACCGGGCATCGAGCGCATGGTCGAAACGATCTCGGCGCTGGAACCAACCTTCGGCGGCATCAACCTGGAAGACATCAAGGCGCCCGAATGCTTCGAAGTCGAGGAGCAGTTGAAAGCCCGCATGGGCATACCAGTCTTCCATGACGACCAGCACGGCACCGCCATCATCGTCGCCGCCGCCGTGCTCAACGGGCTGGAATTCGCCGGCAAGTCCATCTCGGACATCAAGATCGTCACGTCGGGCGCTGGTGCTGCGGCGCTTGCCTGCCTCAACCTGCTGGTCTCGCTCGGCGCGCGGGTCGAAAACATCTGGGTCACGGACCGGTTCGGCGTCGCCCATAAGGGCCGCGTCGAGGAGATGGACCGCTGGAAAGACCCTTATGTGAAGGACACCGAGGCGCGTACGCTGGCCGACGTTCTGCCCGGCGCCGACGTGTTTCTCGGCCTGTCTGCTGCCGGCGTGCTGAAGCCGGAATTGCTCCACCACATGGCGCCAAAGCCGCTGATCCTGGCGCTGGCCAATCCCAATCCCGAAATCATGCCGGAAGCAGCACGGGCGGCGCGGCCCGACGCGATGATCTGCACCGGCCGCTCCGATTTCCCCAATCAAGTCAATAACGTACTCTGTTTTCCTTACATCTTCCGTGGCGCGCTGGATTGCGGCGCAAGCGCCATCAACGAAGAGATGAAGATGGCTGCTGTGCGAGCGATTGCAGCGCTCGCCCGCGAAGAGCCGTCCGACGTTGCCGCGCGTGCCTATTCCGGCGAGACGCCGATCTTTGGTCCGGAGTTCCTGATCCCCTCGCCTTTCGATCCGCGGCTGATCCTGCGCATTGCCCCTGCTGTCGCCAAGGCAGCTTGCGAGACCGGCGTCGCGACCCGGCCGATCACCGATTTCGCCGCTTATATCGACAAGCTGAACCGCTTCGTCTTCCGCTCCGGCCTGGTCATGAAGCCGGTGTTCTCGATGGCCAAGACGTCGAGCGCCAAACGCGTCATCTATGCCGACGGCGAGGACGAGCGCGTGCTTCGCGCCGCCCAGGTCGTGCTCGAGGAAGGCATTGCCGAACCGATCCTGATCGGCCGCCCGCATGTCATCGAGGTGCGGCTGAAGCGCTACGGGCTGCGCATCAAGCCGGGCGTCGATTTCGGCTTGATCAACCCGGAAGACGATCCGCGTTACCGCCACTATGTCGACCTTTTGATCGAGCTTGCCGGCCGGCGTGGGGTGACGACGGAAGCCGCGCGCACCATGGTGCGCACCGACAATACGGTGATCGCGGCCCTTGCCCTGAAGCGCGGCGACGCCGACGCCATGGTCTGCGGGCTCGAAGGCCGTTTCGAGCGCCATTTGCGCAACGTGACGCTGATCATCGGGCCGCGCCCCGGCATTCGGGATCGCGACCTGTCGACGCTGTCCATGCTGATCTCGCAGCGCGGGATCATTTTCCTCACCGACACCCATGTCTCCGTCGATCCGACCGCCGAAGAAATTGCGGAAATGACCGTTTTGGCGGCCGAGGAAATTCAGCGTTTCGGCATTGAGCCCAAGGCAGCGCTGCTGTCGCATTCTGATTTCGGCTCCCGCGATTCGCCAAGCGCCATGAAGATGCGGCAGGCGGCGGCGATCCTGGCGCGCATCGCGCCCGACCTGCAATGCGACGGCGAGATGCATGCCGACTCGGCACTATCGGAGCAGCTGCGCCAACGCGTCTATCCGCATTCGCGGCTGAAGGGCGAAGCCAATCTGCTGGTGTTTCCCAATCTCGATTCGGCGAACATCACGCTGACCGCGCTGCGCACGATGATGGACGCGCTGCATGTCGGCCCGATCCTGCTCGGCACCGACAGCCCGGCGCACATATTGACACCGTCGGTCACCTCGCGCGGCGTCGTCAACATGACGGCACTGGCAGTGGTCGAAGCCGCGCATAAGGCGCAAGCCATCGTCGATCTGGGCTAGCGATGGGCCTTCTCAGACTGGCTTGAACCGGAAATGCCCTGTCTGCCTGAAGGCAAACAAAGTGTCCTCTTCTCTGGCGCCGCCGCCGATATTGTGAATAACCAGCCTTCTTGTCGGCACCACAGTGGAGCGATTGGACGACACGATGGCAATATGCGACAGATTGCCGGGCAGCATCTGTGCGACGAGATCCCCAGGCCGATAATCGGCGGGGTCTTGGCTGACGGGCAAGGCAGCACCGCGCCGCTCGAAATAGACCGCAAGATTGGGCACACGGCGGTGGTCGATGTTGCGGTCGGGCGCCTTCAAGCCCCACGCCTTCGGATAGGCGGCAAAATTGGCCCGCATATCCTCATGCACCAGTTCTTGCAGGTCGAGACCGAAGGCGCGGCGATAGGCACGGATCACGACATCCGTGCACACACCCCGCTCTGGCTCAACGTCCCCGCCCGGATAGGCTAGGCGTGTATAGGTCGGATCGTAGAGCGTGGTGACGCCGATCTGCTCACGAGCGGCTTCGACCAATCTGGTGCCCCAATCCGGCGTGACAAGCTTTTCCTGCGCCATGGCGACCGGCATCGCCAGGCATAAAAGACCAAATTGCACCGCGGCTCGACGGGTAATCGAGGTCATCCCAAGCCTCCGGGCATTACTGAATCCAGGCATTCTTCTCGGCGAATACGCCTTTTTCGTGCAACGCCAGGATGTCGCGGTTCTGGCTCTGTCCGAAAAGGCCGTGGGGGGTGGTCGGCATGACAGCCCTCGTCGTGATCGCGCACAGGCGCAAGCCATCGCCGATTTGAGCCGAAGCCGGAATTGGCGGTATGCTAAACGAACGGTTAACCGCGAGCGCGGTAGTTCTGAATGACAGGCAGGTGGAGGTCCGGAGGGATGACGGGCGCACATTGCAAGCTGACGCGGGCAGCCGCGCTGCTCGGCGTCCTGCTACTGTGCGGCATTGCCGTCACTCAGTCGCAGGCCGCTTCGCGCCTCTGCCGCCAGCTTGAAGCCGATCTTGCCGCCGCTTCTCGTGGTGGCGGCGGCAAGCCGGCCCTGCTCAGGAAATATGACGACGCGATCGTCCGGCAGCGCCAGCAGATTTCAAAAGCCGTCAGCCAGTCCAGCAGCGCCGGCTGCGGCTTCTCGCTGTCTCGCCGCAACGCCAACGCATGCGCGGCACTCGACGCCACCATCGATCGCATGGCTGCCAATCTCGACGCCTTGCAGGCCAAGCGCACTGAGCTTGCCGACGGTGGTTCGCGACGCGATCGCGCGCGCATATTGGCCTCGCTTGACGCCAATGGCTGCCACGATGATGCGGCGTCGACGCCCACACCGGTCCGCGAAGCCAGCCGTGAAAACGGCAACCGAAGCCTGCTCGACCAGCTTTTGGGCAGTGAACCTGGTGCGCCCGACCAGCCCGAAGAGCTCGACCAGGCTGAAGAGCTAAGTCAGCCGCGCAACATCCGCAGCATCCTCAACAACGCCGACGAGTTGGGCCAGCCGCGAGGCGAATTCCGCACCATGTGCGTGCGGACCTGCGACGGCTATTTCTTCCCGATGTCGAATGCTGCCTCGCTGGGCGATTTCGAGCGCGACCAGAAGAATTGCGAATCGAGCTGCCCCGGCACCGAGATGCAGGTTTTCTACACGCGCGGCATGAACGACGATTCGGCGTCGATGACGTCTTCAGTGACCGGCAGGCCTTATATCGAACTGTCGACGGCCTACCTCTACAAGCAATCCGACACGCCCCGGCCGCCGACCTGCGGCTGCAATGCCGTGCAGAATTTCCAGATTATCGCCGGCAACCCGCCAACCCCGGCACAATCCGAGGCGAGCGTGGAGACCACCCCGTTCATTCCGCTGCCGGTTGCCAAGCCTGATCCGGGCGCCGACCCGGAGACCTTGGCCAATTCGCAAGGCGGCCTCAACCGTGAGGCAATCAGACGGCTTGCCGCCAAACCTGTGCCCTCGCCGACGTCGCTGCCGCCGCCGGAGCAGCGCAAGGTCAGGGTCGTCGGGCCAACGTTCCTTCCCGACCCAGCAGCGGCAACAGATCTGCAAGCTCCGGACCGGAAGACTGTCCCGTAAGCGCCAGCCTGAGCGGCATGAACAGGGCCTTGCCCTTGCGGCCGCTCGCCGCTCGGATCTTGCCCGTCCAGTCCTTCCAGACAGTGCCGTTCCAAGGCTCTTCCGGCAGCAGCTCGAATGCCTGGCGAAGAAAGTCGCGGTCCTCGTCGGAAAACTCCGCCGGCTCCTCTGGACCGTCTCGAAGCGTACGCCACCAGATCGCCGCATCGGCCAGTCTGTCGAGATTGCCGCGCACCGCCAGCCAGAAAGGCTCGGCCTGTTCGCCGGAGATGCCGAGCACGATCAGCCGGTCGCGCGCCTCTGAAAACGGCATGTGGTGCAGCAGCGTGCGGTTGAGCACGAAGAGCTCGTCCGGGTCGAATTTGGCGGCGGATTTCGATGTTGCAGCCGGATCGAAGCGCTCGGCTAGCTCGGCCATCGCTGGCACCGCTACGACGTTTTCCGAGGTACCGACGAGCACCGCCAGCGAAGCCACCGCCATCGGCTCGATGCCGCTCTCACGCAGGCTCTGGATGGACAGCGCGCCGGTGCGCTTCGAAAGTCCCTCGCCTGATGCCGTTGTCAGGAGATTGTGGTGGCCGAACGCCGGCGGCTCCGCGCCAAGTGCTCGGAACAGGGCTATCTGAACGCCGGTATTGGTGACGTGGTCGTCGCCGCGAATGACATGGCTGACGCCCATGTCGATGTCGTCGACAACCGAAGGCAATGTATAGAGGTAGGTGCCGTCCTCACGCCGCAGAACCGGGTCTGAAAGCGAGGCGAGGTCGACGGTTTCTTCGCCGCGCACCAGGTCGTTCCAATGGATTTCGGTGCGCTCCGGCTGCAACGGATCGCCGGTGAAGTTGGGCAACAGAAAGCGCCAGTGCGGCCGCCGCCCATCGGCCTCATATTCCGCCACCTGCTCAGCTGTCAGCGTCAACGCCTCGCGGCCATAGACTGGCGGCAGGCCACGCGTGCGGCGCACCTTGCGCCTCAGGTCGAGCTCTTCGGGCGTCTCATAGCAAGCATAGACGAGGCGCGCCTCCTTCAGCCTCTCCAGTGCGGAATCGTAGATTTCCACGCGCCGCGACTGGTACTCCGTGGCGTCGGGGAAGATGCCCAGCCAATGCAGGTCATACAGGATAGCGTCGGAAAACTCCTGCGTCGAACGGGCAACGTCGGTGTCATCGAAGCGCTGGATGAAGCGGCCTTTGTTCTTGATGGCGAACAGCCAATTGAACAAAGCGGTGCGCGCATTGCCGATATGGATGCGGCCGGTCGGTGACGGGGCGAAACGGACGGTAACTGTCATGAGCGGGGCGTACCGGATGGTTTTGCTGTTGACAAGACGCGCCCCCGCGCTCGGCGGGAGACATAGAACATGACAAAGGCGAAGAAAAGACTGCAGCGCCGCACGTCTATCAAGACGTGCGGCGCCGTAACCGTCAGATCACCAGGCCTTTGGTCAGTTCAAGCGCCTGGCGTTCGAACAGCCGGCGGTAGATGCCGCCTTGCAGCCGGATCAGCTGGTCATGCGAGCCCTCTTCGACGATGCGGCCGCGATCGAACACCAAAAGCCTGTCCAGCGCCCGCACCGTCGACAGCCGGTGGGCAATCACCAGCGTCGTGCGGCCGACCATCAAGCGCTCCATCGCCTGCTGGATCAGCACCTCCGATTCCGAATCGAGGCTCGACGTTGCCTCATCCAGGATGAGAATGCGCGCATCGGCAAGGAAGGCGCGTGCGATTGCAACACGCTGACGCTCGCCGCCCGACAGCTTTACGCCGCGCTCGCCGACCAGCGTGCCATAGCCTTTCGGCAAATTGGCGATGAAGTCATGCGCGCTGGCCAACCGCGCCGCGTGCTCGATCTCGGCCTGCGTGGCGGCCGGCCGGGCATAGGCGATGTTTTCGGCCAGCGACCGGTGAAACAGGATCGGCTCCTGCTGGACGATTGCGATCTGTGCGCGCAGCGACGCCTGCGCCACCTTGGCAATATCCTGGCCGTCGATCAGGATATTGCCCGCAGTCACGTCGTAGAGGCGCTGGATCAGCTTGACGAATGTCGTCTTGCCGGAGCCCGAATGGCCAACCAGCCCAACCCGTTCGCCCGGCGCGATATCCACTGAAAAGTCGCGATAGAGCGGCAGGCGGTGGCTGCCATAATGGAACGTTACCTTGTCGAAGGTGATACGGCCATCGGTGATCCGGATCGGTTTGGCTCCGGGCCGATCCTCGATGCCGAGTGGTTCGGACTGGAAGTCGACCAGTTCCTCCATGTCGTTGATCGAGCGCTGCAGATTGCGGATATGCGTGCCGATGTCGCGCAGATAGCCTTGCAGCACGAAGAATGAGGTCAGCACGAAGGCGACATCGCCGGCGCTCGCCTGCCCCCACGACCACAAAAGCAGGGAGAAGCCGATGACCGCTGCCCTCAAAAGCAGCAGCATCGTCCCTTGCGTGGTGCCGTTGACGGTGCCGCGCATCCAGGTGCGGCGCGTGCGACCGCGCCATTTGGCGACGACCTCGGCAAGCCGCGTCTCCTCGCGTTCCTCGGCGCCAAAACCCTTGACCACGGCGTTGCAGCTCACCGCATCGGCCAGCGAGCCGCCAAGCCGTGTATCCCACGCATTTGCAAGCCTTGCCGCGGGCGCGACATAGCCAAGCGACAGCATCGTCGTCACCGCGATGAACAGAACCGAACCGATGGCGACGACAGCACCCATCAGCGGCCAGAACCAGCCAAGCAGCAGCGTCGAGCCGACGAGCATGACGACCGACGGCAGCAGCGCGATCAGGATCGTGTCGTTGAGCAGGTCGAGCGCCCACATGCCGCGCGTTATCTTGCGCACCGTCGATCCGGCGAAGCTGTTGGCGTGCCAGTCGGTGGAGAAGCGCTGGACGCGGTGGAAGGCGTCGGCGGCGATATCTGCCATCATCTTCAACGTCAGCTCGACAATGGCCATGAAGGCGAGATTGCGTAGCACGACACCGGTGAGCGCCAGGGCAACCAGCATCGAAAAGGCCGCCATCGCCGCGTTCCACGCAACATCGTCGGCCGCAGCACTGCTGGCGACGGCATCCACCAGCCGGCCGGAATAGAGCGGCGTCAGCACGTCGGCCAAGGTCGACAGCAGGAACGTGCCCATAATGCCGGCAAGCCGCCACGGCTGACGCCGCCAATGGCTGAGCGTGAAGCCAAGAACGCTGCGAAAGGCGCCCGCGCGCAAATCTATTCGAAAACGAGCCATGATGTCATTCGGGCACAAACGAGCCCGATCCCACGAAAGTAGAAATTGAAAAACCGCGTTGGCGCCGTTTGGCGCCCGGAGATGCGGAGGTTTGGCGTATTTGGCGGCCCTGTAGAGGGCGGCGACCGGCAGCGGCAAAATACCTGCCTTGGTTCAGCCTTGCCGCGAGGCTATGTCGCGGCGCACTGACCAAGACTAGGCTTCGCGGCCTCGCATAACGATCTCAAATCCTGGCATTCGGTTCCTCCTGAAGGGGAATCGCGGAGAGGCGTTTATAGAGACGCCTTAACGCCGCGCCAAGTCAGTAGATAGCCCAAAGCACATCTGGTCCAAGCAGTGAGACGATTTTGCAACAACGGCCGGTTGTACGCCGCGTCTGTTCAAATTGCCGGCATACGGTCGAGGCGCATATAGCGGCCGTCGGTGGACGGCCTGAAGCCGAGCTTCTCGTAAACCGCATGGGCGTCGTTGGTCGACAGGCTCCAATGCGTGACAGTCTTGCAATCCGGATGATCGATAAGCGCCTGGACAAGCCGGGTTCCGATGCCTTGCCCGCGATACCTTGGCCAGACAATGATGTCGGCGAGATAGGCAAATACCGTACGGTCGGTGATCGCCCGACCAAAGCCGACCTGATTGCCGCCGACATAGGCGCCGACGCACAGTGAATTGGCAAAGGCGCGGCGGTGCAGTTCATCGCTGCGGCCGCTGCCCCAATAACTCTCCTTCAAAATGTCGGATGTCGCCCGGAAGTCGATCTGCGACATGTCAAAGCTGATCTCAAAGTTGGCCATTGCTAAACCGTTATGCAGCCAATCGCCTACCCGCCATCCCTGAACCGGTTGGTGATGGGATAGCGGCGGTCGCGGCCAAAATTCTTCCTGGTGATCTTCACGCCGGGCGCCGCCTGCCGGCGCTTGTATTCGGCGACGTAAAGCAGGTGCTCGACGCGCGTCACCGTCGCCCGCTCATGGCCGCGCGCAACGATCTCGTCGACGCCCATCTCGTTCTCGACCAGGCACTCCAATATGTCATCGAGCACCGGATAGGGCGGCAGCGAATCCTGGTCGGTCTGGTTCTCTCGCAGTTCCGCCGAGGGCGCCTTGTCGATGATATTATTCGGGATCACCTCGCCGGACGGACCGAGCGCACCCGGCGGCACATGCGCGTTGCGCCAGCGCGCCAGCGCATAGACCTGCATCTTGTAGAGGTCCTTTATCGGGTTGAAGCCGCCATTCATGTCGCCATAGAGCGTAGCGTAGCCGACCGACATCTCGCTCTTGTTGCCGGTAGTGACCACCATCGAACCGAACTTGTTGGAAATCGCCATCAGGATGGTGCCGCGGGCGCGGCTCTGCAGGTTTTCCTCGGTGATGCCTTCCTTGGTGCCCTCGAAAAGCTGCGTCAGTGTGTGCAGGAAGCCCTCGACCGGCTCGAAGATCGGCACGATATCGTAGCGGCAGCCGAGCGCGCGGGCGCAGTCCTCGGCGTCCTTGAGCGAGTCCTTCGAAGTGTAGCGGTAAGGCATCATCACGGCGCGCAGCCGTTCCTCGCCCAGCGCATCGACGGCAAGTGCCGCGCAGATCGCCGAATCGATGCCGCCGGAAAGGCCGAGCACGACATTCTTGAAGCCGTTCTTGTTGACGTAGTCGCGCAAGCCCAACATGCAGGCGCGATAGTCGGCCTCCTCCTTTTCAGGGATTTTCGACATCGGTCCGTCATAGCAGACCCAGATGTCATTCTTTCGCTTCCAGGTGGTGACGTTGACCGTCTCCTCGAACTGGCTCATCTGGAAGGCCAGCGTCTTGTCAGAACCTATGGCAAACGATGCGCCGTCGAAGACCAGTTCGTCCTGGCCGCCAAGCTGGTTGGCATAGATGATCGGCAGTCCGCATTCGATGACCTGGCGGATGACGATCTGGTGGCGGACATCGACCTTGCCGCGATAGTAGGGCGAGCCGTTCGGCACCAGCAGGATTTCCGCGCCGCTTTCGGCCAGCGTCTCGCAGACGGCAACTTCGCCCCAGATGTCTTCGCAGATAGGCACTCCCACGCGCACGCCGCGGAAATTGACCGGCCCCTGGATCTCGGGGCCGGCCTGGAAGACGCGCTTCTCGTCGAACTCACCGTAATTCGGCAGATCGAGCTTGTAGCGTTCGGCAAGGATTTTGCCACCATCAGCAAAGATGATCGAATTGTGCGTGCCGGTCTTGCGCTTCAACGGCGTGCCGATGATGAAGCCCGGGCCGCCGTCGGCGGTATCGCCGGCGAAATCCTCCGCCGCCCGCTCGCAGGCCTTCAGGAATGCCGGCTTCAACACCAGATCCTCAGGCGGATAGCCGGCAAGGAAAAGCTCGGTGAACAGCACGAGGTCGGCGCCTTGGCGGGCGGCATCCGCCCTCGCCTCGCGCGCCTTGGCGAGATTGCCGGCGACGTCGCCGACCGTCGGATTGAGCTGGGCGACGGCGATGCGCAATATGTCTGGAGCGGTCCTGTCTGTCATGCCCGTGGGTTTAGCGCGGCAAAATTCGTCGGGCAATGGCGTTCGTTTGGACCAAACAATCGATCCTATTCGCCCATATATTCGCGCAAGGCTTCCGGCGGATGGTTCTCGCCGATCGACATTGCCAGAATGCGCGAAATGTGTCGGCGCGGCAGCCCGGTTTCCGCCGCCCAGGCGTTGATCTGCGCCTGGATCCTGCCCAAATCCCTCTTCGACGTCGGGCTCTCCGCGATGTCGAGTCCGGCATCGCGCAGTGCGGCCGCCATATCGGCCGAGACAACAAAAGCGTCCCACTCCAGCCAGCGCAGAAAATACTGGCCGGTATTGCCGCCGAGCCGGCTGCCGTGCTTGCCGAGATAGGCCATCAACCCGACCTGGTCATCCGCCGGCCAATCGGCCAGGAACTTGCCGAAGCTGCCGTGCTCCTTCGACACACGCTCGACGAAGGCCGCGTTGTCGCGTACGGATTTGATCTTCTGCGGATTGCGCACGATGCGCTTGTCGGCAGTGAGATCGTGCCAGAAATCGTCAGGCTGGAACAGCAGCCGCTTCGGTTCGAAGCCAAGAAATGCTTCCTCGAAACCCGGCCATTTCTGCTCGATGACGCGCCAGACGAAGCCGGCGGCAAAGACCCGCTCGGCCATGGTCGACAGGATCCGGTCATCCGCAATCTTTGCCACCGCGGCATTGTCAGGCATTGGACCCAGCAGCGACGTAAGGGCTGCCTCACCGCCTTTGCGTTTCGCTGCACGGGCGCGAATTTTCTGAAAATCCACCATTGTTTCCTGACCCCATCGCGTCAATCTACCACTTCCCGTATGAACCGGCAGCTTCTACCTCATCGCTGACGACGGAGGCGACGATGAACAAAACGATCGAGGACCTGGCAAGCCGCTGGCTGAAGCGAAAGCCGGACGGCCTCAGCGCGCTCGAAAGCCGGGTACTGCAATCTACGCTCGAGCGCACCACGATCTCCAAGGACACCAACAAGGCCGTCGCCTTTCACCAGACGTTTGGAGATCGCCTGGCCGACACCATCGCCCGGATCGGCGGCTCGTGGTCCTTCATCCTGGCATTCATTGGCTTCCTGATCCTGTGGACGGCAGGCAATGTCTGGCTCTTGTCGAGCGCCGCCTTCGATCCCTATCCATTCATCTTCCTCAATCTCGTGCTTTCCATGGTTGCCGCCCTGCAGGCGCCAGTGATCATGATGGCGCAGAACCGCCAGACCGAGCGCGATCGAATCGACGCCGCCCACGACTATGAGGTAAATCTCAAGGCCGAGATCGAGATCATGGCGTTACATGAAAAGCTCGACGAACTGCGCCACAGCCAGATCATCGGCATGCGAGACGAGATCGCCCGGCTGGCCGAGCAGGTGAAGCGCATCGACGATATTCTGTCGAAGCAGCGAACGTCTTCATGACGGAAGCCATCCATCGTCTCATTGAGCAATATGGGTTGGTCGCGGTTTTTCTGGGCTGCGTGGCCGAGGGCGAAAGCGCCGCCATTCTTGGCGGTTTCTTCGCGCATCAGCGTGTTTTCGTCCTGTGGCAGGCTTTCCTCGCGGCAGCGCTCGGCGCCTTCGGTGGCGACACGTTCTTCTTCATCTTGGGGCGAAGCTTCGCCGACCATAAATTCGTGATCAGGCTCCGTGCCCGGCCGGGCTTCAGCCACGCCTATCGCCTCGTCACCTCTCATCCCAACATCTTCGTGCTGTCGAACCGCTACATCTATGGCCTGCGCCTGGTCGGTGGTATCGCGGCGGGGCTGTCCGGCATCGCCGCGGCGCGTTTCGCCATCCTCAACGCCATCTCATCGGTGGTCTGGGCGGCGCTGTTCTGCACGGTCGGTTATGTGTTCGGGCTGGGCGCCGAGCGCATCGTCGGCCAGGCACTGGCCCGCCACGAGCGGCTGCTGATCGCTCTGGCAATCGGCCTCGTTGTGGCTATCCTCGGCTGGCTGACGTCGCACTTCCCCGCCAAGAAGGAGCTTCGCAAGGGAAGCTGATCGTCAATCTGTGCCGAGCGCACGGTCGCCCTTTTCCAGGATCAGCGGGATGATCAGGTCTTCCTCGTCGGCAAGATGCCTGGTCAGCATGGCGATCAGCCGGCTGTTCTCGTCGGCATAGGTGTTGGCGGCGAAGCGCTGCTTGACCTCGCTCTCCTGAAGCGTGCGGATGAAGGCATTTGCCGCCTCGGCATTGCGCTCCAGTCCCTCATGGATTGTGTGGTGATCGGCATCGAGAATCTCGAAGCCGCGCTTCAGACGGGTCTCGGCCCTGGCGAAGACCGGGAAATAATGATGGTCCTCGACATGTGATGGCCGTCGAGATTGCCGAGGAAATGGTTGAGGCGCGGCGCGAACCAGCGCGCGAATTCCGGCGCGTTCAGCCTACCTTCTGGATAATCGCCGATACCACTGGTGAGCATGCCGCCAAGCTCGCGGAACATATCGTGCCGCTGCAGCCACATATTGGCCACGCCGTGAATGTTGGCATGCGCCTGCCAGATCTCGCGCGGATATTTTTCGGCCAGCCAGCGCAGATCGTCCGGCAGGCCCTCACGTTCAAGCAGCAGAAATCCGGCGGTATCGGCCATGTCGGTTCCCTCAGACCATGATCCCGAAAAGTGGTACCGGTTTTTCGGAAGAGATCGTGGTCAAAACGAGAAATGCAGTGACGGCATGTAGTGTCTGAAACGTCAGATCGGCACCCCGAGGATCCGCTCGACGATGGCGACGCCCCAGACGCCTGCAGCGATTACCACCGAAATCAGCACCGCCAGCGAACCGCAATCCTTGGCCAGTTGGATATCGATGTTGAATTCACGGCTGAACGCGTCGCATGCCGCCTCGATGCCGGTGTTCAGCACCTCGATCATGATCATGAGCAGCACCGCGCCGATCAGCAGCGCGTAGCCGCGCCACGATTCCGAAAGGAACCAGCCGAGCGGCAAGGCAAGCACAAGCAGCGTCAGCTCCAGCTGGAAGGCCTCCTCGCTGGCGGCCAGTTTGCGAAACGCCCGCACCGAGTTGTAAAAAGCGTCGATCAGCCGCTGCATGCCAAAACCCTTCGGAATCACCGGCAGGGGATTAGCGCAATGGCTGGACCAAGGGAATAAGGCGACCTCTTCAAAAATCAGTCGCCTGCCACCTTGATCGACGGCGTTGACTTCTCGAACTGCGGCAGCCCGTCGTCGATCGCGTAATAGTCGCCCTTGTCGCCGACGAAGATGTGACATTCCCCTTGAAGTCCGGTTGGCGCGTCGAACAGCCCGGCCAGGACTGAAACATAGCCAACATCCGTCGGCTTCCAGAACAGCAGCGAGCCGCATGTCTTGCAGAAGCCACGTCTGGCAAACGAAGATGCCTCGTACCAGGTGATGCTGTCCGCGCCCGTGATTGTGATGTCGGGGTCGGCAACATTGGTTGCAGCATAAAAATGCCCGCTCTGCTTCCGGCACTGCGAGCAATGGCAGTAGATAACACCGCGCAGCGGTCCTCGTGTCTGGAACCGCACTGCCCCGCACAAGCATGATCCGGTGTGACTGTCAGCCATATCGGCCTCCCGATGCAATTGCCGCCGCTTCGCAGGATTCCAGTTTTGCGTGCGTTAGGCACGGGCAAATGCGACACCGGCCGGACGCGTTTCGCTGACCACCTCGATGATCGAAGTCTAATCAGCCGTTGACGGCCTGCTTGTGCTGGACCGGATGGCTCTTCTTGAGCAGATCGGACACCAGGAACGCCAACTCGATCGCCTGGTCGGCGTTGAGGCGCGGATCGCAATGGGTGTGGTAGCGATCCTGCAATTCTTCGGCGGTGATGGCGCGGGCACCACCGGTGCATTCGGTGACGTTCTTGCCTGTCATCTCGATGTGTATGCCGCCGGGATGCGTGCCTTCGGCGCGGTGCACCTCGAAGAACGTCTGCACCTCCTTCAGGATGCGGTCGAACGGCCGTGTCTTGTAGCCGGCGGCCTCGATCGTATTGCCATGCATCGGGTCGGAAGACCACACCACACTGCGGCCTTCCTTCTGTACCGCTCGCACCAGCCTCGGCAGATGGTCGGCAACCTTATCGGAGCCGAAACGAGCGATCAGCGTCAGCCGGCCGGGCTCGTTCTCCGGATTGAGCAGATCGATGAGCTGCAACAGGCCGTCCGGCGTCAGCGACGGCCCGCATTTCAGCCCCAGCGGGTTCTTGATGCCGCGGCAATATTCGACATGCGCATGGTCGGGTTGGCGCGTGCGATCGCCGATCCAGATCATGTGGCCAGAGGTGGCGTACCAGTCGCCCGAGGTCGAATCGACGCGGGTCAGCGCCTCTTCATAACCGAGCAGCAGCGCCTCATGGCTGGTATAGAAATCGGTCTCGCGCAGCGCATAATTGGTCTCCGAGGTGATGCCGACGGCCTTCATGAAGTCCATCGTCTCGGTGATGCGGTTGGCGAGCGACTCGTATTTCTCGCCCTGCGGGCTGTCGGAGACGAACCCGAGCATCCATTGATGCACGTTCTCCAGGCTGGCGTAGCCGCCCTGGGCGAAGGCTCGCAAAAGATTGAGCGTCGCCGCCGACTGGCGGTACGCCATCTCCTGTCTTGCAGGATCGGGAATGCGCGACTTGGCATCGAACTCGATGCCGTTGATGATGTCACCCCGATAGCTGGGCAGCGTCACACCGCCCTTGGTCTCATTGTCGGACGAGCGCGGCTTGGCGAACTGGCCGGCGACACGGCCGACCTTCACCACCGGTTGAGCGCCAGCGAAGGTCAGTACCACTGACATCTGCAGGAAGACGCGGAAGAAGTCGCGGATATTGTCCGCGCCATGTTCGGCGAAGCTCTCGGCGCAATCGCCACCCTGCAGAAGGAATGCGTCACCGGCAGCGACGGCTGCAAGCTGCTTCTTCAGCTTGCGTGCCTCACCTGCAAAAACCAGCGGCGGAAAGGTGGCGAGCTGGGCTTCCGTGTTCCTCAGCGCGGCAAGGTCCGGATAGGCAGGAACCTGCTGGATCGGCTTAGCTCTCCACGAATTCGGCGACCATTTCGTCATCGAAGCACCTAACGCTCTTTCACGCGGACGCCATCGCCCGCCAATCCGCCCCATATGGGGTCGCGGCTGCATACACGAAGCCGAATTCCTATTCTAGACCGGAATCTCAGCGCTGGCGAATGGCACGGCGGGGCGAAAGTACCAGCGCCGTCATGGTCCAGAGCACCAGCGATACCTTGCTACGCAGCCTTCTCCACCAAACGTGCCAGCTGCGTCATGACAACCGCTGAGCCTGCAAGCCGCTTTTCGGGCGTCGGCCAGTCGCGGCTGAAGACGACGCTCTGGTCCGGCCGGATCTTGGCCAACGAACCCTGTTCGCCGATGAGCTTGACCAGCCCGACCGGATTGGGGAATTCGCGCTTGCGGAAATGGATGACGACGCCTTTCGGTCCGGCATCGAGTTTTTCGACATTGGCCTTGCGGCAAAGTGCCTTGATGAAGACGATCTTCAATAAATGCCTCACCTCTTCCGGCAGCGGCCCGAAACGGTCGATAAGCTCGGCGCCAAAAGCGTCGATCTCTTCAGTGTTTTCGAGATCGCCAAGGCGGCGATAGAGCGCCAACCTGAGCTGCAGATCCGGGACATAGCTTTCCGGGATCATCACCGCTGTGCCGACGGCGATCTGCGGCGACCAGCCGCCGTCCTGCACCTCGCCGGAATCCTTCACTTCGGCCACTGCCTCCTCCAGCATCTGCTGGTAGAGCTCGAAGCCGACCTCCTTGATGTGGCCCGACTGCTCTTCGCCAAGCAGATTGCCGGCGCCGCGAATGTCGAGGTCGTGGCTGGCCAGCTGGAAACCGGCGCCTAGCGTATCGAGCGACTGCAGCACTTTCAGCCGGCGCTCGGCTGTATCGGTGAGCTTGCGGTTGGCGGGCAGCGTGAACAGCGCGTAGGCGCGCACCTTAGAGCGGCCGACGCGCCCGCGCAGCTGATAGAGCTGAGACAGGCCGAACATATCGGCGCGGTGTACGATCAGCGTATTGGCAGTCGGAATATCGAGGCCGGATTCGACGATTGTGGTCGACAAAAGCACATCGTACTGGCCGTCATAGAAGGCGTTCATGATGTCGTCGAGTTCGCCGGGCGGCATCTGACCATGGGCCACGGCCACTTTCAGCTCAGGCACGGATTCGCGCAGGAAATCATGGATTTCCGCGAGATCGCTGATGCGCGGTACGACATAGAAAGAATGGCCGCCACGGTAGCGCTCGCGCAGCAGCGTCTCGCGGATGACCAGCGGATCGAAAGGGGAGATGAAGGTACGCACGGCCATGCGATCGACCGGCGGCGTGGCGATCAGCGACAGCTCACGCACCCCGGTCAAGGCAAGCTGCAGCGTTCGCGGGATCGGCGTCGCAGACAGCGTCAGAACGTGGACGTCGGTCTTGAGATCCTTCAGCCGCTCCTTGTGCTTGACGCCGAAGTGCTGCTCCTCGTCGATGATCAGCAGGCCGAGATTCTTGAACGAGATCGAGGACCCGAGCAGTGCGTGCGTGCCGATGACAATGTCGACTTGGCCTTCGGCGACGCCCTTCTTGGTCTCGGCCAGTTCCTTGGCACCGACCAGCCGCGAGGCCTGGGCGACGCGGATCGGCAGGCCGGAGAAGCGCTGCGAGAAGGTCTTGAAATGCTGACGCGACAACAATGTCGTCGGCACCACCACCGCGACCTGAAAGCCTTCCATCGCCGCGATGAAGGCAGCACGAAGCGCGACTTCGGTCTTGCCGAAGCCGACATCGCCGCAGATCAGCCGGTCCATCGGCTTTCCTGCGCCCAGATCATCCCTGACCGAATCGATCGCCGTTTGCTGGTCGTCGGTTTCCTCATAGGGGAAACGCGCTGCAAACTCGCCATAGAGGCCTTCCGCCGGCAGCAGCGCCGGTGCGGCCCGCATTTGTCGCTCGGCGGCGATGCGGATCAGCTGCCCGGCCATGTCGAGCAGGCGTTTCTTCAGCCGTGCCTTGCGCGATTGCCAAGCGCCGCCGCCAAGCTTGTCGAGTGTCGCCTCGGCCGAATCCGAGCCATAGCGCGACAGCAACTCGATGTTTTCCACCGGCAAGAACAGCCGATCGTCGCCGGCATAGTGGATTTCGAGGCAATCGTGCGGCGCACCGAGCGCCTCGATGGTGCGCAGCCCGATGAAGCGGCCAATGCCATGGTCGGCATGGACGACGATATCGCCTGAGGACAATGCCGAAGCCTCGGCGATGAAGTCGGACGCGCGCTTCTTGCGCTTCGAGCGCCGGATCAGTCGGTCGCCGAGAATGTCCTGCTCGGCGACGACGACCAGTTTCTCCGTCTCGAAGCCGGATTCAAGCGGCAGGACGGCCAGTCCCGCTTGCCCTGGCTCAAGCTTTTCGGCTTCGGCAAGCGTCGCCACCGGTTTCAGATTGCCAAGATGATGCTCGGCCAGGATTTGGCCGAGCCGGTCGAGCGAACCTTCAGTCCAGCCGGCGACGATGACACGGCGGCCTACAGCGCGCTCGTCGGAAATGTGTTTTACGACGACGTCGAAGACGTTGGCGTTAGGGTCGGCGCGCTCCTCGACGAAGCTGCGACCATGGCGCGAGCCGGCATGGAACACCTTTTTCGCACCGGCATCGGGCGCATCGAAGGACGTGAAGTCGATCGCTTCGCGCGGGCCAAGCGAGGCAATCAGGTTCTCGGGCGACAGATAAAGCAAATCCGGCGACACCGGCTTGTAGGGCACGGCATCCTTCAAGGCGCCGTCGGCCTGTTTTTTGCGCGCCTCATAATGATCGAGGATCAGCGCATGGCGCTCGGCCAGTGCCTCATGCGCCAGATGATCAAACACCACCGGCGCATCCGGCAAGTAATCGAACACGGTTTCCAGCCGCTCATAGAAGAACGGCAGCCAGTGCTCCATGCCGGCAAACCGCCTGCCCTCGCTGACCGCCGCATAGAGCCCATCGTCGCGCGAGGGCGCCCCAAAGGCTTCGATGTAGGCGCGGCGGAAGCGGCTGATCGTCTCTGGCGTCAGCGCCACCTCGCTCATCGCCTGTAGCGCCATCGACTTGCGCTGGCCGGTGGTGCGCTGTGTTGCGGTATCGAAGACGCGGATCGATTCCAGCGTATCGCCGAAGAAATCGAGGCGCAGCGCCTCAGTCCAGCCGGGCGCGAAGAGATCGAGAATGCCGCCGCGCACCGCGAATTCGCCGATACCGCGCACCGTCGGCACTCGCTCGAAGCCGGAATTCTCCAGCCGGGAGCCCAGCACGTTCATGTCTATCTGGTTGCCCGGTTTGGCGTGGAAGGTCTGCGCCTCGACGAGTTCAGCCGGCGGAATGCGTTGCAACAGCGCATTCGCGGTGGTGAGGACGACGGCGCGGTGCGGCTTCTTCGCCAGCGCAATCATTGCAGCCAGTGCATCGAGCCGCCTTGCGGCGGCATCGGCGCCGGGCGAGACACGGTCGTAAGGCAGGCAATCCCAAGCCGGCAGTTCCAGCACCGGCAGGCCCGGCGCGGCAAAGGCAAGCGCCTCGACGATCGCCGGCAGGCGCTGGCCGTCGCGGGCCACGAACAGCACCGGCTTGTCCGGTGCGATCTCGCGCGCAGCCTGCACCAGCGCAAAGGCTTCGTAGCCGTCGGCGACGCCATCGACAATGAACTGGCCAGCGCGGCCTTTCGGCAGACCGATCGTAGGAATAAGGCTCATGGCTACACGTTGTTCAGAAGGTCAGGGGCCGGCGCGAGGCCAGGATTTTTTGCAGGACGGCACAATCGATAGTCGCCGGGACCGGGCGCTCGCCGGTGACGATGGGCAGGAATTCGGTGTCGGGAATGTCGAGGAGCCTCTCATATTGGTCGATTTCGTCGCCGGTCAAGGCGCCGATCTCGGCATCCGCGAAGCTGCCAAGTATAAGGTCCATCTCGCGCATGCCGCGGTGCCACGAACGAAACAGAAGCTTGCGGCGGCGGGCATCGAGGCCCTCGCTGGATCGTTTCGTTCCGGTCATCGTGCAACATCCTTGCCCAGGCGGCGCATATAGCGTGGATAGAAGTCGGTGTCAGCCTTGCGCTACGGCCGGCGCAACATAAGCTGACATCATGCGTCCCTCCCTCCTCGACCCTTTGTTTGTCCCGATCACATCGCTTGCCGGCGTCGGGCCGAAGGTTGGTGCGCTGATCGAGAAAGTCGTGACGGCCGACCTCGGCGACCGGACCGCGCGCGCCGGGGACCTCTTGTTCGTGCTGCCGCATACTGTCATCGACCGCCGCAACCGGCCGGGCATCGCTGGTTCGGCCGAGGGCGCCATTGTCACACTCGACGTACGCATCGACCGCCACCAGCCACCCCCACGCGGCAACAGGTCGGTCCCGTATCGGGTCTACGCCCATGACGACACTGGCGAGATCGCGCTGACCTTCTTCCATGCCCATGCCGCCTATCTCGAAAAAGCAATGCCCGTAGGCGAGCATGTCGTCGTCTCAGGCCGCATGGAATGGTTCAACGGCCGCCCGACCATGGTTCACCCCGACCATATCGCACTTGCCGGCGACGCGGAAAACCTCCCGTTGGTCGAGCCGGTCTATCCGCTGACCGCCGGGCTCTCGGCCAAGGTGCTGCGCCGGGCCATCGGCCAGGCGCTGGCCCGCCTGCCGTTGCTGCCCGAGTGGCAGGACGGCGAGTTCTGGCGCCGCCACGCTTTTCCCGCTTTCGGCGATGCGCTCAACCGCATCCACCATCCTGCCGACCCGATCGACGTCTCTGCCGACGGCGCAGCATGGCGGCGCCTTGCCTATGACGAGTTCCTGGCCAGCCAGGTATCGCTGGCGCTGGTGCGGGCCAAGGTCCGCCGATTATCGGGCCGGCCGCTCGTCGGCGACGGCCGCATAGTCGAACAACTGCGCGTGGCACTCCCCTATTCGCTGACCATGTCGCAGGAAATGGCGCTTGCCGAAATCAACGCCGATCTCGGTGACCCCGAACGCATGCTGCGCCTTTTGCAGGGCGATGTCGGCTCCGGCAAGACGGTGGTCGCGCTGCTTGCCATGGCGCGTGCCGTCGAGGCAGGCGGCCAGGCGGCATTGATGGCGCCGACCGAAATCTTGGCGCGCCAGCATCTGGCAACTATTGCGCCGTTGGCGGAACGGGCCGGCCTGCGTGTGGCCGTCCTCACCGGCCGCGAAAAGGGCCGCGAGCGTGCCGACACGCTGATCAGGCTGGCCAATGGTGACATCGACATCGTCGTCGGCACCCATGCGCTGTTCCAGGAGACAGTGACGTTCCGTGACCTCGTTTTCGCCGTCGTCGACGAGCAGCACCGTTTCGGCGTCCACCAGCGCCTTGCCATTACCGCCAAGGGCGATGCGCCCGACATGCTGGTAATGACAGCAACGCCGATACCGCGGACGCTGGTGCTGACTGCATTCGGCGACATGGATGTGTCGAAGCTGACGGAAAAGCCGGCCGGCCGCCAGCCGATCCGCACCGTCACCTTGCCGCTTGAACGGCTCGACGAACTGATCGGACGCATGCTCGACGCCGTCGCCGATGACCAAAAAATCTACTGGATCTGTCCGCTGGTCGAGGAATCCGAGGAGATCAAACTGATGTCGGCCGAGGACCGTTTTGCCTCGCTGAAGCCGCTGTTCGGCGACCGCATCGGCCTGGTGCACGGCCGCATGAAAGGCACCGACAAAGACGAGGCGATGCGCGCCTTTAAACAGGGCGACACCCGTATCCTGATCGCCACCACCGTCATCGAGGTCGGCGTCGATGTGCCTGATGCGACGATCATGGTCATCGAGCATGCCGAGCGCTTTGGCCTCGCCCAGTTGCACCAATTGCGCGGCCGGGTCGGGCGTGGCGACAAGCCTTCATCCTGCGTGCTGCTCTACAAGGACCCGCTTGGCGAGACGGCAAAACGCCGTTTGTCGGTGATGCGGGAGACCGAGGACGGTTTCCGTATCGCCGAAGAGGATCTGAAGCTGCGCGGCGAAGGCGAGTTGCTCGGCACCCGCCAGTCCGGCACGCCGGGCTTCCAGGTGGCGCGCATCGAGGTGCATGCCGACCTGCTCGAGGCCGCTCGCGACGATGCGCGGCTGATCCTGTCGCGCGATCCGGAACTGCAGTCCGAACGCGGCACGGCGCTGCGCCTGTTGCTCTATCTGTTCGGCCGCGACGAGGCCGTGCGGCTCCTGCGTGCCGGCTGAGGCATCGTGTCGAGCGGAGGATTGGCAAGCGCGTGGATCTGCTCGCCGTTCACTGTCATCATTTTGACAGCTGGCGCCACCAGGCCGGCCGACACGATCAGCTTGGCTCCGTCCTCGATCGTCATGTCGAGCGATACGATGTCGGATTTCGGCACATACATCAGAAAGCCTGTCGTCGGGTTGGGCGTACACGGCATGAACACGGCAATCAGCGGATCGCCTTCCCGGTCGAGCTTCTGGTTGATCTCGGTTTCCTTCTCGCTGGCGACGAAGACAAGCGACCAGACCCCTTTGCGCGGATATTCTACCAACCCGACCTGGCGGAACATGTCGCCCTTGTTCGACAGCACCGTCTCGAAAATCTGCTTCAGCGAACGGTAGATGCCGCGCACCAGCGGCATGCGACCAAGCAGGCGCTCGCCGAAGTTGACGATGGCGCGGCCAACGATATTGGCGGTCATAAAGCCGATGAAAGTGATGAGGATCAGGGCAACGATCAGCCCAAAACCCGGCACTGGAAACGGCAGGTAGGTGTCCGGATTGTAGCGTACCGGAATGTAGGGTTTGACCCAGGAATCGACCCAGCCGATAAGCGACCAGGCAATGTAGGCGGTAATCGCGAGCGGCGCGCAAACGACGAAGCCGGTCAGGAAATAGTTTCTCAGCCGGGTCATGCCTGAGGTCTTGAGAGCGTCCGACATGGTTCACCGCAGCGTGTGTTTGCAGCGCGACACTACTGAACCGGAAGGCGCTTTGGAATGGCGAAGTTTTTAAACGAGACCTATTCCACCGTTACCGATTTCGCCAGGTTGCGAGGCTGGTCGACGTCCGTACCCATGAACACGGCGGTGAAGTAGGCGAGCATCTGGATCGGCAGCGCGTAGATGATCGGCGAGATGATTTCCGGCACGTCCGGCAAAACGATCGTCTCCATCGTCTTCACCGTAGCGTGCGCCGCGCCCTTGCCGTCAGTGATCAGGATGATCTTGCCGCCGCGCGCCGCCACCTCCTGCATGTTCGACACTGTCTTTTCGAAGATGCGGTCATGCGGGGCGATGACGATGACGGGCATGTTCTCGTCGATCAGCGCGATCGGGCCGTGTTTCAGCTCGCCGGCAGCATAGCCTTCGGCATGGATATAGGAGATCTCCTTGAGCTTCAGCGCACCTTCCATGGCCAGCGGAAAATTGGTGTCCCGGCCGAGATAAAGCACATTCTTGTAGTGCGAGAGGTCGCGCGCGATCTTTTCGATCTGCCCGTCGAGCTTTAGCACCTGGTTGGCATAACGCGGCGCTTCCGACAGTTCGCGTATCAGCGTTTTCTCGTGCTCATGCGAAATCGTTCCGCGCGCCACGCCGGCCCGCACCGCCAGCGAGGCCAGCACGGAAAGTTGGCAGGTGAACGCCTTGGTCGAGGCGACGCCGATCTCCGGGCCGGCCAATGTCGGCAGGATGACGTCGGATTCGCGCGCCATGGTCGATTCACGCACATTGACGACCGCGCCGATCTTCATGCCAGCCTTGCGGCAGTAGCGCAGCGATGCCAGCGTGTCGGCGGTCTCACCCGATTGCGAGATGAAGAAAGCGGCATCGTTCTTCGACAGCGGCATCTCGCGGTAGCGGAACTCCGAAGCGACATCGATGTCGACCGGCAGCCGCGCATAGCGCTCGAACCAGTATTTGCTGATCAGCCCGGCGAGATAGGCGGTGCCGCAGGCCGAAATCGCCAGCCGGTCGATCTTGGCGAAATCGAACGGCAGAGCGAGCGGCTTCGAGATGCCCCCGACGAAATCGACATAATGCGCCAGCGTGTGCGAGATCACTTCCGGCTGCTCATGGATTTCCTTTTCCATGAAATGGCGGCGGTTGCCTTTGTCGACCATGAAGCTCGTGCTGAGGGACTGTTGGCGTTTGCGGTCGACCTTGTTGCCGCCCATGTCGAAAATATCGACCTCGTTGCGGCGCACTACCGCCCAGTCGCCGTCTTCCAGATAGGTGATCGAATTGGTGAACGGGGCAAGCGCGATGGCGTCGGAGCCAAGGAACATCTGGCCGTCGCCGTGACCGACGGCGAGCGGCGGGCCATTGCGCGCGCCGACGATCAAATCCTCGTCGCCCTTGAACATGATGGCGAGCGCAAAGGCGCCTTCCAGCCGCTTCAGCGCCTTATGCGCCGCCTCGACCGGCTTCAGCCCCCTGGCCAGTTCGCGCGCCACCAGGTGCGCGACGACCTCGGTATCGGTCTGTGAGGCGAAGCTGTAGCCGTCGCGCATCAGCTCGTCGCGCAATTCGGCGAAATTCTCGATGATGCCGTTATGGACGATGGCGACGCCGTCGGAAAAATGCGGATGGGCATTGCTCTCGTTCGGAACGCCATGCGTGGCCCAGCGCGTGTGGCCGATGCCGATCATGCCGTCGAGCGGTTCGTCCTTCAGCCGGCGCTCGAGATTGACCAGCTTGCCCTCGGCGCGGCGGCGGTCAAGCCTGCCGTGCTCGATCGTGGCGACGCCGGCCGAGTCATAGCCGCGATATTCGAGCCTTTTCAACGCATCGACGATAAGCGGCGCGACCGGCGAGTTACCGACAATTCCAACGATACCGCACATCGCGCTTGCCCCCGATTCCGACCTCAAACCCGGCGCTATTTAGAGACTGCCGGGCTGTCGCGAAAAATCACATTCCATTTTGTCCGGTATCAGCCGGACTGTCCTGCACAGATGCACCATGACAGGGCGCACTTGCAATCCGGTTACTGCAATTGCTCAGTTTCTCCGCTTCTGTATCCTATTTCGGCCCAACGGCTCCAGAAATCAGTCAAAGACATGATCCCGCTCGTCGCGCCTACACTTTTTTCCGGGCCGCCGCGGCCGAAGCAAACCGTTCGCGCAACTCCTTGCCCTTGCCGGGTAGAGTCCGCTGACGGGCGCGGCCGAAGGCCAGCGCATCGTCGGGTACGCTTTCGGTAATGATGCTGCCCGAGGCGATGTAGCCGCCCTTGCCGATCGACACCGGTGCCACCAGCGAGGAGTTCGAGCCGATGAAGGCACCCTCGCCGATATCGGTGAAGAATTTCGAATAACCGTCATAATTGCACGTGATGGTGCCGGCGCCGATATTGGCGCCGGCACCGATGCGAGCATCGCCGATATAGGTCAGGTGGTTGACCTTGGCGCCCTCCTCGACGATCGCCTGCTTCACTTCGCAGAAATTGCCGACCTTGGCCTTGTTTCTCAGATCGGCCCCGGGCCGCAGCCGCGCGAACGGCCCAACATCGCAATTCGACGCGATGGTGGCGCCTTCGATATGGCTGAAGGCATGGATCTTGGCGCCGGTCGCGATTTTCACGCCTGGGCCGAACCAAACATTGGGCTCGACAATCGTGTCGGCGCCGATCTCGGTGTCGTGCGAGAAGAACACGGTTTCGGGCGCAACCAGTGTCACCCCGGAAAGCATCGCTTCCTGCCGTCGACGCGCCTGCCAGATACCTTCCGCCTGGGCAAGCTCGGCACGGTTGTTGATGCCGAGCGCATTCTCGAAACTGGCTTCGGTGGCTACGACATCAAGTCCCTGCGCAGCGGCGATCTCGACGATGTCGGTGAGATAATACTCACCCTTAGCGTTCTTGCTGCCGACTTGATCGAGCAACTTCAGCGCGTGCCTGCCGGCGACCGCCATCAGCCCGCCATTGCAGAAGGTGATTTTCTTCTCCTCGTCCGAGCAGTCCTTCTCCTCGCGGATGGCCACGAGCTTGCCGGCCTTTTCGATAAGCCGGCCATAGCCCGAAGGATTTTCCGTACGGAAGCCGACCACGACGACGGCCGCACCTTCGGCCAGCTTCAGCCGCGCCGCCGCGAGCGCTTCCGGATCGATCAACGGCGTGTCGCCAAACATCACCAGGATGTCGTCATAACCTTTTGATATTGCTGCGCGTGCGGCAAGCACGGCGTGCGCGGTGCCGAGACGTTTCTCCTGGACGAAAGCTTCGGCCTTGGGCGCAAACTTGAGTGCGGCCTTGCGCATGTCATCGGCGCCATGGCCGATCACCAGCGCCAGATCGCCGCTGCCGGCGGCTTCGGCGGCCTTGACGACATGGGCAACCATTGGCAGGCCGGCGATTGTGTGCAGCACTTTCGGCACCGCACTCTTCATGCGCGTGCCTTCGCCGGCGGCGAGGATGATGGACAGGCAAGATCTCTGGCTCATGGGGACAGCAACCGTTGAAAGGGGTCTGGAATCGCAGCGTTAGTAGCACCGGCGCCATGCTGCACCAATGCGGTTAAATTCCGGTGAGACGGTGGAACCTCCAACCCGCGGCACGCTCAGGCCGATCGGCTCAGGCGGCTTCCGCCTCGTTGCGTGATGCGAAGCTGGGGGCTCGGCCACGGCCGTATTGCCGTGGCGAACAGTTCATGACCCGCTTGAAGGCTGTGCTGAAGGCGCTTTCGGATTCGTAGCCGAGCGACAGCGCGATGACGGCGACAGGATCGCTGGAATTCGTCAGCCGATCCCCGGCCAGCAGCATTCGCCAGCGCGTCAAATAGTCCATCGGCGACGCGCCGACCGTCTCCTTGAATCTGAGCGCAAAGGTCGATCGCGACATGCCGGCCCGTTCCGCCAATTCCTGTAACGTCCAGCCATGCGCCGGATCGTCGTGCATGGCGCTGATCGCCGCGCCGATCTGTTTGTCCGCGAGGGCAAAGAGCCAGCCGATGCCGCCTTTCAATCCTTCCGAAAGATGCAGCCGCAGCGCCTGAACCAGCATCATGTGGGCGAGGTGCTGGATCACCAGAAAGCCGCCCGGTTGTGGCTCGCGCAGCTCCTGCATCATCCGCTCCACTGACCAGCGCAGCGCCGACTTGTCCGACTCTTTGCGGATATGCACAATGGCTGGCAGCATCCGCAACAGGATGCCGGCATGATTGCCGCCAAGCGCGAAGCGGCTGCTGACCAGAAAGAAATCACCACCGCCATTGTGCGTCACGACACCGCCGGCTCGCGCAGGCGGAAAAATCTTGATGGCTTCAACAGGCGACAAACTCATGTCGCTTGCAAGGCGGAAAGGCCGCCCACTCGGCAACAGGAAGCAGTCCCCCGTCTCAAGGCGCACTGCGTCGGCAACGCCCTCTACTGACAGCCAGCACCGGCCGGAGACCACCGCTCCGGTCTTGATGCTTTGCTGCTGGTCGGGGAACTGGATCGACCATTCACCACCTGCATCGAAGCCGGCCGACATATAGTTTCGCGGCTTCAGCAGCGAGAGCACATCTGAAAGAGGATCCACGTGTCATTCCGGACGATTGCGAAGATAATACGGACTTTACCGCATAGATCGTATTTCCTCAAGCGGCTATCACGACGTCACCGGGCCGCGAAAATGGTCGTGGTCAGAAACGAACAAGGACAAGTCGTGATGCGTGTTTTCGTTACCGGAGCGACCGGATTCGTCGGTTCTGCCGTCGTTCAAGAACTCATCGGCGCCGGCCATCAGGTGCTCGGCCTCGCCCGCTCGGAGGCATCGGCCAAGTCGCTCGCCGCCACTGGAGCCGAGATGCATCGAGGCGACCTCGAAGACGTGGAGAGCCTGCGCAGGGGCGCGGCAGCCGCCGATGCGGTTATCCACACCGGGTTCAACCATGACTTCTCGAAGTTCGCGCAAAACTGCGAGATGGACCGGCGTGCCATCGAGGTGATGGGCGGAGCACTCGAAGGCTCCGAGCGCCTCCTGCTCGTCACCTCGGGGACCGCGCTCCAGGCGCGGGGCCGTATCGCGACCGAGGAAGATGCGCCTGTCCCCTCTTCCGCTTCATATCCCCGCGCCTCCGAAGCGACAGCCGCCGCGCTGGCGGCACGCGGGGTGCGCGCATCGGTTGTCCGCCTTCCTCCGTCGGTCCATGGCCAGGGCGACCACGCCTTTGTTCCTATTCTCATCGACCTCGCTCGCAAGAAGGGCGTGTCGGCCTATATCGGCGAAGGGCTCAATCGCTGGCCTGCCGTGCATCGGTTCGATGCCGCCCGCGTCTACCGCCTTGCGCTCGAGCATGGAGCCGGTGGCGCGCGATATCACGCGATCGCCGAAGAAGGCGTGCCGTTCAAGGACATCGCCGGCGTGATCGGCCGGCGCCTGAACGTGCCGGTCGTCGCCAAGTCCGCCGAAGAAGCCGCCGATCATTTTGGCTGGTTCGCGATGTTCGCGGCGATGGATGTCCCGACCTCAAGCGAACGGACCCAGGCGCTGCTGGGGTGGCAGCCGAGCGGACCTGGGCTGATCGCTGATATCGACCAGCCGGGCTATTTCGAAGGCTGAACAGACCACGTCGGGCGGCAAACCTAGCCCAATTGCCCCAGCACCGGAAAATTCTCGAGCAGCCAATATGACATCGTCTGCACGCCGCCGGTCAGGAAAAACACGCCGGCGACCACCAACAGCGCGCCGATGGCTTTTTCGACGCGGCCGAGATGGACGCGGAATTTCGAGAGAAAGCGCATGAAGGCGCCGGAAAACAGCGCAGCGATCAGGAACGGGATACCGAGGCCGAGCGAGTAGGCGGCAAGCAGCAGCGCGCCCTCGCCCACCGTCTCGCGACCGCCGGCGAGCGTCAGGATCGGCCCCAGCACCGGGCCGATACAGGGCGTCCAGCCAAAGGCGAAGGCCAAGCCCATGACGTAAGCGGCGATCAGGCTGGCCGGCTTGCCTTGTGACTGGAAGCGCGCCTCGCGTGAAAGCAAAGGGATACGCAGTACGCCGAGGAAATTCAGCCCCATCAGGATGATCAGCACACCGGCCGCCATTGCCAGCGGCTCCTGCCAGACCCGTAACAAATGGCCGATGGTCGAGGCGCCAGCGCCGAGCGCGACGAAGACGGTCGAGAAGCCGAGCACGAAGGCGATGGAGGAATTAACCAGCGCGCCTCGCGCACCGGCCTTTGCCGTAATGCCGGCCTCGCCGCGGAAATCGTCGACGGACACGCCGGCCATATAGCACAGGTAAGGCGGCACCAGTGGCAGCACGCAGGGGGACAGGAACGAAATTGCTCCCGCCCCGATCGCACTGACATAGCCGACGTCCAACGCCATTTCCGTCTCCAGATGACTGCACAGCCATATAGCCGCGACAACGTCCGTCCGCCAATCACCATCGCGTGGCCCCCATCACATTGGGTAGCAAGTCGACGCCGTCGCCTGGATCAATGGAAAACAGTGCGGGAAGAAAGGGCAGCCGGGCAGCGTTGACCAGAAGAAGCCGCGGTTCCGCGCGCTTTTCGAACATTCAGGGAGAGGTCTATGAAAACAATCGCAATTGGCATGGCGGCGCTTTTGCTCGGCACTGCCGGATCCTTCGCCGCCGAGGCGTGGAAGGAAGCGGAGGTCGGCGGCACCAAGATCTACACCGACGCCAGCGGCATGACGCTCTACACCTACGACAAGGACGAGGCCGGCAAGTCGAACTGTTACGACAAATGCGCCGCCAATTGGCCGCCGCTGAAGGCTGACGCCAACGCCAAGGCCGAGGGCGAATGGACGATCGTCGACCGCACCGACGGCACCAGGATGTGGGCCTACGAAGGCAAGCCGCTCTACACGTTCATCAAGGACAAGAAGGCCGGCGACGTCACCGGCGAGGGTGTCGGCGGCGCCTGGCATATCGCCAAGGCCGACTAAGCCTTGAGCTTCTGATCCGCTGTAACAGGCGGTAACACGGCTGGTCGCTAGGAGCTTGACCCAACCGCCCCGGCGGCCAACTTTTCAGCACGCCAGTTCCTTGCAACTATCCGGGCAAATGCCGGGCTACCGATTGCGCGCTTCACAGCATCTGTTCAAGCGGGGCTGGCGCGTGCTCGATGTTTCTCTTATATCCGCGGGAGAGTTTGTCCCGTTCTCCAGGATCAATTGCCGGGTTTGTCCAGCGATAGGCTGCTCATTTCCCTTGTCCAGGATTGCGGAAATCGCATGGCGCGCCGTTGGGTTGCGCATTCGGTGCAGGGCCGCATTTTGACTGCTTGGCCTTGACCGGATGCAAAAGCGCGGCCATGTGAGCGACACATTGAACGAGATTTCGTCGCGCGCAGCGGAATTCTTCTGCCGCATCACAACTGATATGAGACCGTATGGACGTCGTCGTCGTCGAATCGCCGGCCAAGGCGAAGACAATCAACAAGTACCTCGGCAAGAACTACAAGGTTCTGGCTTCGTTCGGCCATGTCCGCGATCTGCCGGCCAAGGACGGCTCGGTGCGTCCGGATGAGGACTTTGCCATGTCCTGGGCCGTCGACACCGCGTCTGGAAAGCGTCTCGCCGATATCGCCAAGGCGGTCAAGGACGCCGACGGGCTGATCCTCGCCACCGATCCGGACCGCGAGGGCGAAGCGATCTCCTGGCATGTCCTGGAAGTGCTGAAGCAAAAGCGAGCACTGAAGGACAAGCCGGTCAGCCGCGTCGTCTTCAACGCCATCACCAAGGCGTCGGTGCTGGAGGCGATGGCCAATCCCCGCCAGATCGATGCGCCGCTGGTCGATGCCTATCTCGCCCGCCGTGCGCTCGACTATCTGGTCGGCTTCACGCTGTCGCCCGTGCTGTGGCGCAAACTGCCCGGCGCCCGGTCCGCCGGCCGTGTCCAGTCGGTGGCGCTGCGTCTGGTCTGCGACCGCGAATCCGAAATCGAGCGCTTCATCCGCGAGGAATACTGGCAGGTCGCCGCCATTCTCGGCACGCCACGCAAGGAAAATTTCGAGGCGCGGCTGACCGCCTTCGAGCGCAAGAAGCTGCAAAAGCTCGACATTTCCAACAAGACGCAGGCCGACGACATCAAGGCGATGCTCGAAGGCGCCAGCTTCAAGGCGGCGTCGGTCGAAGCCAAGCCGACCAAGCGCAATCCCGGGCCGCCCTTCACCACCTCGACGCTGCAGCAGGCAGCCTCGTCGGGTCTCGGCTTTTCGGCCAACCGCACCATGCAGGTGGCGCAGCGGCTCTATGAGGGCATGGAGATCGGCGGTGAGACCACTGGCCTGATCACCTATATGCGGACCGACGGCGTGCAGATGGCACCGGAGGCGATCTCTGCCGCACGCGATGCGATCGCCAAGGAATTCGGTGCCAAATACCTGCCTGAAAAGGCGCGCTACTATTCCGCCAAGGCCAAGAATGCCCAGGAGGCGCACGAAGCGATCCGTCCGACCGATTTCATGCGCACGCCGGCTTCCGTCAGGCAGTATCTCGACGCCGACCAGGCGCGGCTTTACGAGATGATCTGGAAACGCGCCATCGCCAGCCAGATGCAGCCGGCCGAGATAGAGCGCACCACGGTCGAGATCGAGGCCATCAACGGTTCGCGTACCGCCGAGCTTCGTGCTGTCGGCTCCGTTGTTCGCTTCGACGGCTTCCTTGCTGCCTACATCGAGCAAAAGGAAGAAGATTCGGAAGACGAGGAAAGCCGCCGCCTGCCCGAGATCCGTGCCGGCGAGCAGCTCACACGCGAGGCGATCAACGCCACCCAGCACACCACCGAACCGCCGCCGCGTTATTCGGAAGCTTCGCTGATCAAGAAGCTGGAAGAGCTGGGCATCGGCCGGCCGTCGACCTATACGGCGATCCTGAAGACGCTCGAGGATCGCGATTACGTCACCATCGACAAGCGCAAGCTGGTGCCACAGGCCAAGGGCCGGCTATTGTCAGCCTTCCTCGAAAGCTTCTTCGAGCGTTATGTCGAGTACGACTTCACCGCATCGCTCGAGGAGAAACTCGATGAAATCTCCGACGGCAAGCTCGCCTGGAAGGACGTGCTGCGAGATTTCTGGAAGGATTTTTCCGGCGCCGTCGCCGACATCAAGGAGCTGCGGGTCACCGACGTCCTCGATGCGTTGAACGAGGAACTGGCGCCGCTGGTGTTTCCCGCGCGCGAAGACGGTTCGAACCCGCGCATCTGTCCGAAATGCGGCACCGGCAACCTGTCGCTGAAGCTCGGCAAGTTCGGCGCCTTCGTCGGCTGTTCGAACTATCCCGAATGCTCCTTTACCCGCCAGCTTGGCGACGCCGCCAATCCCAATGGCGAGAACGGCGGTGGCGAAGACGGCACCAAATTGCTCGGCAAGGACCCCTATACCGCCGAGGAGATCACGCTGCGCAATGGCCGGTTCGGCCCCTATGTCCAGCGCGGCGACGGTAAGGATGCCAAGCGCTCCAGCCTGCCCAAGGGCTGGACTGCCGATTCGATCGATCATGAAAAGGCGCTCGCCTTGTTGTCGCTGCCGCGCGACGTCGGCAAGCATCCGGAATCCGGCAAGATGATTTCGGCAGGGCTGGGGCGCTACGGGCCGTTCGTGCTGCATGACGGCACCTACGCCAATCTCGACAGCATCGAGGACGTGTTCTCGATCGGCCTCAATCGCGCCGTCTCGGTGATCGCCGAGAAGCAATTGAAGGGCAAAGGCGGCCGCAATGGCGGCACAGCCGCTGCGCTCAAGGAACTTGGCGAGCATCCTTCCGGCGGCGGCAAGATCGTCGTGCGCGACGGCAAATACGGCCCTTATGTGAATTTCGGCAAGGTCAATGCGACGCTGCCGAAGGGCAAGGACCCGCAATCGGTGACGATCGACGATGCCGTTGCGCTCATTGCGGAAAAGGAAGCCAAGGGCGGCAATGGCGCCAGGAAGCCCTTCCGCAAAGCGGCCGCGCCTGCCAAGAAACCAGCTGCAGCCAAAAAACCGGCGGCCAGGAAAAAGGGATAGGACGGGTTGGCGCGCAAAGTCTCCGGAAGAAGCCACGGCGATCTGCGCACCGCCGATACCCGCGCCAAGGTCAGGGACAATTACCGGCCGTCACGCGACGAGATACTGCGTTACATCGCCGAAAATCCGGACCGCGCGGGAAAACGCGACATCGCAAAGGCGTTTGCGCTACGCGGCGAAGACCGTATCTGGCTGAAGGACGTCTTGCGCGACCTGCAGGACGAAGGCCTGCTGACCAAGGAGCGCAAGCGGCTCGCCCGTGTCGGCGCCCTGCCCCACGTCGCGGTGCTCGACATCTTCGGCCGTGACGCCGACGGTGTGCTGCTGGCGCACCCGACCGAAGCGATCGGCAATGGCGAACCGCCGGTCATAGCGATCCGCGTGTCGCGCGGCAATGGGCCGACGCCTGGTATCGGCGACCGCGTGCTGGCCAAGACCTTTCCGACCGACGACCCGGCAGGCCCCGCCTATACCGGCCGGGTTATGAAGATATTCGAGAAGCGCACCGATGCGGTTCTCGGCGTTTTTCGCGTGCTGAAGGACGGCACGTTCCGCATCGAGCCGGTGGAAAGGCGCCAGCCGGAGCTGGTCGTCGACAAGGAATTCCAGAACGGCGCCAAGAACGGCGACCTGGTCGAGGTCGAGCCGGCGCGGGCCTCCCGCTACGGGCTGCCGAGAGCCAAGGTTCTGGCGGTGTTGGGCTCGCTGACCAGCGAAAAGGCGGTCTCGATGATCGCCATTCACGCACACGACATTCCGCACATTTTTCCCGCCGACGTCATCGCCGAGGCGGAGGCGGTCAAGCCTGCCACGCTTGCCGGCCGCGAGGATTGGCGCGAGCTGCCGCTGCTCACCATCGATCCGGCCGACGCCAAGGATCATGATGACGCGGTGTTCGCCATGCCCGACACCGACGAGAAGAACGCCGGCGGCGTGGTTGTCACCGTCGCCATTGCCGATGTCGCTGCATACGTGCGCTATGGCACGGCGCTCGATCGCGAAGCGCTGAAGCGCGGCAATTCTGTCTATTTCCCCGACCGCGTCGTGCCGATGCTGCCGGAGCGCATCTCGAACGACCTCTGTTCACTGCGCGAGGGCCAGGATCGTCCGGCGATAGCGGTGCGGATGACTTTCTCGGCCGATGGCCACAAACTCAGACACTCGTTCCATCGCGTCATGATGAAGTCGGCGGCGAAACTCGCCTATCAGCAGGCGCAAGCGGCGATCGACGGCGCACCGGACGACACGACTGGCCCGATCCTCGATGCGGTGCTGAAGCCGCTATGGGACGCCTACGGGATCCTGAAGCGCGGCCGCGACACGCGCCAGCCGCTTGAACTCGATCTGCCCGAGCGCAAGATCCTACTCAAGCAGGACGGCACCGTCGACAAGGTCGTCGTGCCGGAGCGGCTCGACGCGCACAAGCTGATCGAAGAGTTCATGATCCAGGCCAATGTCGCCGCCGCCGAGACACTCGAGGCGAAGCGGCAGGCGCTGGTCTACCGCATCCACGATGCGCCTTCGCTTGCCAAGCAGGAATCGCTGCGTGAATTCCTGCAGACGCTCGGCCTGTCGTTGGCGCGCGGCGCGCAGATGCGGCCGAACCAGTTCAACGGCATCCTCGCTCGTGTGCGCGGCGCCGACAATGAGGGACTGGTCAACGAAGTGGTGCTGCGCTCGCAAAGCCAGGCCGAATATTCGCCTGCCAATATCGGCCATTTCGGCCTCAATCTTAAGCGCTATGCGCATTTCACCTCGCCGATCCGCCGCTATGCCGACCTGATCGTGCATCGCGGGCTGATTGCCGCACTCGGCCTTGGTCCGGGCGGCCTGACGCAGGACGAGGCGGAACGGCTGGAAGAGGTCTCGGCGCTGATTTCGGCGACCGAGCGGCGCGCAATGGCCGCCGAGCGCGACACGGTCGACCGGTTGATCGCCGCCCATCTCGCCGAGCGCATCGACGACCGTTTCGACGCCCGTATCTCGGGCGTCACCAAATCGGGCCTGTTTGTCCAATTGCCGCAGTATGGCGCGGATGGCTTCATTCCGGTCTCAACCCTGGGCGGCGACTACTATATATACGACGAAACTGCTCGATCGCTTTTCGGAGAACGCACCGGCAAGGGCTACCAGCTTGCTGATCGCGTCGAGGTTCGCCTGATCGAGGTGGCGCCGATGGCCGGCGCGATGCGTTTCGAGATGCTGACCGAGCCAAAGCCGCTGCCCGGCTCCAAACGGTCGTTCCACAAGGCCAAAGGCCGCGCCCGGGCGTCGCAATCGCGCCCAGGTTCGCGCGGCAGGAGACGGTAATGCCAACAGAACTGCAGGTGGAAAAACGGGTTTTCGGTGGCGAACATCACTCGGGCCGGACCGCCCGGCCACTATGGACGGCAATGAAGCGCGGCATGCTCGGCCGCTGCCCGCATTGTGGGGAGGGCAAGCTGTTTCGCGCCTTCGTCAAGACCGTCGACAAATGCGATCATTGCGGCGAGGAGCTCCACCATCATCGGGCCGACGACCTGCCGGCCTATCTTGTGGTGGTCATTGTCGGCCACATCGTGCTTGGCGCTTTCATGGGTGTCGAGGCGACCTCGACGCTGTCGACCTGGCAGCACATCGCCATCTGGGTGCCATTGACCATCATTCTCGCCGTCGTCCTGCTGCAGCCAGTCAAGGGCGCTGTCATCGGCTTGCAATGGGCGTTTTATATGCACGGCTTTGGTGGTGACGAAGATCTGATCGAGTCGCATCCCGAGGCTTGAAACCGAGGCTGGCGCAATCGGCATGGCTGGACGCCACTTTCGCATCGGAGAAGATTCCGCTAGGTCGAGCGCATGGACGTTGTGACCAAGGCGGAAGTCGACAAGGTTGAGCGGGTCGCGCTCGACGCCAAGCCTATACGCCCGCGCGACGCCGCGACGCTGATCCTGCTCGACGGCAAGGGCGACGAGATCCTGGTGCTGATGGGCCGCCGCCACGCCCGTCATGCCTTCATGCCGGGAAAATTCGTGTTTCCGGGCGGCCGCACCGATCCGGCCGACAGCCACATCCCGACAGCCACCGCACTTCATCCCGACGAAGAAGCGAGATTGACCGCTGGCATCGGCCGCACCAGCCCGGCCCGCGCCCGCGCCATTGCCCTGTCGGCAATCCGCGAAACCTATGAGGAGGCCGGCCTGCTGATCGGCCAAAAAGGGGTCTTCGCAACCGCCAAGCGCGACTGGCAGGGCTTTGTCGAGCACGGCGTCATCCCATCACTGCAAGCGCTGCGCTTCGTCGCACGCGCCATCACCCCGCCCAACCGGGTGCGCCGGTTCGATACGCGCTTTCTCGCCGCATGGCGCGACGATGTCGCCGTGGAACTGCCGGATGGCGGTCCGACCAACGAATTGGAGGACGTCGTTTGGCTGCCGCTGGCCAAGGCCAGGCAAGCAGATATCCCAGACATCACGCGCACGGTCCTGGAGGGACTGGAAACCCGCCTCGCCCAGGATCCGCTGCTGAGCCCCGGCGGTCGCGTGCCGTTCTACCGGCTTGTCCGCAATCGCTTCGTCCGCGAAATTCTCTAGAGCAGCCAGGCATTCCATGACAGTCGACATCCAGCCGCAGGGCAAGGAACGCGTACACTGGCTGCCGATGGTCGCGGCGATCTCGTCGATCAGCGTCGTCGGCATTGCCATCGGCCTCGGCATGCCGCTGCTCAGCGTGATCCTTGAAACGCGCGGCCACTCCGCGTCGATGATCGGCCTCAACACCGCGGTCGCCGGCCTCGCCTCGATCGCCGGCGCACCGCTCGCCACTCCGCTTGCCATGCGGTTCGGGGTCGCCTGGACAATGCTTGCCATGATTGCGGCCGGAGCGCTGGCCTTTGTCGGTTTCCATTTCGCGCCAGCTTTCTGGATGTGGTTTCCGCTGCGGGTCCTGCTGCATATCGCGCTGACGGTGCTGTTCATCCTGTCGGAATTCTGGATCAGCACCTCGGCGCCGCCACACCGGCGCGGACTGGTCCTCGGCATCTATGCCACCGTGCTGTCTCTCGGCTTTGCCGCCGGGCCTTGGCTGTTCGCCCACCTTGGCAGCAGCGGTTTCCTCCCTTTCGGCGTCACCATCGCACTGGTTACGCTGGCTGCCATACCGGTTCTGGCGGCACGCAACGAGAGCCCGACGATCGTCTCGGACGGCGAAACCAGCAATTTCCTGCGTTATATCTGGCTGGTGCCGACGGCGACCGCCGCCGTGCTGGTGTTCGGCGCGGTCGAGACCGGCGGCTTTGCGCTGTTCCCCGTCTATGGTAGCCGCATCGGCTACTCAGAGGCGGACGCAGCCCTTTTGCTCACCATGATCGGCCTCGGCAACGTGCTGTTGCAGATCCCGATCGGCATGATCAGCGACCGCGTCAGCGACCGCCGCTATTTGCTGATGGCCTGTGCCACCGTCGGGCTTGCCGGCACAATCTTCATGCCGTTCTTCGCGCAGAACTGGCATATGATGGCAGCGCTTCTGTTCGTCTGGGGCGGTGTGGTCGCTGCCATGTACACAATCGGCCTGGCGCATCTCGGCTCGCAGCTTTCCGGCCATGAATTGGCCTCCGCCAACGCCGCCTTCGTGCTCTGCTACGGCGTCGGCATGGTGCTTGGCCCGCAGGCAATCGGCATCGGCATGGACGCTTTCGGGCCGTCGGGCTTCGGTTGGGCGCTCGGCCTGTTCTTCGCCTGCTATATCGTGCTGGTCGGCACCAGGCTGCTCCGCAAAATCCTCTGAGTCGGCCCAGCTGCCGACATCGCTCCCACTGCTGACCAACTACTGACACAACCATGTCAGGAGGGCTCGAGTATATGCTCCTCCAAAGTGCATAAGCAGGGAGACCTCGGATGATCGATAGTGGCTTTGAAACGAAATCGCTGCGGATGGAATTGCTGCTGCTGGTGACCTTTCAGGCACCGGCAGCTGATGTCGATCGCATCATGGAAGCGGTGGTCGCGATCGCGCCGCTCAGAATGGGCAAATATGACAGCAATGCCTTTCAGTCGGCGGACGGCATCGAACGCTACCGGCCGCTTGAAGGTGCCGCCGCCGGCGCCGAGACGGAATTGCGCAGGCGGCCTGGGACTGTCGAGGTGTCGTTCGAACTGCCAGATGACCAGAAGCTCGCCGCTCGCGTCGTCGAAGCGATTTACCAGGTTCACAGCTATCAGGAGCCGGTGATCCGCATTCAGCCACTGCTTGCCAGCCGCTCCAAGGGTCTCGACGACCGCGCCAACCCGAACCGCTGGTGGAACACGACGGGCGATTGGAAGAAGGTGTTGCCAGTCACGGAAGACGCATGAACCTGGACAAGGGTTGACTTTCCGGGCGCGTTCTTTATGTGTCGCGGCAAGTTTCCCGCGTCCGGGTGTTTCCCGTGCTCCAGCGGCCAAAACTCCACGAACATTAACGGACGAACATCATGGCCAAAGCCGCAAACATCAAGATCAAGCTTCTGTCGACCGCCGACACCGGTTTCTTCTACGTAACCAGCAAGAACAGCCGCACCAAGACGGACAAGCTGTCGTTCCGCAAATACGACCCGGTCGCCAAGAAGCACGTCGAATTCAAGGAAACCAAGATCAAGTAATCGGGTTTCTCTCGCAGTACTGAAACGCCGCCTCCGGGCGGCGTTTTTCGTTTCGGGAATTCAGGACTAGGGCTTGTTGAGATTCATTTGGAGTTGATGACGGCAGCAGCGAGATGAATGATGGCATTGAAGCTCTGGTCGGTTTTGTCGGCGCGCATGGCGATGCGTTTGAACTCTTTGAGTTTGCAGAAGAAATTCTCGATTAGATGACGCCATTTGTACATCTCGGCATCGAGCGGGATCGGCTTTGTTCGGCGCGGATGCTGGGAAATGACGATCTTGGCGCCACGCTCATTCAGATCGGCGATGATGGTGTTGCTGTCGAAGGCCTTATCGGCGATCAGAGCGCCGAAGGAGAGGCCTTGGATGAGCGGTTCGACACCGACCGTATCGAAGCGCTGGCCCGGCAGCAGGACAAAGCGCACGAGATTGCCAAGCGCGTCGGTAAGCGCCAAGATTTTGGTTGTCATACCGCCCTTGGAGCGACCTATGGACTGGCTTTGAGTCCCCCTTTTGCGCCCTGGCCGTGTCGATGGACCTTGACGATGGTGGCGTCGACCATGGCGTATTCCATGTCCGGCTGGCCCGAGCAAGCCTCGAAAAGCCGAATGAAACATCGGCTTTGACCCAACCTCGGTATCGCGTGAAAACGCTGTTCCACTTTCCGAAGAGGGCAGGCAGATCACGCCACGGACTGCCAGTCCGCACGATCCAAAGAACCGCTTCGACGAACAGGCGATTGTCGTGGCCGCTTCGCCCAGGATCCGCTGGCTTACCCAGACAATGCGGTTCCATCTTCGCCCACTGGGCGTCCGTCAGCACGAATCGTTCCATCCAAAGCTTGAATCACGATCAAGCCAGAATGGAAATCATGAATATCAACAGGCCCTAGAGCATTTTGCAGCCAAATGGAATCATTTGGCGTCCGCATAAATGCGGCAAAACAGATAGTTAGAGCGAGTTACCGGTTCCAAGAGAACCGGAACCGCCCTAGTCGATGCGATCGCCGCTTGCCGGATCGAACAGATGCAGCGACGCCGGATCAGCCGACAGGCGCACACCCTCACCCGGTTTCACGCTAGCCCGGCCCATGGCAAACACGCAGACCTGCTGGCCGGCAAGCCTGGTATAGAACTGGGTCGACAAGCCGAGCGGCTCCACCACGCCCACCTCGCCTTTCAGCGCGCCATTGTCGACGAGCCGGATATGCTCGGGCCGCAAGCCTACGGTGATCGCATCGCCATCCCTGAGCGGCAGGCCGTCGGGCAGCCTCAGCTTCTGGCCGTCGGCCAGGATGGCATCCGGCCCGGCGCCCTTTTCAACCACGGCAGCCAGAAAATTCATGCCGGGCGAGCCGATGAACCCGGCGACGAACATGTTGACCGGCCGGTCGTACAGATCGAGCGGCGCGCCGACCTGCTGGACGAGGCCGCCATGCATGACGACGATACGGTCGGCCATTGTCATCGCTTCGGTCTGGTCATGGGTGACATAGACCGAAGTGGTCTTCAATTGCTGGTGCAGCGCCTTTATCTCGGCACGCATGTGGACGCGCAGCTTGGCGTCGAGGTTCGAAAGCGGCTCGTCGAAGAGAAAAACCTTCGGGTCACGCACGATGGCCC
Source organism: Mesorhizobium sp. M1027 (assembly GCF_040318745.1). Classification (NCBI taxonomy): domain Bacteria; kingdom Pseudomonadati; phylum Pseudomonadota; class Alphaproteobacteria; order Hyphomicrobiales; family Phyllobacteriaceae; genus Mesorhizobium; species Mesorhizobium sp. M1027. The sequence goes on along the minus strand of NZ_JAMYMW010000001.1, from coordinate 562,803 downwards.
GTCCCATGGCGACGCGCTGGCGCTGGCCGCCGGACAATTGCCGCGGCAGGCGTTGCAGAAGGGCATCGAGCCCGAGCCGCTTGGCGGCGGCGTCCACCCTTGCTTCGATGGCTGGCTTGCCGGCCTTCCTCAACATCAGGCTGAAGCCCATGTTCTTCGACACGTCCATATGCGGATAGAGCGCGTATGACTGAAACACCATGGCGATGTCGCGGTCCTTTGGCGCGATGTCGTTAACCAGGCGCTCGCCAATATGGATCTCGCCGCCGGAGACCTCCTCCAGCCCGGCGATCATGCGCAGCAGGGTCGATTTCCCGCAGCCGGACGGGCCGACCAGGACCACGAACTCGCCGTCGGCGATTTCGAGATCGACCGCGTGCAGGACGCGCACGGCTCCATAGTCTTTGCGGACTTTGTCGAGTGTGACGGAGGCCATCGATCTATCCCTTGACGGCGCCGGCGGTAAGGCCGGTGACGAGGTAACGTTGCAGGAAGGCAAAGAAGACGCAGACGGGGATCAGCGCCAGGATGGAAGCCGCCATCATTTGTCCCCAGTCGACCGCGAATTTGCCGATGTAGGTGAGCAAGCCGACCGCGAAAGTCTTCTGCTCGTCGCTGGAAATCAGCATCAGCGCAAACAGCAACTCGCTCCACGCGGCGGTAAAGACGAAGCCAAGCGTCGCCCCCATGCCGGGCAGCGTCAGCGGCACGATCACCTTGCGCATCGCCTGCAGGCGCGTGCAGCCGTCGATCATCGCTGCCTCTTCCAGGTCTCGCGGGATGCCATCGAAGAACGACTGCATCAGGAAGGTTGCAAAGGCTGTATTGAAGGCGGTGTAGATGATGACGAGGCCGGTCAGGCTGTTGATGAGACCGATCTGCCCCATGATGCGGTAGATCGGCGGAATGACCATGACCAGCGGGAAAGTCTGGGTGAGCAAAAGCAGGATAGCCAGGGTCGCCTTGCCGCGGAACGAAAAACGCGACATGGCGTAGCCGGCAAGCGTGGCAATGACCGTTACGAAGGCGGCCGTCGACACCGAAACGATAACGCTGTTTAGGAAATAGCGCGGAAAATCGGTGGCTTCGAGCACGGTGACGAAGTTCTGCAGCGTCGTTTGCGACGGCCAGAAAGTGATGCCTTCGGAATAGAGCAGCCGCTCCGGCGTGACCGAGATCTTCAACGTCCAGAAGATCGGGAACAGCGCGAAGGCCATGTAGGCTCCGATCGCGCCGTAAAGGCCGATGCCGCCGAGAACGCGCGAGGAGACGGAGCGTCCGGCAATCATCAGACGTGCCTTACCAGCGAACGGCGGATGCCCATCAGCGCAACCGCATAGACGATGAGCAGCACAAGCAGCAGCACCGCCACAGCGGAGGCATAGCCCTTGTCCAGCGACTTGAACGCGCTGACGTAGATATAGACCGGCACCGTGGCCGTCGAACCGGCAGGCCCGCCTTCAGTCATGACGAAGATCAGGTCGGCGAAGGTGGCGATCCATATCGTGCGCAGCATGACGGTAATGACGATGGTTGGCGCCAGGAACGGCAGCGTCACCTTGGTAAAGCGTTGCCACGGCGAGGCGCCGTCGATGGCCGCCGCCTCATGCAGTTCTGACGGGATCGACTTCAACGCCGCCAAAAGCGTGATGGCAAAAAAGGGAATGCCGAACCAGACATTGGCGACGATCGGTCCCCACATGGCTGTCGAGGGATCGGAGAGCACGTTGGTTGGCTCGGTCTTCAGCCCCGAGGCGTAGAGCCAATGCGGCAGCGGCCCGATGATCGGGTTGAACAGCCAGGCCCAGGTCAGGCCCGAGAGGAAGGACGGCACCGCCCAGGGCAGGAACACCACCGCCTGCACGATCTTTCTGCCCCGGAACGGCGTGTCTAGCAGCAGCGCCAGGCCAAGGCCGAGGAAGAACTGGAAGAACAGGCTGGCTGCCGTCCACCACAGCGTGTTGACGAGCGCCTGCCCGAGCACGGGATCCGACAGCATCGCCTGATACTGCCCAAGTCCGACATATTCGGATTTGAAAGCGGAGAATTTGCGGAACGAGTAACCGATACCGATAACCAGCGGCACCAGCAGCACGACGACCAGCAGCACGATCGCCGGGCTGAGATAAAGCCAGGGCTCGATTGCGGCATGGGATAGCCGCTTTTTTCGCGGCCTGCCGACGGATCGTATTTCGGACACGGCGTAGGTCATGGGTGCTGGATTGTCTCCTGGGGCAAGCATGGGCTGGCGACAGCGCCTTTCCCGTTTACGGGGAGATGCCGGTCCACCCTCCGCAGCTGCAGCGCAGCTGCTGCGGGGGACGGGCAGGCAGATGAGAGGCAACACGAGCCACGACGGGTTGGCGCCGCCCCTCATCCGTCACTTTGTGATACCTTCTCCGCGTGAACGGGGAGAAGGGAGGAAAGCTATTTCTTGTTCTTGGCCATCCAGTCCTGCTGTTCCTTGGTCAGGAACTTGGCCCATTCGTCGGCCACGTCCTTTGCCGCCTTCTGACCAAGCAGCACTTCCTGAAAATTCTTGATCGCTACCTGGTCGACGAAATTGCCGAGATTTTCCAGATGCGTCGGAGGCGTCACCATCTCGTATTTGTCGCCGTTGTTCAGTTCCTCGAACCAGCCTTTGAACTGCTCGGTCCTGAAGTGAGCGTCCTGGTCGGCGCCATTGTGGATTGGAATGACTCCGACTTCCTTTGCCCATTCCAGATTGTCCTTGGGCGACAAAAGCGTTGCCATCAGCTTCCAGGCATCGTCCTTGTGCTGGGAATTGGCGAACATCGCCCAGCCGGCATAACCGAGCGTCGGATAGGATTTGCCGCTCGGCCCGACTGGCATCGGCGCCACGGCGAAGTCGTCGGCGCTCATCTTGTCGGCGATGCCGAGCAGCGCGTCGGGATCCTGGTTCAGCATGGCGCAGGTGCCGCTATAGAACCCGGTGACGGTCTCGTTAAAACCCCAGCTCACCGCGTCCTTAGGCGCCAGGCCGTTCTTGTACATGTCGGCGAGCATCTGCAGGCCCTTGACCGAGCCTTCCTCGTTGATGGTCGAGGTGCCGTCCTCGTTGAAATAGCCGCCCTTGCCCGCGGCAATGTTCATGAACATGTGCATGCCGTTGAAGGCGCCAGGGCCGCCGCGCAGGCAGTAGCCGTATTTGCCCGGTATTGCCGAGATTTTTTTGGAGTCCTCGACGAATTCATCGAGCGTCGCCGGCGGACCGTCCAGACCGGCCTCCTTGAACAGCTTCTTGTTCCAGAACAGCGCGTTCAGGTAATAGCCGTAAGGGATCATGTACTGCTTATTGTCGACCGTCGAGCCGAACTGCTTGGCACGCTCGCCCAGCGTTTTGGCATCGTCCCATTTGGCCATATATGGCCCGAGATCCTCGAGCTGGCCGTTGGTCGCATAGAGGCCCATCCAGCGTTCCGGCATCTCGACGATGTCGGGCGTGTCGCCGGCCTGCACCATGGTAAGGAACTTCTCGAACGCCTGGCCCCAGGGCAGCGATACCAGCTCGACCTTGACACCCGGATTGGCCGCCTCGAACTCGGCGATCTGTTTCTTGAGGAATTCGGTACGCGGCGGGCTGGTGATGACCTCGACCATCTTGATCGTGGAATCGGCCAGTACGCTGCCGGCGGAAATCGCCAGACCTGCGACGGCACCAAGAAGGATGCTCAGTTTTTTCATGTTCAGCACTCCCATTTTGAACGGCTCCATTTATCTTTTTGCTTTGTCGAACGCCTGGGCAACGTCAGCCCACAGGTCTTCGACACTTTCCAATCCGACACTGAACCGGATGGTTCGCGGGCTGACGCCGAAGCGCGCCATCGAATTCAGGCCCGGCGTCTGCTCGAGCGAGGCCTTTGCTGGAACGACCAGGCTCTCATGGCCGCCCCAGCTGACGCCGATGCGAAAGAATTTCAGCGCATCGACGAAAGCCGGGATGTCGACGTCTTCCGTCACCTCGAATGAGAACAGCCCGGCATAGCCGGCAAGCGTCGCCTTGCCCGGATGGTTGGAATAGGCCGGGTGGTTGACCCGCTCGACATGGCCATGCGCTTTCAGCCGTTCGGCGATGGTCAGCCCGCTCTTCATGTGATGCGGCAACCGCAGCGGCAATGTGCGCAGCCCGCGCAGCAACAGCCAGGCCTCGAAAGGCGAAAGTTTGCCGCCGAGGTAGGAATAGGTCTGCTCGTTGATATGTCGGATATGGGCAGCCGAACCGGCCACCACACCGGCGACGGTATCGCTGTGGCCGCCGAGATATTTCGAGGCCGAATGCAGCACCAGGTCGACACCGTGCGAAATCGGCTTCTGGAACACCGGCGTCGCCCAGGAATTGTCGATCGTGGTGACGATGCCCTGCTCTTTGGCCAGCCGCGCCAGGTAGGTTATGTCCTGGAGCTCGAACATCATCGACGTCGGGCTTTCCAGGTAGAGCAGCTTGGCGCCGGGGAGTGCCGCGGCGACCGCGTCCGGATCGGAACCGTCGACATAGTCGACCTTGATGTTGAGCCGTGGCAAAAGCCGTTCGAACAGCCGGTAGGCATCGCCGTAGCAATTGCGCACGACAACCATGCGCTCGCCTGCACCGACGAAAGCAAGCACCGTGGCGCTGATCGCCGCCATGCCGCTGGAAAAGCCGCGCGCGGCCTCCGCGCCTTCGAGAGCGGCGACACGCGCCTCGAACTCCATGACCGTCGGGTTGTCGCCGCGCGAATAGATCGGCTGGCGTCGCCTGCCGGCGAATGTATCGGCCATTTCCGTATAATTGGAGAAGGTGAAGAGCGAAGTCTGGTAGATCGGCGGCACTACCGCGCCGCCGGGGAAAGGCTCGTCATGGGCGAGAAGCGTCGCCGCCTCGGCGAGATAGTCGTTTTCGAAACCGGCGGGATGATCGCTCATTTCTGGCCTGAAAGTTCGAGTTTGGCCGCGCCGCGCTTCAGATCGTTCTCGACGGTGGCGATCAGCTTGAGCGCCTCGGCCCGGGCCCCCTCCGGATCGTGCGCGGCAATGCGTTCGTAGATGCTGCGGTGGTAAGGAAAGCTGGCGTGGCCGAAATCACGCACGCCGAGCGGATGTTCCCAGAAACGGTGGAACAGTTCGTGCATGGCGGCGATGATCTGCTCGAAGAGCGGATTGCCGGAACTGCGGTAGATCGACTGGTGGAATTCCCAGTCCTCCTCCGCCGACATGCCGGCGCGCATGTGGAAGGCCTGCTCCATAGTGTCGAGCTTGCGCCCGATCTCGGCGATCTCGGCCTGGTCCGCGCGAACGGCGCACAGGGCGGCGGCTTCCGCTTCCAGTGCCCGGCGGATTTCCAGCGTCTGCATCAGGCTGGTGAAATCATTGCCGCCGGCCAGCGTCAGCGGCATGTGCAGCATGTCCAGCGAGACCACTCCCTTGAGATAGGTGCCGCTGCCTTGCCGCCGTTCGACCAGGCCGAGCCCTTCCCAGCGCGTCAGCGCCTCGCGCACGGTGTTGCGGCTCACCTTGAGGCGCTCGGCCAGGATGCGTTCGGTCGGCAGTCTCTGGCCGGGCCCGAGAGCTTCCCGCATTACAAAGCCGGCCAGCGCCTTGAGCACCGCGTCGTCGCGAGCAGTTGCCTGTATGGGGGAAAGGCCGAATTCGGTCATGCCAACCGGTCACCAAATGGCTCAATGGTCCAACCAATCTCTGCATAGAAGACAGGCCCTGTCAACCGACTGCGGGCGCATACGCTCTGCCCAGCCGGCTATTTCAAAGGGCGCTGTCGCTGCCCAACAAAACCAAAGCGTTTTCCGGGTTTTGGCGCAGAATCCTGATGTGTTTTGAAAATTGGGGGCCGGCCGGCGTTTGGCAGCGGTACGAGGAGGCCACTATGTGCCAGCGCCGGCCAGCCGACCCCACGGACCCAGGAGATGCGGCGGACCTGAGCATCATGGGGTATTCTTTGGGTCGAACCGGCGATCTAGACCTCGTGCCGGTTACGTCTAAGGGCTGCACATTTGCGCAACAACTTATGAAAATCAACAGTTTCTTAACCAAGCCTCGCAACTCGCTTGGATTAAGGTAAATTCGTAACCTTGTCGGGTTGACTGGCTAATTCGTCTATGGTGCTACGCCGCCTTGGCGACGACGCGATTGCGGCCGCCGCTCTTGGCCTCATAGAGCGCGAGGTCGGCTCGTTTCATCAGCGCCGCGACCGTGTCCACGCCTTTCAGCACCGACGACACGCCGACGCTGACGGTGACTTCGATCGCTTTGCCCTCGCTGCCAACGGCAAACGGCAGTTGGGCGATTTCGGCGCGAATGCGCTCGGCGACCTTTTCGGCTACCGCGCCGTCCGTGTCCGGCATCACCACCACGAACTCCTCGCCACCGAAGCGGCAGGCTAGATCGATGCCGCGCACATTCTTGCGCAGCCGCCGCGCGAATTCGCGCAGCACGTCGTCGCCGCCGTCATGGCCGTACGCGTCGTTGATGGTCTTGAAGCGATCCAGATCGGTGATCATCACCGACAGCGGCCGGCGCCGTGCTACGGCGCGGTCGAACAGCGTCTGCAGATGGCTGTCCAGATAGCGGCGGTTGTGCAGGCCGGTCAGTGCATCGGTCACCGCCATCTCTATAGTCTGGGTGACACTGGCGCGAAGCTGGTCGTTGTAGCGCTTGCGGCGAACCTGCGTACGCAGCCGCGCCGTCAGCTCCTGCTGGTCGATCGGCCGCATCAGATAATCGTTGATGCCGAGTTCGAGGCCGCGGATGATACGCCCCTCCTCGCCCTCGTCCGCCAGAAGGATGATCGGCAGGAAACGGGTGCGATCAAGCGAGCGCAATTGCGAGCAGAGCCTCAGCGGGTCGAAATCGGCGAAGGCCGTCGAGATCATCACGCATTCGTAGGGCAGCTCGGCGGCCTGGAAGAAGCCGGCATGCGGATCGTTGGCGACGTCGAGAGCGGCACTGCCGCGCAGCATCTTCTGGATGCGCTCGAACGAGGATTTGCGCTCGTCGACCAGCAGCACCTTCGGCACCGCGTCATCGGTAGCGAAGTTGCGGCTCAAAAGCTCCTCGATGCCGATATTGCGTGTCGTCGAGGCGCGCAGCCGCAGCTCGTCGGTCAGCGACTTCAGCCTGACCAGGCTCTTCACGCGCGTCATCAGCTGCAGATCGTTGACCGGCTTGGTCAAAAAATCGTCGGCGCCGGCCTCAAGGCCACGCACCCGGTCCGAAACCTGGTCGAGCGCGGTGATCATCACGACCGGGATGTGCGATGTCGCCGGGTCGCCCTTCAGCCGCCGGCAAACCTCGAAGCCGTCCATATCGGGCATCATCACGTCGAGCAGCACGACGTCGACCTTGCCGTTCTCGCAGATCTCGATCGCATCCGGCCCGTTGGTGGCGGTCAGAACCTCGAAATATTCGGCGAGCAGCCGAACCTCCAGCAGCCTGACATTGGCTGGGATGTCGTCGACGACGAGGATCCGCGCGGTCATTTCACAAAGCTCCGGCTCGGCTGGAAAAATACATCAGGCATCGCCCAGGTAGGATTTGATGGTTTCGATGAAACGCGGCACCGAGATCGGCTTGGAGATATAGGCTTCGCAGCCGCCCTGGCGAATGCGCTCCTCGTCCCCCTTCATGGCGAAGGCGGTGACCGCAATGACCGGGATGACATGGAGATCGTCGTCCTCCTTCAGCCATTTGGTGACCTCGAGGCCCGATACTTCCGGCAGCTGGATGTCCATCAGGATGAGGTCCGGCCTGTGCTGCCGCGCCAGATCCAGCGCTTCCAGGCCGTTACGTGTGCGCACCGTCTCGTAGCCGCTCGCTTCGATGAGGTCGCGAAAGAGCTTCATGTTGAGCTCGTTGTCTTCGACGATCATAACCTTCTTTGGCATCGATTTCCCGTCCCGGCTGACCTTCCACTCGAAGGGTGCCGTCATGCGCCCCTTGTCGGCACGCACCAAACCTGTTCCCACTATACGGCAATATGATTGACGAAACGGAAACCGGCCGCCCTAAAAGCTTTCGGATTCCAGGTCGGCGAGCTTGCTGCCGGCGACACTTGCCACTACTGCGAAAACAGAACGATTCCGCCCACGAAGGAAGGTAGCGATGGCAAACGCAGCGTCAATGCGCGAGGAAGCGGAAACCATTGCCGTAAAGGCGCTGGGCTTCGTCGCCGCCGATCCGGAACTTCTGCCCCGCTTCCTGGCGATCACCGGCATCGAAGCTCATTCCATCCGCCAGGCGGCGGGTGAACCGGGATTCCTGGCCGGCGTGCTGCAGTTCATCCTTGCCCACGAGCCGACGCTGATGCGTTTTTCCGAGGAGACCGGAACGCCGCCCGCCGCAATCGGCAAGGCATTGCGGGCGCTGCCGCTCGGCGACGACAATCATGAGCGTTCGATATAAGGGACGATCCCGAGACAGATCGCCGCGCCGAAAATCGTGAGTGCACTCGGGCTTTGACGCCAGCCGCGTGGAGAGCAATTCCAGGAAAAGGGTGAAACGGTTTTCCGTCTGGAATTGCGCAAAAACAAAGACATGGAGCGGATCGGCGTTTTCGTGAAACGATGAACCGCTCCAACCTCGGCATTTACGGTTTCAACTTCGCCCCTGCCCCGCCATCGTCATTCTCGCCCGAGCCATGATCCGGAACGGTAACATCGCTTGGGTCCATGATGGGGTTGTCCTGAACGGCATCGGCCGGCTTCAGCATGGCGCCGTTGACCGTGACCGAGCCGTCTGCCTTGGCGTTGATGATCCATTCCAGTCGACCATCCGGCAGTGCCTTGCCGAACCCCTTGACGGCGAGTGCGAACGGAAAATACTGTGCCGCTTCCGGTTCGGTCTTGGCCGCCGTCTGCAGGGCCTCCACGATCTTGTCATAGCCCGCGACATCGATGGTCATGCTCGCCTCCGGCTTCTTGCCGGGGAACGTCATTTCACCTTCGATCGCAATCTCGATGTTGCCGTTCTTGATCGTGCTGTGTCCGAGAGTGGCCTTTGGCGTCTTGGCCAGGAAATCGGCGAAGATCTGCTTGCCGAAATCTGCCGGCAGCGGTGGATCCTTGCTGAAATCAAGGGTTTCGATGGTTTTCTTCGCCATGCTGTCCAGATCGATGTTGGTGCCGCCGAAGTTGAGGTCGATATCGGTCGGCAGCAACGCAACGCTCCAGCTGGGCAGCACCTGCTGTGGCATTGTCAGGCCGGAAACCTTGAACGCGTAGTTGATCTTGCCGTCCTTGGCGATGCCGTCCATGCCGACGGCGGTATTCAGTTGCGTCGCGCCGAACTTGCCTACCGGGCTCTCGACCACAAAGTCCTTGAAGCTGTAGGTGCCGTCGATCCGCTCCCACAATGGCAGTGCTGCCGTCAGAAGCGATTTGAACTCCGCCTCATCCGCCTTGAATTTGGCTGTATCATCAGTCGCCACGATGAAAGCAAGCAGGTCGAGCAGCGGCTTTGTCCGCAAACCCTTGCCGGTCGCGTCCACGGAAAGTTCAGGCGCTTTTACAGCAGCCGGAAAACTCAACCCATTTTTGGGATCGTTGACTTTGATCGTTTCGGCGAAGTTCGTTATTTTTTCCGTCACCGTGAAATCGATGCCGCCATTTGCGGATTTGGTCGAAACTATTGCGGCAGTGCCAGCGCCGACCGTGACATCCGCCTGCTGCTTAGACTCTCGGGTGGTCATCGTCATGCCAGCCATCGAACCGGTTGCGCTCGCGAAAGCGGCCAGGTCAGGGTCATAAACTCCGGTGAACTTGTTGTCCGACACGGAGAAGTCGATGTGCTGCGCCCCCTCAGGGCCAACGAAATCGATAGACCCCTTCGGGGACACGTCCGCCGAAACCTCCCAGTATCCATCCTTGCGTGGCTTGACCAAGATGAAGTAAGGCGTGACGTCGAACTTGAAGGCCTGCTGCTTTGCCATCAAATCCGTGACCGGCTTGAAGTCGAAAGCGAGCTTGTAGGCATCGCCGTCGACTGAAATTTTCACGAACCCGATGTCGAACGGCTTCTTGCCGATATAGTGCGCCAGATCGTCGGAAAGCTGCTTCGCGCCTTGCCTGTCGACCGCTTGGCCGAAGGCCGGTGCGCTGCAGGCAAGAAGTAAAACAACTGGCAAAACGCGCTTCATGTCGATCCTCACTTAGTCGCGGCCCTCAAGCCGTTCTATCACTGGTAGGCAAATCCCATCGCAGCCGCAAGAGAAGGCCTATGTGTTGCGACGGCTGCTAAAGCACCAGCCGCACCAGCGGTCGGCCTGGCTTGCGTTCGACCAACCGCTGGAACCCGGCCTTTTCGAAGACCCGCGACGAGCCGACGAACAGCCCGATCGACCGCGAATCCTTCGACAGGTCGATGGGGCAGGCCTCGATCAGGCGCGCGCCGTTCTGGCGGGCGAACTCGATGCCGCCCGCGACCAGGCGGTGCGACAGGCCTCTGCCGCGTGCCTTGGTGCGGATGAAGAAGCAGGAGATCGCCCAGACGCCCGGATCGGCGGCGTCGGCGGGATCGATCGGCGCCGACCCCCTGCCCTGGTTGTTCCATTCGGGCACGTCGGCACGCGGGCCGATCTGCATCCAGCCGACCGCCTGGCCACCCTCGAAAGCCAACAGGCCGGGCGGCGGCCCGGCCTCGATTCGCGCCTTGATGTGGTCCTTGTTGCGCTCGCGATTGCTCGCGCGGCGCACCGCAGGCGCTAACCGGAAATGCGTACACCAGCAGCCGTAACAGGCGCCCTGCTTGCCGAAAAGATCCTCGAAATCCGCCCAAAGCTCAGGCACTAGCGGCGCTATGGTCGTATTCATGAGCTCTCTCCCGGCCCACCGCCTTGTCGTGGCGTCCGTCCTGACGTACCATTGCATTTGTTCTCTTTATGTTCGCAGCGATGGCGGCTCCTGTCAACAACCCCGAACACGGTTTTTGCCGCGACTGCCTGAATTTTCAGCGCAGCGAGGCACGCCGTTGCGAGCGCTGCGGCAGTCCAAGGCTCGCGCGCCATCCGGAGCTCTACCGGTTGCGCCTTGCCCATATCGACTGCGACGCGTTCTACGCGGCGGTCGAAAAGCGCGACAACCCGGCGTTGAAGGACCGGCCATTGATCATCGGCGGCGGCAAGCGTGGCGTCGTATCCACCGCCTGCTACATCGCCCGGATCCATGGCGTTCGCTCGGCAATGCCGATGTTCAAGGCGCTCGAAGCCTGTCCCGAAGCGGTGGTCCTCCCGCCGGACATGGAAAAATACGTGCGCGTCGGCCGCGAGGTGCGCGCCATGATGCAGGCGCTGACGCCGCTGGTCGAGCCGCTCTCGATCGACGAGGCCTTTCTCGACCTCGCCGGCACCGAGCGCTTGCATGGCCTGCCGCCTGCGGTGGTGCTGGCGCGCTTCGCACTCGGCGTGGAAAAGGAGATCGGCATCACCGTTTCAGCTGGCCTTTCCTACTGCAAGTTCCTGGCCAAGGTGGCATCGGACTTCCGCAAGCCGCGCGGCTTTTCGGTGATCGGCGAGACCGAGGCTATCGGCTTCCTGGCCGAGCAGCCGGTGACGCTGATCTGGGGGGTCGGCAAGGCCTTTGCCGTCACGCTCGAGCGCGACGGCATCCGCACCATCGGCCAGCTGCAGCGCATGGAGCGCGGCGATCTGATGCGCCGCTACGGCGTTATGGGTGACCGGCTCTACCGGCTCTCGCGCGGCGAGGACGACCGTCGCGTCGTTCCCGACCAGGACGCGAAAAGCGTCTCGGCGGAAACCACTTTCGACACCGACATCGCCTCCGTCGACGACCTGGTTTCGGTGCTGAGGGCGCTGTCGGAAAAAGTCTCGGCCCGGCTGAAAAAGTCCGGCATTGCCGGACGCACCGTCGTCCTCAAGCTGAAGACCCAGGATTTCAAGATCCGTACGCGCAATCGCCAGCTCGGCGATCCGACCCGGCTGGCCGACCGCATCTTTCAGACCGGGCTCGAACTGCTGCGCAAGGAGGCCGACGGCACGAAATACCGGCTGCTCGGCATTGGCGTCAGCGACCTCTCCGACGATGACCGGGCGGACCCGCCCGATCTGGTCGACGTCCAGTCACGCAAGCGCGCCATGGCCGAAGGCGCTATCGATACGCTGCGCGGCAAGTTCGGCCGCAGGGCGGTGGAAACCGGCTATACCTTCGGCAAGGGCCGCGATGCCCATCCGCCCGAACCGGTCGAGGAGTGATAGTCAGGTGCGCCGCAGATCGATCCTGCTGGTCACCACACTCTTGCCGGTTTTCGGATCGGTATCGATAACGGTCAGCCGCATGCCGTCCTCGCCGGTTTTCTCAACAGTCATTTGCGCCCTGCGGTCGCCATTGACCTCCTTGGCCCAACGAATGCCGAGATTGATCGCGTTGCCGGAGCGGCTGCCGCTCAATTGCGCCGGCCCGGTGCGCGATCCGACATAGGTGCCGGTGTATTTCGTCCCGCTCGATTTGAGATCGGCGCTGATGGCGCGCGTCACCACGATAAGACCGCGGCAGCTGCCGTCGAGCGATAGCGAGCTCGACGTTGCGTCGGAATTGAAATGACAGGAGACATTCACCGTCGGCGCATCGGTGGTGACCTTGACGGTGCCTTTGCCGGCGAAATTCCCCTGGAATGAGCGAAGAAAATCCGGATCGTCGGCATGCGCTGCGCCGGCCCCGGCCGTCAGGCACCCGGCAAGTACAAATCGTGCAAGTGATTTCATCGGACCGCTCCTCGTTGGTATCCAAAACACAGCACGCAAACACTGAGGGACCAACGCTTCCCTCAGCAGCGGGTTCCGGCTTCAACATCACTGTTTGCAACGCTTCACGGCTGGCCCAGTCGAATGCGCCGGCTAGCGGTTGCGATGAAAGCGCCGGCTTGCGACATAGCGCCCATGGCACCCGCACCCTCGATCCCCAAGGCCGCGTTCTGGATGGCGCTGTCGATCGCCTCGTTCCTGGCGATGTCGGTGGCCGGCCGCGCCACGACGGCAGAACTCAACGTCTTCCAGGTGCTCGAGCTGCGCTCGGTGATCGGCTTTTTCATCCTGCTGCCGCTGGTCATGATGTCAGGCGGTTTTCCGGCGATGCGCACCGGACGCCCGTTGGCCCATCTCGCCCGCAACGTCGTCCATTATACCGGCCAGGCTGCCTGGCTTTATGCCTTGACGCTGATCCCGCTTGCGGTGCTGATCTCGATCGAATTCACGACGCCGATCTGGACTGCGCTGCTGGCGGTAGCTTTCCTCGGCGAAAGGCTCTCCCGGCCAAGGCTGGCGGCGATCGTGCTGGGGCTGATCGGCGTGGTGATCATCGTGCGTCCGGGCGTCGGCGCGGTCAATCCGGGGCATGTTATCGTGCTGGGAGCAGCGGTCTGCTTCGGCGTCTCGGTGGTTCTCGTCAAGTCGCTGACGCGGACGGACAGCGTCGTGCGCATCATCTTCTGGATGCTGATCATCCAGTCGGTGCTTGGCCTCGTCCCGGCGCTTTACGAATGGCGCAACCCGTCGCTCGAGCTCTGGCCGTGGATCCTGCTGATCGCGTTTACCGGCATGTCGTCGCATTTCTGCATGGCCCGCGCACTTGTCTATGCCGATGCGACGGTCATCTCGCCAATGGACTTTTTGCGCGTACCGCTGTCGGCGATGATCGGATGGCTGCTTTATCGCGAGCAGATCGACGCCTTCACCGCCGGCGGCGCCCTGCTGATCCTGCTTGGCAATCTGCTCAATCTGCAGAAAAAAGCCGCCAAACCTGCGGAAGTGGCGGCAGCGTAGCCCTGCGTTTCAATCGCCGTCGTCGGGTATGTTCAGAACGTGCCCACAGGCCTTGCAATGAACGGCGTCGGGCTCGTGCCGCTGCAGCCCGCATTGCGGGCAAGGAAAGAACACGTTGGTGGGACGGAAGAGCGCCTGTGCAAGCCGGACGAACAGCGATATGCCAATGATCATGGTGGCGATCGCGGTGAGCTTGCCGGCCACACCGGGCAGGACGATGTCACCGAAACCGGTCGTGGTGACCGTGGCGACCGTGAAATACAGCGCATCGACATAGCCCTCGAGACCACCCACGGTGCGGAAGAAGAAGGTGTAGACGAAACCCGTGATGACAAAGAGGAATGTCAGGAAATTGATGACCGCACGGCTCGCCTCGCGCCATCGCCTGAAACGCGCATCTCGAGAAATCGCCACAGCGCGCCGCTACGCGACAGCGACCACAGCCGCAGGATGCGCAAAAAACCGAGATTGGCCAGCGCCGTAGGCATCAGCAGAGTCAGCAGGATGAAGGCATCAATCCACGACGCCGGCTGTTTCATCAGGCGCAGCATGTCGTTGGAGGCAAGCAGCCGGGCAATCATGTCGGCGGCGACAAGTGCTGCCACGGAGTAGTCCAGCCAGAGGAACGAAGACGACTTCTGGATCACCGGCGTGGCGATGAAAAAGGCAATGATGGCAAGGTCGATGACAACAGCCGCAAGCTGAAACCGGAACGCCGCCGCTGTGCGCCCGTGATACAGCTTGCGCAACATGTCGCGCAGCCGGGCCAAGGCTGAAATATCTTGGGCTCCGTTCTTGTCAGCTACCTTCATGACGATCGCGATAGCCTTCGCTGCGACAGACGTCCAGTGGACAGCGCAGGCGGAAGCTTGCGCCATCCGACCGATCCCGGCGGTTGCGGCAAATGGCTTCAGCCGCGATCAAACCGGCCTTGCCTCTACAACGCTGATGCGTGGCCCTGCCTGGATGATCTCGGTCACCTCGAAGCCACCCTTTGCCAGCAGCGACTTGAATTCATCGGCCGTCCGCTCCTGGCCATCGGGCGCGACCAGCATGTTGAGGTCGGAGAATTTGGCATTCGCCCCCTGATTGGGCGGCTCAAGCACGGCCTCAAAAACCAGCAACTTGCCGCCCGCACGGATCGCCTGGCGACAGTTTTGCAGGATCGCGACGTTGGTCTCGTCGTCCCAGTCATGCAAAATCCATTTGAGCAGCAGCGCGTCGGCCGCCACGGGCAGCTCGGCAAAGAAATCGCCTCCGACGATCTCACAGCGATCGGCGACACCTTTCGCCGCCAGCACCGAGGCGGCCGGCGCTACCACATGCGGCTGGTCGAAAAGGATGCCGCGGCTGCCCGGGGTCGCGGCCAGGACTTCGGCAAGCAGCGCGCCCTGGCCACCGCCGACGTCCATGATGACCGGAAACGACGAAAAATCATACGCCGCCAGGATGGCTGCCGCCACGCCGCGCGAATTCGCTGCCATGGCGCGATCGAAGATAGCGGACTCCTCTGGATGCTCTGCCCGGTATTCCCAGACGCCCTTGCCATGCGCGTGGCGAAATGCGTTCTTGCCGGTTTGGATGCTGTAGAGCAGTTCGCTCCACGCTTGCCGGTAATAGGGCCTTCCGACGAAGGCGGCCCAGGGTGCAGCGGAAAACTCAGCATCGGAGCGCAAGGCGGCGCCAAGCGGCGTTAGCGAGAACTGCCCGTCCTCTGCCTCGTGAAATATGCCGACCGCCGCAAGCGCCCGCAGCAACCGATAGAGCGCGCGCGGATGTGTGTCGGTCAGGCTTGCAAGATCTGCTGCCGAGCGCTTGCCGCCCTTGATGTGGTCGGCGATGCCGAGCGTCGCGGCGACCGAGATCGCCTGCGAGACGCGGTACCCGTTGACCATCCGTGTTAGTTCGAAAGCGGCTGCGCGTTCATCCATGGCGCCCCCCAATCGCCAAAACCCGAAGGTTTCGGTATCTTAAACCAGCTCCACTTCAACCACGCCCGGCACCGCGCGCATGGCTGACGCGATCTGAGGCGAGATACGATAACGACTGGGCAATTCGATCTCGACCTCCCCCTGGCCGTCGTCCTTTATCAGCACAAAGCTTACCTGTCCCTCGCCCTTGACGGCAAGCTGGCCGGCAAGCGTGCCGATCGGTGCTGCGTCGCGCACGAAGATGCGTAGCGCTTTCTGGACGCGGCTTGCCTCGTCTTCCAGCGACTGCACGGTCTGGATGCGCAGATTGACGCCTTCCGGCCTGTCCTCGGCCGAAACGGTGATGACCACCGAGCGGCCGGGCTCGAGCAGGTCGCGATATTGCGCCAGTCCCTCGGAAAACAGCACCGCTTCATACTGGCCGGACGTGTCGGAAAACTGCACGACGCCCATCTTGTTGCCGGTGCGCGTCTTGCGTTCCTGCTTGGTGGTCACCGTCCCGGCGAGCCGGCCGGCGGCCGCACCGCGTTTGACGGCGGCCGAGAATTCGGCCCAGGTCTGCACCCGCATTTTCTGCAGCGCCGCCTTGTATTCGTCGAGCGGATGCGCCGAGAGATAGAACCCGACCACCTGGAATTCACGGTGCAGGCGGTCGGCGGCGAGCCAGGGGTCGGTCGCCGGCAAGTTGAGTGCCTGCGACTGTGCGCCCAGCGAGGCGCCAAAGATGTCGTGCTGGCCGGTGACGGCATTCTGCTGCGCCAAGGACGCCAGCCCCATCATCCGCTCGACGCCGGCCATCATCGCCGCCCGGTCGAGACCGAAGCAGTCGAGCGCGCCGGCCATGATCAGGCTCTCGAAGACGCGTTTGCCGACGATCTTCGGATCGACCCTTTCGCAGAAATCGGCGAGGCTCTTGAACGGTTTTTCGCCGCGCGTGGCGACGATGTGCTCGACTGCGGCGTCGCCGACGCCCTTGAGCGCGGCCAGCGAATAGAAGATGCGATTCTCGCCGACCTCGAAATCCCGGAACGACGTCATCACCGACGGCGCCACCACTTCGATGCCGAGGCGCAGCGCATCCTGGCGGAAATCGGCGAGCTTGTCCGTATTGCCCATGTCGAGCGTCATCGATGCCGCCAGGAATTCGACGGGGTAATGCGCCTTCAGATAGGCGGTCTGGTAAGAGACGACGGCATAGGCGGCGGCATGCGATTTGTTGAAACCGTAGTCGGCAAACTTTGCCAGCAGGTCGAAGATGAAGTCGGCTTGCGGCTTGCCGACGCCGCGCTCGACCGCGCCCGAAACAAAGCGCTCGCGCTGCTTGTCCATCTCGGCGCGGATCTTCTTGCCCATGGCGCGGCGCAGCAGATCGGCTTCGCCCAGCGAATAGCCGGAGAGCTCCTGCGCAATCTGCATCACTTGTTCCTGGTAGACGATGACGCCTTGCGTCTCCTTGACGAGATGGTCGATCTTCGGGTGGATCGACGCCATCTCCTCCTCGCCGTGCTTTCTGGCGTTGTAGGTCGGGATGTTCTCCATCGGTCCCGGCCGGTAGAGCGCAACCAGCGCGATGATGTCCTCGATACAGTCGGGCCGCATGCCGATCAGCGCCTTGCGCATGCCGGCACTTTCCACCTGGAACACGCCGACCACTTCGCCGCGCGACAGCATGGCGTAGGTTTCCGGGTCGTCGAGCGGAATGTGGGCGAGATCGATCTCGATGCCGCGGCGGCGGATCAGCTTGACCGCCCTGTCCAGCACGGTCAGCGTCTTCAGGCCAAGGAAGTCGAACTTCACCAGCCCGGCCTGCTCGACATACTTCATGTTGAACTGGGTGACCGGCATGTCCGAGCGCGGATCGCGGTACATCGGCACCAGTTCTGACAGCGGCCGGTCGCCGATGACGATGCCGGCGGCATGAGTCGAGGCGTGACGGTACAGACCTTCCAGCTTCTGCGCCGTGTCGAGCAGCGTCTGTACGATCGGCTCGCGCTCGGCCTCCTCGGCAAAGCGCGGCTCGTTGGCGATGGCGTCGGCGAGCTTGACCGGATTGGCCGGGTTCGACGGCACCATCTTGCTCAGCTTGTCGACCTGTCCGTAAGGCATCTGCAGCACGCGGCCGACGTCGCGCAGCACGGCGCGCGCCTGCAGGGTACCGAAGGTGATGATCTGGCCGACCTGGTCGCGGCCGTATTTCTGCTGGACGTAGCGGATGACCTCCTCGCGCCGGTCCTGGCAGAAGTCGATGTCGAAGTCGGGCATCGACACGCGATCGGGATTGAGGAAGCGCTCGAACAGCAGCGAAAAACGCAGCGGATCGATGTCGGTGATGGTCGTCGAATACGCGACCAGCGAGCCGGCGCCTGATCCGCGGCCCGGGCCGACCGGAATGCCTTGCGCCTTGGCCCATTTGATGAAGTCGGCAACGATCAGGAAATAGCCGGGATATTTCATCTTCTCGATGACCCCGAGCTCGAAATCCAGCCTCTCGCGATATTGCTCGACTGTATAGCCGGGCGTCGGCCCGTGCGCCGCCAGCCGCGCCGCCAGCCCTTCATGCGCCTGCCTGGCAAGCTCCTGCGCCTCCGCCTTGACCGCCGCATCGGCATCGGCGACATCGCGGCCGGCAAAGCGCGGCAGGATCGGGTTTCGTGTCTGCGGATAGTAGGAGCAGCGCAGTGCGATCTCGACGGTGTTGTCGATCGCTTCCGGCAGGTCGGCGAACAGCCTCGCCATGTCGGCCTGGCTTCTCAGGAAATTGTCGGGCGACAGGCGGCGGCGATTATCGGCCGCAACCACGGAACCTTCGGCGATGGCGATCAGGGCGTCATGCGCCTCATAGTCTTCACGAGAGAAGAAAAACGCTTCGTTGGTGGCAACCAGCGGCAGATCGTGGCGGTAGGCGAGATCGACCGACGACTGCTCGATCGCGCGGTCGTAGCCGGAGACCCGTTCCAGTTCGACATAGAGCCGGTCGCCGAACAGACCCTTGAGCGCCAGCAGCCGGGTCTCGGCGAGTTCACGGCGGTCCTCTTTCAAGGCATTGCCGATCGGACCGCGCGGCCCGCCGGTAAGGCAGATCAGACCGTCGGAATTTCTCTGCAGCATCTCGCTCGTCAGATGCACCGCCTCGCCGGGCGGTGTCTCAAGGTAGACGCGGCTGACCAGCCTGACCAGATTGCCGTAGCCGGCCTCGGTGGCGGCGATCAGGACCACCGGCCGCATCTCCGGCCCCTGCCGCCTGCGGTCGCGCTGGCTGTCGTTCGCCTCACCGGAAAAGGCGAGGTCGATCTGGCAGCCGATGATCGGCTGTATGCCGTCCTTCACTGCCTTTTGCGCGAATTCCAGCGCACCGAACAGGTTGTTGGTGTCGGTGACGGCGATTGCCGGGCATTCGTCCTGCACCGCATGGCCGACGATCTTGCCGAGCTGCAAGGCACCTTCGAGTAGCGAATAGGCCGAATGCACGCGCAGATGAATGAACCGACGCGCCTCCGCCTCTGCCCGCGATGCCTTTGCATAGGCCTCGCGCAGCAAGGGATCGCGTGGAAGTCTCTCATCCGCCATGGTTTTTTCGCGCCGCCTCACAGGGACTCAGTCGATCAAGATGTATTGTCCGGCAGCAGATAACATGAGTCCAGCAGAAGCGATTGGAGCTTTGGACGTTTAGAGCAACCGCCGAAGCTGCCGATCTCCCCCCTCGTGGGGGAGATGTCCGGCAGGACAGAGAGGGGCGCAGTCCCGCCAACCTCAGGCCGGAAACACAAAACCCGCCACAGCGGGCGGGTCGTTGGGGCCATTTAGCACCATATCCAAATTAGTAGCATAGCTGCCGGCACAAAGCAAGAACAAAATACGTTGTGAGGGCAAAAAAAGCGAATTCCGCACGCCCCTCGCCTTGTCCCTCCTCAAGCGAGCGTGCTCAACCAATTGCAGGATCGCGTTCCTTCGCTCCCCTTTGTCCCACCAACCTCAAGCAGATTACAGCCTCACGCGAATTCCATGATCACCGCATCGACGGCAAGGCTGTCGCCGGGCTTGGCGTTGAGCTTCGAGACGATGAGGTCGCGCTCGGCGCGCAGCACGTTCTCCATCTTCATCGCTTCGACCACGGCAAGCGTCTCGCCGGCCTTGACCTCCTGCCCCTCGGCAACGGCGATCGACACGACGAGGCCGGGCATCGGGCAAAGCAGCATCTTCGAGGTATCCGGCGCCACTTTTTCCGGCATCAGCCTTTCGAGCTCGGCAGTGCGCGGCAGCATGGCGCGGGCTGTCACCGAGATGCCTTTCCAGGCGATGCGGAACCCGTTCAGCACCGGCCTGACCTGCGCCGCGACCTTGCGGCCGCCGACCGTGCCGCGCCAGATGAGATCGCCCGGCCGCCAGTCGGATGCCACGGTCAGTGCCTTGCCACCGTCGATTGTGAGGTCGAGCTCCATCGGAATGGAAATCATCCCTTCGACGATGGCAACCGAAAGATAATCCCGGCCGATCTTCACCACCCAGTCGCGTTTCAAGGCGCCCGAATGCGGCGCCAGCCGCCCGCCCAGCCGGTCGAGCCGGTCGCGGCGCAGCAGTTCGACCGCGGTTGCGATCGCGGCCAGCACCGCGTTTTCTTCGCTGTTCGGCACAATGGGCGCGAAGCCGTCGGGATACTCCTCGGCGATGAACGCCGTCGATAGCCGCCCTTCCCGCCAGCGCGGATGCTGCATCAGCGCCGCCAGGAACGGTATGTTGTGCTCGATGCCGTCGACGACGAAACTGTCCAGCGCTTCCGACATCGCATCAATCGCCGCCAGCCGCGTCGGCGCCCAGGTGCACAACTTGGCGACCATCGGGTCGTAGAACATCGAGATTTCCGAGCCCTCGGTAACGCCGGTATCGTTGCGGATGACGATTTCGCCGAATTTTCCCTCTTTCGGCGGCCGGTATTTCGTCAGCCTGCCGATCGACGGCAGAAAGTTGCGATACGGATCTTCGGCATAGAGGCGGCTTTCCACCGCCCAGCCGTTCAGCTTGACGTCGCTCTGCTTGATGGCGAGCTTTTCGCCTGCCGCCACGCGGATCATCTGCTCGACCAGGTCGATGCCGGTGATGAGCTCCGTCACCGGATGCTCGACCTGCAGCCGCGTGTTCATTTCCAGAAAATAGAAGTTCTTGTCGCTGTCGACGATGAACTCGACCGTGCCGGCGCTCTGGTAGTCGACGGCCTTGGCCAGCGCCACCGACTGCTCGCCCATGGCTTTGCGGGTCTTGGCGTCGAGGAACGGCGACGGCGCCTCCTCCACGACCTTCTGGTTGCGGCGCTGAATCGAGCATTCGCGCTCGCCGAGATAGAGCGTGTTGCCATGCGCGTCGGCGAGCACCTGGATTTCGATATGGCGCGGATCGACGATGAACTTTTCGATGAAGACGCGGTCATCGCCGAACGAGCTTTTGGCCTCCGACCGCGCCCGGTCGAAGCCGTCGCGCACCTCTGCCTTGCTCCAGGCGATGCGCATGCCCTTGCCACCGCCGCCGGCCGAAGCCTTGATCATCACGGGATAGCTGATTTCGCCGGCTATTCTTTCGGCATGGGCGGCGTTCTCGACGACGCCGAGCCAGCCGGGCACCGTCGACACCTTGGCCGTATTGGCGAACTTCTTCGATTCGATCTTGTCGCCCATCGCCTTGATGGCCTTAGGCTTCGGGCCAATAAAGACGATGCCTTCCTGCTCCAACGCTTCGCAGAAGGATGCCCGCTCGGACAGGAAACCGTAGCCGGGATGCACGGCCTCTGCTCCTGTGGCCTTGCAGGCGGCGATGATCTTTTCCGGGACCAGATAACTTTGCGCGGCCGGCGAAGGCCCGATATGCACCGCCTCGTCGGCCATTTCGACATGCACGGCGTCGCGGTCGGCATCGGAATAGACCGCGACGGTGACGATGCCCATCTTGCGCGCCGTCTTGATCACGCGGCAGGCGATCTCGCCACGGTTGGCGACCAGGATCTTTGTGAACATGCAGGCCTCGTCCCTCGGCTGCCCTTTTTTACGGGCTTCCCGTTTTATGGGCTTCAGAAGGGCGGTCAAGGCAAAGTCGGAGCCTATCCCGCATGCAGATCGGCGGGCGCTGACGAAAATCCGGGGTCGGAACGTCGCTTCGTGCATAGCGCGAAGCTGAATGGTAAGTTAAATCTAACTTGGATTGCAGACTGTCTTGGGAGGATTGCCTGATGAAAACGCGCGCCGCTGTTGCCGTCGCCGCCGGAAAGCCGCTGGAGATCATGGAGGTCGACCTCGAGGGTCCTCGCGATGGCGAGGTGCTGGTCGAGATCAAGGCAACCGGCATCTGCCACACCGACGAGTTCACGCTGTCGGGCGCCGACCCGGAAGGCCTGTTTCCGGCGATCCTCGGCCATGAGGGCGCCGGCATCGTCGTCGATATCGGCAAGGGCGTCACCTCGGTCAGGAAGGGCGACCATGTCATCCCGCTCTATACGCCGGAATGCCGGCAGTGCCCGTCCTGCCTGTCGCGCAAGACCAATCTGTGCACCGCCATCCGCGCCACGCAGGGACAGGGCCTGATGCCCGACGGCACCTCGCGCTTCTCGATCGGCAAGGACAGGCTGTTCCACTATATGGGCTGCTCGACCTTTTCCAACTTCACCGTGCTGCCCGAGATCGCGGTGGCCAAGGTCGATGCCGACGCGCCCTTCGACAAGATCTGCTACATCGGCTGCGGCGTCACCACCGGCATCGGCGCTGTGATCAACACGGCCAAGGTCGAGCAAGGCGCGACGGCGGTCGTCTTCGGCCTCGGCGGCATCGGCCTCAACGTCATCCAGGGCCTGCGCCTTGCCGGCGCCGACATGATCATCGGCGTCGATGTGAACAACGACAAGAAGCAATGGGGCGAGAAATTCGGCATGACGCATTTCGTCAATCCGAAGGAGATCGACGGCGACATCGTGGCCCATCTCGTCAATATGACCAAGCGCGGCGCCGACCAGATCGGCGGCGCCGACTACACCTTCGACTGCACCGGCAACACCAAGGTCATGCGCCAGGCGCTCGAAGCGTCGCATCGCGGCTGGGGCAAGTCGGTCATCATCGGCGTTGCCGGCGCCGGCCAGGAGATCTCGACGCGGCCGTTCCAGCTGGTCACCGGCCGCACCTGGATGGGCACCGCCTTCGGCGGCGCGCGCGGCCGCACCGACGTGCCGAAGATCGTCGACTGGTACATGGCCGGCAAGATCGAGATCGATCCGATGATCACCCACACGCTGAAGCTCGAGGACATCAACAAGGGCTTCGACCTGATGCATGAAGGCAAGTCGATCAGGAGCGTCGTGGTTTACTGAGGAGGAGAAAGCCGCCGGCTAACCAGCCAACGGCCGACAATGCACATGTTCAACACGGGAGGAGACAAAAATGCCGGAGAAACTGCATCCTAAAATCGACAATGGATTGCCACGGGAAAAGCCCGATTTTGCCGGCGGCACGCTGGTCTGCGCCTGCACCAGCAACCCGGTCAAGGTGAAGGTCAAGGGCCAGATCGCGCACAATCATGCCTGCGGCTGCACCAAATGCTGGAAGCCGGAAGGCGCGCTGTTCTCGGTCGTGGCGGTTGCCGGTACAAACGACGTGACGGTGACCGAAAACGGCGACAAGCTGAAGGTGGTCGATCCGGGCGCGCTGATCCTGCGCCATGCCTGCACCGGCTGCGGCGTCCACATGCACGGCCCGGTCGAGCGCGACCACGCTTTCAAGGGGCTGTCCTTCATCCATCCGGAGCGCTTCCAGGAGGATGGCTGGTCGCCTCCGGGCTTCACCGCCTTTGTCTCGTCGATCATTGAATCCGGTGTCGATCCCAGCCGCATGGACGGCATAAGGTCACAGCTGAAGTCGATCGGGCTCGAACCTTATGATTGCCTCAATCCTGGCCTGATGGACTATATCGCCACCTGGACGGCCAAAAGATCCGGCGCGTTGCCGGCCTAGTAGCCGCTCGACCATCATCGATCGAGCCGGGCGACGCCGCCCGGCTCTTTCACATTTGGAACAACGATGCCCGCACCTGCTATTCTCGTCGACGCCGACGCTTGCCCGGTGAAGGCCGAGGTCGAAAAAGTCGCCGAGCGGCACGGCATCGTCGTCACCTTCGTCTCCAATGGCGGCTTGCGTCCGTCGCGCGATCCGATGATCCGCAATGTCGTCGTCTCCAAGGGCGCCGATGCCGCCGACGACTGGATCGTCGAAAATGCCCGGTCCAACGACATTGTGGTGACCGCCGATATCCCGCTTGCCGCGCGCGCGGTGGCGCTTGGCGCCCACGTACTTGGTCCGACCGGACGCCCGTTTACGCCCGAAACGATCGGCATGGCGGTGGCGATGCGCGACCTCAAGCAGCACCTGCGCGAAACCGGCGAGAGCAAGGGCTACAATTCGAGCTTCGCGCCGCAGGATCGCTCGCGGTTCCTAGGCGAGCTTGACCGCATCCTACGGCGAGCGCTGAAATCCGCGCCAGCGGACTGAAAACCATGGCGACCGGTACCACGACCAAGATGCCCATGCGACGCCACACGCTGTTCGCGGTGTCGGCCTGCATCGGCGTGGCAGCCTTTGGCGCAGCGCTGATCTGGCGTGCGCCGCTTGCCTATTCGATCGGCGCCAACGTGTTCTTTGCCGCCTATCTCGTTCTTGTCATCGCCCACATGCCTCGGCTTACCGGCAGCTATCTGCGCAAGAATGCAGGCGACACGGACCTGCCGGTACTGGCGATCTTCGCGGTCACTCTGGTTGTGGTCGCCATTGCCATCATTTCGTTGTTTCAATTGATCAACAGGGAGAAGAGCGCGGACGCCGTCGAGCTTACGGTGGCGCTGCTGTCCATCCCGCTTGGCTGGTTGACCATCCATGCCATGGCGGCACTTCACTACGCGCATCTCTATTGGTTGGACGGCGATGCGATGGATGGCGACACCAAAAAGAGGATTCCAGTCGGCGGCCTCGACTTTCCGGGCGGCAAGCGGCCGGAGGGCTCGGATTTCCTCTATTTTTCGACAGTGATCGGCATGACGGCGCAAACCGCCGACACCAACGTCACGACCTCGCAAATGCGCCGTGTCGTGCTTGTGCATTCGATCCTGTCGTTCTTCTTCAACACTGTCATTGTGGCAGCCGCGGTCAACCTCGCCGTCAGCCTCGGCAGTCTGTAATAAATCCGTGATGGGGTGAAACATCGCTTAGGCTGGGGACGTATTTGGGAGAGAAGAGATCTGACGAGGCTGTGGCGAACGCGCGGCCGGAGGAAACAACAGATGGAATCGCTTGCCAGAAACCAAGCCGCCGGAGCAGATACCGCCGCGCCGAGCGATGTGACGCTGATCTATCGCCAGTCGCGCTGGACGCGGCTGACGCATTGGCTATGGGCGATCGCGCTGTTCTTCATGCTGCTTTCCGGCCTGCAGATCTTCAACGCCCGCCCGCAGCTCTACATCGGCAAGGAGTCGGGCTTTGGCTACAACAACACCATCTTCGCCATCGGCGCCGAGAATACCGCGGCTGGCCCGCGCGGTTACACCGAAATTTTCGGCAAGCGCTTCGATACCACCGGCGTGCTCGGCTGGTCGGGTCCGGCCGGCCAGGAGACTTCCCGGGCCTTCCCGTCCTGGGCGACGATTCCTTCCTATTACGATCTCGGCACCGCGCGCGTCGTTCATTTCTTCTTTGCCTGGGTGCTGACCACCACGCTGCTAGTCTGGCTGGTCGCCAGCCTCATCAACGGCCATTTGCGCCGCGATCTTGCCCCGCGCCTCGATGATTTCAGGCGGCTGCCGCAAGACATTGTCGACCACGCCAGGTTCAGGTTTCACCACAGGCGCGAATACAACACCTTGCAGAAGATGGCTTATGGCGGCGTGCTGTTCGTGCTGCTGCCGCTGATGATCATCACCGGCCTTGCCATGTCGCCGAGCATGGATTCGGTGCTGCCGTTCCTGAACGATCTGCTCGGCGGCCGACAGACGGCGCGCACCATTCATTTCACGGTGATGCTGCTGCTCGTCGCCTTCTTCATTATCCACATCCTGATGATCCTGGCCGCCGGTCCGATCAACGAGCTGCGCTCAATCATCACCGGCTGGTATCGAACCGACCCGCCGGCGCATGCCGACAATGCGCCAGAGAGGAGTGCGTGACATGGCGAAATTCGAGATCAGCCCCAAGCTACAGATAAGCCGAAGAAAGTTCCTGAACTCGGCCAGCCTCGGCCTTTCCGGCATCATGCTGTCGGGCTGCGACGCCTTCGACAGCCAGCTTGGCGTCGGCGACAGCCTGCGCAGCTTCCTCGAAAGCGCCAATGGCCTGACCTGGCGGGCGCAGCGACTGCTTGCCGGTGCTGATGCGCTGGCGCCGGAATTCACCGAGGCCGACATTCGCCAGCCGCAGCGGCCGAACGGCGTCACCGCACCCGACGACGATTTCTACAAGGGCCTGCTCGCCAGCGATTTCGCCGACTGGCGGCTGGAGGTTTCCGGCCTTGTCGAAAAGCCGCTGTCGCTGACCCGCGAGCAGCTGATGAATATGCCGAGCCGCACCCAGATCACCCGCCACGACTGCGTCGAAGGCTGGAGCTGCATTGCCAAATGGACCGGCACGCCGCTGTCGCTGGTGCTCGACCAGGCCGTGGTCAAGCCGCAGGCGCGCTATGTCATGTTCCACTGCCTCGATACGATCGACCGCAGCCTTGCCGGCGATATCAAATATTACGGCTCGATCGACCTGATCGATGCCCGTCATCCGCAGACGATCCTTGCCTATGGCCTCAACGGCAAGCCGCTGCCGGTCGAGAACGGCGCGCCGCTGCGCGTCCGCGTCGAGCGCCAGCTCGGCTACAAGATGCCGAAATACCTCTACAAGATCGAGCTGGTCGACGGCTTCGCCAATATCGGCGGCGGCAGAGGCGGCTATTGGGAGGACAATGGCTACGACTGGTACGGCGGCATCTGACTGAAACCTGATCTCAGTTTCGCCTAACTAACTGTCGCCGTCGCTGTCGTCGCCGTCGCTCCGCAGGGCCGGATTCAGGTCGGGATTATCGTCCGGGGTGACGAGCTTCCCAAGCCCGTGCGGTCCTTGGTAGTTGCCGTGGGTATCGAAGTTGGGATTGCCCTGATTGTCGAATTGCGGCGTCGGATCGATTGATTGGTCGTAACGGCGCGGGCGCGGCTTCGGATAGTAATTATCGGAATGATGGCGATGCGAATTGCTGTTGTCGAGAATGGCGCCTACCACGCCGCCGACGATAATGGCTGCGGCGAGGTCGCCAGCAGAGGGGTTACGGTTGGGGCCGGCGACTGCGAATTCGGCCGAGCAACCATTGTCGACCCAGATGCCGCCGCCGTCATAGCCCCAGCTTCTACCGTATACGCAACGCGCCTTCGACAGACGGGAGGTCAACTGCACGCCACGTCGCGTATCGACCCCGCAATAGGAATAACGGTAATCGGCGCTGGAGCAGACCACGCGTTTTGCCCCCGCAGCCTGCGCTGCCGCCGGCAGCAACGAAAGCTTCGCCGGGTTGCCCAGTATGCAACCCAGGAACATCATCGAACCGGTAACCGCCATCCGTGCCGACATCGCAACTCTCCATCAGGGTCCGCTATCGACAGAATGGCACCTCTGTGTAAGTCTGACAACCGGACGGGCTCAGTGAGGTTATATTAATGCGCGCTAAGATTATCGCCACTATTATACTTGCCCTTTCTGCATGGTTGGCTTTGTCGCTGCTGCCAGCCCGGGCGGACGACAGCCTCAAGCGCATCATCGATCAGAAGACACTGACAGTCGGCGTCGCGCTCAACCCGCCATGGATCCTCAAGAAGGCCGACGGGAAGTTCGCCGGCTATGATGTCGACCTGACCAGTGCGCTGGCGTCCGATCTCGGCGTCGACCTGAAGCTGGTCGAGGTGCCATGGAACGACCTCAAGACGCGATTGCTCAAGGGTGATTTCGACATGATCGCGGCGGGCTACGCCAGCACGCCGGAACGCGCACGCGAGGTGGTGTTCTCCGACCAGACCGGTACCGCCGATATCCGAATGGTGGCGACGATCGCCAGTCTTGGGAAAAGGCCGGGCAAGGTACTGGCGGCGCCGGGCTACAAGATCGCCGTGCTCTCCAACTCGACGGACGAAGCCGCCGCGAGGGAAGCATTCC
This sequence comes from Mesorhizobium sp. M1027, assembly GCF_040318745.1. Classification (NCBI taxonomy): domain Bacteria; kingdom Pseudomonadati; phylum Pseudomonadota; class Alphaproteobacteria; order Hyphomicrobiales; family Phyllobacteriaceae; genus Mesorhizobium; species Mesorhizobium sp. M1027. Next base: position 534,892 of record NZ_JAMYMW010000001.1, on the reverse strand, counting down.
CGAAAGCGGCCATCGTGTCATTCGACAATGCGGCCGATGTTTTCGCCGCCGTCATCAGCGGGCAAGCACAGGCGATGGTGGCGACATCGCCGACGCCGCAAATGGCCGCCAGGCTTTATGACGCCAAGCTCAAGCTGGTGGGCGGCCCGCTGTTGCGGACGCCGGAAGCGTTTGCCATGCGGCCGGACGATGTCCGCCTCATCCAATACGTCAACAACTGGATCGGCGCGCGCACCGCCGACGGCACCATAGGCGGCGTTCGCCGCTACTGGTTCGGCAGCTTCAAATGGATGTCGCGCTTCGAGACAGCCAAGCCCGAGCCCGCAAAACAATAGGGTCGCGACCTGTCCAGTAAAAATGTCGCTGGCAGGTGACAAGGTGTCGTCCACGGGCTATGGATGACGAGTCGAGGGCTCCTGACCGAGTCCTACCTGTTTGCGGGAGAGAGCAGCGAGAGCTGCCGCCGAAGGGGAAATCGCCCGAAATCTCTCAGGCAAAAGAACCGTAGACGGGAAAGACACTCTGGAAAGTCGGGGCTTGCCCCCGCGCCGAAGGTGTAAGCGCTGCCGACAGAGTACGGGGCGCGAGTCTCTCAGGCTTCAGACAGAGGGGCACGGACTGGTCGCCATTCGCGGCCGCTTGCGTGCGACTCTGGAGATGACATGACGGGCGACGACACCAAACACCTTCCCCTCGAAGATCTGCATGTGGCAGGCGGTGCGCGCTTTGGCGCCTTCGCCGGCTGGTCGATGCCGCTGACCTATCCGGCCGGTGTGATGAAAGAGCATCTGCACAGCCGCGAGCATGCCGGCCTGTTCGACATCTCGCACATGAAGCTGTTCGAAATCAGCGGTTCGGGGGCAGCAGCGCTTCTGAACCGCGCCTGCCCGTTCGATGCCGGCGCGCTTGAGGTTTCCCTGTCCAAATATACGTTCTTCCTCAACGAGGCCGCCGGCATTCTGGACGATCTGATCGTCACCAGGCTTGGCGCCGAGCGCTTCATGATGGTCGCCAATGCCGGCAATGCCGCCGCCGACGAAAAGCATCTGCGCGCATTGGCCAAAAATTTCGAAGCAGAGGGCGATTTCGACGTGAAGGTGGACGCACTCGACCGCGTCTTCCTTGCCATCCAGGGCCCCGAAGCATGGGCTGCCCTTTCCCGCGCCGGCATCGAGACGGGTTCGCTGGTGTTCATGCACGGTATCGAGCCGCGCGAAAAATGGTTCATGAGCCGGTCCGGCTATACCGGCGAAGACGGCTTCGAGATCGGCCTGCCGGAAGCGGATGCAAGAAACCTCGTCGCCAGGCTGCTCGAGGACGAGCGGGTGATGTGGGTCGGCCTTGCCGCCCGCGACAGCCTGCGGCTTGAAGCCGGACTGTGCCTGCACGGGCTGGACATCACGCCGGAGATCGATCCGGCCAGCGCCGGGCTGATGTGGGCCATCCCCAAGGAGGTTCGCGCCTCGGGCGCCTTCATCGGCGCCGATGCGCTGCGTGCCATCCTGGAGCGTGGTCCAGCGCAAAAACGCGTCGGCCTGAAGCCGGAAGGCCGCCAGCCGGTGCGCGCCGGTGCTGCCCTTTTCGATGCCGACGGCAACCCTGCCGGCCATGTCACCTCTGGCGGCTTCGGCCCCTCGGCCGGTCATCCGGTCGCCATGGGCTACGTCCAGACGCCGCTTGCCAAATCCGGCGCAAAACTGTTCGCCGATGTCCGCGGGACGAAAATCCCGGTCGACATCCACCCCTTGCCCTTCACGCCCCATCGCTACCGCAAAGGATGATTTCAATGGCAAAGACCTATTTCACCGAAGATCACGAATGGCTTCGCGTCGAGGGCGGCGTCGCCACGGTCGGCATCACCGACTACGCACAGCAGCAGCTCGGCGACCTCGTCTTTGTCGAGCTGCCGGAATTGGGCAGAAAGCTAGCCAAGGGCGACACCGCCGTGGTGGTCGAATCGGTCAAGGCCGCATCGGATGTCTACGCGCCGGTCGACGGCGAGATCACCGAGGCCAATACCGCGCTGTCGGCCGATCCTTCGCTCGTCAATTCGGCGGCAACCGGCGACGGCTGGCTGTGGAAGATGAAGCTGGCCAATGAGAGCCAGCTCGATGGGCTCCTCGATGAAGCCGCTTACAAAGCCCATATTGGTTGATAGCAGGACCAGGAAGATGACCGCAGCACCCTACCCCTTCTCGGCTCGCCATATCGGCCCGGGCCTCCATGACGTCAGAGCCATGCTGGCGACGATCGGCGTCCCTTCGGTCGAGACCCTGATCAGTCAGGCAGTGCCGAAGTCGATCCGGCTCGACCGGCCGCTGGCCCTGCCCGCCCCCGCAAGCGAAGCGGAAGCGCTGGCCGAGCTCGCGGCGACGATGGCAAAGAACACGGTGCTGAAGAGCTTTATCGGTGCCGGCTATCATGGCGTCCATGTGCCGCCGGTAATCCAGCGCAACCTGTTCGAGAACCCGGCCTGGTATACCGCCTACACGCCTTACCAGGCCGAGATCAGCCAGGGCCGGCTGGAAATGCTGTTCAACTTCCAGACGCTGGTGACGGAATTGACCGGCCTGCCGGTGGCATCGGCCTCGCTGCTCGACGAGGCGACGGCGGTGGCCGAAGCGGTCGGCATTGCGCTGCGCCATCATCGCGACAAGCGCACCAAGGTGGCACTGGCCGGCACGCCGCACCCGCAGACGCTGGACGTCGTGCGCACCCGCGCCGAGCCCCTCGGCATCGAGGTGGACGGCGAGGTGATCGACGACAACACCGCCGCCCTGCTGGTCTCCTGGCCCGATACATTCGGCGTCTACGGCAATCACAAGGCAGCGATCGACAAGGCCCGTGCCGCCGGCGCGCTGGTCGTCTTCATCGCCGACCCGCTTGGCTTGACGCTGACCGATGCGCCGGCCAGGCTTGGCGCCGACATCGCCGTCGGCCCGATGCAGCGTTTTGGCGTGCCGATGGGCTTTGGCGGGCCGCACGCCGCCTATTGCGCGGTCTCCGACAGGCTGACGCGGCTGATGCCCGGCCGGCTCGTTGGCCAGTCGACGGATAGCAAGGGCCGTCCCGGTTATCGCCTGGCTTTGCAGACACGCGAGCAGCATATCCGCCGCGACAAGGCGACCTCCAACATCTGCACCGCACAGGCGCTGCTCGCCAACATGGCGACGGCCTACGCGATCTGGCATGGCCCTGCCGGGCTGCAGGCGATTGCCGGCCGCGTCCACACGCTGGCCAACCGCCTGGCTGCCGGCCTCAAGGCAGCGGGCGTTTCGGTGGTCGGCGAAAGCCGGTTCGACACGGTGGCTGTGGAAGTGAAGGGCAGAGCCGGCGCGATTGCCGCCGCCGCAGAAAAGACGGGCCGCCTGTTGCGCGTCATCGACGCCGACCATGTCGGCATCAGCTTCGACGAGACCTCCACCGAAGCCGATCTGGAGGCGATCGCAGCACTTTTCGGCGCCAAGGCCGGCGTTGCCGCCGGCAGTTCCATGCCAGGAAAACCGCGCGGCAAGGAGTTCCTCACCCAGCCCGTGTTCCGCGAAAACCACTCGGAAACCGACATGATGCGCTTCCTGCGCCGGCTGGCCGACAAGGACCTGGCGCTTGACCGCGCCATGATCCCGCTCGGCTCCTGCACCATGAAGCTCAACGCCGCCGCCGAAATGATGCCAGTGAGCTGGCCTGATGTCGCCAACCTGCATCCCTTCGCGCCGGCAAACCATTCGATAGGCTATCGCGCCATGATCGACGAGCTGGAAGGCTGGTTGGCGGAGATCACCGGCTTCGACGCGGTGACCCTGCAGCCCAATGCCGGCAGCCAGGGCGAATATGCCGGGCTGCTCGCCATTCGCCGCTATCATCTGTCACGCGGCGAAGGCCATCGCACCGTCTGCCTGATCCCCTCCTCGGCGCATGGCACCAATCCGGCAAGTGCGGCCATGGCCGGCATGAGCGTCGTCGTTGTGCGCTGCACCGAGGACGGCAATATCGACATGGACGACCTGCAGGCCAAGGCGGCCGAGCATGCGCATAATCTCGCGGCGCTGATGTTCACCTATCCCTCGACGCATGGCGTCTTCGAGGAAGGCGCGCGCGACCTTTGCGCCCTCGTCCACAGCCATGGCGGCCAGGTCTATTTCGACGGCGCCAACCTCAATGCGCTGGTCGGCCTCGCCCGTCCCGGCGATATCGGCGCCGACGTCTGCCACATGAACCTGCACAAGACCTTCTGCATCCCGCATGGCGGCGGCGGCCCCGGCGTCGGCCCGATCGGCGTCAAGGCGCATCTGAAGCCGCATCTGCCCGGCCACGTCACCGAAGGCTCGGTCCATGCCGTGGCGGCGGCACCGTTCGGCAGCGCCTCGATCCTGCCGATCACCTGGATGTATATTCGCATGATGGGCGCTTCCGGCCTGAAGCAGGCGACCGAGACGGCGATCATCTCCGCCAACTATGTGTCGACGCGGCTTGGCGAGCATTTCCCCCTGCTTTACAAGGGGCGCAACGGACGCGTCGCGCATGAATGCATCCTCGACACCCGCGTGCTCAAGGACAGCGCCGGCATCAGCGTCGACGATATCGCCAAGCGGCTGATCGACTATGGCTTCCACGCGCCGACCATGTCGTTCCCGGTCGCTGGCACGCTGATGGTGGAGCCGACCGAATCCGAGCCCAAGCGCGAGTTGGATCGTTTCTGCGAAGCGATGATCGCCATAGCCGGCGAGGCAGCCAAGGTGGCGAAGGGCGAATGGCCGTTGGCCGACAATCCTCTGGTCAACGCTCCGCACACCGCCGCCGAGGCATTGGCCGGCCAGTGGACACATCCCTATTCGCGTCTGGAGGCGGCCTACCCCGCCGGCGATGCCGATACGGCAGCAAAATACTGGCCGCCGGTGTCACGCATCGACAATGTCGCCGGCGACCGCAACCTTGTCTGCTCCTGCCCGCCGCTGTCGGAATATCTGGGTGCGGCGGAATAGATCATGATTCCGAAAAGTGGAATCCGGTTTTCCGACAAGATCATGGGTCTAACAAGAAGATAGAAACCCCAATCAGGCAGAACGCAAGGCCGGCCCGTCGGCCTTGCTCGCCCGGTCCCGAACGACGACGCGATTTCGCCCGGCGCGCTTTGCCGCATAGAGTGCTGCGTCGGCTTCGGCCAGCACATCGTCGAGACCGGTGCCGTTTGTTCCGCCAAAGCCGATGCCGCCGCTGACTGTGCTTCGCAACGGACCAAGTTGTGTGGCCACGACTTCTGTGCCGAAGGCGACGCTGATCTTGCTCGCAATGTCATAGGCCTTCTCTTCCGTCATCCGCGACATGACGAGCACGAACTCCTCGCCGCCCAACCGGAACGCGTCGACGCCGGTCCTGGCGTATTTCCTGATGACAGCGGCAAAGCGGCGCAGAACCTGGTCGCCGACCGGATGACCGAAAACGTCGTTCGTTCTCTTGAAATGGTCGAGGTCGAACATGGCGACGGACATGAACGGGCCGAAGACCCGCTCGCCGTAGAGTGCCGTCAACGCCCGCCGGTTCATCAGCCCGGTCAATGGATCGGTCATCGTCTCGGCCTTCAATTCGATCTGCGCCTGCAAATGGTGCAGGGAGAGCGTCAATGCGCCGAGCCCGGTCATGCAGGCGACGGCTACGACGGAATTCACCCGCTCGGCCCAATTGTCGGGCGCAACACCCAGCACCCATTGCCCCTTGACCAGCAGGACCGCGCCGCAAAGTCCGAACGACAGCGCACAGACGCCGCTCAGGAACGAGACGACCAGCAATATCCGGCGATCGTGACCACCCTCAATCCAGAACATCACCCCGATGAGCGAGAGCAGCGCCGTTACCGTCGCGTAGGTGACGATGAAGCCGACACCATCAAACCCGAGATACGTCGCGCCCGCGCAAACAGCCGTCGCAACCAAGGTCGGCAAGATGGCGCGCCTGTAATCGCCTATGCCGAGATATTGCATGGCCGACAGGCAGATAATCAGGAAACCGAGGCTGAGAAGCGCAAGCACGATCTGGCAGAGCCAGGCGCTTGGATCCCTGGTGTAATGCCAGAACAGCACCACATGTGCGACGAGCACGAGAATGCCGCACGCCACCGTCAGCACAAAGCGTGCCTGTGGCGCGGTGAACCAGATCGCAAACATTGTGATGCTAAGGCACGTGCCCGACAGCGCCGCCGCGAGCAGGAGCGAACTGTAATCCAACATGCGTAAGCGACAGCCTCGTGAGCGTTCCGCTGCATTCTAGGTCAGCGACAGTCCGCAAATACCGTTTTTTCAGCCAGTCTTCCGGCGTAACCTTCGGACAAGGTTTACAAAGCGTCGATGCTCCAAGCTTCGACCCCATTTCCGCCGCTTGGCTGTCGAATGGTTTTGCAGTAAGAGGCTCTATCCTCGAACGTAACAGGAACCTCCGTCGCCTGCCCGCGAAAAGCGTGGCAGTATCGGGTGGTGATTCGCAGCATCGGAATCCAGGACCGGCATGGACGACAACAACGATCTTTTCGCCAAATTGGACAAGCAGCCTCAGCCTGCTCGCGCCGCCGCGCGCCCGGCCGATCCGCTGGTGCAGGCGGCGAAGCGGCCGGCGCCCCGCGACGCCAGCGAGAGTTACAGTGCCGCCGACATCGAGGTGCTGGAGGGGCTGGAGCCGGTGCGCCGCCGCCCGGGCATGTACATTGGCGGCACCGACGACAAGGCGATGCACCATCTGTTCGCCGAGGTCATCGACAATTCGATGGACGAGGCGGTCGCCGGCCATGCGACCTTCATCGATGTCGAGCTTTCCGCCGACGGATACCTGTCAGTCACCGACAACGGCCGCGGCATTCCGGTCGATCCGCACCCGAAATTCAAGAAGCCGGCGCTCGAACTCATCATGACGACGCTGCATTCAGGCGGCAAGTTCGACAGTAAGGTTTACGAGACGTCCGGCGGCCTGCACGGTGTCGGCGTTTCCGTCGTCAACGCGCTGTCCGACCATCTCGAGGTCGAGGTCGCGATTGGGCGCAAGCTCTATCGCCAGCGCTTCTCACGAGGCGTTCCGGTGACCGGCCTTGAGCAGCTCGGCGACGTGCATAACCGGCGCGGCACGAAGATCCGCTTCCATCCAGACGAGCAGATTTTCGGCAAGGGTGCTGCTTTCGAGCCGGCGCGGCTCTACCGCATGGCGCGGTCAAAGGCCTATCTGTTCGGCGGCGTCGAAATCCGCTGGACCTGCGATCCCTCGCTGATCAAGGAAAAGGACACGACGCCGGCCAAGGCAGAATTCCATTTTCCGGGCGGCCTCAAGGACTATCTGAAAGCCTCGCTCGGCGACGAATTCCAGGTGACCCGTGAAATGTTCGCCGGCAAGAGCGAGAAGCAGGGCGGTCACGGCTCGCTCGAATGGGCCGTGACCTGGTTCGGCGGCGACGGTTTTATCAATTCCTATTGCAACACCATTCCGACCGCCGAAGGCGGCACGCATGAGGCCGGCTTCCGCAACGTGCTGACGCGCGGCTTGCGCGCCTACGCCGATCTGGTCGGCAACAAGCGCGCCTCGATCGTCACTTCCGAGGATGTGATGATCTCGGCGGCGGGCATGCTGTCGGTGTTCATCCGCGAACCGGAATTCGTCGGCCAGACCAAGGACAGGCTGGCGACGATCGAGGCGATCCGCATCGTCGAAACCGCCATCCGCGACCCGTTCGACCACTGGCTGGCGGACAATCCGCAGGAGGCCTCGAAACTGCTCGAATGGGTGATCGCGCGCGCCGACGAACGGGTGCGCCGCCGCCAGGAAAAGGAAGTGTCGCGCAAGAGTGCGGTGCGCAAGCTGCGCCTGCCCGGCAAGCTCGCCGACTGCACGCAGAATGCCGCCGCCGGCGCTGAGCTCTTCATCGTCGAGGGCGATTCGGCCGGCGGTTCGGCAAAGCAGGCGCGCGACCGCGCCAGCCAGGCGGTGCTGCCGCTGCGCGGCAAGATCCTCAACGTCGCCAGTGCCGGCAGCGACAAGCTTGCTGGCAACCAGCAGATATCCGACCTGATCCAGGCCTTGGGCTGCGGCACGCGCTCGAAATATCGCGACGAGGACCTGCGTTACGACCGGGTCATCATCATGACCGATGCCGACGTCGACGGCGCCCATATCGCCTCGCTGCTGATCACCTTTTTCTACCAGGAGATGCCAAGCCTGGTCCGCGGCGGCCATCTCTACCTGGCGGTGCCGCCGCTTTACTCGATCCGCCAAGGCGGCAAGGTCGGCTATGCCCGCAACGACGCGCATAAGGACGAACTCCTGCGCACCGAATTCACCGGGCGCGGTAAGGTCGAAATCGGCCGCTTCAAGGGGCTGGGCGAAATGATGGCCGCCCAGCTCAAGGAAACCACCATGGACCCGAGAAAGCGCACGCTGCTCAGGGTCGATGTGATCGACGCCGAGGCGGCGACCAAGGATGCTGTCGACGCACTGATGGGCACCAAGCCCGAGGCCCGTTTCCGCTTCATCCAGGAACGCGCGGAATTCGCCGAGACGGAAGTGCTGGATATCTGAGCGTCTTCTGCCAGGTGAGCCACAGACGGCGGTTGTTGCGATCCGGATATTTTCGCGAAGGACGAGGCCTGGAACGGTTCAGCGTTCACGGAAACGCCGAACCGCTCTTTCTTTTGTTCTGAAGCAATTCCGGACGGAAAACCGTTTCACAGTTTTCCTGGAATTGCTTTAGGCAGCCGCGATCGCCAGCGCGTGCCCGCGCGCGTTCTCGCGCAACGCGTCGAGATGGATCGACTTGATCAGCCCGGCGAGATCGCCCGCGGCGGACTGCCCGCCCAATTCCTTCAGCATCAACCAGCTGACTTCCTGGACGCCGGCGAGGCGTTTGCCATTGGCGACCTCGCGCCAGACCTTCAGCGCGCGCAGGATGATGGCGTGGGTGGCGGCGGCAAGCCCGGCGCTGCGAAACAGTGCCTGCAGCGCCACGTCATGGCCGCCGGCCAGCAGTGCTCTCACCCGTTGTTCGGATTGCTGGCTGAGCGCGACCAGGGCCGAACCAAAGAAATCGACCTTGCCGTGCGCGATGGTGCGGATGACGAAGCTTGCGGTCAGGTCACCGCGCAGACGCAGATGTTCGACAAGCGCTGTATGTTCCTCGGCACGCGTGCCTTCGATCAATGTCACGGAAGCTTTGACGCAGGCATCGCGCGTGACGCGCTCGGCTCTTGCGGCGCCCATCAGCGCCAGCACCAGCGGCGAACCCTTGAGCGTCTCGCCTACTTTGACCAGCAGCAAATGCCGACAATCGGCGGGCAGGCGCGCGTCGGCAATCAGCGCCTCGCGCACCAGAGGCAGATGGCCGTGCCGCTCGGCCATGCGCCGAAAGCTGATCGATGCGATGTCGGCGCCGCTGTTGGCGAGCAACGTGGTGCAGGCCTCCGGCTCGCCGATCTCGGCGATCGCCGCCGCAACCGACATCGACACCCGCGGCCGGTCGGCGATCACCTTCTGCGTCGCTTTCTGGCCGCCGGCAACCCGATCAATCAGGTCGGCATCAGTAAGCAGTGGCGACCGCGCCAGCACCAGGGCTGCGACTTCCGGCTGGTCCGAGGCCAGCGCGCTGACGATCTGCGGCGGCGCATGATGGCTCATGGAAAGCGCGTCGGCGATCGCCAGTCGCACCTTCGACGATGCGTCATCGAGCAGCAATGTCAGCGCCGCCTCCGCAGCGCAGCGGTCCTCGAAAGGCAGGTCCGAATCGACATAGGCGCGAGCAAGTGCGCTTGCCGCTGCAACGCGCTCCGACACCTTCGCCGTGTGGATCCATTTCAGGAAATGCGAAACGACCATGTCGCCTGCTTACGCCCTTTGCCAGAACGCTTCTGGCCCCTGTCGCGACCGTAGGCACAAATGGTTTACGAACGGTTCACCATGTTCGTTAACTGGCTTGCGAGCCCGATATGCAACGCCTATCAACCCTTAGGCAGCAGAGGAGATCGACCATGGCCGGGCTTTATCTTGAGGAGTTCGCTGTCGGCCAAGTGTTCAAGCACGCGCTGCGCAAGACCGTGACCGAAAGCGACAATATGCTGTTTTCGGTGATGACGCTGAACCCGCAGCCGCTGCACATCGATTTCGATTTCGCCGCCAAGAGCGAATGGGGCAAGCCGCTGGTCAATTCGCTGTTCACGCTGGGCCTGATGATCGGCATCTCGGTCAACGACATCACCGTCGGCACCACCATCGCCAATCTCGGCATGAAGGAGACGGTGTTTCCGCACCCCGTCTTCCACGGCGACACCATTCGCGTCGAAACCACGGTGGTTTCGGTGCGCGATTCCAGGTCGAAACCGGACCGCGGTATCGTCGAGTTCGAGCACCGCGCCTATAACCAGAACGACGTGCTGGTCGCCAAATGCACGAGGCAAGCCATGATGATGAAAAAGGCGGTGTGAAGATGCGTTCACTGCTCTTCGTTCCCGGCGATTCGGAAAAGAAGCTCGAAAAGGGCTTTGGCGTGGGCGCCGACGTGGTCATCGTCGACCTCGAGGATTCGATTGCCGCGCAGAACAAGGATCTGGCGCGCGACACAGCGGCGCGTTTCATCGCCGGGCACAGGCACCGAACCAGCTCCGTGATCTATGTGCGCGTCAATGATCTTTCGACCGGACTGACCGACGACGATCTGGCGGCGCTCGTGCCGGCAAAACCAGATGGCATCATGCTGCCTAAGTCGAACAGCGGACTGGATGTCCAGCATCTCTCGGCCAAGCTCAGGGTGCACGAAGCTGAAAGCGGCCTGCCCGATGGAGCTATAAAGATCCTGCCGATCGTCACAGAAACGGCCGCAGGGGTCTTGGCCGCAGCGACCTACGCCCGTGCAAGCGCGCGGCTTGTCGGCGTCACCTGGGGGGCGGAAGATTTGTCGGCGGCGATCGGCGCGCGCGCGACGCGCGACGCGAATGGCCGCTACACGGATGTGTTCCGCCTCGCCCGCACCATGACCATGCTTGCCGCAAGTGCCGCGGAAGTCGCGGCAATCGACACCGTCTTTCCGGACTTTCGCGACATGGCGGGCTTCGAGGCCGAATGCGCCGAGGCCGAGCGCGACGGTTTCACCGGCAAGATGGCGATCCATCCGGCGCAGGTGCCGGTCATCAACGCCGCCTTCACGCCTTCGGCGCAAGCGGTGAAAAGCGCCCTGGCGATCGTCGAGGCATTTCAGGCGGCGGGAAACCCCGGCGTCGTCGGCATCGACGGCAAGATGTATGACCGGCCGCATCTCAAGCTCGCCGAGCGGCTCCTGGCGCGGGCCAGGGTAGCTGGGCTTGGCGCTTAGGTCTGTTTCGCGCCGAAATTATCCCACCCACGGCCCCGAATAATCGGCATAGAGCTTTGCCGGATCGGGCCGTGGCCGCTCCGGTGCCGGCCCCTGGTAGGAGCCGATATGGACGAAGCCTACGACCCGCTCATCTGGCGCCAGGCCGAGGATCGCCCTGCCCTCGGGCACGTCGGAATACCAGTTGCTGATCATGTTGGTGCCGTAGCCCAGCGCATTGGCGGCGAGCATCAGGTTCATCGCGGCCATGCCGCCGGACAGGAACATCTCCCATTGCGGGATCTTTGGATTTTCCCTGGGGATCGAGATCACGCCGATAACCAGCGGCGCCCGCGAAAAGCACGCCAATTCCTGGTTGCGGCGGCCTTCCGGCAGCGGTCCTTCACGCTGCTCGGCAAGTGCCGCCAGCTTCTTGCCGATCTCGACGCGAGCTTCGCCGCGATAGAGGACGAAACGCCAGGGCTCCAGCCGGCCGTGGTCCGGCACCCGCGAGGCGGCGGCGATCATCGTCGCGATCTCCGTATCGCCCGGTGCCGGCTCTTTCAAATCTGGGATCGGCGCGGAATTTCGGGTCAGCAGAAAATCGATGATCGGCGACGCCATGGGCGCAAGTCTCCTGGAATTTGAGCTGAAGCGCACCATCGGGACATCGGGCGGCTTGGGCATTGGCGCAGCGCGCCGGACAAAGAGCCCTGTAGCAGAAGCCGACCGGACTCTTAAGCCTTGAAATTGCCACCGCCTTGGGCTTCAACGCAAGGCATGTTTGAGGGGACATTGCGTCTTTTCCTGATATGGCTCGCTGCCGCACTGTTGATGGTGCCGGTTTCGCTCGCCGTCGCCCAGGATGTGGACGGCCTCGGCGAACTGAAACTTCCCGGAATTTCGGGCTATGCGCCTCCGAAAAGCGAGACATCGCTGGTGTTGGGGAGCAGCGGGGCAATCACGCTGTCGGCGCAATTGACAGACAAGGGCGCCGACATCACGCGCGGCATCGTCTGGCGCGTCTTCAAGCCCGAATCGGCCAGCGACGGCAAGTTGCCGATGGTCGCCTCCGCTCATGGCGGTACCGCCGTGTTCCAGCTCGAGCCGGGTTCGTATCTGGTCCACGCCTCCTACGGGCGGGCCGGCGCCACCAAGCGCATCACCGTCGGCAAGGAAGCCAAGCGCGAGAGCCTCGTGCTCGATGCAGGCGGCCTCAAGCTTGATGCCGTGCTGTCCGGCGGGGTACGCATACCACCGAAGAAGCTGCGCTTCTCGATCTATGAGAGCCACGCCGCGGCCGACGGCGATCGCGCCCTGATCATACCCGATGTCGAGCCGAACAGCGTCGTGCGGCTCAATGCCGGCACCTACCACGTTGTTTCGACCTATGGCGCTGTGAACGCGGTCATCCGCTCCGACATCCGCGTGGAGGCCGGCAAGCTGACTGAAGCGACCGTCGAGCACCGTGCGGCCGAGATGACGATGAAGCTGGTGCGCGAACCGGGCGGCGAGGCGATCGCCGACACCTCCTGGTCGCTGCTGAACGAATCCGGCGATCCGATCAAGGAAACCGTCGGTGCCTTTGCCTCGATGGTGCTGGCCGAGGGCGACTACACCATCATCGCCAAGAACCGCGACCGCATCTACCAGAAGGATTTTACGGTGGTGGCGGGGCACAACCAGGACATCGAGGTTCTGGCCACAGAGGCTTCGGCCATCGATTCCGAGGAAGGCGCCGACTAAGCCGCGCCCCTCTAAGCTGCCTTGCGCATGCGGCGCGCCAGCAACTGCGCGTGGCCACGCCATACGACCAGAGCCGGATCGACGACAGCCCGGTAAAGCCGCTCGAGCAATTCGTCTCATTCAGCACCTGACCGAAGCGCACGTCGATCGATTTGCCGGATAGGCGCGCGGCGCAACAGTCATCTGAAAATGGCGGTGGATCGCTCCACCGCCATTCATTGCAGGTCGGCTGGTTCAGGCCGCGCGGCGCTTGCGGTCGGGTGTCACCGCCTCGTCGGCAAGCAGCTTCACGGCAGCTGCGAGACCAAGCGATTCCTGGTCGCGCGAACCGAGACGGCGGATATTGACCGTTTCTTCCTCGGCCTCGCGCTTGCCACAGACGAGGATGACCGGGACCTTGGCCAGCGAATGCTCCCGGACCTTGTAGTTGATCTTCTCGTTGCGCAGGTCGGCCTCGGCGATCAGCCCGGCCGCCTTCAACTGCGCGACGACGTTTCGCGCGTAATCGTCGGCATCGGAAGTGATCGTCGCCACCACCACCTGCAGCGGCGCGAACCAGAGCGGGAAATGGCCGGAATAATTCTCGATCAGGATGCCCAGAAACCGCTCCATCGAGCCGCAGATGGCACGATGCACCATTACCGGCTGCTTCTTTTCCGAATCGGAGCCGATATAGAAGGCACCGAACCGTTCCGGCAGGTTGAAGTCAACCTGCGTGGTGCCGCATTGCCAGTCGCGGCCGATGGCGTCCTTCAGCACATATTCGAACTTCGGCCCGTAGAACGTGCCCTCACCCGGATTGACGCCCGTCTTGATCCGGTTGCCCGACCGCGCCGCGATCTTGTCGAGCACGTCCTGCAGCACGCTCTCAGCATGATCCCACATCGCGTCGGTGCCGACCCGTTTTTCGGGGCGGGTCGCCAGCTTGACGGTGATTTCGTCGAAGCCGAAATCCGCATAGGTCGAGAGGATCAGATCGTTGATCTTGATGCACTCGTCGGCGAGCTGTTCCTCGGTGCAGAAGATGTGGGCATCGTCCTGGGTAAAGCCGCGCACGCGCATCAGCCCGTGCAGCGCGCCGGACGGCTCATAGCGATGCACATTGCCGAATTCCGCAAGTTTTACCGGCAGATCGCGGTAGGACTTCAGCCCGTGCTTGAAGATTTGGACGTGGCCGGGGCAGTTCATCGGCTTCAGCGCAAACACCCGGTCGTCGTCGGTGTCGTCGCCAGCAACCGTCACCTTGAACATGTTGTCCCGGTACCAGCCCCAGTGCCCGGACGTCTCCCATAGGCTCTTGTCGAGCACCTGCGGCGCGTTGACCTCCTGATAGCCCTGCTCGTCGAGACGGCGGCGCATGTAATTGACCAGGTTCTGGAACATCCTCCAGCCTTTGGCGTGCCAGAACACGACGCCCGGCCCCTCCTCCTGGAAATGGAACAGGTCCATCTCACGGCCGAGTTTCCTGTGGTCGCGCTTCTCGGCCTCCTCCAGCATCGTCTGGTAGGCTTCGAGCTGCGCCTGGTCGGCCCAGGCCGTGCCGTAGATGCGCGTCAGCATCGGGTTGTTCGAATCGCCGCGCCAATAGGCGCCGGCGACCTTCATCAGCTTGAAGGCGCTGCCGATCTGGCCCGTCGAGGCCATATGCGGGCCGCGGCAAAGGTCGAACCAGTCGCCCTGCGCATAGATCTTGAGATCCTGATCCTCGGGAATGGCGTCGATCAGCTCCAGTTTGTAGCGCTCGCCCTTGTCGGCAAAGATCCTTTTCGCCTTTTCACGCGACCATACCTCTTTGGTGAACGGCTTGTTGCGCGCAATGATCTCGCGCATTTTCTTCTCGATCACCGGGAAATCGTCGGGCGTGAACGGCTCGTTGCGGGCGAAGTCGTAGTAGAATCCGTTCTCGATCACCGGCCCGATGGTCACCTGCGTTCCCGGCCAAAGTTCCTGCACGGCTTCGGCCAGCACATGGGCTGCATCGTGACGGATGAGCTCCAGCGCACGCGGATCCTCGCGGGTGATGATTTCGAGCTTGCCCGATTTGCCGATCGGGTCGGAAAGGTCGCGCAACGTGCCGTCGATCGAATAGGCAACGGCCTTCTTGGCCAGCGACTTCGAGATCGATTCCGCCAGGCCGGCGCCGGTCATCGCCGCGTCGTAGTCGCGGACGGAGCCATCGGGAAATGTCAGGGAAACGGAATTCAGCATAAGATTCTCCTATCCAGTCCCGCAAACGAGCGCGGGTGGTAAAATGCACGTCGCTCAAAACTGCCTAGCTGTTTTGGGGGTTACGACATACATCAAGTAAGAGCCGGATGCGTCCGGCGGCGAGCGGTCTTTTATGGACAGTTTTCGGCGCCGTAAAGCCGGATATGGTCACCTGACGAGATTCGGCAGCTCTTTCAGGAACATCGCCCGCGTCTTGGGTCCCTTGGGCGTGTCGGAACGTTCCGTATCGATTACCAGGCGGGCAAAGACGATCTTGCGAGCATCCTTCTGCGCCCAGCCGACAAACCAGCCAAGCGAGCGCTTGTCGGCGTCGCCGAGCCCGGTCGTCCCGGTCTTGCCCTGCACCGTCCAATCGCCTGCTCGAAACGTCGGTATGATCGCACCGGTCATGGCGTGGGCCTTGTTCGAAACCGGCAGTTTTCGCGCCAGCAGCTTGCGCAGGAAATCGACCTGCTCGACGGGCGATATCTCGAGCGAAGAATTCACCCAGGAATGGGTGAGTCCATCATTCTTGCCGGGAGTTCCGGAAACGTCCGTGTTGCCATATTCGAATTTCGACACATAGCCGGCAAATTGTTTGCTGCCGAGCCGGCGCGTAATCTCGCGTGAGAACCATATGACCGAATCCCTTTCCCAGATCGTCGGGTCGACGGTCTTGCGGTCCCGTTTCGGCGCATTGAACTCTGCCTTGTACTCCCAGCTTGGCGTGTGCTCGTCGCTCAGGATTCCAGCATCGTAGCCGATCAGCGCCAGCGGAACCTTGAACGTGGAGGCGGGGCTGACGCGCTGATCGCAGGTCCCTTCGCGATACAGCGTCTCGCCGCCTGCGGCGTCGACGATCAGCGTGCATTCGACGTCCCCGAGCGGCGCCGATTGCGCACGGATCGGAAAACCCAACAGCCACGCCAGGACATAGAGAACCACGGCGAAAACGAAAGGAAGACGATCTATCCGGCGCATTTGGCAATCTCTCCTGAAGGGTGTCAGGAGCGGCTTAGCGAGGCGTCTTGTCTCGATTTTGTCTTAAATGCGCTATGTCCGCGCAAGCTGCGGTTAACCCTACCAGATCGTAAAAGCGGTCCGGTTGTTCACCGAACAGTTGCGGTCAACTGTCTAGGTCGCCACGTTTTTTCCTGATCCGCCAGTACCGCCATGGCGTGAACCAACGGTAACGATCAGCCAGGATTTCCGGTACGGGGTCGATGCCGTGCGTTCCGAACGGTCCGCAGCGCAGCACCCGGAAAACCCCCATCCAGCCACCGGCCCACAGCCCGTGGCGGGCGATCGCTTCGTATGCGTATTCGGAACAGGTCGGCAGATGCCGGCAGGAATTGCCGACGAAGCCTGACAGCGTCAGCTGGTAGAGCCGGACGAGCGACGTGCCGAGGAGGCGGCCCGGCGTCTTGCGCCACGGGCCGGGCCAGTTGCGTCCTTGTCGAATCGGCCTGGCGCCGTGCGCATGCCGATGTTGGCCGACCACCGCAGTCTCCACATCGCGTTTCCCTACACGATAGATGTGCGCATCGGGCCAGGAACGCAATGCCGTTCTGGCAATCCCGTCAGGGCCTGGTACGGCGAACCGGGTAGCGGTCGGGCGTCGGCTTCCGGCATACGGCGACGCTGGTCGGCGGCCTCTCCTCGCACCAATCCCTATGCGGTTTCTCGTCATGCCATTGAAACGTCGCGATCCGCACGACATCGCCCAGAACGTTGAGAAACTGGATCATGGCAGCACTCCTTGAGCGCCGATTAGAGCGCCGCTGGCCTTGCCCTTCAAACGAGTATAACGTCCACGTCAGATAACTCTGAGTTATGCGAATGAAGCGCGGACACCTCCCCCTGACGGCGCTTAGAAGCTTCGAAGCAGCCGGTCGTCACCTCAGCTTCAGCCGTGCGGCCGAGGAGCTTTATGTCTCGCAGGCGGCGATCAGCCGCCAGATCCGCGAGCTCGAAACCTTCCTGCGCCAACCTTTGTTCTTCCGCCATCATCGCCGCGTCGAGTTGACCGACACCGGCCGGCGGCTGCTCGACCAGTTGGTCAGAAGTTTCGAGGGCATCGACAGGCTGCTTTCGGAATTGACGGCGGCCCAGACGCAGTCCGTGGTCCGTGTCAGCGTCGAACCATCGCTTGCATCCGAATGGCTGGTGCCGCGGCTCAACCGCTTTCGCGAGTTGCGACCCGATATCGACGTTTCCCTTGAGGTCGACCCGAGGTTGATAGAGTTTCGCAGCGATCAGCCCGAACTTGCCCTACGCTTCAGTGCGCACGCCACCTCATGGCCACGCAGCGAAGCCGAACAGCTTGCCGCGGTCATCGATTCACCAGTCCTGTCGCCGGCGCTTCTTGCATCCGGCCCAGCTCTGGAAAAACCCATCGACCTTGGTCGCTACACATTGCTGCACGAAGAAAACCGTCAGGCTTGGGCGCGCTGGTTCGAAGCGGCCGGCGTGACGGCTGAGGCCGTGCCTGCGCGCGGCCCGATGCTGGCGGATGCTTCGCTTTCGAAGCAGGCAGCCTTGCTTGGACATGGTGTCGCGCTGGGCGATCTTCTGCAGATCGGCGAAGAACTTGCGTCCGGCGCGCTGATCAAGCCTTTCGACATCGACGTCGCGTCCGGCGCCTATTGGCTGGTGGCCAGAAGGCTGAATGACCTTTCAGAGCCGGCCAGAGCTTTTGCCGACTGGGTCCGGGCGGAATTCGCCGAAAGCCGGCGTTTCCTTGCCAAGGCTTAAGCCGCCTGTTCCGCCCGCTTCTTTTCGATCTGGCCGATGGCGTCGACCACTGCGTCGAACGTCAGCATGGTCGAGGCGTGGCGCGCCTTATAGTCGCGCACCGGTTCCAGGTATTTCAGGTCGGCGAAGCGGCCTTCGGGCGGCGGGCCATTTTCCTTCAGCATCTTCAGCATCGTCTCGCGCACGCTGCGCAATTCTTCGGCGCTGGCGCCGACGACATGCTGCGCCATGATCGAAGAGGACGCCTGGCCAAGCGCACAGGCCTTCACGTCATGCGCGAAATCGCTGACGACCCCATCATCCATCTTCAGATCGACGGTCACCGTCGAGCCGCACAGCTTGGAATGTGCTCGTGCGGTTGCGTCGGGCCGGTCGAGCCGGCCGATCCGTGCGATGTTTCCGGCAAAACCCAGAATTTTCGCATTGTAGACATCGTCGATCATATTTTTCCAATCCGTCGCCGCCCAGCGAACAGTCATTGCCGCTCTGGCGCTTCCTTTCGCTCGGCACGAACATATATAATGGCGGTAGTCGGGTATCGACAAGGCGACCACAAACCTCGTCATGCCCAATTCCGTTCACGCCACTTACGGGCTGGAAACCGGGCGAGTTTCTGACACCCGAAAGGTCGTGGTCCGTTCAACTCGTTCCTCCTGAGAGAGGAACTACGGGAGACGCCTTTATGGACGCCGTTATCAAGAAACTCATGCCGCGGTCCGCCTATATGGAAAAGCCGGTCACCGACCGGCCGAGCGAGGCCGAAGTCGAAGCCGCTGTGCGCATCTTGCTGCGCTGGACCGGCGACAACCCTGACCGCGAGGGCCTGATCGACACGCCGAAGCGCGTCACCAAGGCATTCCGCGAAATGTTCAACGGTTATGATATGTGCCCAGCCGAGGAACTTGGCCGCACCTTCGAGGAAGTCGCCGGCTATGACGACCTCGTCCTCGTCAAGGACATATCCTTCCACTCGCATTGCGAGCATCACATGGTGCCGATCATCGGCAAGGCGCATGTCGGCTATCTGCCTGACGGCAAGGTTGTCGGCCTGTCCAAGATCGCCCGCGTCGTCGACATCTTCGCCCATCGCCTGCAGACCCAGGAAGCGATGACGGCGCAGATTGCCGGCGTCATCCAGGACGTCCTCAATCCGCGCGGCGTCGCCGTCATGCTCGAGGCCGAGCATATGTGCATGGCCATGCGCGGTATCCGCAAACAGGGCTCCACCACGCTGACCTCGACCTTCACCGGCGCCTTCAAGGATACACCCGAAGAGCAGGTCCGCTTCGTCACCATGGTGCGCGGCGGCGGAACTGATCAGACCCGCCCCACCTTCGTCAAATAAGGACCGGCGAATGTCGGCATTGGAATTCCCGAAAGCTCCCTCAGACAAGAAGGCGCTTGAGGAAGGCACGGTCCTTTCGCCGCGCTTCGATGCCGGCGGCCTCGTCACCGCCGTCGTCACCGATGCCGAAGACGGCATGCTGCTGATGGTCGCGCATATGAATGCCGAGGCGCTGGCGCTGACGCTCGAGACCGGCATCGCGCACTACTGGTCGCGTTCGCGCAACGCGCTGTGGAAGAAGGGCGAAACCTCGGGCAATGTCCAGCAGGTCGTCGAGATGCTCACGGATTGTGACCAGGACGCGATATGGTTGCGCGTCAAAGTGCTGGGTCATGAAGCAACTTGTCACACCGGCCGACGTTCATGCTTTTATCGGACGGTGGGGCTGAGCGATGGCAAAGGGACGCTTGCCAGCGACGGCAGCAAGCCGCTGTTCGATGCGGAAAAAACCTATCGAAAGCCCAATACACCATCAATATGAACCATTCGCAGCACTTCAGCCACGTGTATTCATGATTTCGATACGGCCCGCCTGTAGGATGACCGTGGGACAAGGGAGATTGTGATGCTCGAGTGGGCGTCATTGCGCAACAGACCTGACGTTCGGGAGGCGAATGGCCTCTCCTCGGCCGCGGGCGCATCCGAAACCAAATCTCCGGGCAAAACAGCGATTTCGCTGGCATTGGGCGGCGGCTGTGCGCGCGGCTGGGCGCATATCGGCGTGCTGCGCGCGCTTGACGAAGCCGGCATCGAAGTGTCGATGATCGCCGGCACCTCGATCGGCGCGCTGGTCGGCGGCTGCTATGTTGCCGGCAAGCTCGACGAGTTGGAAGAATTCGCCCGCAGCCTGACCAGGCGGCGCATTTTTGGCCTTCTCGACCTCAATCTACGCGGCAGCGGCCTGTTCGGTGGCATGAAGCTCGATGCGCGGCTGCGCGAGCACATAGCCGGCATCCGCTTCGAGGACCTGCCAAAACCGTTCGTCTGCGTCGCTTCGGAAATCCGCACCGGCCATGAGATATGGCTGTCGAGCGGCTCGTTGAGCACCGCCATGCGCGCCTCCTACGCGCTGCCCGGCGTGTTCGAGCCGGTCGCCTGCAATGGGCGTGTGCTGGTTGACGGCGCCCTGGTCAATCCGGTGCCGGTCTCGGTTTGCCGTGCCTACGAGCAGCCGCTCGTGGTCGCGGTGAACCTCCACTACGATCTGTTCGGCCGCGCCGCGGTGATCAAGCACAGCGCCGGCGAGTTGGTCATTGAGAAAGACGCGCCAAGAGGTGGCCACGCCGATCCCGAACGCCAGTCGCGCGAGACGCGGCTCGGCATTACCGGCGTTATGGTCGAGGCCTTCAACATCATTCAGGATCGCATTTCGCGCGCCAGGCTGGCCGGCGACCCGCCGGACATATCGCTGCAGCCGAAGCTCAGCCATATCGGCCTGACCGAATTCCACCGCGCCGACGAAGCAATCCGTATCGGCTACCAGGCAACGATGGCGCAGATCGGCGACCTGACCCGGCTGCAGACCGTCCTCGCTTAGGCAGAGCGGACAGCGAGCTTCTCAGGCAAGCGCCGCGTCGACGATACGAAATTGCACCGTGCGGTTGCCGTTCCAGTGGTTGCCCGACAGCGAGCCGGCTACATGCACCGGCTTACCCCTGTTCTTGAACAGGAATTCGCCGAGCGCGGTATCGACGGCGCGAAAGGCGATCGCCTGGATGCGGCCGCCGCTTTCCGACTGCAGGTCGGCGCGGATGTGGTTGGTGCCGACCGCCCGCGCATCGACAAGCCGGTGGCGCGGCAGCGCGAACACCGGCGCGACATGCCCTGCGCCGAACGGCCCTGCCCTCTCAAGTGCATCGAGCAGCGCGAGCGTCGCGCCCTCGGCGGCAAGCGCACCGTCGATCGCCAGGCTCTCCTCGCCTTGCAGGCGGAACACGTCCACCGCCGCGCGCTCTTCGAAGAAAGCCCTGAGTTCGCCGAGCTTCGCCCGCTCGACAGTGATGCCGGCCGCCATTCCATGGCCGCCGCCCTTGACGATAAGTCCGGCATCGGCCGCCTCGCGCACCAGCCGGCCGAGGTCGAAACCAGACACTGAACGGCCTGAACCGGTACCGACACCATTGGCGTTGAAGGCAATGGCAAATGCGGGCCGGCGCGCATGGTCCTTGAGCCGCGAGGCAAGGAGGCCGACAATGCCCGGGTGCCAGTTGCTGCTGGCTGTGACCACGATGGCCGGACCATTGCCGCCGGCAAGCTCGGCGTCGGCCTCTGAGCGCGCCGCGGCCAGCATCTCCTGCTCCATCGACTGCCGCTCCTGGTTGAGTCGATCCAGCGTCTCGGCAACGGTGCGGGCTTCGACCGGGTCGTCGGTTGCAAGCAGGCGGCTGCCAAGTGCTGCGTCGCCGATGCGCCCGCCGGCGTTGATGCGCGGACCGATCAGAAAGGCCAGGTGGAACGTGCTGATTGGCTCGCCTATACGCGACACCCGCGCCAACGCCGCCAGCCCTTCGTTTCTCTGCTGCCGCGCCACCTGCAGCCCCTTGACCACGAAGGCGCGGTTGACGCCGGTGAGCGGCACCACGTCGCAGACTGTGCCCAGCGCCACCAGGTCGAGCAGGGCAAGCAGGTCCGGCGGTGCGGCATCCGGCAAGCGGCCGCGCAGGATCTTCGCGGTCTGCACCAGGCAAAGGAAGACGACGCCGGCGGCACAGAGATGACCTTGGCCGGAAAGGTCGTCCTCGCGATTTGGGTTGACGACCGCAGCCGCCGCCGGCAACGGCCCGCCGACCTGATGGTGATCGAGCACCACGACGTCGGCGCCGGCGGCCTTTGCGGCGTCGATGGAAGCAGCGCTGTTGGTGCCGCAATCGACTGTAACGATCAGCGTCGCGCCGCGCGAGACGAGTTCGCGCATCGCTTCCGGATTTGGGCCGTAACCCTCGAAGATGCGGTCCGGTATGTAGATCTCCGACGCCACCGAGAAATGCGCGAGAAAGCGCTTGAGCAGCGCCGACGAGGCGGCGCCGTCGACATCGTAGTCGCCAAAGATCGCTACCTTTTCCCTGGCCATCACCGCTCGGGCGATGCGAGAGGCGGCCTTGTCCATGTCGGTCAGCGATGCCGGGTCGGGCAGCAGGTTGCGGATGGTCGGATCGAGGAACCGCTCGGTCTGATCGGCGGTGACGCCGCGCCCGGCCAGCACGCGCGCCACGATGTCGGGCACGCCATAACCTTGCGCGATGGCGAGCGCGGCCATGTCCTGGCGCTCGGTCAGCCGGTGTTCCCAGGAAACGCCGGTGGCCGATTGCCTTACATCGAGGAAAAAGCGTCTTTCCCCCGTCACGTGGTGCGCCGTCTGCAATTTGTCATTGCGCACAATATGCAACGGCTAACTGAGTCGAAATCAAAACTTTTCCAGATCCTGATGCCTGGCCTTGATTTCGCGCACGGTCCGCGATGACGAGCGCAGCACGATCGTGTGCGTGGTGATGAAATTGCGGCCGAACTTGACGCCGGCCAGCATATTGCCGTCGGTGACGCCGGTCGCGGCAAACAGCACGTCGCCGCGTGCCATGTCTTGCGTGTGGTAGATCCGTTTAGGGTCGGAGATGCCCATCTTGGCGGCGCGCGCCAGCTTTTCCGGCGTATCGAGGATCAACCTGCCCTGCATCTGGCCACCAGTGCAGCGCAAGGCGGCAGCTGCGAGCACGCCTTCGGGCGCGCCTCCGGTGCCGAGATAGATGTCGATGCCGGTCTCGTCAGGGTCGGTGGTGTGGATGACCCCGGCGACATCACCGTCGCCGATCAGACGGATCGCGGCGCCGGTCGCCCGCACGGCTTCGATCAACGCGCCATGGCGTGGCCGGTCGAGAATACAGGCGGTGATCTCCGCCACCGGCACGCCCTTGGCCCTGGCGAGGCTGGCGATGTTTTCGGCCGGCGAGGCATCGATGTCGATGATGCCGTCGGCATAGCCCGGGCCGATCGCGATCTTGTCCATATAGACATCCGGCGCGAACAAAAGGCTGCCTTTTTCGGCAATGGCGATAACGGCCAATGCGTTGGGCAGGTTCTTGGCGCAGATCGTCGTGCCTTCGAGCGGATCGAGCGCGATGTCGACAGCCGGGCCTTTGCCGGTACCGACTTCCTCGCCGATATAAAGCATCGGCGCCTCGTCGCGCTCGCCCTCGCCGATCACTACCGTGCCGTTGATGGCAAGACGGTTGAGTTCCTGCCGCATGGCATCGACCGCAACCTGGTCGGCGGCTTTCTCGTCGCCGCGTCCGCGCAATCTGGCGGCCGCGACCGCGGCGCGTTCGGTGACGCGCACCAATTCCATGGTCAGTATCCGGTCGAGGCCGGCGACAATGTTCTGGGCCACATTCATCGATGGACAATCCTCGTTGGCACTTTGTTTTCATGCATGTCGTCGTCCCAAAAACCGCCGCACACTTTTGGGCGACATGCATTAGCCTCCCGCCAGAGACGCGCTCCTTGTGTCAAAGCCCCGTGACAACAGCAAGACCTGCGCTGGACCTTTTTGAAAACGCAGCAATATCAATCGATTAAAGGCAAATAAGGAGACTTCTATCCGGCCCGCTCGATGCGGATGACTTGCGGCTTGTCGGTCAGAAGGCTGTCCCTGGTGATGCCGTCGACGGCCTTGCGCACCGCCGCCTCGGTCGTCTCGTGGGTCACCAGGATGACGGTCTTCTGTGCCTCGGTTTCCGGACCGGCGGCATGCTGGACGATCGATTCCAGCGAAATGTCGTTGTCGGCCATGCGCTTGGCTATTGCCGCGAAGACGCCGAGGCGGTCGTGCACGGTCAGCCGGATGAAATAACCCCCGGCATGGCTGCGCATCTGCGCCTTCTTATAGGGCTTGAGCTCCTTCGCCGGCCGGCCGAAAACCGGACCATGCTGGAAGCCAGGCCGGCTTTTAGCGATGTCGGCAATGTCGCCGATCACCGCCGATGCGGTGGCGTTGCCGCCGGCACCGGGGCCGGAGAGCAGCAATTCGCCGAGGATGTCGGTCTCGATGGCCACCGCATTGGTGACGCCGTGCACTTGCGCGATGACCGAGGCCGTCGGCACCATGGTCGGATGCACGCGCTGCTCGATGCCGCTTTCGGTGCGTTGGGCGACGCCAAGCAGCTTGATCCGGTAGCCGAGATCGCCGGCCGCACGGATATCGGCCTGGCTGATGTTGGAGATGCCCTCCATATAGATATCGTTGGCGGCGATCCTCGTGCCGAAAGCCAGGCTGGTCAGGATCGACAGCTTGTGTGCGGTGTCGTGGCCCTCGATGTCGAAGGTCGGGTCGGCTTCGGCATAGCCCAACCGTTGCGCGTCCTTCAGGCAGGCATCGAAGGACAGGCGCTCGGCCTCCATGCGTGTCAGTATGTAGTTGCAGGTACCGTTGAGGATGCCGAAAACGCGGGTCACCGAATTGCCGGCCATCGCCTCGCGCATTGTCTTGATAACCGGAATGCCGCCGGCCACCGCCGCCTCGTAATTGAGCAGCACGCCTTTCCTCTCGGCGATCTCGGCCAATGCCACCCCGTGCTTGGCAAGCAATGCCTTGTTTGCGGTAACGACATGTCGGCCGGCCTCGAGCGCCGCTTTGACGGACGAGCGCGACGGGCCTTCGTCGCCGCCGATCAGCTCGACGAAGACATCTATCTCGGCGATCTGCGCCATCTTGACGGCATCGTCGAACCACTGTGCTGTGCCAAGATCAACGCCGCGGTCGCGTTTGGGATCGCGGGCCGAAACCGCCGACACCACGATATCGCGTCCGCACTGCCGCGTCAGTTCGGCCGCCTTGTCGCGCAGCACACGGGCCACAGACGCACCGACGGTGCCGAGGCCGGCAATTCCAACACGCAACGCTTCAGCCATGTCCGGCGACGCCCCTCAACAATTCGGTCGATGTGTATAAGATCAGCGATGCGCGGCGAGCGGTACGACATTATTCGGCTGCTTGGCGCTGGATGCGAGGAAGCGCTTGATGTTGCGCGCCGCTTGCCGGATCCGATGCTCGTTTTCGACCAGCGCGATGCGCACGTGATCGTCGCCATGCTCGCCGAAGCCGACGCCCGGCGCCACCGCGACGTCGGCGTGCTCGATCAGGAGCTTGGAGAACTCAAGCGAGCCAAGGTGCTTGAACGGCTCCGGGATCGGCGCCCAGGCGAACATCGATGCCGCCGGTGCGGGAATGGTCCATCCGGCACGGCTGAAGGAGTCGACCATGACATCGCGGCGTTTGCGGTAGACGTCGCGCACTTCGGCGATGTCGGCGCCGTCGCCGTTAAGTGCATGCGCCGCCGCCACCTGGATCGGCGTGAAGGCGCCATAGTCGAGATAGGATTTCACCCGCGTCAGCGCCGAGATCAGCCGTTCATTGCCGACCGCAAAACCCATACGCCAGCCCGGCATCGAAAAGGTCTTCGACATCGAGGTGAACTCGACGGCGACGTCTATGGCGCCCGGCACCTGCAGCACCGAAGGCGGCGGATTGCCGTCGAAATAAATCTCCGAATAGGCAAGATCCGACAGGATGATGATGTCGTTCTTCCTGGCGAAGGCCACCACCTCCTTGTAGAAATCGAGCGAAGCGACCAGTGCCGTCGGGTTGGACGGATAATTGAGGATCAGAGCCAGCGGCTTCGGGATCGAATGGCGGATGCCGCGCTCCAGGGCCGGGATAAAGCCGTCGTCCGGCTCGACCTGCAGCGAGCGGATGACGCCGCCCGACATAATGAAGCCGAAGGCGTGGATCGGATAGGTCGGATTGGGGCACAGGATCACGTCGCCGGGGGCGGTGATCGCCTGTGCCATATTGGCGAAGCCCTCCTTCGAGCCGAGCGTCGCCACCACCTGGCTGTCCGGGTCGAGCTTCACGCCGAAGCGGCGGGCATAGTAGTTGGCCTGTGCACGGCGCAGACCCGGAATGCCGCGCGACGACGAATATCGGTGCGTGCGCGGATCGCGCACCACCTCGCATAATTTGTCGACGATGGCCTTGGGCGTCGGCAGGTCCGGATTGCCCATGCCAAGATCGATGATGTCGGCGCCGCGCGAACGGGCGCTGGCCTTCAGGCGGTTGACCTGTTCGAAGACATAGGGCGGAAGCCGGCGGACCTTGTGAAATTCTTCCATGGCAGTTCCAGACAGTGAGGTTGCGGTCGCGCGTATAAGCTTATTTGCAACTAGGGTCGAGAGCGGGGTCGCATTTGCCTTCGATCTGCTTCAGCGCCTCGGCGCCGTGTTTTTTTGCCAGCTGGTCCAGCGCTGCCTGGTCCGCAACCTTGACGCCGCCGCCCTTGGCGGCCTGGCTCTGCTTCTCGGCCTTCAGTTGGGCGAGCTTGGCGTTCTTTTCCTCGTCGGTGAATTGCTCGGCCGCCACCTGCGGCCGGATGTTCAGGTTCGGATAGGAACCGGTGTCCTTCGCGCCGACAAGGCCGGTGGCGGGCGCCGCACCTTCCATGTTGCTGCTCGTGCAACCGGCCATCGTCAACATGACGAGCGCCATGCGGCAAAAACGACCAGTGCCGGAAAAAACGTTCTTGCCAATATTAATCGTCATATTGTTTTCCTGGCGGCCGGGTTAGAGCACATTGGACCCTGTTCGATATCCCATGGTAATATGTCAACAAAACGCTTCGGGAGGAACCCCGCGAACCATGGCCAAAACACCCGATTCGGGCAAAGCGGAAGATGACCAACCTTCGACCGTCGAGCAATATCTGGTGAAGGACCCGGAACGCTTCGCTCTGAACATGGCCCGCATGATCGAGCAGGCCGGCAAAGCCGCCTCGGCATGGGCCGAGCCGCGGGAAAAGGGCGAGGTACGCGATCACGTCGCCGAGCCGGTCGTCGACATGGTGAAGACGTTCTCCAAGCTCACCGAGTACTGGCTCTCCGACCCGCAGCGCGCGCTGGAGGCGCAAACGCGGCTGTTTTCCGGCTACATGACCGTCTGGGCCAATGCTGTCCAGCGCGTCGGCGCCGGCGCCGAGGACGCGGTCAAGCCCGAGCGCGGCGACAAGCGTTTCCAGGACCCGGAATGGGGCCGCAACGCCTTCTTCGATTTCCTCAAACAGGCGTATCTGGTCACCTCGCGCTGGGCGGCCGAACTGGTCGAGCACGCCGACGGCCTGGACGAGCATACCCGCCACAAGGCCGGCTTTTATGTCAAGCAGGTGTCCAATGCCATCTCGCCGTCGAATTTCATCCTGACCAATCCGGAATTGTTTCGCGAGACTGTCGCCTCGAACGGCGAAAACCTGGTGCGCGGCATGAAGATGCTTGCGGAGGACATCGCCGCGGGCAAGGGTGACCTGAAGCTGCGGCAGGCAGATTATTCGCCCTTCGAGATCGGCAAGAATCTCGCCGCCACGCCGGGTAAGGTGGTCGGCCGCAGCGACGTCGCCGAAATCCTGCAATACGAGCCGACTACCGACACCGTGCTCAAACGGCCGCTGCTGATCTGCCCGCCATGGATCAACAAGTACTACATCCTCGACCTCAACCCGCAAAAATCCTTCATTCGCTGGGCCGTCGAGCAAGGCCACACCGTGTTCGTAATCTCCTGGATCAACCCGGACGAGCGGCACGGCGCCAAGAGTTGGGAGGCCTATATCAGGGAGGGCCTGCAATACGGCCTCGACACGATCGAGAAGGCGACCGGCGAAAGGCAAGTCAACGCCATCGGCTATTGCGTCGGCGGCACGCTTCTGGCGGCGGCCCTGGCGCTGATGGCGCAGGAAGGCGACCACCGCATCAAATCCGCCACCTTCTTCACCACCCAGGTCGATTTCACCTATGCCGGCGATCTAAAAGTGTTCGTCGACGAGGAGCAGGTCGCGGCCGTCGAAAAGGCGATGAACGAGAAAGGCTATCTCGACGGCACCAAGATGGCGACCGCCTTCAACATGCTGCGCTCGGGCGACCTGATCTGGCCCTATGTCGTCAACAACTACATGCGCGGCAAGGATCCCCTGCCCTTCGACCTGCTCTACTGGAATGCCGATTCGACCCGCATGGGCGCTGCCAACCATTCCTTCTATTTGCGCAATTGCTATCTCGAGAACAGGCTCTCGCAAGGCATGATGGAACTGGCGGGCCGCACGGTTTCGCTGAAGGACGTTACCATTCCGGTCTACAACCTCGCCTCTAAGGAGGACCACATCGCGCCGGCGCTATCGGTATTCCTCGGCTCGAAATATTTCGGCGGCGAGGTCGACTACGTCATGGCCGGCTCCGGCCACATCGCCGGGGTCGTCAATCCGCCGGCGGCGCAGAAATATCAATACTGGACCGGCGGCAAGCCGGCCGGCGACTTTGACAAATGGCTCGCCGGGGCCACAGCCCACCCCGGTTCCTGGTGGCCGCACTGGCAACGTTGGATCGAAGCCAAGGACAATACCCGCGTACCGGCCCGCAAACCGGGCGAGCATATGCAAGTTCTAGGCGAAGCCCCCGGCACCTATGTCAAGGTGCGCGTGTAACCATCTGTAATGTGTGGTGAGTTGACGCGCCGCCAAAAGCGGGCGAAATGGTGCCGTTAACCCTGAGCAGCCTTGATTCATCCTCTAGCCGCCAAATTACTTTGAGGCTTGCAGATTTGACACAGGTCTCGTTTCCGGTTCGGGGAACAAGAGTCATTTCGACGAGACGTTTCGGCGTCGCGCCAATGACGAACCGGTCGGATATCGAGGGGGAATTTTGTTTTGAGATCAGCAGGATCGCGCCTCGCGAAGGGAGAAAGCCGCGCCATTGTGGCGGCGCTTTTCTCGGTGCTCCTGGCGTCCTGCACCTCGGCCGGCGACCCGACCATGTCGGTCGGCATGCCAGGCTACAATACCTCGGCTACCGAAATCAGCACGGCCGCCGGTGCGCCCCAGGCCAGCACGGCCGCATCATCGTCGCAGATGACAACCGCACAAATGACGATGAATGCCGACGGTGACGCCAACCTTCCCGAGCAGGTCGCCTATGTGCCAATAGCCAAGCCAGGGGCCAAGCCCGATGCCGGCTTCCCGATCGCCGTTCCAACGGCAGCCGAGACGATCGCGGGACACACGCCGCAGCCGCTGCAACCAAACGCCCAGACGGCCGAACAGGCCGTGGCACAAAACAGTGCTGATGCATCGAAGCCCGACGCCAAGGCCGCCGCGCCGGCGATGAACAACCCGGTCTATGTAACCGCCGGCGAGATGCCGCAGCCACAGGCCTACGCACCGAAGAAAAACTTCCTAGCCTCGCTGTTCAGCGCCACCCCCGCTTCGGCAGCATCGCCGGCCAACAGCAGATCGGGCGGGCAGCCAACGGCCGTGCAGGCCAAGGCGACGCCTGCGGCGAAACCCACCGTTACCTTGGCCTCGGCCAATCCGGCTGAAAAGCCGGTGCAGTTGGTGTCGACCGGCGATACCAGCCATTTCACGGCCGATGCGCTGCCGGGCGTGCGCCAGACGGCGTTGTTCGAGATCAAGCGCAAATCCGGCCTCGACGATGAGAGCGACGTCGATCTCAACGAAGACGAAGGTTCGGGTGGTGCCTACCAGGTCGCCTCCGCCGCCGGCCTCGCCAGGCTCGCGCCCAACGGCCTCCTGAAACAGAACGAAAGCGTCGATGTCGCCTGCTTGAAGCCGTCGCTGGTTCGCGTGCTGAAGACGATCGAAGGCCATTACGGCCGCAAGATGACGGTCACCTCCGGCTATCGCGACCCGGCCCGCAACCGCCGCGCCAACGGCGCCAAGAATTCGCTGCACATGTACTGCGCCGCTGCCGACATCCAGGTCCCCGGCGTCTCGAAGTGGGAACTGGCGAGCTACATCCGCACCATGCCGGGCCGCGGCGGCGTCGGCACCTACTGCCACACCGAATCCGTCCATGTCGATGTCGGCCCCGAGCGCGACTGGAACTGGCGTTGCCGCAGGCGCGGTTAGGGAGACGTTCTTCGGCCACAGCGAAGTCCCCTCGGCGACGTTGCAGCATGCTGCAAAACCAGCTTGGCTGTCGGAAAGACGCGGTTTGGAGCCAAAGGAAAAAAGTTGTCGCAGCCGGCGGCAGACGGGTTGCCGGTTTGTCGCGACGCAACTATAAGCGCTCACATCTGAGCGCGCCCATCGTCTAGCGGTCAGGACACCGCCCTTTCACGGCGGTAACAGGGGTTCGATTCCCCTTGGGCGTACCAGCAATTTCAACTTGGCATATGTCTATCGCCAGCGTGATGCTGGCAAACCTGGCCGGACCCCACCCACTCTGATGGGGTGTCAGCAAAGGGGCGAAGACAAACTGCGGATGTGCCGAGGGCTCCCTACGCCCGCAGTCCCCTCGCCTCGCCGCCGCGCTTGCGCGGAGGAACCATCATGTCCCTGGCAAGCAGGCCGCTCACCCGGCAAAAGGCCATGAAGGCCCGCCATGCGTCTTCGGTCTCGACGATGTCCACCGTGGCGCCAAAACAGGCATTGAACGCAGCCTGGTAGGTTGGCCCCTTCCGGCGAACCGGCCACGTTTGCAGGAAATCGAGCGCCTGCTCGACACTGTAGATTTCCTCGACCGGCTGGCTGGGCACAGGCGCGATACGCACCGGCACCGCAAATTGCAGTCTGTCCATTCGACCTCTCCCGAACCGACACCCCCGCAGCAACATCGTTCGGCATAAAAAGTTGCCGTGGCGGCTTCATGCTTGGGCCGACTTCTCGCCTAGAAATGTGTCGTCACTGCGGTAGCCAAATGAACCGGTCGGGAGCATGGGCAGCTACAGGCAAGGAGAGTGCCCCAAAGACCTGAATATCGCCGGTCTTCGGTCGTCGCCGGCAGTTCGTCCTTGAACCTTGCGCCTTCCAGTGCCAAATCTGGGGAGATTTCTCTGGCGGGGGCTCATCCAGCCCTCGCATCCCTGCAAGACGGACAAAAATGGTCACCTATCTCGACGCCGCCACGGCACCGCTCAGAAACACCGGCCAGATCCGTCTTTACGACGAGGAAGGCTTTGTCGGCATGCGCAAGGCTTGCGATCTCACCGCGCGCTGCCTCGACGAACTGGTATCGATGGTGGCGCCCGGCGTCACCACCGAAGCGATCGATCGCTTCGTCTTCGAGTTCGGCATGGACCATGGCGCGCTTCCGGCGACACTCAACTACCGCGGCTACACGAAATCATCCTGCACCTCGATCAACCACGTCGTCTGTCACGGCATACCCGACAGCAAGCCGTTGAAGGATGGCGATATCGTCAATATCGACGTCACCTATATACTCGACGGCTGGCATGGCGACTCCTCACGCATGTATCCGGTGGGCACGATCAAGCGTGCCGCGGAGCGGCTGCTCGAAGTCACGTATGAGTGCCTGATGCGCGGCATCGCGGCAATCAACCCGGGCGCCCGCACCGGCGCCATCGGCGCCGCCATCCAGACCTACGCCGAAGCCGAGCGTTGCTCGGTGGTGCGCGATTTCTGCGGCCACGGCGTCGGCCGGCTGTTTCACGACGCGCCGAATATCCTGCATTACGGCAGCGCCAGCGAAGGCGTCGAGATGCGGCCGGGCATGATCTTCACCGTCGAGCCAATGATCAATCTCGGCCGGCCGCATGTGAAAGTGCTGTCGGACGGCTGGACCGCGGTGACGCGCGACCGTTCGCTGTCGGCGCAGTACGAACACACGATCGGCGTCACCGAGACCGGCTGCGAGATCTTCACGCTGTCGCCAAAAAACCTCGACCGCCCCGGCCTGCGGGCCTAGTGTCTGGCAGATCGGGGCGTTACCGTGCCCGGCAAATGCTGGGTGGGGCAGCCATGAACGGTGACGACGACGAGCGGGCCTTCTTTCCCGAAAGGCCGGTGCGATCGCCCGCGAAGGCGGTGGCCGCCGACAAGCCGCATTATCTCGGCCATCGCGACCGCTTGCGCGAGCGCTTCGCCGCCAGTCCTAACACCCTCCCCGACTACGAACTGCTCGAGCTTCTATTGTTCCGGCTGATCCCGCGCGCCGACACCAAGCCGGTCGCCAAGGCCTTGCTGGCACGCTTCGGTACATTGGCCGAGGTCCTCGGCGCGCCCGTCGAGCGCCTGCAGGAAGTGAAGGGCATAGGCCCGATGGTGGCGCTCGACCTCAAGGTGGTTGCGGCAACGGCGCAACGCATGGCGCGCGGCGAGATCGCCGGCCGCGAGCTGTTGTCGACCTGGACGCAGGTTCTCGAATACTGTCGGTCGGTGATGGCCTTCGAGGAGCGCGAGCAGTTCCGCATCCTGTTCCTCGACAAGAAAAACGCGCTGATCGCCGACGAAGTGCAGCAGGTCGGCACCGTCGACCACACACCGGTCTATCCGCGCGAGGTGGTCAGGCGCGCCCTGGAGCTCTCTGCCACGGCGATCATTCTGGCGCATAATCATCCGTCGGGAGACCCGACGCCGTCGCGCGCCGACATCGAGATGACCAAGCTGATCATAGAGACGGCCAAACCGCTTGGCATTGCCGTTCACGACCACATCATCATCGGCAGGAAAGGCCACTCCAGCATGAAGGGCCTGCTGCTGATCTGAGGTTTGGCGTTGTTTTCAGCTTTGTCCGCTGTGCGCCTATGTACCGCAACCTCAAGGCGGTCGGCTCGATAAATTCTGGCGCCGAGGCTCAGCTGGCCGTGCGCAGGCGCCGCGATCGGACAAATGTCTTAAGTCCCTCGGAGTCTAACGGGTGGCCGAAGGCATAACCCTGCAATATGTCGCAGCCCAGGCCCTTGAGTAGCCGTGCGTGCTGCATCGTCTCGACGCCTTCCGCCACGACCTCGATACCCAGCGATTTGCCGATTTCGATGATCGACGAGACAACCTGCCTTCTCTGCGGCGATTTGACGATTGGGGTGACCAGCTGCCGATCTATCTTCAGCCGGCGCGGCTGCAACTTCAGCAAACTGACCATCGAAGCGTAGCCGGTACCAAAATCGTCTATTTCGATGTCAATCCCCAGTTCTTTTATTTGCTCGATGTTCCACGTGACAAGATCGTCGTTCTCGTCCAGGAAAATCGACTCAACAAGCTCGAACGAAACTGTTCCTCTCTTGATATCTTGTTCTCGCAGGCTCTTGATAAGCTCCTCGTCTTGAAGGCGCCTCGCCGAGACATTGACCGACACCCGTGGAATGTTAAGTTTTGCAGCGGACCACTCTTCGAAATCCGAAAGCGATTGCTTCAATATGGCTTGGTCGATGATCGAGACGACGTTCAGTTCTTCCGCAATCCTCAGGAAGATGTCGGGCGCCAAAATACCCTTTACTGGATGTTGCCACCTCGCCAGCGCCTCAACCCCAACGATTTCGAGCGTCTTTGCGTCAAATTGGGGCTGGTAGAACGGGATGAACTCGTTGCGCTCGAGGCCGCCGAGAATTTCGTCGGCAATCCGTTTTGTATCGACGATTTCGCTTTGCATCGCGTCAGTGAAGAATTCGTATCGATTGCGCCCTCGGCTCTTTGCTCGGTAAAGCGCGATATCTGCGTTCACCAGCAGGTGTTTGGCTTCGACATCTTTTCCGTTGTCGACAGCTATACCCACGCTGACGCCAAAACGGCACCGGTGGCCCTGATAATAGACGGGCTCGCGCATCTGGCTGATGACCCGATCGGCAAGCAGCGCCAGTTGCTTGGTATCGTCGCGTACCACGCACAGAACGATGAATTCGTCTCCTCCAATGCGGGCGACGAATCCTTCGTCGCCGACCTTCGATCTGAGGACTGTCGACGCGTGAACCAGCATCGCGTCACCGGCGGCGTGGCCCAGCGTATCGTTGATGTGCTTGAACCGATCCAGATCGATGTGAAGCAGTGCCGCACGCCCGCCTGAGCGCCTGGCGTTTGCCGCGTAGTCTTCCAGTACCTGGTCGAGGTAACGCCGGTTGGGCAAGCCGGTCAGCGAGTCATGAAGCGCAATGTGCTCTATGCGCGCCTTGGCCGACTCGAGTTCTGCATTTTTCGACTCCGACAGCTGTTTTGCGCGAACCAGATCCTTGTTCAGCAGGACGTCGGCAGTCACGTCCCATTCCGCGCCGATCATTTTTGGGGTGTCGTTTGTGGCCCGGTAAAGGATCGCCTTGGACCGGACATGACGGACCTCGCCATTCGGGCGCACAATCCGGTACTCCGACAAATATGGTCGTCCGCTGGCCACCGCCGTATCGAAATCTGCGTTGGCGCCAGCCAGATCATCTGGATGGATCGCTCCCGCCCAGTCTGTGTAGCCCCGGTGCTCCCCCGCTGGTTTGCCATATATTTCATTGACGCGTTCATCCCATGTAAGCTCGTTGGTCGCGAGATCGTGTTCCCAAACCCCGATAGCCGAAGCTTCCAGAGCGAGTTCGAGGCGTCGTGACAATCGGCGCAATTCCGCATAATTGCGCTGTCTTTCGCCTATCAGACGACCAGTGACCAGGAAAGGGAACACAACCAAGGCCCCGGCCGTCGCCATGATCGCGCGCAACAACCATGCGTTACTTGGCGTCGAAGGCCAGCCGTTCTTGGGAATGGCAGCGAGCTGCCACGAGCCGGAAGGAAGCAAAACGTCAGCCGTCACCGGATCGCTTTTGCTGATCTCCTCATTGCCGTAGAATTGACCACCTCGGTGACCGAGGGCGTCCCTGCCGATCAGCGCTACGTCGATCCCGAGATCGTCGTCAAGCATGCCGCTCGCTTTGTAAAGGCGCTGCACGTCGACAACGGCTGAAATAATGCCCCAGAACCTTTCCGTGTTGCCCGCGCTGGGCACGAAAACCGGAAAGCGGCCGATGAAGCCTTGTCCCCCCTGCTTCAGCTCGACGGGACCGGCAAGCACCAGCTTGCGTTCATCTCGCGCCCTCAGCGCAGCCGCACGCTGCCGCTCGTTCTTGCGGTAGTCCAGGCCCATCGCCTGCTCATTACCCTCCATCGGGTACATCAGGGAAACGACCAGATCGGGCGCGCCGGCAATATTGTTCAATTGCGAGTCGGCGCCAAATAGATTGCTCGCCAGCGAGGCGAAGCGTTGCTGTCCCATATAAGGCTCGGTCACGACGGCGGCGACCAATCCACGCACGAGTTGAAGGTTTCCGTTGATATTGCCTTCGAGCTTGGCGCGGATGAGATTGACCTTGGTCAACACGTCCGCACGGACGGCCTGGTCCGAGACGACTTTGTTCTGGTGCTCCGCGAACGCGGCGCTGATAAGTATGACGATAAGCGCGATCGCCGCCGGAATGTTTGCCGACGAAAAGACGACCTCCTTGATGCCGCCGAACTTAGCGCGGAAAAAAGCCAATAGGCGATTCCTCAAGTGCCATTTCAGGTTCCCGGGTCGACCCGATGAGGAACATTAGCTTTCAATGTTTAATGTCACCTTCACGCTCCTTAGAGCTTTTGCGCTTTCCGACCCGTTGCTGATGTTGCAGGCCCGAGCGGCTGGAGCCAGCTGCCGATTTCCACTGACATCGTCCCACTGATTGAGTTGAGATGCGCTGGCGCCGGCGATCCTTCGGAAGATCGAGGAGCGCGAGCGATTGCAAACTTCGACGCTCCGACCCGAGTACTCAGGAGCGTCGACCTGGACTAGTGCCCCTCGATCGCCTTGGGAGACACAAGGTATGGTATCTTGCCGATGCTACGCTTCGTCGCGCCAATGGAATAGGCCATCGGTATCTTGGGAGAGTTCTCTGGCAAGCCGTACATATCCTTGCCGGCCCGCACGGCAAATGAAAAGTGCTGCCACGAAACAGTGTCATGCTCATTGAGAAAATCGAGCGTCAGACCAGCTGAAATCAGCGCATTCACCACGTCACTGATCGGGTGGATCCATTCATAATAGCGAGGATGCTTCAGGATGCGGTCATCGCCGGTGTAGGTCAGTTCCTCGTTCCAGGCGAGCGGCCGAGCTATCGGCGTTCGCCAGTCGTGCTTCAATTCCAGGGCCGCGGCCTTTCGATCGCACTGAAACATCAATGGATGGCCCTCGGCCATGTAGAGACGGCCGCCGGGTCTCAGGAGGTCGGCAACCACCCGCGCCCAACGGAACACGTCGTCCAGCCAGTTTACCGAGCCCCATGTAACGTAAGCGATGTCAAAGGTCCGACCGAGCGCTTCCACCGCTTCGAACAGTGGCGCTTCCACGAAGCGCACGTCGGTGCCTGCCTTCGCAGCAAAATCCCGCGCCGCCGCGATCGCCGCCGGTGAAAAGTCGAGCCCCGTCACACTGCCTGCGCCGAGATTCTTCAGGCTGATCGTGTCGAGGCCGATGTGACACTGCAGGTGGACGATATCCTTGCCGGCAATATCGCCGACCTCGCGCGTTTCCAGCTCATAAAGATTGGATCCGCCGGCCAGCACATTCTCGATGTGGTAGCTGCCCGTTGTGTCGGTCGAGTGCAGTTCGGCCCGATCATCCCAATTAAGGCGGTTCGCACCCAAAAACCGTTCCAAATTCCCCCACCCCTGACTGACGCATGGTAAACAAGTCGTTAAAGTACCTTTGCAGCGAAAGTATCGCGCGTCAATCCGGACCGGGCGGCAGTTTGCCACCGTTCGCGGACACCATAGCTTCTGGAACGCTTGCCGCAGATCAAAGGCTTCTGGCGCAGTCGCCGCGCTTGGCAATAAGACCCTGCAGGCGCACCTGACGCCATCCTCGTGGTCTGCATGTGGATTGTCGGTTCCTCAGCCCGGCACAGCCACCATCGCGACATTTCGGGAGAGTTCGTTTGTGGGGGCACCTGCGCCCGCCGTGCCGTTCGTGAGTGCTCGGTAGAGTGCCACATAATCGCTGCACATGCGCTCGACCGTGAACCGCTTCTCGAACGTCTGCCGCACTCGTGCGCGATCGAGGCAGTCTATGCGCCGGAGCGCGCCCACAGCTTCCTCCACCGTATCCACGATCCATCCGGACACACCGTCATCGATGATCTCCGGGACGGCGCCACGCCGGAACGCAATTACCGGCGTACCGCAGGCCATTGCTTCGATCGTCACGAGCCCGAAGGGTTCCGGCCAGTCGATCGGGAACAAAAGCGCTTTCGCATTGCCCAGAAAATCCGCCTTTTGCCGCTCATCGATTTCGCCAATGAACTCCACGTTCGAATGCCGCAGCACTTGCGGCTCGACCCTTTCCTTCCAGAACGACTGGTCCACCTTGTCGATCTTGGCGGCGATCTTCAGGGGAAACCCCGCCCGCACTGCTATTTCTATGGCCGCTTCCGGCCCCTTTTCCGGCGAGATGCGACCGAGAAACGCAAGATAGCCAGAGGTGTTCGGGTGGAATGGCAGAAGATCGCGTGGCAGGCCATGATGCACGGTTCCAATCCAATTGACTGGCGGCACGGGCCGGCGCTGGTCGAAGGAGATCGAGACCAGGGGAACATCGTCGAACATAGCATAAAGTTGCGCCAGATCGGGCAGGTCGAGCCTGCCGTGAAGCGTGGTAACCGTTCGTCTGGCAAAATCCCGAATGATGGGGAAGTGCAGAACATCGACGTGGAAATGCAAAACGTCGAATTCATCGGCTCGCCGGCGCACCCGTTCAAGCATCATGACGTGGTGCGGACCACCGTCCTGGACCCTGGGATTCAGGCGCAGCGCGACGTCGCAACACGGCACCAGCTCGGCTGAGGTACGAGAATCGGCGCTGGCGAACAACGTCACCTCGTGGCCCTGTCGGACAAGTTCTTCGGTCAGATACGAAACAATTCGCTCGGTTCCACCGTAGGTTCGGGGCGGCACGGATTCGGTTAGTGGCGCGATCTGGGCTATTTTCATTTAGAAAATCTTTTCGGCGGCGACCGCCGTCTTTCAAACAAGCTTCGGCGGCAACCAAGACAAGCGAGAGCTTCTCGTTGCGAAGTATTCTATGCAGAGCGTATTTATAGTTGTGCCTTCCGTGCTCCTCCCGTGCAAGCAGGTTGCCCTTATTCAACTCCTCTGGATCCAAGAACTGCGATCCATAAGAAATGTTTCACCGGCTCGATAAAAAGACAGAATGAGCTACGCGCCGCCGCCCCGCCGCCCCCTGACAGGCAGCTTTGGATCGCTCGATCACCACCAAGTGATCCAGGCGTGCCGGTGCCGAATGGAACATAAAGCCCGGAATTCAGTTAGATAGCCGGATTTGGCTGGAGTACCGCCAGATGCGAATTCCAGCTGGGCAGGGCACTACCGTGACACGGAGTGAGCGGCTTCGGGCGCATCTCGCCGAACTCAGGCACCACCTTGCCGAACTCGGGAGCCATAAACGCTCCCTATGGAGGATGCCATGAACCAGTGGACAAACGCCAGGCTCTGTGACGTAGCCAACCTGATCCTTGGGGCAATTCTGTTCTTCTCTCCCTGGATCTTCACGTTTGCGGCAGGCCCGCAGACGCAGAACGCCCTCGGCAGCGGAATCTTGATCGTCGTGCTGTCGGTTGCCGCCCTCGCAGCATTTGCCGTGTGGGAAGAGTGGGTGAACCTGGTCGTCGGGCTGTGGGTTCTCGTATCGCCCTGGGTGCTTGGATTCCAGGCGACAACGGCGATGACCGTGCATGTCGTGATCGGCATTCTGGTCGCGGTGCTGGCGGCGATCGAGCTCTGGATGATGTATCAGAACCCGCCGACCCAGTCGGCCGCCTAGCAGGCGCAGCCAGCCAGCGCCCTTTTTGGGCCTGACAGATCGATCGGTCGTCTGCCGGCCTCTCGGCAACAGCCGCCGGAGGCCGGGTAGGCGGTTGTCTGGACGAGAACCAAGAAGGATGGCGCATCATGGTCGGTGACAATCCGCGTTCGACGGCCAGGATTGCAGGACATCCCGTTCATCCGATGCTGGTGCCGTTTCCGATCGCCTGCTTCGTCGGCACCCTGCTGACGGATCTGGCCTACTGGCGAACAGCGGAGATGATGTGGGCTGACTTCTCCGCTTGGCTGGTTACCGTCGGCGTGATCATGGGCTGCCTTGCAGCGATCGCGGGGCTGATCGATTTCCTGGCCAATCCGCTGGTAAGAGCACAGCCCCCCGCCTTGCCGCACGTGCTAGGCAATCTGCTGGCGCTGGCGTTGTCCATCATCAACATGCTCGTGCACACCCGCGATGCATGGACCTCCATCGTTCCTACCGGCTTGATCCTCTCGGCGGTTGTCGTGCTCATCCTCATCTTCACCGGTTGGCTGGGCTGGTCCATGGTTTACCGGCATCACGTCGGAGTGGCGGATTGATGCGCGTAGAAAGCTCCATCAGACAAGCCGGGCGCATCACGGTGTCCGTGCTCATTTGCACTGCGGCGATCACTCTTGCAGCGTGCAGCGGCAACGACCCGGATCCCAGCAGTCAGATAGGGCCGAATCCAAACCTGCCCGAGCCGATCCAATATTTCTTCCCGCCCATGCATCTCGCTTCCGTGGTCGGGTGGAAGAACGACGAAAAGCCGACCGTCGCGCAGGGGCTCCAGATCCAGGCCTTTGCCAACGGCCTGCAGCATCCGCGGTCGCTTTATGTGCTGCCCAATGGCGATGTCCTGGTGGTCGAGTCCAAGGCGCCGGGCGGCGAACCGATCAAACGGCCCAAGGATTTGGTGATGGGCTGGATCGAGTCCTGGGTCACCTCGGGCGGCGACAGCGGCCCGAGCAACCGCGTTACGCTGCTGCGCGACGCCGACGGCGATGGCAAGCCGGAGCTGACCAGCGTCTTCCTCGACCACCTGAGCTCCCCCTTCGGCGTGGCGCTGGTGGGAAGCGATCTCTACGTCGCCAATACCGATTCCATCGTCCGCTATCCCTACAACACCGGTGAAACCAAGATCACCGCGCCCGGAACGCCGCTAACCGCCCTGCCCGGCGGCCCGATCGACCACCATTGGACGAAGAGCCTGGTGGCAAGCCCCGACGGCTCGCTGCTCTATGTCGGCATCGGCTCGAACAGCAACGTCGCCGAAAACGGCATCGAGGCCGAGAAGAACCGCGCCGCCATCTGGCAGGTGGACAGGGCCACCGGCCAGTCGCGCATTTTCGCCAGCGGTTTGCGCAATCCAAACGGCCTGAGCTGGGAGCCGCAGACCGGGGCGCTCTGGGCCGTGATCAATGAGCGCGACGAGCTCGGCCCCAATCTCGTGCCGGATTATCTGACCTCGGTAAAGGATGGCGGCTTCTACGGATGGCCGTACAGCTATTATGGCCAGCATCTCGATCCCCGCGTCATGCCCCAGCGTCCGGACCTGGTCGCGAAAGCGATCGTTCCGGACTATGCGCTGAGTTCCCACGTCGCCCCTCTGGGACTGGCCTTCTATACGGCAAACAACCTCCCCGAGGCATATCGCGGCGGCGCTTTCGTTGGCGAACACGGCAGCTGGAACCGCACGCGCTTCAATGGCTACAAGGTGGTGTTCGTACCATTCAACGGCGGCCATCCTAGCGGCGTCGCTACCGACGTGGTGACCGACTTCCTGAACAAGGACAACAAGGCGCGCGGCCGGCCTGTCGGCCTGGCTGTCGACAAAACCGGGGCCCTGCTCATAGCCGACGACGTCGGCAACACAGTTTGGCGGGTGACATCTGCCGGCAAATAAGGTGACGCCGCTCCCTTCGTCGAGCTGTCGGTCGAGCAGGTGGAAGGTATCCCCGGCGATCGCCGTTCCGGTGGTTCTGCCAGGCGCATTCGGCGTGCTCGCCATTGCCTTCCGCTGTCACCGCCGAACCGAAGGACCGCCAGCGCCGCGAAATGGTATTTTTGCCCTTCCCACAGCCGGCTCTAGAATTTTCATCGCAAATCAAGTTATGATGCACTTGGTATTTCCCGGGACGGCTTGCGCCGCTTGGAATACCGGGAGGAACCGGGACATGGCCGTTGCGCTTGTACTCGTTCTGATAGTCGTGGGCTCGGTGTTGTTCCACTTCCTGAGCCCATGGTGGTGGACGCCGATTGCCTCGAACTGGGACTATATCGACAACACCATCATCATAACTTTCTGGATCACCGGCGTCGTCTTCGCCGCCGTGGTTCTTTTCATGGCCTATTGCGTCTTCCGCTTCCGTCATCGGGAAGGCAATCAGGCGGCATATGAACCTGAGAACAGGCGGCTCGAATCCTGGCTGACGGTCGTCACCGCGGTTGGCGTCACGGCTTTGCTCGTTCCTGGCCTGTTCGTCTGGAGCCGGTTCGTTAACGTTCCAAGCGACGCAACCGAGGTCGAAGTCGTCGGCCAGCAGTGGCAATGGAGTTTCCGCCTGCCCGGCAAGGACGGCAAGCTCGGCACATCCGACACTCGCGACGTCAACGCTGAAAATCCACTCGGCGTCATCGCCACCGATGCCAACGGCCAGGACGATGTCGTAGTGGAAGCGGCCGACCTGCACCTCCCGGTTGGCAAACCGGTCAAGATGCTGCTCCGCTCGATCGATGTGCTGCACGATTTCTACGTGCCGGAATTCCGCGCCAAGATGGACATGATCCCGGGCTCGGTCACCTATTTCTGGTTCACTCCGACCAAGACCGGAACCTTCCAGGTCCTGTGTGCCGAACTCTGCGGCCAGGGACATCCGATGATGCATGGCGTGGTCATGGTCGATACGCAGGAAGACTATCTGGCGTGGCTTGGCCAGCAGCAGACTTTTGCGCAGCTGTCCGCGCCCCAACAGATGGGCTCGGCAGAGTAGGAAACCGAAACGACGGTGCGCCGTCGGGATTGAAAATAGTGCGGCAAGCCCGAACTGTCGGGCTGGCCGAAAAGGGCACGGAGGTGTTCCTATGGTCGATATCACACCTGCAGATGCGGTACCGCCGGCCGAAGTCGCGGAAATGGAACTCTACCATCCGCACAGCTGGTGGACGAAATACGTTTTCTCGCAGGACGCCAAGGTCATTGCCATCCAGTATTCGGCGACGGCGACAGCGATCGGCATGGTCGCGCTGGTGCTTTCCTGGCTGATGCGGCTGCAGCTCGGCTTCCCCGGCACATTCGACTTCATCACCCCGGAAGCCTACTACCAGTTCATCACCATGCACGGCATGATCATGGTGATCTACCTGCTCACCGCACTCTTCCTGGGCGGCTTCGGCAACTACCTGATTCCGCTGATGGTCGGCGCTCGCGACATGGTCTTTCCCTATGTCAACATGCTGAGCTACTGGATCTATCTGCTGGCCGTGCTGGTTCTGGTGTCGAGCTTTTTCGCGCCCGGCGGACCGACGGGTGCCGGCTGGACGCTCTATCCGCCGCAGGCGATCATGACCGGTACGCCCGGCGGCCAGGACTGGGGCATCATCCTGATGCTCGTCTCGCTGATCCTGTTCATCATCGGCTTTACTATGGGCGGCCTGAACTATGTCGTGACGGTGCTGCAGGGCCGCACGCGCGGCATGACGCTGATGCGCCTTCCGCTCACTGTCTGGGGTATTTTCACCGCCACCGTCATGGCGCTGCTCGCCTTCCCGGCGCTGTTCGTCGCCTGCGTGATGATGCTTCTCGACCGGGCGCTCGGCACCAGCTTCTTCATGCCGGCGATCGTCGAGATGGGCGAACAGTTGCAGCACGGCGGCGGCAGCCCGATCCTGTTCCAGCATCTGTTCTGGTTCTTCGGCCACCCGGAGGTCTACATCGTTGCGCTTCCGGCCTTCGGCATCGTGTCCGACCTGATCAGCACCCATGCGCGCAAGAACATCTTCGGCTACCGCATGATGGTCTGGGCCATCGTCGGCATCGGCGCGTTGAGCTTCGTAGTCTGGGCGCACCATATGTATGTCAGCGGCATGCATCCCTATTTCGGCTTCTTCTTCGCCACCACGACACTGATCATCGCCGTTCCGACCGCCATCAAGGTCTACAATTGGGTGCTGACGCTGTGGCGCGGCGATATCCACCTCACCATTCCAATGCTTTTCGCCCTCGCCTTCATTGTTACCTTCGTCAATGGCGGGTTGACCGGCTTGTTTCTCGGCAATGTCGTTGTCGACGTTCCGCTGTCGGACACCATGTTCGTCGTTGCCCATTTCCATATGGTCATGGGGGTCGCGCCGATCCTCGTGATTTTCGGGGCGATCTACCACTGGTACCCAAAGGTCACCGGCCGGATGCTGAACGAGACACTGGGCCGGTTCCACTTCTGGATCACCTTCCTCGGCGCCTATCTGATTTTCTTTCCCATGCACTATCTCGGCTTGATGGGCGTGCCGCGGCGCTACAACGAATTGACCGACATGACGATCATGACGGAATCCGCCCACCACCTGAACTCGTTTATCAGCATCATGGCTTTTATGGTCGGTTTTGCCCAGATTGTGTTTCTGTTCAATCTCATCTGGAGCATCCGCCATGGCCGCGAGGCTGGCGGCAATCCGTGGCGGGCAACGACGCTCGAGTGGCAGACGCCGCAAACACCGCCCGCCCACGGCAATTTCGGCAAGGATCTGCCGATCGTCTATCGCTGGGCCTATGACTACAGCGTACCGGGAGCCAAGGAGGACTTCATACCACAAAACGTTCCGGGCTCCTTCGCGCCCTCCAGGGAGCCGGCATGAGCGTAATCCTGGTCTTCCTGCTCGTGATCGCCGGTATTGCTGGGTGGTGGCTTTCCCATCAGCGGCTAATGACGAAGCCGTGGCTCGAGCAAAGCATGGCCGGGGATTTTGTCGCTCTGGACCGATCGGCGCTGCCGACCGCAAAGATCGGCCTCGGCGTCTTCCTTGCCGTCGTCGGCTGCCTGTTCGCGCTGTTCACCAGTGCTTACTTCATGCGCATGGCGCTGTCGGATTGG
Organism: Mesorhizobium sp. M1027; assembly: GCF_040318745.1. Lineage (NCBI taxonomy): Bacteria > Pseudomonadati > Pseudomonadota > Alphaproteobacteria > Hyphomicrobiales > Phyllobacteriaceae > Mesorhizobium > Mesorhizobium sp. M1027. The sequence goes on along the minus strand of NZ_JAMYMW010000001.1, from coordinate 490,797 downwards.
CGGCCGCTGCCCATCCCGCCCCTGCTCTGGCTTAACACCGGCGTACTGGTCTTGAGCAGCATTGCGATACAGTGCGCTTCGCTCGCGGCGCGCAAGGGTCAAGTGGACATGGTCAGGCTCGGCCTCGCCACAGCTGGACTCACGGCGCTCGTCTTCCTGATTGGACAGCTTGTGGCATGGCGGGAACTGAGTGCGGACGGCTATTTTCTGGCATCCAATCCGGCCAACAGCTTCTTCTACCTGCTAACGGGAATGCATGGCCTGCATATACTGGGAGGACTGGTCGGGCTGGGCAGAACGAGCGTCGGCGCCTGGAACGGAGCGCAGCCGCAGCGGCTTCGCCTCAGTGTCGAGCTGTGCGCGATGTACTGGCATTTCCTGCTTTTCGTCTGGCTCGCCATCTTTGCGCTTCTGGCCGGCTGGGCTTCGACTTTAATCGACATTTGCCGAGGGTTGCTGACCTAGGAGGAACGGGCGGATGGCAGAGACGACACTGGCCCACATCGGCCGAACAGAGCCGCGGCCCGCAGGCTGGCAAGGCATCGCCGCCGACTGGTCCTCGGATCAGCGGGCGTTCAAGAACGTGTCCTGGGGCAAGGCCATGATGTGGATCTTCCTGCTCAGCGACACGTTCATCTTCGGCTGCTTCCTGCTCTCCTACATGACCGCGCGTATCTCAACACGCGTGCCATGGCCCAATCCAAGCGAGGTCTTCGCCCTGCGCATCGGCGGCTCCGACATTCCGCTGATCCTTATCGCCATCATGACCTTCGTGCTGATCTCGAGCAGCGGAACGATGGCCATGGCGGTCAATTTCGGCTACCGCCGCGACCGCCGCAAGACGGCAGTCCTGATGCTCTTGACCGCAGCACTCGGCGCGACCTTCGTCGGCATGCAGGCCTTCGAATGGACCAAGCTGATCACCGAGGGCGTGCGGCCTTGGGGCAATCCCTGGGGCGCTGCACAGTTCGGCGCATCCTTTTTCATGATTACCGGCTTTCACGGCACGCATGTGACGATCGGGGTGATCTTCCTGATCATCGTGGCGCGAAAGGTCTGGCGCGGGGATTTCGATGTCGAACGGCCCGGCTTCTTCACCAGCCGGAGGGGGCGCTACGAGAACGTCGAAATCATGGGGCTCTACTGGCATTTCGTCGACCTGGTCTGGGTGTTCATTTTCGCATTTTTCTATCTTTGGTGAGAGGCAGGACATGGCTGAAGCAACCGCAAACGGCCTGGGACAACACGCACTGGACAGCGCCCATAGGCATGATGCGACGACGACCGCCGTTACCCCGGCGGAGGTTCATCAGGAGCACCCGATCAAGCTCTATCTGGTGGTGTGGGCGTGGCTGTTCATCCTCAGCACCTGCTCCTATCTGGTCGACTATTTCGGTCTCCATGGCTATCCTAGATGGTCGCTGATCCTGATCTTCATGATGCTCAAGGCCGGACTGATCGTCGCCATCTTCATGCACATGGCCTGGGAACGGCTGGCGCTGACATATGCGATCATCCTGCCGCCGGTGCTGGTGCTGGTGTTCGTGACGATGATGGTCTTCGAAGCGGACTACACGCTTCTCACCCGAATGGCGTTTTTCGGGGCCGGGCCCTGACATGCAATCCGGATCCACGCGGTCCGGTCCTGGAGCCTTGAAACAATCCACGGCTGGTCCATTTCTGTTGGTACTGGAGACGACAGGCGATGCTGGCGTTTCCACATGCGTCGCGAACACCAGCAAGGGGCGCCCAAGATGACCATCGCAAACAGATTGAAGGACTTCATCGATAGGAAAGGAATTTCCTACGACACCGTCGAGCATCACCGCACCGCGACAAGCAGACAATCCGCCATTGCGGCACATGTGCCCGGCAGCATAATGGCCAAATCGGTGGTCGTTCACCACGACCGTGGCTACGCGCTCGCCGTGGTTCCAAGCACGCACAGGATAGAACTCGCGACATTGCAGGATGTCATGGAGAAGCCTCTTGGACTTGCCTCCGAAGACGAGGTGGTCTCGTTGTTCGGCGATTGCGACGTCGGCGCTGTGCCGCCGATCGGCGCTGCCTATGATGTGCCGGTGGTTCTCGATGAAAGCCTCGGCGACGCTCCCGAAATCTATTTCGAGGGCGGCGACCACAAGACGCTTGTGCATGTGAGCGGCAAAGATTTCCGCGACCTGACAAAGGACGCGCGCCAGGCCCGTTTCAGCCACCCCGCCTATTGAAAGCTCTGCCTCACCCTGCCCGCACCGGCACTTTCGCCGGTGCGGGCAGAGTGCATTTTTTCAGCTCACGGTCTGGTCGCCGGCGGCGATTCCACAACTTTCCGGTAAACATGCCAGGTGGCATGGCCAAGGATCGGCAGCACGACTGCCAACCCGGCGAACACTGGCAGCGATCCGATGATCAGGGCGACGGCGACAATAAGGCCCCACACCGCCATCACGATCGGGTTGGCCAGGACAACGCGCACCGAGGTGTGGATAGCTTCGTAGGCGCCGACATCGCGGTCGAGCAACAACGGGAATGCGACGACCGTGGTGCACAACACAACCGCGGCGAACACGAAGCCGATGGCGTGACCCAGGATGATGAGCGTCCAGCCGCGTCCCGTGGCGAATATTTCACTGATGAAGCTGGACAGCGATTGCGGCGGCGCCGGGCCGAACAGGGTCTGGTAAAATATCTGGGCCGTCAAAAGCCAGGCGATGAAGATCGCAAGCAGCATGACGCCGACCGCTGCAATAGCCGGCAGCGCTGGAGAACTCCTGACCTCAAAGGCGTGTCTCCACGACGCGTCGAGCCCGGCTTCCCGCCGCCGGCTGATCTCATACAGGCCGATCGCGGCGAACGGACCAATCAGCGCAAAGCCGGACACAAGCGGAAACAGCAACGGCAGCGTGTTGTTGCCTGATGTCCAGACAGCAAGCACGACTCCGGCAATCGGATAGATCAGGCAGAGAAATACGATGTGCGACGGCTTGACCATGAAATCATCGACGCCACGCCTGAGCGCATCAAAAAGATCGGAGACACCGATTTTTCGAATTCTGGTGTGTTCCAGCGTCTCGCTGGCGCCTGCTATCACGTGAAAGCTTGCCATGACCATTCCTCCAGACCAGGTCCGGTAAGGTCGCGTTTTACGGTGCTGCCGTTCTGCATGATTGGCCCACGCAAACCGCGACCTGCACCATGATCAATATACTCTCATGCGGGGGACTTGTCGCGCTTTGTAGGAAGGCCCGGGAGTAGGAGGTCCCGGGTAGCCCGACTAGCTACGGACGTGGTTCTTCGATATGCTCTTCTAGTCGAAGGTGAAGGTCATGGACGGAAGGACAGTTCTCATACTCGGCCTTGGCGTCGTTATTCTGCTGTTGTTGGGATTTTGTGCTCTGCCAACGTGATGTTTTGAGCCGGGGTCAATAGCCGGCTGAAGCGATCACTCGCATTACAATGGTGTCGGCAAGCAACGCCGCAAATATTGCGAAAAGATAGACAATCGAATACGCAAACATCGCCTTTGCCGGCTTCATGTCCTTGTCGGCGACGAGAACCTTCCAGGCCTGCCAAATGAAACCTGCACCTAACGCGGCTGAAGCAGTGCCGTAATATCCGCTCGCGAAGCCGAAGCCCCAAGGGAGCACGCCGATTGGCGCCAAGAGCAGCGAATAGGCGAAGATTTGTTTTCTGGTCGAGTGCTGGCCGGCCACATTCGGCATCATCGGGATGCCCGCCGCGGCATAGTCGCCGACCTTGAAAAGGGCCAGCGCCCAGAAATGAGGCGGCGTCCAGAGGAAAATAATCAGAAACAGAATGAGACTTTCAATGCCGATTGCGCCGGTTGCGGCCGCCCACCCGATTACCGGAGGAAGGGCGCCTGCCGCGCCGCCTATGACGATATTCTGTGGCGTCGAGCGCTTCAGCCACACTGTGTAGATAACGACATAGAAAAAGATGGTGAACGCCAACAACGATGCGGCGAGCCACCCCACCAGCACGCCGAGCGTCATGACCGACAGTGCGGAAAGCACCAGACCGAAGCCGAGAGCTTCGCCAGGCGTGACGCGACCGGACGGAATTGGTCGCTTGGACGTGCGAGACATCAAGGCGTCTATGTCTGCGTCGTACCACATATTGAGCGCGCCGGCGGCTCCCGCTCCAACCGCGATTGCGCCGATGGCGATTACGGCGATAACTGGATTCATCACGCCGGGCGCCATCACTAGGCCGACGAAGGCAGTAAACACTGCAAGCGCCATGACCCGTGGTTTCAAGAGCGCAATGAAATCACCCGCCGTCGCCTCCGAGAGGCGGATGCCGGTATCCTTGAGACGGCTTTCTTCAGTCGACATTCAGACGACCACCGATGGGAACGGCAGCCTAGCCGCCCAATGTCTTTTTTGCAACGAGCCGCCCTCCCCACCGACACTGCCGGCAGATTGCGGCCGAGGCTATGCCTCGACCTGTTTGCGATACCAAGATCCGGCGGAAGAGCCGCGCTATTTGGAGAATTGCTTCAGGTAGGCAATGACATTGGCGATGTCCTCGTCTTTCTTGAGGCCGGGAAACGCCATCTTCGTTCCTTTGACCATCGCCTTGGGATCGCGAAGGTAGGTCGTCAGCGTGGCTTCGTCCCATTTGACGCCCGACTTGCCGGCCTCGGTCATGGCCTTGGAATAGCTGAACCCTGGATGCGTGCCGGCCGTTCGGCCGATGACGCCGTTCAACGACGGACCGACCTTGTTCTGATCCTTGTCTGCGACGTGGCAGACCTTGCATTTGGCGAAGACCTTCTCACCCGCCGCGGCATCCTGTGCCCGCAAGGGGCCGGCAACGACGGTCGCGACGGACATGACGATAAAAAACACAATGGCACGCATGGCATTTCCTCCCTGATCGCCAATTTACCCTGGCTGACCTGCGCAGGCCGACATTTAGTCCGCTGGCATGCGCTCTTGAATGGCAGAACGGATATCCACTGCTTGGAGTTTGCGGCACCTACATACCACGGAACCCGGCCGGCAGGTAGAGTTCGATCATGCAATGGATTAATGCGGACAATCCGCTCAAGGCAATTTGGTGTTGCAGGTGGTGGCGATCCGGCCGACCGCCTCTTCAACTCCGGCGAGGTCAAACTCGGCTTTGCCGCGCCCCGACAGCAGCCCGAACCGCCAGGACAGCAGCAACCGGTCCGCGGAAATCAGTCGCCTGATGCCATCGGCACCGTCGCGGACCAGCATCCTGCTATGCGGCCCGACCGACCAGCTTTCGTTGAGCTTGGCGGATTGGTCGACAGTCACCGACATGGCGATGGTTCGGCTGGCGGAAACGGTGTCGCTCAGCTGCAGCCATTCGCTCCAACGCGGTTCGCCGGCGGTCCGGCAGGCGATCGTCAACACCGGGCTGTAGCTCAATGCGCCGCCACCGGTGATGAGCTTGTTGGTCGCGTAAAGCGAGGCGGTGACAAGGCCATCGCTGCTCTTGTCGAACCGCCAGTTATCGAGAACCGTATCAGCCTGGGCAATGCCGAAGACCGACGCAAGCAGGAACGCCGCCGCCGCCACGCTTCCGATACCGAAGAACTGTCTCAACGATGCCTCCAACAACCGCTGCGATTTCGCAACCCAGCGCAGATAATCATCAAAGCTTCGTATCGCTACCTCGACCGCCAGATACGTGAAATCCGTTGCGTCTGCGCCACAACGAAAAAGGCCGCCTCGAGAAGGCGGCCTTTCGGAATTCAACAGGAACGTTATTCAGCGTCCTTGGCGGCCTTCTTCTTCGGCGCGGCCTTTTTCTTCGGCTCTTCGGCGTCGTCGTCGGCCTTCTTTGCGTCCGCTTTTTTCGCAGCCGCCTTCTTCGCCGGCTTGGCCCTGGTTGTCTCCGTATCCCCGTCGTCGGCCAGCAGCTCTTCCTTGCTGACTTTGACATCGGTGACCGAAATCTGGCCGAGCAGATGGTCGACCACCTTCTCTTCGAACATCGGCGCGCGCAACGTGTTCAGCGCTTCGGGATTGTTGCGATAGAATTCGAAGGCTTCCTGCTGCTGGTTGGCCGGGTAGCGGCGTACCTGCTCGAACAGGCCGCGCTGCAGTTCCTCGTCCGTCACCGTGACGCCGGCCTTCTCGCCGATTTCGGCGAGAACCAGGCCGAGACGCACGCGGCGCTCGGCAAGCCGCATATATTCAGCACGCGCTTCTTCTTCCGTCGTCTCTTCGTCGGCAAAGGTGCGCCCGGCGGCTTCGAGATCGCGATTGACCTGGTTCCAGATGTTGTTGAACTCGGCCTCGACGAGCTTGGACGGGGCCTCGAACGAGTAGGCAGCGTCGAGCTGGTCGAGCAACTGCCGCTTGACTTTCTGGCGCGTTATCGAGCCGAACTGGTTCTCGATCTGACCGCGCACCACCTCGCGCAGGCGCTCCAGCGATTCCAGGCCGAGATTCTTGGCCATCTCGTCGTTAATCTCAAGCGCGCCGGGCTTCGACACTTCCTTGACCGTCACGTCAAAAGTGGCTTCCTTGCCGGCCAGATGCGCCGCCTGGTAGTTTTCCGGGAAGGTAACCGTGACCTGCTTCTCGTCGCCGGCCTTGCTGCCGACCAGCTGGTCCTCGAAGCCGGGGATGAATTCCTTCGAGCCGAGCACCAGCGGCTGATCGGTGCCGGCGCCGCCGTTGAAGGCTTCGCCGTCGATCTTGCCGACGTAATCGATGGTCACGCGGTCGCCCTCGGCGGCCTTGCCGGTCTTCGGCTCGTAAGTGCGGGCAGATTCAGCGACACGCTTGACCTGCTCATCGATCTCTTCATCCGGCACGTCGAACACCTGGCGCGTCACCTTGATGTCGGAGAAATCCTTGATCTCGATCGGCGGAATGACCTCATAGTTCAGGCGGAACTCGAAGTCGGCACCGCCTGCCAGGATCTTCTCGGCTTCCTTCTCGTCCTCGGTCATGATCACTTCGGGCTGCATGGCAGCCTTTTCGCCGCGCCCGGTGATGATCGAACGGGTCGAATCGTTGAGGATCTCGTTGACCACTTCGGCCATGAACGACTTGCCGTATACTTTGCGCAGATGCTGCACCGGCACCTTGCCGGGGCGGAAGCCGTTGATGCGGACCTTGTTCCTGGCATCGGAGAGCCGCGCCATCAGCTTGGCTTCCATGTCACCAGCCGGCACGGTGATCTTGATCTCGCGCTTGAGACCGGAGTTGAGCGTTTCGGTGACCTGCATCATAAAACCTTTGTTTCCACCAATGAGGCCGTCAAACGGCCCCTGCCGCTTACAGCCTGCCGGTATGATCTTGCCGGGAATGGCTTTTGGTGCGGGACTTGGCGATCTGTCCGCTCAACGCGGCACAAATCCTCCAGAAATACGCTCCAAAATGTGAATAAGTCTTTGTTTTTCCTACTTCTTATCACATTCTGCAGAAGCGGATCGTCGCGTCCCGTCACATTCGACACGCCTTTTGTCACAGCCGCGGCCGATTTTCAACCATCTTTGCACTCCGGCCAATGGTGCCGATGTGGGCTCTGACATTGACAGAATGATGGCTACATGGTGCCTACCCAGATATCAGGGGACCGTTCCAACATATGAAAGGCTCGGATGGAAAGGCACATCACCTCCGAGACCTGTGGGATGTGGGACGAGATGCAGAAGACCCTCGGCTGGGACGATGTTGTGGTCCATACGCTGCGGCACACCTGTGCGAGCTGGCTGGTCAAGAACGGCGTCGACCTCAAGCGCATCCATACGTGGCTCGGCCACAAGCGCATAGAGACCACCCCCAAATACGCCAAGCTGGCTACCGGTGATCTGGACCTTGCCGGCGACATTCTCGGTGACAGCCTCGATGACAACAAGCCGAAGCTGGAGGTTGTGAAGAATGGGTAGACGCTCAAAGGCTGCCGACCAGGAAAGGGTCGTCCCCCGCCAAGTCATACAAACGTGATCGGCCCGTTTCGAGTAAGTTCGTTCCGATCTATGTCCGTTGGTTCCACTCTATTCCTGTTAATGCCGATTGCTATTTGTTTGTTTCCCCAAGGCGTCTCGGGACAACTGCACTTAAGCCATTGACATCGCGCCACGGCTCACCGCTTATCTTAGCAGTTCCTTGTTAGAACTTTTCTCAATGGCGAGATCTGTCTTGAAAGGAACGCTCCCATGATAATCACTCTCGACCTCGGGCAGGTGCTCACCCTGACCGCAAGCGTGTTCGGCGTCGTGGCCGGACTGATCGCGATTGCGCGCTTCTTGAAATGGTGGTGGCACAAGCCCTAGTCGGGCCGACTGCGGCCAAGATCCACTATTCCTCTCCCCGATCCACGATGATGATGGAAGGATCATCAGCGGCACCATAAGCGAAGGTTTCTGGATTTGAGGTAATCGGAACGCGTCCAATGCGAATATTACCGCCACTCGTGACAATCGTGAGCCGTTCGCCCGACCATTGCAGCTCCTCCACGACGACCGGATCAATACCGAAACTGATAGCGACATCCACTGGGGTCCAAGCAGTAATAGCGCCATCTTCAAAAACGACGGAAAAATCGTCGGGTGAATGGTTTAGCTGTCGTATGGCCTTTCCAAGTATGCGATCCCCGAGCAAATCCATCCGTCGCTCCTCCACGTCGCCCGTCTTCTAGCCCAATCACCACCTCTGGAAAGACGGCTTGCAGCCCGGCGCTCAGTGCCAAGAGTTTAATTGGCATTGATACCCTATACGACCAATGTGTGAGGAGCACATCGCTTACGCCCCAGGAATCGGGTGAATGACCCCGACCCCGCTACCAAAACCGCCGCGTTGACTTGTGACAATGCCCGTGACAAACGGTGACGAAGTGACAAACTTTCGCGGGTATGGCGGAACTGGTAGACGCACTTGGTTTAGGTCCAAGCGTTGAGAAACATGGGGGTTCGAGTCCCTCTACCCGCACCAGCTCCCTTAGCGGAACAGATTTAGGTTCCAGTGCCGAAAGGCGTGGGGGTTCGAGTCCCTTCATCCGCACCATCCTCGCTCTTCGAGCTTCGGGTGGCAGGCCACTCGAAGCTCCTCCGAAGCCCTGGCGAAGGAGGATCATTGGCAAGGCCGTCGCGCGATCTAATTCTAATAAAGCGGCTCCTCGAACAGTGTCTTGTCGCCGTCGACCAGCGCCTTGATCTGCGCCGTGCCGTTGGCCGCGATCGCCACGCGGATGCCGAACGGCCGCACCCGCATGTCGTTCTGGATCGTTATCCCCTCGCCTTCCGGCAGATAGAAGCGCTCGATGCCGTACTCCGGCGCGATCGTCGTTGCTCCCTGGCTGATATCCCAGCCCTCGGAGACGTGTCCGACGATATCGGCTTCGCCGGATGCTGCCGGCGCCGGCGCTTGCCCGAACCAAGCCGCGGTCGGCCCCCAATAGCCATCGGCGCCCTGCTTCAGCCTGACCACGATCGACGTTTCCTCGCTGGAAAGCTTGCCGGCCGGAATGTTGCCGATCAGTTTCACCGGTATGCGCGAAATATCGTAGCCGAGCAGAATGTAGTCACCGCGCAAGAGATCGCGCGGATCGATCGGCTCGACTCTGAGCAGGACCTGCTTGCCATCGCGCAGGATTGCCGCGCGTCCGGCGATGATCCAGCTCAGAAAGCCAATCTGGACGAGCGCCACGACCAGCGCCGAGATGATCAGTCTTTTGCCGGTCATCATGCCGCCGCTCCTGTCATGTTCGAGGCGTTCATGCGCTTTTCTATGCGGATGATAATGAAAGCAAGAACGGCGAGAAGCACCGCCGCCGCAAGGAAGAAGCCTGCCGTGTCGAGCATTGATTGCAGCATCACCACATAGATGATGGCGAGTTCGAAGGCGAAGCCGGCATAGGCAACCCAGCGCAGTCCCCGGCTCTCGCGGCCGCCCAGCACGATCGCCGCGACGATGCCGGCCAGCGCAACAGCCGAGGCAATGGCGAAGCCGCTATTGTAGCTGCTTTCATCCGCCAGTTCGAATTGGATCATCGCCAGGCCGGTGAGAAAGCCGATCAGCGCGTGCAAGGGTAACCTGCCGCCGAGTTGCAAAACCCTCTCGACCGGCCCGGCAGCAAAGATCGCAGCGGTAAAAAGCAGCACCGACGCGGCAACGAGCGGGATGGCGACTTGCAGCGTGTCGTATTCCATGGCCAACAGCACGAGGTAGAAAAGGACCGACAGGATGATCAGGTGGCGCGCCGCCTGGCTGCGCGTCCAGAACGAAACGGCGAACAGAATTAGCGCCATGACCACGAAGAGATGCGGAAATTCCGTGCGCCGGAAGTAGTCGAACCCTCTCAGGAACAGCCAGGCATCGGCGATGCCGACGGCAGCGACGGTCAGCGGGTTTGAGCGCAGCGCCACCGCCGCCAGCGCCGTGCCGGCGCCCCAGGTGGTCAAGGCCGAGGCCTCGTCGCCCGACAAATGATACATCTGGCCGATCAGCGCGATCGATCCGCCGAACGCTGCTGCCGCGACGATCCACAGCGCCTCGCCGATCGCCGCATGGTCGCGCATCTTCAGCACCGCCCCGCCGACATAGCCGGCAAGGATAACGGCAAAAAGTGCCGCGACCCGCACCAACCGCGGGATGACTTCCCAGTTGGCGGCGATGAAGATCAGGATAGCGGCGCCGAACAGCAGCGCCGCCATCATCGCCAGGATCGAGCCGAAACTCAGCGATTTGCGTTCGTTTGCCTCGACGTCGCGCGTCAGCGCATAGGCTGTCGGCGCGTCGATCAGGCCGGCCTGTTGCCATCGTGCGATATCCGACCTGACCCGTGACGAATAGCTCGCCATGCCCCTCCCCCTCTGCTTGGTCCTTTTAGCTTGTCCGGCCAAGCGTTTGACCTAACGGCATTTTCCGATCTGGGCGGAAAACCGGACGCGCGTTAATGTTGCATTGCACAATTTGCATTGCTGCCATGCACCAATAGCGCTTTTAAATCGATATGACCCCACCTATTTTCACGGTGCACACAAAGACGGAATGATCCGAAAGAAAGACGAAACGAGACTACCATGAACCTGATCCACAACTATCGCAACTGGCGCCGCTATAGGGACACCGTGTCCGAGCTGAGCCGCCTGAGCACCCGTGAACTGACTGATCTCGGCATCAGCCGCAGCGACATTCACTACGTCGCCCGCAAGTCGGTCTAATCCTTCGGGCCGCAAATGGTCCGAACCAGTTTTGAAAAGAGAACGACAATGAACCTGATCCGCAACTACCGTAACTGGCGCGTCTACCGCGAGACGGTTACCGAGCTGGGTCGCCTGTCGAACCGCCAGCTCAACGATCTCGGCATCGTCCGCGACGAAATCAAGATAATCGCTCGCAAGGCGATCTAACCACAAGAATTTCGCCAGGGTCGACCTCCTCCCCGACCCTGACGGATACGGTCAGCCTTCACCTCCTCCCGAGGGTTGACCACAAAAACGGCGCCCGCCGGACCTCCTCCCCCGGCGGGCGTTGTTTCTAAAAAGGGTTTCGCGCCCTTTCAAACGGCGAAAAGAATTTCGTCAAAGCCGACCTCCTCCCCGGCGATGACGAATACGGTCGATCTTCACCTCCTCCCGAGGATCGACCAACAAAACGACACCCGCCGGACCTCCTCCCCCGGCGGGTGTTGTTGTTTTGAGGCGGCTTCCCCCGTCAGCCATTCTCCCGCGTGGCAATTGCAATCCTTGCGCCAAGCGACTATTTCGGCGCTCATGAGCAACAATCCCATTCACGTCATCGGCGGCGGTCTCGCCGGCTCCGAAGCCGCCTGGCAGGCGGCCGAAGCCGGCGTTCCCGTTGTCCTGCATGAAATGCGTCCCGTCCGCGGTACCGACGCGCACAAGACCGACGGACTGGCCGAGCTCGTCTGTTCCAATTCCTTCCGCTCCGACGATGCGCAAACCAATGCCGTCGGCCTGCTGCACGCCGAAATGCGGCTGGCCGGTTCACTGATCATGAGCGCCGGCGATGCTCACAAGGTGCCGGCCGGCGGTGCGCTTGCCGTCGACCGCGACGGGTTTTCTGACGCGGTGACCAGAACGCTCGAAACCCATCCGCTCATCACCATCCAGCGTGAGGAAGTGCCCGGCCTGCCGCCGACGGAGTGGGACCAGGCGATCGTTGCCACCGGACCGTTGACAGCGCCGTCGCTCGCCCAGTCGATCGCGGAAGCAACCGGCGCCGACGCGCTCGCCTTCTTCGACGCCATCGCGCCGATCGTCCATTTCGACACGATTGACATGGACATCTGCTGGTTCCAGTCGCGCTACGACAAGGTCGGCCCCGGCGGCACCGGCAAGGACTACATCAACTGCCCGATGGATAAGGAGCAGTACCTTGCCTTCGTGCAGGCGCTGGTCCACGGCCAGAAAACCGAATTCAAGCAATGGGAAGGCACGCCCTATTTCGACGGCTGCCTGCCGATCGAAGTGATGGCCGAGCGCGGCGTCGAGACATTGCGCTACGGGCCGATGAAGCCGATGGGACTGACCAATGCGCATAATTCGTCTGTAAAGGCGTATGCCGTCGTTCAGCTTCGCCAGGACAATGCGCTGGGCACGCTCTATAACATGGTCGGCTTTCAGACCAAGCTGAAGCACGCCGAGCAGGTGCGCATATTCCGCACCATCCCCGGGCTGGAAAACGCCGAGTTCGCCCGCCTCGGCGGCCTGCACCGAAACACCTACATCAATTCGCCGACGCTGCTCGACGCTTCGCTGCAGTTGAAGTCGCGGCCCGGCCTGCGTTTTGCCGGCCAGATCACCGGCTGCGAGGGCTATGTCGAGAGCGCCGCCATCGGCTTGCTTGCCGGGCGTTTCGCCGCCGCCGAAAGGCTTGGCCACGCGCCGTCGCTGCCGCCCTTGACCACCGCCTTCGGCGCATTGCTCAACCACATCACCGGTGGCCACATTGTCTCCGACGACGAGCCGGGAAAGCGCTCTTTCCAGCCAATGAATGTCAATTTCGGCCTGTTCCCGCCCGTGGAGGCGCCAAAGATCGAAGGCAAGCGGCTGCGCGGCAAGGACAAGACGGTCGCCAAGCGGCACGCGGTGACATCGCGTGCGCTCGCCGACTGCCGCGAATGGCTGGGGATGCCCGCGCGGTCAGAGGCGGCGGAATAAGGTTCCGGTCTTCGTTCTTGCGGATTGCTCGGCGGAGGAGTAGGATAATATCCCACTCCTAACCCGAGGCTAAATCTATGGAATCCGCCGAGAAACTTTCAGTCACGATCACCCCCGCCATGGCGCGCATGATCCGCGAAAAGGTCGAGGACGGCTCCTATGGATCGGCGAGCGAGGTCGTCCGCGCGGCACTTCGCGCCTTTCGGCGCGAAGAGGAAGAACATGCCGAGCGCATGGCCTCGATCAGGGCACGCGTAAAGACATCGATCGAGGACACGAGGCCTGACATCCCACTGGACCAGGCAATCACGAGAGTAAAGAACAGGATTTCGGAATTGGCGAGAGACAGCAATGATTCAGCGTCTCGCCGTAGTTCTTAACGAAAGCGCGCTCATAGACCTGGAATCGATTGCCGCCTACATCCTCGATAATGGTGGAAGCGAAAACATAGCCAACAGTTTCGTCGATCGGATCAAGGTGCGCTGTGGAAATATTGGCAATGCACCGCGTGGCGGCCGACCGCGCGACGACATTGCACCGGGTTTACGAACGGTGCCGTTCGAGCACTCGGCTATTATCGCCTATATTGTCGGCGATGACCTCGTCCGTATCGTCAACATCTTCTATGGGGGGCGCGACTATGAAGTGTTGATGCGCGACGGCGGATCGAGCGACCCATCGTAATGGAATTCCCTCGCGGCGGCAGCTACGGTTCCGGTTCCCCGAATTCCGGCCTTTATACCGCTGTCCAGCCTTGCGTGGCGCGCCGGAACAACAGCCAATGCCGGCGCAGGGCTGAGAGCCGCGCCACATCCTTGAGAGGCGAGCGGCGGGCATTCTCTATTCTGTCGAGATAGGCGCGCGTCAGAGCCAGCGGCAGAAAGGCCGGGCGCAGTGAAACCGGCAGAGCGAACGCCCCCTGCTCGAAAGCGGAAAGATGCTCGCGTGCCAGCGCGATCATCGCGGCGACCGCGCGTTCCGCGCCCGGCCCGCCGTCACCTGTAACGAACTCTTGCGGCGACGATCCCGCCGCAGCCAAAATATCGGCCGGGACAAAGCACTGTCCCCGCTTGCGATGCAGCGGCAGCAGAAGCAGGAGACCGGTCATCGCCTGCGCACAACCTGCCCTGCCGGCAAGATCGGCAAAGCGCGGCGCTTGGACCGGATCGAGCACCATCGCCGCAAGCTGGATGAGTGCTGCGGCAGTCTCGCCGCAATAGCCTTCGAGGTCGGTGCGTGACGGCATCGGATCGTCATAGAGATCGAAGATGCGCGCTTCGAGCATATTGTCGAAAGCGGCCTTAGGCAGGCGGTGAGCGGAAATCGCCGTCCTCAGCGCGTCCGCCACGGGATGGCCGATCTGAGTCCGATCCTCTTCGGCGGCGATGACGTCGCGCCACCATTGCAGCCGCACCTCGCCCGGCAGCGCCTCGTGGATGCGATCGCGTACGCCGGCGATTTCGGCGTTGAAGGCATAGAGCGAAAACAGCGCGTCACGCTTGTTCTCGGGCGCATAGAGCACGCTGAGATAGCGGTCATGGTCGGCGGCACGCACCGTCTCCATGACGAGTTTGGTGTTTTCGGCCACGTCAGTCGACGGCGATGAGCGCTGCGGCCACGGCGCGATCTTCCGCCAGCAGCACATTATAGGTCCGCACCGCCGCCCCCGTCGACATCGGATCGGCGGAAATGCCCGCTTCTTTCAGTGCCGTACGCAGCGCGGCAGGCAATGGTCTCAGATCCTTGCCGCTGCCAACCAGCAGGATCTCAACCTTGGCGGCCTCGTTGAACAGCTTGGCGAAATCCGCTGCCGTCAGCGCCAACGGATCGGCCGGCTCCCAGCCATAGATGCCCGAAGGCAGGCACAGCAGCGAGCCGCGATGCGACATGTCGGCAAAGCGGAAACCGCCATTGCCGTAAGCCTCGATCGGTGCGCGGCCCGGGAAATGCGCCTCGCGGATGACGATGCCCTTGGCCACTTTTGAGGCAAGCCGTCAGGTAGCTATGGCTTTGCCGCCGCCCACCGGCTTTTCCTCATCGGACGCTGTGGCCTGCGGCCGCAGCTTGAACAGGATAAGCAGTGGCGCGGCGATAAAGATCGACGAATAGGTGCCGAACACGACGCCGAACAGCATCGCCATGGTGAACGAGCGGATCACCTCGCCGCCGAACAGCACCAGCGCCAGCAACGCCAGGATCGTCGTCACCGAGGTCAGCGTCGTCCTCGACAGCGTCTCGTTGATGGCGTTGTTCAGCAGTTGCGGCAGCGGCATTCGCTTGTATTTTCGCAGATCCTCGCGAACGCGGTCATAGACGACGATGGTGTCGTTGAGCGAATAACCGATGATGGTAAGGATCGCCGCCAGCGACGACTGGTTGAATTCCAGGCCGGTGATAACGAAGAAGCCGATCGTCATGACCACGTCGTGCACGGTCGCAACGATGGCGCCGACCGCGAACTGCCATTCGAAGCGGAACCAGACATAGATCAGGATGCCGAGCAGCGCGATAAGCATGGCGATGGTGCCTTGCTTGGCAAGCTCGCCCGAGACCGTCGGCCCCACCACTTCGACGCGGCGGAAATCATACTGATCCTGCAGCTCGCCGCGCACCTTGTCGATGACGGTCTGCTCAGCGTTCTCGCCGCCCGCCTGCGTGCCGACGCGGATCAGCACGTCGTTCGGTTCGCCGAACTGCTGAACCTGCACCTCGCCGATATTAAGTTCCGTCAGCCTGCCGCGGATGTCGGCCAGATCGGCATTGCCGACCTTGGACTGCACCTCGATCAGTGAGCCGCCCTTGAAATCGATGCCGTAATTTATGTCGATGGTCATGAAGCCGATGACCGACAGCACCGAAAGCACGCTGGACAGTGTGAACGTCCAGCGGCGGATACCCATGAACGGAATTTTCGTGCCTGGTGGAATGAACGTCACAGGCGCCCGCGGCAACTCCTTCGGACGGGCGCGGCGAAGCCAGATCGACACGAGCAGGCGTGTGAAGGTGAAGGCGGTGAAGACCGTGGTCAGGATGCCGATGGCATAGGTGACGGCAAAGCCCTTCACCGGCCCGGTTCCGAGCCAGAACAGCACCACGGTCGCGATCAGTGAGGTCACGTTGGAATCGACGATGGTCGCCAGCGCCTTGCTGAAACCGGTATCGATTGCCTGAATGACCGAGCGGCCGGCACGTCGCTCCTCGCGGATGCGTTCATAGATGAGAACGTTCGAATCGACCGCCATGCCGATGGTCAGCACGATACCGGCGATACCGGGTAGGGTCAGTGTCGCTCCAAGCAGCGACAGCAGCCCGACGATCATCGCCACATGCACCGCCAGCGCGATGTTGGCGAGGAAGCCGAGGAAACCGTAGGCGACGAACATGAATGCCACCACCAGGATCGACCCGATGATGCCGGCGACCTTGCCGGCATGGATGGAGTCCTGGCCAAGTCCCGGCCCCACCGTCCGCTCTTCGATTACCGTCAGCGTCGCTGGCAAGGCGCCGGCGCGCAGCAGCACGGCGAGATCGTTGGCGCTCTCGGCGGTGAAATTCCCCGATATCTGTCCGGTGCCGCCCGGGATCGGTTCACGGATCTGCGGCGCCGAAATCACCTGATTGTCGAGGATGATGGCAAACAGCTTGCCAACATTCTGTGCCGTCGCCTGGCCGAACCGCTGCGCCCCTTTCGAATCGAACCGGAACGAAACAACCGGCTCGTTGGTCTGGGAATTGAACGTCGCCTGGGCATCGACCAGGTTTTCGCCGGAAACGATGACGCGGTTCTCGATCAGGTACGGAACCGGCGGGTCGTCCTGCGAATACAGCACCGAGGATCCCGGCGGCGGGCGGCCGTTCAGCGCATCCTGCACCGGCATCGACTGGTCGACCATCTGGAAGGTCAGCTTGGCAGTCTGGCCAAGAATTTCCTTCAGCCGTTGCGGATCCTGCAGACCAGGCACCTGCACCAGGATACGGTCGTCGCCTTGGCGCTGCACGATCGGCTCGGTGGTGCCGAGTTCGTTGACACGACGCTCGACAACCTGGATCGCCTGCGTCAGCGCCGTCGAGGTGCGATATTTGATTCCCGCATCGGTGACGGAGAATTTGAGCAGGCCGGGCTCGGAATCATCCAGCGTCATCTCCTGGATGGAGCCGCCGCTGAACAGGCCTGTGGCCACCGGATTGGTCAATGGTTTCAAGGCTGTCTTGGCAGCGTCGATCTGTGCGGGATCGGTGATGCGGACCTGCACCGTGCGGCCCGTTCCGGAAAGGCCGGTATAGCCGATCTTGGCATCGCGCAGCAGCGTCCTGATTTCGTCGCGCGTCGTCTCCAGCCGATCCTTGATCAGATCGTTCGGATCCATCCTGAGCAGGATGTGCGAGCCGCCCTGCAAGTCGAGGCCGAGCGTCATCTGCCGCTTCGGCACCCAGTCGGGCAACTTGGCCAGCGTGCTGGCGGAAAAAAGGTTGGGCGCAGCGAGGACCACTGTGGCGGCCACGGCCAGCCAGATCAGGATCATCTTGAAGCGCGAAAAATAAAGCATCAGTTCTTATCCGTTCAGGCGTACAAGCGGCAGCATTCCGCCATCGGTCGGTTTGCGGGCATATTTCTAATTCTGACCACGGCCGGCCCTATCGTGCTTCCTCGGCGATTGTCAATCTTGCTGGCAAGGGGCCGGTGCGCAGCAGCAGGGCGAGGTCATTGGCGCTTTCAGCGGTGAAATTTCCCGATATCTGACCGGTGCCGCCTTCAATGGGCTCTCGGATAACAGGCGCCGAAATAACCTTATCGTCTAATATAACCGCAAACGGCTTGCCGATATATTGCGTCGTAGCCCATTTGAAACGCGCCGTACCCCGGGAATCAAGCCGGAATGAGACGACGCGTTCATCGGTCGCCAAATTGCGGGTTGCTTGCGCATCCAGCACATTTTTACCTGAAAGGATAACCCGATTTTCGATCAAGTAGGGAACCGGAGGATCGTCCATCGAATAAAAAACCGCCGAGCCGACGGGCGGGCGGCCGCTGATTGCCTCGTCGACTGGCATCGACAGATCAACGAGTTGGAAGCTCAGGTGACCGGGCCGGGTGAGAATTTGTCCTAGCCTTTGCGGATCGGCAACGCCCGACGTGCGGACCAATATGCCGTCTTCATTCGTTGACCGAACCACCGGGTGGGTGGCGCCCAGGTCGCGGATACGATCTTTGATGACTTCAACCGACTGTGCAAGCGCGGCCGAAGTTCGATACTTCAAACCTGCATCCGTTACGGTGAATTTGAGCAGGCCGGGCTCACTGTCGTCCAGGGTCATTTCCTGGACGCCGCTGTCCGCGACAGGATCGGTCACCGTTTTGATTGCCGCCTTGGCGAGGTCAAGCTGAGCCGGATCTGTTATGTGCACCTGAACGGTCCGAGCCGAACTGGCAAGGCCGGTATAGCCGATCCTTGCTTCGCGTAGCAGCGACCGGACCTCGTCGCGTGTCGCTTTCAGCCGGCCCTCGATCACGTCGGTCACATCCAACCTGAGCAGGATGTGTGGACCATCTTGCTGGCTTGCTTCAACTATTGACTGGCTTTCGGCAAGCCATTCGGGTCGCGTGGTATGCAAACCGGCGGCGAAGATATTAGTCGCGTGGAAGACAACCGTGCCGGCCAAGGCAAGCCACTTCAGGATCATCTTCAGGCGCCAAAGGTGGAACATATGCCGTCGTTCGTCAGAGCCCTGCCCGCGGATCGTTCCGCCGACAATTCGGTTATTTCTTGGCGTTCTGGTTCGCCACCGGCTCGCCCTTGACGCGCACGTCGGCGATCGTCGATCGCAGCGCCGTCACCTTGGTGCCACCGCCGAGATCGATCTCGAGCTCGTTGTCGTCGATGACCTTGGTCACCTTGCCGACAAAGCCGCCGCCGGTGACGACGGTGTCGCCACGGCGAACCGCCGCCAGCATCTCGCCGCGCTTCTTCAGCTGCGTGCGCTGCGGCCGGATGATCAGAAAATACATGATCACGAAAATCAGAGCAAACGGCACGATCTGGATAAACATTGCGGACGAGTCCCCGCCGATGCCTTGGGCGTATGCCGGTGTCACGAACATCGAGGTACTCCTGAATTTTAAAAACAGCCGCAAACCGTTCTGGGAATTTGACGGCCCCGCCAAATTTGGCCGGAATATAGTCGGTAACGTTGCCAATGCAACTGCGCGGCCGGGCAAATCGGCTGCTTTTCCGGCCTGGTGAGCCGTGTTAGAGGGTGATCCCGAAAAGCGACGCTCGGTTTTCGCAAAAGATGATGCCCGAACAAATGCTTGGGACGAGTTTCGAAACCGCTGAAATCAGGTAGGTTGGCCTGCCGCACCGTCCCGAATGCGAAACAAAAAGACGAGAGATGACCGACAGCACCATCGATATCCTGAGCCAGAAGCTCGACCGTCTGATCGAGGCGATCGCCCGCCTCGCGCCGCCGCCGGTGCCGCAAACCGACCTCGGCGACGCCGATTGCTTCGTCTGGCAGGCCGACCCCGGCTATCTGGAGCCGGTGCTCAAGGTCAACCGCGTCGACATCGGCCTGATCCGCGGGGTCGACCGCGTCCGCGACATATTGGTCGACAACACCGAGCGCTTCGCCTCCGGCTATGCCGCCAACAACGTGCTGTTATGGGGCGCGCGCGGCATGGGCAAATCGTCGCTGGTCAAGGCCGTGCACGCCGCGGTCAACGCTTCGACCGAGCTCGACCTGCCGCTCAAGCTCATCGAGATCCATCGCGAAGACATCGACACGCTTCCGAAGCTGATGAGCCTGCTGAAGGCAGCGCCCTTACGCTTTATCCTGTTTTGCGACGACCTGTCATTCGACCATGACGACACGTCCTATAAATCGCTGAAGGCAGCGCTTGAAGGCGGCGTCGAGGGCCGCCCGGCCAACGTGATCTTCTACGCCACCTCGAACCGGCGGCATTTGTTGCCGCGCGACATGATCGACAATGAGCGCTCGACGGCGATCAATCCGTCCGAAGCGGTCGAGGAGAAGGTTTCGCTGTCGGACCGCTTCGGCCTGTGGCTTGGCTTCCACAAATGTTCGCAGGACGAATATCTCGACATGATCGACGGCTATGTCCGCCATCACGATCTCGCCATCGATCCCGAGACGCTGCGCGCCGAGGCGCTGGAATGGGCGACGACGCGCGGCAGCCGTTCGGGCCGCGTCGCCTGGCAGTTCACCCAGGATCTGGCCGGCAGGCTCGGCAAGCCGCTGAAGGATTAGCCGCTCAAGGGCTAACAGCAGAAGAAGCCCGCACCTTGCGGAGCGGACTTCCTCGGCGGGCTGAAGGTCAGGTGGCCCGCAAATCGCTTTTCGTCGTCTATTCGAGATAGGTCGAAGGATCGACCGGCGCCGAGTTCTTGCGCACTTCGAAATGCAGTTTCGGCGAGTCGGTGGTGCCGCTCATGCCGGACAGGGCGATTTCCTGGCCGCGCTTGACCTTCTGGCCGCGCTGCACCTCGATCGAGCTGGCGTGGCCGTAGACGGTGACCAGACCGTTTTCGTGCCGCACCAGCACCGTGTTGCCGAATTCCTTGAGGCCGTCACCGGCATAGATGACGACACCGTTTTCAGCCGCCTTGACCGGCGTCCCCTCGGGCACGGCAATGTCGACGCCGTCCTTGCCGCCGCCGAAGCTTGAGATCACGCGGCCGCGCACCGGCCAGCGCATCTTGCCGATGCCGGTCGCGTCCGGCGCCACCGCATCGTCGTCCTCGGCCTGCTGGATGACTTTCGCATCCTTCTTCGGCGGCGTGTAGGAGGCGAGCGTCTGCGTCGGCGTGGCCTTGGCCGGCGGCTGGGTGGTGGCCGTCGTCACCGGATCGACCTTTGCCGGCTTCACGCCGGCGACGACAGCGGTTCCGCCTGCCGGCACTTTCAGGGTCTGGCCGATCTTGAGCAGTCCATCCTGCATGCCGTTCGCCTGCTTCAGCGCAACGACGCCGACGCCGGTCTTTCTGGCAATGGCGGACAGCGTATCGCCTTGCTGAACCGTGTAAGTGCCGCCGGCACCGGCCGGTTTGGCCGTCGCCGAAGCCACCTTCGCCGCAGTCTTTCCATCCTTCGGCTGGCTCGCGGCAGCCGAGGCGTCCACCTGCGCGGCAGACTTGCCTTCCCTGAGCTTCGGTTGCTGCGGCAGCACGGCCACCTTCGCCGGCGCCTCGGCCGGCTGGTCGTGCCTGGTGCCGTTCGCGGGCTTGGCGTCGGCGACTTTCGGCGCGGCGCCGTTGCTCGAATACGCATAGGCCGGGATGACGAGCTTCTGGCCGGTCTTCAGCCCCTTGGTCGCGCTCAGCCCGTTGACTTTCATGATGGCATCGGCCGGCACGCCGTAGCGCCGTGACAGGCCGGAAATGGTCTCGCCGTCCTTGACGACGATCTCGGTTGCATGCGGCGCGCCGGCGGCCGTCGCCATGCGCGGCGCGTCGGGCTCGGCGTTCTTGAACGGCCTTGCCGCCGGAGCGACGGTGCCGGTTGCCGTCCTGTCGACACGAGGAGCGGCAGGCGCCAGGGCCGGCGCGGCAGCGGTACGCACCGGCCGGGCGGCAGGTGCCAGGGCGGGAGCCGGCGGTGGCAATTGCTGCGCCGTGACCGGTTCGAGGCTTGAGCGGCTGACCGACTGGGTGTGGCTGCCGTCGATCGGCGCGGCCGCAACATCGCCCGGATAGGGCTGGGCAGCATCCTGCTTGTCGATGATGGCGCGCTGGTTGTTGGTCGAGGCGGTGAACACGTCGTCGACGCTGTTGAACCGCGCCACCTGGGAACTACACCCCGTCGCAGCGCCTGCGATCATGAGGACGGCGCAGCCACGCGCCAGATTGCGTCCGTTTGCCTTCAAAACACTGAATTGCATCGCACTAACCCGCACAGACCCGGTACAACTGAGTGTGATTAAAGCGCGTTAATGTTACCGGTCGGTTAAACCTGTAGAATCAGGCGCAAATTTTCTTAAAATATTCCAGGATCCGGGCGCCGGGTGTGCCGAGATTCAGGTCAGGCCGAGCCGAAAATGGTAGGTTCCGAGAACCGGAGCGGAGCGTACTTTTGGGTACATGAGCACCGGAAGCGGAGGAAACCGCCATTTGCAGGCCGACCTCACCTGAATATCGACACAGCCTAGATCACTGCGGCGACACCGTGCAGGATCGGCTGCAGGCGCACCAGGCCGATATCCTCGCGTTCGAAGCGGCTGCCGACCTTGGTAAGCTTGGCCAGCACCTGCTCGCCCTCGTCGGGTCCGATCGGCGCGATGACGATGCCGCCGCTCGACAATTGATCGAGGAGAAAGCGCGGCAGGCTGTCGAAGGCCGCCCAGGCAACGATGCGGTCGAACGGCGCTTCGTTGGCCAGTCCGTTGGAACCGTCCGCCTGACGCACGATGACATTGCCGATGGCGAGTGCCTCAAGGCGCTGCCGGGCCTGTTCGGCCAGCGTCTTGTAACGGTCGATGGTGACGATCCGCGCGGCAAGCCGCGACATCACCGCCGCCGTGTAGCCCGACCCGGTGCCGATCTCGAGCACGCGGTTGCCCGGCTCGATCGCAAGTGCCGCGATCACCGCCGCCTGCAGGTCGGCGCCTTCGATGGCCTCGCCGCATTCGATCGGCAGCATACGGTCCGACCAGGCTATGGAGTGAAAATGCGGAGACAGAAAGCCGCGCCGCGGCGTCGCCTCAAAGGCGGCGATCAGCGCCTTCGGCACCGTGCCCCTGCCGCGCAGGCGAAGCAGGAAGGCAGCGAAACCTTCGCGCTCGTCGACCGTTGCAGCGTGGTTTGAGTTCATGCGAGCGCCTTGGCCAGTTGATCGCGGATTTCATGCGCGGTGAGATCGAGCTGCAGCGGCGTCACCGACACCAGCCGATTGCGCAAGGCATGGAGGTCGGTGCCTTGCTTGCCCTCGACCGGCTCGCGGCCGAAGCGCAGCCAGTAGTAAGGCAAGCCGCGCCCGTCGCGCCGCTCGTCGACCCACAGGCTGTGGACCAGCTTGCCCTGCGAAGTAACCACAGTTCCGGCGATCTCTTCCGGCGTACAATTCGGAAAATTGACGTTGAGCAGCACGCCGTCCGGCAACGGCATGGCGACGAGCTTTTCGAGCAGCGCCGGCGCCAGCGCTTCGGCGGTCTCGTAGGGAACGACGCGGTCCTCGCCGACATAGGAATAGGCCTGGCTGATGGCGATCGAGCGCACGCCGAGCAGCGCGCCTTCCATGGCGCCGGCGACCGTGCCCGAATAGGTGACGTCGTCGGCGATGTTGGCCCCGGAATTGACGCCGGACAGGATCAGGTCAGGCGCTTCGGGCAGGATCTTCTTCACGCCCATGATGACGCAGTCGGTCGGCGTGCCGCGCACCGCAAAGTGCTTTTCGCCGATTTTCCTGAGCCGCAGCGGCTCCGAGATCGACAGCGAATGCGCATAGCCGGACTGATCCTGTTCCGGTGCCACCACCCAGACGTCGTCCGACAGCGTGTGCGCGATGCGTTCGAGTGATGCAAGGCCCTCGGCATGGATGCCGTCGTCGTTGGTCAGAAGGATGCGCATTATGTCGATTCGATCTTTTCCAGACCGCCCATGTAAGGCCGAAGCGCTTCAGGAATGGTTACGCTGCCGTCCTCGTTCTGGTAATTTTCGATGACGGCAATGAGAGCGCGGCCGACGGCGGTGCCCGAACCGTTCAGCGTGTGGACGAAGCGGTTGCCCTTGCCGTCCTTGTCCTTGTAGCGGGCGTCCATGCGCCGCGCCTGGAAATCGCCGCATACCGAGCACGACGATATCTCGCGATAGGCATTCTGGCCGGGCAGCCAGACCTCGATGTCGTAGGTCTTGCGCGCACCAAAGCCCATGTCGCCGGTGCACAGCGTCACGGTGCGGAACGGCAGGCCGAGCCGCTTCAGCACCTCCTCGGCGCATTCGGTCATGCGCTCATGCTCGGCAACCGAAGTCTCCTGGTCGGTGATCGACACCAGTTCGACCTTGTAGAACTGGTGCTGGCGCAGCATGCCGCGCGTGTCGCGCCCGGCCGAGCCCGCCTCGGAGCGGAAGCACGGCGTCAGCGCCGTATAGCGCAGCGGCAGTTTTTCGTGCGGCGTGATCTCGTCGCGAACGAGATTGGTGAGCGGCACTTCGGCGGTTGGGATCAGGCCAAGCCTGCCGTCCCCGTGCCGAACGAAGAATAAATCCTCCTCGAATTTCGGCAGTTGCCCGGTTCCGAAAAGCACCTCGTCGCGCACCATCAACGGCGGCTGGATCTCTACATAGCCGTGCTCGGTGGTGTGCAGATCCAGCATGAACTGGCCGAGCGCGCGTTCCATCCGCGCCAGGCCGCTTTTGAGTACGGTGAAGCGCGAGCCGGAAAGCCGTGCTGCCCGCTCGAAATCCATCATGCCGAGCGCTTCGCCGATCTCGAAATGCTCCTTCACCCAGTTCGGCCGCGTCGGCACCTCGCCGACGACGCGCTTGACGACGTTGTCGTGCTCGTCCTTGCCGACCGGCACGTCGTCGAACGGCACGTTTGGCAGCACAGCCAACACATCGTTCAGCGCCTTGTCGAGCTCGCGCTCGCGCGCCTCGCCATTCTGGATGAAGGCCTTGATCTCGCCGACCTCGGCCTTCAGCCTTTCGGCAAGAGCGGCGTCGCCCGAGCGCATGGCATTGCCGATCTCCTTCGAGGCGGCGTTGCGGCGTTCTTGTCTGGCCTGCAGCTCGGTCAGATGCTCGCGCCGCGCCTCATCCGCCGCGATCAAGTCGTCGACCGTGGACCGCGCATCCTCAGCCGACCACGAGCGCTTCTGGAGCGCTTCGACAAGGGCCTTCGGGTTGTCGCGAATCCATTTGATGTCAAGCATGGTCTGTTCGTCCTTGAGTAGGCCAGAGGGGGTAAACCGCATCGATGCAAGGCGTCAAGGCAGAGTTCCTTCGCGCACCCCTCTGTCCTGCCGGACATCTCCCCCACGGGTGGGGAGATCGGCCGTCACTGCGGCTTTCGCCAATCTCCGGCGCTGAAAAAGCAAGCCATCGGCGAAGTTGCCAATCTCCCCCCAAGTGGGGGAGATGTCCGGCAGGACAGAGGGGGGCGCTGTCCCGCCGACCTCAGGCGGCAACACCGGAACTTCAAAAGGAAGAAACAAAAAAACCCGCCCTGAGTGGGCGGGTTTTTGGAGCCAATTGGCACCATAGCCAAATTAGTAGCATAGCTGCCGGCACAAAGCAAGAACAAAGTTGCAGCGGCCGGAAGAAAGATGCTGTCCGCTTCAACCGAACCTACGTCGAAGACGCGTCCGCCGGCTTGTCGGCCACCTCTTCCGTGGCGTCCTGTTTTTCGCGAGCCACACGGTCGCGCTCCTTGCTGCGTTCGATCAGCCGGGCCGACCAGATCGAGACCTCGTAGAGCAGGATCGTCGGAATGGCGAGGCCGATCTGGCTCATCGGGTCGGGCGGCGTCAGCACCGCCGCCACGACGAAGGCGATGACGATGGCCCATTTGCGCTTCTCGGCAAGGGCCGTGGACGACAGCATGCCGACCCGCGTCATCAGGCTTGTCACTACCGGCAACTGGAACACCAGGCCGAAGGAGAAGATCAGCGTCATGATCAGACTGAGATATTCGGACACTTTCGGCAGCAGCGAAATCTGCACCTGGTCATTGGTGCCGGTCTGCTGCATTGCGAGGAAGAACCACATCACCATCGGCGTGAAGAAGAAATAGACCAGCGACGCGCCCATCAGGAACAGGATCGGCGAGGCGATCAGGAACGGCAGGAAGGCATTGCGTTCGTTCTTGTAGAGGCCGGGCGCGATGAATTTGTAGATCTGCGTGGCGATCAGCGGAAAGGCTATGACCATGCCGCCGAACATGGCGAGCTTGACCTGGGTAAAGAAGAATTCCTGTGGCGCCGTATAGATCAGCTCGACCTTGTGCGGGTCGAGCCCAGCCCATTGCGTGGCCCATTTGAACGGAATGACCAGAAGGTTGAACAGCCGCTTGGCGAAAAAGAAGCAGACCAGGAAGGCAACAAAAAAACCGCCGATCGACCAGATCAGGCGCCGGCGCAGCTCGATCAGGTGCTCCATCAGCGGAGCCGACGATTTTTCGATCTCGTCCTTTTCCTTGTCCGAAACGCTCACTTGGCGGCTCCCGCCGTTTTCCTGGCGGCCGGCTTCTTCGCTGCTGACGCCGGCTTCTTCGCTGCTGGCGACTGCGGTTTCGGCTCGGCTTTTGCGGCGGCCTTTGGCGCAGCGGTCTTTGCCGGCTTGGCCGGCGCGGCGGCCGCGGCTTTCGCGGGCGCCGGCTTCTTCCTTGCCGTAGATGCTTTTTGCGGCACTGCCGCCGCAGCCGTTTGCGCCTGCACGGCCGGCGCCACGACGGACTCGTCCGTCATCGCCGGAAAGATCGGCGTGGCCGGCGTCGGCTCCGGCGGGCTGACGCCCGGCATCGTCGTTGCGCCGTTGTTCAGCGGCTCGGCTGCCTGCTCCGTCGAAGCGGCGGCATCGACGGCCGGCTTGGGTTTCATCACGGCGTCGACGCCGGAACGGACGTCGGCGGCGGCCTGTTCGAATGGATTGAGCTGCTTCCTGATCTCGGCTGCCGGATTGAGACTTCTCAGCGAATCGACCGACTTCTTGACGTCGTCGAGTTCGGCTTCCTTCAACGCGTCGTTGAACTGCCGCTGGAAATCGGACGCCATGGCGCGCAGCTTCGCCGTCGTGCGACCGAAGGTGCGCAGCATGTTGGGCAAATCCTTGGGCCCGACGACCACGATCATGACGATCGCGATCACCAGCATCTCGGTCCAGCCGACTTCGAACATGGCTATACGTTCCGACTAAAGTTTGGGCTCAGCCTTTGCTGGCCTTTTCCTTCGGTACCGAAACGGTTTCGTCGGCACGGTGTTCGACGGTACGCTTGTCGTCGGCAGCGTCGTCGTCCGCCATGCCCTTCTTGAAGCTCTTGATGCCCTTGGCCATGTCGCCCATCAGCTCGGGGATCTTGCCGCGGCCGAAGACCAGCAGCACGATCACCAGAACGATCATCCAGTGCCAAATCGAAAATGAACCCATAGCAAATCTCTCTCGAACGGTTTCCCAGACGCTGATCTATGCGCTTTCGGGTTCGGATTCAAACAGAACTGCGACAGAGTTCATGAATGAGTGGCCGAAGTCACGCACTTTCGGCACAGCGGCCCGCTACCAATCGGCGCAGTTCCATCCTGCCTGTGGCTTTAAGATGGCGCTTGGCTCAATCTTCCGTGACGCGCGGCGTCAAAAGGCCGAGTTCCTCGAGGTCGATATCGGTCAGCGGATCCTCGTCGTCGGTGAGCGCATCGGGGTCGGCCGGCGGCAGCGGCACCGAGAAATTCGACGGCATACGGCCGGACAGCAGCCCCGCACCCTTCAATTCCTCCATGCCGGGGAGATCGCGTATCTCCTCCAGTGCGAAATGGTCGAGGAAAATATCGGTCGTGCCATAGGTGACGGGACGGCCGGGCGTGCGGCGCCGGCCGCGCATCCTCACCCATTCGGTCTCCATCAGCGTGTCGAGCGTCCCCTTTGACGTCTCGACGCCGCGGATGTCCTCGATCTCGGCGCGCGTTACCGGCTGGTGGTAGGCGATGATCGCCAGCACTTCGAGGGCAGCGCGGGACAGTTTGCGCTGCTGCACCGTGTCACGGCTCATCAGGAAGGCGAGGTCGCCGGCGGTGCGAAACGCCCACGCATCGCCGACGCGCACCAGATTGACGCCGCGCCGCGCATAGATCTGCTGCAGTTCGGCCATTGCCGCGGCAATGTTGATGCCGTCGGGCAGTCGCGAAGTGAGCTGTTTTTCGCTGACCGGCTCGGCGCTGGCGAATACGATCGCCTCGGCCATCCGTACGGCCTCCGCTATATGCAGCCGCTCGCCAGGATTCCGCGACAAATTTTGCCCCTGATTTTGTGCCGGATTCTCGGCGACCGCGCCTTGCTCGGCGTCGTCCTCGACCTTGAACGGAATGATCGAAGCGTTGGCGCGTTCGCTCATGATGTCACCTCGACTATCTTGATGGCCTGGGCGCGGCCGCGCAGATAAAGCGGCGCGAACACCTGGTCCTGCCGCATTTCCATCTTGCCTTCGCGCACCAGTTCCAGTGTCGCGGCAAACGAGCTGGCAACCGCGGTGCGCCGGTCTTCCGGGCCGGCCAGATATTCGACCAGGAAACTGTCGAGCGCCGTCCAGTCGCGCAGCGACCCGATCAGCCTGGTCAGCACGTCGCGCGCATCCTTGAGCGACCACACGCCGCGCCTGGCAATCGTCACATTGGTGATCGCCTGCTTCTGGCGCTGCTGGGCATAGGCGGTCAACAGGTCATAGAGCGAGGCCGAATAGGCATTGCGCCTCTCGACGATCACCATCTCCGGCATGCCGCGTGCAAACACGTCGCGTCCGAGCCGGTTGCGGTTGACCAGCCGTGCCGCCGCGTCGCGCATCGCCTCCAGCCGCTTCAGCCGGAACTGCAGCACCGCCGCCAGTTCCTCGCCGCTTTCGCCTTCGTCGCCGGGCTGCTTGGGGATCAGGAGCTTCGACTTGAGAAACGCCAGCCACGCTGCCATCACCAGATAGTCGGCGGCAAGCTCCAGCCTGAGCGCCCTCACCTTCTCGACGAATGCCAGATACTGTTCGGCCAGCGCCAGGATCGAGATGCGCGACAGGTCGACCTTCTGATTGCGGGCAAGATGCAGCAGAAGATCGAGCGGACCTTCGAAACCGGCCACATCGACGACCAACGCCGGATCGCCGGTCAGCCGGGAATCGTCGTTCTCGGCCCACAAGCGGTCCATCGGTGCGGCCTTGCCGGCCTTCAGGTCCAATGCTTCCGCCACTTAGCTTCCTTTGATGCTAGGCTACCGCGTCGAAATAACTGGCAAATTCGGCCCGAATCTCGGTCTCGTCCGCAACGTCACGGTTCCTGATATAGGTCAGCGCCCGCTCCGCGCGCTCAAACGACTTGCCTTCAAGGCCGGTCGTTCGCGATGCAATGCCGGCCATCTCCTCGAACACGCCGTTGCAGTGAAGGACCAGATCGCAGCCCGCCGCAAGGATAGCGGCCGCCTTTGACGGGAAATCCCCAGAAAGTGCCTTCATCGAAGTGTCGTCGCTCATCAACAGACCGTCGAAGCCGATTTCGCCGCGGATGATCTTTTCGATGACCTTGCCGGATGTGGTGGCCGGGTTCTTCGGGTCGATCGCGCTATAGACGACATGCGCCGTCATCGCCATCGGTAAATGGTTGAGCTCCCTGAATGGCGCAAAATCATGCCGCTGCAGGTCGCCGATCGAGGCATCGACGGTGGGCAGTTCGAAATGCGTATCGGCGAAGGCCCTTCCATGACCGGGAATATGCTTCATCACCGGCAGCACGCCGCCTGCCATCAGGCCTTCCGCCGCGGCGCGACCCAATTCGATGACGGCGCGCGGCTCCTTGCCATAGGCGCGCGCGCCGATGACGTCGCTGGCGCCCTCGATCGGCACATCGAGCACCGGCAGGCAATCCGCCGTGATGCCGTAGCGCAGCAGGTCGAAGGCATGCAGCCGCGCCATTAGCCATGCGGCACGGGTGCCGGCGTCATGGTCGTCGCGCCACAAGGCGCCGAGTGCACCGGCAGCCGGATAGTTCGGCGCCAGCGGCGGCCGCAGGCGCTGCACGCGGCCGCCCTCCTGGTCGATGAATACCGGCGCGTCCGCACGCCCGACGCAGTCGCGCATGGCGGCGACCAGATCGCGGATCTGCTCGGTCTCGCCGATATTGCGCGCAAACAGGATGAAGCCCCACGGGCATTCGTTGCGGTAGAATCGGATCTCGTCGCGGCTCAGTGATTTCCCGGCGCAGCCGAGGATCATGGATTTTGATTCGGTCATGCGGAACAGTTTAGAGCTTCGCGACGACAAAGGGAATCGCCCGCAATTGCCTCCAAAGGTTTCCGTTCACGCAAAAAAGCCGGCGCGGGCGCCGGCTTTTCGAGGGGCTTTGGTGCCGCTAGTGGGACACGAAGCAATTGCCGCCGGCGGCCTTGTAGCTGGTGCACAGTTTGATCGCCTCGTTGCGAGACTGCGCCGGAACGCGGACGCGGTAGAAGGTGCCCTTGCCGGCAATCTCGGCCTT
The DNA here is from genome assembly GCF_040318745.1 of Mesorhizobium sp. M1027. NCBI lineage: Bacteria > Pseudomonadati > Pseudomonadota > Alphaproteobacteria > Hyphomicrobiales > Phyllobacteriaceae > Mesorhizobium > Mesorhizobium sp. M1027. Next base: position 460,492 of record NZ_JAMYMW010000001.1, on the reverse strand, counting down.
GACGATGTTGGCGGTGCGGCCGGAAAGCACGCTGCCGTAGCGGCGCTGCAGATCCTGGTAAGTCGCCTGGGCGCTTTCGACTGTCGGCTGCGAAGCGATCTGTATCGACCACGAACCAGCGCCGGCAGCGGCCGGATCGATGGAAGCAACCTGATCGGGCTTGACCTCGCCGACCACGTCGACCGGCTGGTCGGACGGGCGCTGCGGCGCCACCGGAACCGTGGCCGGGGTGGTGGCCGACTGCTTGCTGGCTGACGCCTGGGCCTTGGCTTCAGCCTTTGTGTCGGGCTTGGGCGCCGGCTGCAGCTTGGAGGTTTCGGCCTGATCGCCGCTCGCCTGATCGCCACTCGGCTGGTCGCCAATCTTCGGGTCGCCAATCTTCGGGTCGCCAATCTTCGGGTCGCTTGTCATTTGGTCGATCAGGGGCACGGTGCCGGTCTGCGCGGCGGCGTCGGCCTGGGCGGCCGGAGCCACGTGCTGCGGCGCCGGATCGGCCGGCTCGGCAGCGGCCATCTGCGGGGCGGCTGGCGCCGGATCCTCGCGCGCCACCAGCGAGCCGTCAGGTTTCACGACCATGGTCCGTACCTTGCGCGGCGCAACGGCGACGGTCTCGGCACCCTTGTCGACCTCCTGCAGAACCTGCGCGATGCGATCCTCGGACTTGGGCGCCGGTGTGGCGGCGGTTTCGGTAGCGCCAGCCGCATTGGCGCCAAGTGCATTGGCGTCAGGCGCGTTGGCGCCAGACGCATTGCTATCGGACGCCACGGTACCGGGCGCGTCGATATCGTCTGCGGCATCGGGGTCATTGGGCGAAAGATCGACGACGCGGCTCTCCGGTTCGTTGGCCTTCAGGTCCACAGGCTCTTCGGTGTTGGTGACCAGCTTCTGCTGAACCGGCTCGGCGGGCTTGGCGCCCTTGGCCACAGCGTCATAAACCTTGTTGTCCTGGTTCGGCACGACAGTGCCGCCTGGATTTTCCGGCTTGATCTTGATCGGCCTGTTGTCGGCTTTGACGATGACCGGCGCATCGCCGCCGCTCTTGTCGCCGACGGTCAACGCAAAGGCGCCAAGGCCTCCGGCGATCGCAACGGCGCCGACCACCGCACCTATCAGCAGCCCGCGCCTGCGCGGCTGCCTTTCGGCCTCGCGTTCGGCGAGGCCGGGAACTGACATCTCCTCGTCCAGTTCGGGATCGTAGTCGAGCTCATCGAAGGTGAAATCGTCGGCTTGCGAAACCGGCTGGCCGCCGGGCAATGGGCCCAGATCGAAACCGTCCGCTGCATCTGCATAGGAAGCGGCTGCCGGGCTGACAGGGGCTTCCGCAGGCTTTGCGCCATAGGCGCGCGTCTCGCCGCGATCTTGCTTGTAGCCAGACGCGAAGCCGGCATCGTATTCATCGTCATAGCCAGCACTGCGCACCGGGGCCGGCGCTATATCCGTGGCATTCATTTCGGTGAGAAGGCTGGCAAAATCGGCATCGAGATCGTCGTAGGGGGGCGCCACCGGCTCGTCATCGTCGAAGTTGAGCTCCGGAATGTCGAGATCGTCCGCCAGCGCCACGACGCGCTCGGGCACGTCGACCGTCTCGACATCGGGCATCTCGTCATAGGCGGAAGGCTGTTGATGCGAGCTTGGCGCAGCTTCCATGTAGGCGGGCCGATCTTCATAGGATGACCTATCTTCACGGGATACCTGGCCTTCATAGGACGGCCTCTCTTCGACCGGTGCGGCCCGATAGGATGGCGTTGCAGCCGGTTGCGGTGGTGGTGCCGGACGCGCCGAAGCCACCGGCTGGCTTGCAAAAGCGGGTTGAGGCTGTGCGACCGGCGTCACGCGGCTCCACGAGCGGGCCGGCTCGGGCGGCGTGGCGCGTGTCGTCAGCCAGTTCAGCGCATCGAGCGGGTCTTCTTCGGCAGCAGCTGCCGCACTCTTGTCGGCCGAGTCATGGTCCAGGCCGATGTTCCTGGCGAAGTCGGCATCGAGCGCATCTTTGTCTAAATCACCCGCAGGTCCGGCAGCGGCTTCAACACCGAAATCCTCGCCTTCAAGCTCATCGAGGAGGACACTGCCAAGATCGGCGTCATCGGCGGCACTGGACTGCGGCGGCTCAGCGGGCTCGTGCTCGTCGAGTTCCCAATCCAGCTCGTCGACAACATGCACCGGGTCGTTGGCGGCATCTTTGACCGCCGCCATTGGCTGTTCGGCAGCCACTGCTGGCTTCTGAATTACCGGCGCGATGGGCTGCTGAACAGCCATCACGGGCTGCTGGGCAGGCTGCTGGCTTGTCTGAGGTTCGTTGACCGCTGGTGCCGGCCGTGTGCTCATCGCACCCAACAGCGCGTTCAGTTCGTCCTCCAGGCTGCGTTCCTCGGCCACTGGGGCCGTTGGGACGACAGCGGCGGCCTGGGCCGCGGGTTCGGCTGCAACGACCTGCGCTACGGGCTGTTCGGCGTGCTCGGCAGGCGCATCGTCGAAGCTCAGATCGAAATCGTCGTCGAGCGCCGCTTCAGCGGCCGTGCCGGAAAGCCGGGCGGCCTCTGGCTCTTCGATCGACAGCTCTTCGATAAACTCTGGTTCTTCGATTTCGGCAGGCTCGTTCGCACGAACGTCGAAGTCCATGTCGACATCAGCCATGGCATCATCGGCATGGCCGGCAAAATTCTCATCGGCCGCCTCAACCGGCGATACCGGGGCGGCGTTATCGGCCGGCTCCTGCTCGTCAAACATCCGCTCGTCTTCAAGCGAGCTTGCAACCGCATCGTCGAACTCGTCATCGAACGCAGGCGCGGCCGCTTGCGCCGCCGTTTCAGCGGCGACCGCCTGCTCCATCGGCTCATGCTCTTCGAGCATCAGCTCGTCTTCGAGTGAACTTGCCACGGCGTCGTCGAACTCGTTGTCGAAGGCGGGCTCGTCGACCGGCTCGATCGCCTCGGCTGCGGCCTTGGGTTCGTCCTCGCCCGTCACGTCGTCGTCGAGCCGAAATTCCTGGTCGAGCGAGGCGGCAGGGTCGTCGTCACTCGAAAGGTCGTCCTCGAACGGCGACACGTCTTCGAGCGAGCCGGCGACGGCATTATCGAACTCTTCGTCGAACTCCGGCTCGACAGCGGGAGCGAATGCCCTTTCGGGGCCGGAGGCAATTTCGTCGGCGGCAACAGGAGCGGCCGCAACAGCAGCACCATCATCCGCCGCACTGTCGCCGAACGCGAAATCCTGGTTGAACGAGGCGGCAAGCGCGTCCTCCATCTCATCCGTGGTAGCCGGTTCGGGTGCCGGCTCGCGAAGCTCGACAGGGAAAGCATTGTCGTTGGCGTCGGCGCCGAATTCGCCCATCAACTCCTTCTCGAGATCGATCTCGAAATCGCCCTCGTCCACCGACGGTTCGGCGGCAGCGGTTTTCGGCTGGGCCGGCGTTTGCGGTTTGACCGGCTGGCGCGGGTCGAACCCCATGATCCTGGTCAGTTCCGCGAACGGATCATCGTTGGCGATGTCGTTGTGGTCGGCTGCTCTCAGCTGGGTTCTGTCTGCCATTATTGTTCCCGAACTCGCACTCATTCGGACGCCATGGACGTCGCGTAGGGTTGGCCCTTACCAGCGCAATGTGGGCAAAAGGTGACAGGTTTTTTACTCAAACCTAACGCATTTCGGTGGGCGCATTGGCTCCGATCAGCGTCAGGCCGGACGTCAAAACGTCCGAAACAGCCTGCACCAGCCCTAGTCTGGCATGCGTCAATTGTCGGTCGTTAACCTTAACAAAACGTAAGTCGGGATTGTCGGTGCCTCGGTTCCAGTGTCCGTGGAAGCTGGAAGCGAGTTCGTAGAGGTAAAATGCCAGCCGGTGGGGCTCGAGCGCGAGCGCCGCGGCTTCGATCAGCCGAGGATATTCGGCGAGCTTCCTGATCAGGCCGATCTCGCCCTCGTCGGTCAGCAAAGCCACTTCGGCGGCCAGCTGGTTGCGGTCGAACATGGCCTCGCCCAACTGCTCGCTCGCCTGCCGGAACACCGAATGGCAGCGCGCCGAGGCATACTGCACGTAGAATACGGGATTATCCTTCGACTGCTCGGTCACTTTGGCGAAGTCGAAGTCGAGCGGCGCGTCGTTCTTGCGATAGAGCATCATGAAGCGGATCGGGTCGCGGCCGACCTCCTCGACCACTTCGCGCAAGGTCACGAACTCGCCCGACCGCTTCGACATGCGCACCGGCTCGCCGGCGCGAAACAGCCTCACCAGCTGGCAAAGCAGCACGGTAAGCTTGACCTCGTCGCCGGCAATCGCCCGGGCAAGCGCTTCCAGCCGTTTCACATAGCCGCCATGATCGGCGCCAAGCACATAGGTCAGATCGACGAAGCCGCGATCGACCTTGTCCTTGAGGTAAGCGACATCGGCGGCGAAATAGGTGAAGGTGCCGTCCGACTTGACCAGCGCCCGATCCATGTCGTCTCCGACTGCGGTCGAGCGAAACAGCGTCTGCTCGCGGTCCTCCCAGTCCTCCGGCTTCTCGCCCTTGGGCGGCGGCAGCTTGCCCTTATAGATGTGGCCCTTCAGCGTCAGGTCGTTGATCGCCGAGCGGATCTTCTTCGCATTGTTGGCATGCAGCGTCCGCTCGGAGAAGAAGACGTCGTGATGCACGTTGAGCAGCGCCAGATCCTCGCGGATCATCGTCATCATCGCATCGATCGTCCTGTCCTTGACGATGGCAAGCGCCTCCTCGTCCGGCATCTGCAGCAGGGAGCGGCCGAATTCGCTGGCCAGCGCTTGACCAACGGGGATCAGATAGTCGCCTGGATAAAGCCCGGCCGGAATGTCGCCGATCTCATCGCCAAGCGCCTCGCGGTAGCGCAGCATGACCGAGCGTCCGAGCACGTCGATCTGCGAACCGGCATCGTTGATGACATATTCTTTGGTCACGTCGTAACCGGCGAAGGCCATCAGATTGGCCAGCGCGTCGCCGACCACGGCACCCCGGCAATGGCCGACATGCATCGGCCCGGTCGGGTTGGCCGAGACATATTCGACATTGGTTTTCTTGCCGCCGCCGATCGTCGAGCGGCCGTAATTGCGGCCTTCGCCGAGCAGCGCCGTCAGATGCGCCTGCCAGAAGCCGTCCTTGAGCCTGAGATTGACGAAGCCCGGGCCGGCGATCTCGGCGGCCGCGATATCCTCGTCGGCGCGCAGCCCCTCGGCCAGCCTTTCTGCCAGCGCGCGCGGATTCTGGCCGGTCGGCTTGGCCAACACCATGGCAGCGTTGGTCGCGAGGTCGCCATGGCTGGCATCGCGCGGCGGCTCGACAGCGATGCGCGACAGGTCCGGCGACGCGCCATCCTTGTCTTTCAAATCAAGCGCTTCGACGGCCTTTATGATTCGCGCGTTGAAATCGGCGAAGATGTTCATTGCTGTGGCTCTGACGGTTTTGCAGGGATCCGGCTCGCTGGCCGGCAAAATCGAGCCCGCCCTAGCTCAAATCCGGCGTATGGTCAAACAAACGCCGGTGTTCCTTGAGCGCATAAGTGTCCGTCATGCCGGCCAGGAAATCGGCAACACTGCGCGCCTTGACGCGGTCCTCTGCCCGGTCGAGCCCTTCGCGCCAGCCATCCGGCATGGCGCGCGGATCGGCGAAATAGACGTCGAACAGGTCCCTGACGATCTGGTCGGCATCGGCGCGCACCCGCATGACGTCCGCGTGCCGGTAGAGATGCTTGTAAAGAAAGGCCTTCAGCTCCTTTTCCGATACGGCCGTTTCGGCGGAGAAGCTCACCATCGTCTCGCCGGCCGCCCTTACCGCTTCGGCGCTGTCGGGCTTGATGCGCGCCAGATTGGCCGTCGTCGAGACGATCACGTCCTCGACCATGATGGTGATCTGCCGGCGCATCAGCTCGTGGCCGGTGCGTACGTCATCGAGCGCCGGATAGCGCTGACGCACGCCCTTGAGGATCGACCCCGGCAGCGAGATGCCCTCCAGCATATCCAGCGTCAACAGCCCTGCCCTCAAGCCGTCATCGATGTCGTGGGTGTTGTAGGCGATGTCGTCGGCAATCGCCGCGCACTGCGCCTCGATACCGGCGAAGCGGTCGAGCTCGAGGTCGTGCAGTTCGGAATAGTCGCGGATTGCCTGCGGCACCGGCCCCTTCAGCCCTTTGCCCTTGGCATCGGTCAGTGGGCCATTGTGCTTGACCAGCCCCTCCAGCGTTTCCCAGGTGAGATTCAGCCCATCGAACTCGGCATAGCGCCGCTCCAGCCGCGTCACCACACGCAGCGACTGCGCATTGTGGTCGAATCCGCCCCAGGCGGCCATCTTCTCATTCAGCGCGTCCTCGCCGGTATGGCCGAAGGGCGTGTGGCCGAAGTCGTGCACCAGGGCCACCGCCTCGGCCAGGTCCTCGTCGCCGCGCAGTGCCCGCGCCAGAGCGCGGGCAATTTGCGCGACCTCGATCGAATGCGTCAGCCTCGTGCGGTAATGGTCGCCTTCGTGCGCGACGAACACTTGCGTCTTGTGCTTCAGCCGGCGGAACGCCGTCGAATGGATGATGCGGTCGCGGTCGCGCTGGAACGGCGTGCGCGTCGGGCTTTCCACCTCGTCGAACAACCGCCCGCGCGACTTTGCCGGGTCGCTGGCATAGGCCGCGCGCGGCCGATAGCCGAATCCGATGTCGCCCAACTCGTTGGTCATAGCGTATGCCGCAGTTGACTTGCCCCGTCGCGCTTCATACCTATCATACGAAACCGAATGCAAGGTGACGCCCATGGGCGCTGATGCCAAGACTGCCATGAAAGTCGAGATGACCGACGCCGCCGCCAGGCGGATCGCCAAGATTGTGGCGAGCGAAGCCGGTAAGACGGCGCTGCGCGTTTCGGTCGAGGGCGGCGGCTGTTCCGGCTTTTCCTACAAGTTCGATCTGGTCGACAGGCGCAATGACGACGACGTCGCCATCGAAAAGGACGGCGCCACCGTACTTATCGACGACCTGTCGCTGGTCTACATGGGCGGCTCGGTAATCGATTTCGTCGACGATCTGATGGGCCAGTCGTTCCAGATCAGAAACCCGAATGCGGTCGCCTCCTGCGGCTGCGGCACCAGCTTCTCGATCTAGAAATGCCTCACATCGGCGCGGTCCGTCAGGTCGCGCTTTCCGCCGGGCGCGACCTCGATGCGACGCTGGCGTTTTGGCGCGAAGTGCTCGGCATGAGCCTGCACGCGCGTTTCGACCCGCCGGGCATCGCCTTCATCCTGGCCGGTGACGTGCGCCTGCTTTTCACCGACGGCCTGCCGGCCGGCACCGTCTATCTCGATATATCGGGCCTCGACGAGTTCCACGCTTCGGCAAAGGCCGCCGGCATCCCCTTCACCGCGCCGCCAGCGCTCGTTCATCGCGACACCGAAGGCCTGTTCGGCCAAGCCGGGGAAAGCGAATGGATGGCCTTCCTAAAGGACCCGGCAGGCAATACGATCGGCCTTGTCGAACGTCATCCACCGGATCGCTAGTCTCCGGACCACCAGCCTATCGAGGCCGCCATGAAAATCGTCACCTGGAACATCAACGGCGTTCGCGCCCGCATCGGCAATTTGACCCATTGGCTGACGGAAAGCGCGCCCGACATCGCCTGCCTGCAGGAGATCAAGACGGTCGACGAGCAGTTTCCTCGCGCCGAGATCGAGGCGCTCGGCTACAATGTCGAGACTTACGGCCAAAAAGGCTTCAACGGCGTCGCCATCCTGTCGAAGCTGCGTTTCGATGAGGTCAATCGCGGCTTGCCGGGCGACGATGCCGACGAACAGGCGCGTTTCATCGAGGGCGTGTTCTCGACCGACAAGGGCGCCTTGCGCGTTGCCTCGATCTACCTGCCGAACGGCAACCCGATCGACGACGAGAAGAAGTTCTCCTACAAGCTTTCCTGGATGTCGCGACTTGAGCGCTGGGCCGAGGAGCGGCTTGCTCTGGAAGAGCCGCTGGTCCTGGCCGGCGACTACAATGTCATCCCCGAGCCAATCGACGCGAAATATCCGGAAAACTGGCTAAGCGATGCACTGTTCCAGCCCGCGACGCGGCAGGCGTTCCGGCGGCTGAAGAATCTCGGCTTCACCGAAGCCGTGCGTGCCGTCACCGACTCCGCGGACGTCTTTACGTTCTGGGACTATCAGGCCGGCGCCTGGCAGAAGAACAACGGCATCCGCATCGACCATTTGCTTCTGTCGCCCGAAGCAGCCAACTGGTTTTCCTCGGCTTCGATCGAGAAGCAGGTGCGCGCCTGGGAAAAACCCTCCGACCACGTGCCGGTGGCGATCGATCTGGCGCTGCGGCCGGCCTGACCGGACCTGCTGTCCGGCGGCACATTGATAAGTTGACCTCTTATCGCCACAAATCGCGCGCTTGATGCGAAATCATCATGGTGGCTGGGGTTCCCATGACTACTCGATTTGCACTCTGCCCGATTGGCTGCGCGCTTGCGATGGCGGTGGCGACGCCGGCTTTTGCCGATGCAGAGTGCCTTGCCAACGGCAAATCATTCCAGATCGGCCGGGTCGCCTGTCTGACGCCTGCCGGCCAAAGCTACCTCGCCCGTTGCGAGATGGTGCTCAACAACACGTCCTGGACAAAGCAGCGGGATGGATGCCCGGAGGACACGCCGGCCCCGCATTTGCAAGGCACGCCGATCTCAACGCCGGCGCCCAGCGGCATGCCGGCGGAACCGAACGAGAATTGATCTCAAAACGGAATTTCTGCCGGCCTACTGGTCGCCGCCACCCTTGGTGAGGATGTCGTCGGCCAGCGAGATCGCGGTGCGGCGGTCGGCTTCGCCGGCGGCGGCAAACGCTTCTTCCTGCATGCCGCGGATCCATGGCTGGTCGGCAGGTGAGGCCCGTTCGAGCGCCGCGGTCATCATCGCCAGCCCTCGCACGATCTTGCCGCTTTGGAAGAGCAGATTGCCGAGCGTCGCCTGCGCGCCCGCATGGCCCTTTTCGGCCGCCAGCTGGAACCAGCGTCCGGCCTGCTTGACGCTGGCCTTGACGCCGCCCTCACCCTTGAGGAACATCTGGCCCATCTCGAACTGGGCATTCGGATTGCGGTAGTTGGCGGCGGCACGCATGTAATATTCCTGGGCCGCCACCTCGTTCTCCTCGACGGGGCTGCCGGGAATGCCCTTCCTCAGATAGTCGCCAAGCGCCACCAGTGCGTCCGAAACATAGCTTTCCTCGGGCGAACCGGGCTCGACATCCTGGTCGACGATCTCCGAGAAGAACTTGAACGCCGCGTAGTCGTCTCGCGCCACCCCGTCGCCTTCGGCATACATGCGCGCAAGCTTCCAGGTGGCGCCGATCTGGCCGTTCTCCGCGGCATATTTATAGGCTTCCGCGGCCTGCTCCTTATGGCCGTTCTTGTAGGCGGAAAAGCCGAACTGGAACACCGCCCACGGGCTCGACTGCGGCTTCACGCCGGTCTTGTCGTCGAACACCTTGTCGTCGAAGGCCATGGCCTGGCCGACGGCGCCCAAGGTCGCGCCAAACGTGGCGAACGCAACCATTGCCGAAAGGACAGACGACCTCAACAACTCAGATGTCCGCATAGCAGTGTGTTTCTTTGGCACCGCCGGGATGGGTGACCGCGCCGTCGCGGGCAGATCCGACCGTCTGTGCGTATTTCCAGATCGCGCCCGATTGATAGTCGGTCGTGCGCGCCTTCCATGCCTTTGCCCTCGCCGCCAGTTCGGCTTTGGACAATGCAACCTCGATCGTGCCGTTCACCGCATCGATCGAGATCAAGTCGCCATCCCTAAGCAGCCCGATCGGGCCGCCCACTGCCGCTTCCGGCCCGACATGGCCGATGCAGAAACCGCGCGTTGCGCCCGAAAAACGCCCGTCGGTGATGAGCGCCACCTTGCCGCCCATGCCCTGGCCGTAGAGAGCCGCCGTTGTCGACAGCATTTCGCGCATGCCCGGGCCGCCGCGCGGACCCTCGTAGCGGATGACGAGAACCTCGCCTTCCCTATAGTTGCGATGCGTAACCGCTTCGAAACATTCCTCTTCCGAATCGAAGCAGCGCGCCGGACCCGAGAATTTCAGCTCCGTCATGCCGGCGACCTTCACGATCGCGCCTTCGGGGGCAAGGTTACCCTTCAAGCCCACGACCCCGCCGGTCTGGGTAATCGGCCTGTTGGCGGGACGGACCACATCCTGGCTGTCATTCCAGGAAACATGTTCCATATTTTCGGCCAAAGTGCGGCCAGTCACCGTCAGGCAATCGCCATGAAGGTAGCCATGGTCGAGCAGCGTCTTCATCAAGAGCGGAATGCCGCCGGCCTCGAACATGTCCTTGGCGACGTACTTGCCGCCCGGCTTGAGGTCGGCGATGTAGGGTGTCTTCTCAAATATCCTGGCCACGTCGAAAAGATCGAACTTTATCCCGGCCTCGTGCGCGATCGCCGGCAGATGCAGCGCCGCGTTGGTCGAGCCGCCGGTGGCCGACACCACGGTCGCGGCATTTTCCAACGCTTCCATGGTAACGATGTCGCGCGGGCGGATGTTCCTTGCGATCAGCTCCATGATCTTTTCGCCGGAAGCGAAATTGAAGCGGTCACGCATCTCGTAGGGTGCAGGCGCGCCGCAGGAATAGGGCAGCGCCAGGCCGATGGCCTCAGCGACGGTGGCCATGGTGTTGGCGGTGAACTGGGCGCCGCAGGAGCCGGCCGAAGGACAGGCGGCTTGCTCGATCTCGAGCAGCTCGGCGTCGCTGATGGTGCCGACCGAGTGCTGGCCCACCGCCTCGAACACGTCCTGCACGGTGATCTGCCGGCCACGGTAGCTGCCGGGCAGGATCGAGCCGCCATAGATGAAGATCGACGGTACGTTGAGGCGCACCATGGCCATCATCATGCCGGGCAGCGACTTGTCGCAACCGGCCAATCCAACCAGCGCATCGTAGCAATGGCCGCGCATGGTGAGTTCGACCGAGTCGGCGATGACCTCGCGCGACACCAGCGACGACTTCATGCCCTGATGGCCCATGGCGATGCCGTCGGTGACGGTGATGGTGCAGAATTCGCGTGGCGTGCCGTTGGCCGCCGCCACGCCCTTTTTGACCACTTGCGCCTGGCGCATCAGCGAGATGTTGCAGGGTGCGGCTTCGTTCCAGCAGCTGGCGACACCGACCAGCGGCTGCGCGATCTCGGCCGCCGACAGCCCCATAGCATAGAGGTAGGAGCGATGCGGCGCCCGCTCGGGACCAACGGTCACGTGGCGGCTCGGCAGCTTGGCCTTGGAGATCGCTCTGGTGTCCATACTCGTCCTTGCCGCGGGCGGTGCGGCCTGCCTCTTCGCCTAGCCTTTTGGCGCGTGTCCCGAGACAAATTCGAGGTGCGCCGCGTTTATGGCGGGAAATGGGCAATGTTCCCAGGCGGCCGGGTGGCGCGAGGGTTGTTCAGAAACTGTTGCCAAAACGTCACAATTACAGGAGCGAACATCTTGGGGGCAATTGTTGCGCCGCCGAATGCCGGACGAGCGCCGAACGAACCGACCGGGCAGTGCCCGGCCGTTTTGTCGTTTAAAAATCCGTAGTTAGAACTTGATCTTGACGGACGCCGAACCGGCGAGAAGCAGGTCGTTGTCGTAGCTATAGGTGACCGCATTTGCCTCGTCGCCGACACCGCTGAAAGTCGATGACCCGCTCGTCAGCACACCGATCGAGCCGCCGAGCCTGACCTCGACCTGATCGTTCGGCGAATAGGAGACGCCGCTGGCCACGGCCCAGGTATCCGACTGATAGCCGGAGGTCGTCGAGGTGCCGCGATCCCAGGTCAGCGAAACCACGCCCGACAATTGATCGGTGAACTTGTGACCGATACCACCGGTAACCGTCCAGCCGTCGCGATAAAGCAGATCGAATGAAACGGGCGAGGGAGCACCGGTCACCGGACTGCGCACGCCATTGATGGCAATAACGCCAAGCTTGCTCCACTCCTGCCAGCGGACGGAACCAAAGGCCAGCCAGCCAGGAGCTATGCCGCTCTGCAGCTTGAATTCCAGAGCTTGAGGTATCTCAGCCGACGCCGAGACTGGGTACACGCCGGTAGAGCCGGGAATCAGATCCGCTGGAAAGGCGCCCCTGAAGCCGGTCGTGTCGACGGTTCCCGACAGCCCGTCATATTTGTAGCTCGAAGAGTACATCAGGCTGGCGCGCAGAGCGATCTCGGGCATCTCATAGGCTGCGCCCGCACGCCAACCCCATGCCTCGTCGGATAGCTTGAAGACGCCGAGGCCGGTATTGCCGAAGGCGAGCAGTGTCTGACGGGAAAGAAACGCGTCTACCTGCTGGTAGGAGACACCGCCGATGAATCGTATGGCGCCCTTGCCGACGTTCACCTTATAGGAGCAGGTGAGACCGAAATCGTCTGTGTCGACGGCGTATTTGACCGCTGTCGGCGAATAGGCGTTGTTCATGCCGAAATTTGCATCCGCACCATACGGTCTCGTATAGGTGGCAAGACAGTCTACGGGCTCAAAGATGTTGGCCTTGATGCCGACATGCGGCACCGCATAGTCGCCACCAACGTCCACCGCCGATGTCGACAAACCCGAGCCATCGAGACGCTGCACATTTTTGAGTTTGCGCTGTGGCGAAACATAGGTGACGCCCGCATCGAACGAATATGGCGCCGCGTCGAACAGCTGGTCGATGTTGACGCCGCCCCGGTCAAAGCCCCCGGCTTGCACCGTCCCGGCAAAAGCCAGCGAAAAAGCCCCCGCGCCCAGCAGCACTTTCAGACGCGAACAACACATGAATCTCCTCCCCGAAATGTCCTTGCATCAAGCTAGAACCAATTCAGGTTAACGGCGCAACAACGAATTCGCCGTGCGTACACGTATACCTTGGCGGAACGCATTTCCGACAAGGTGTCGGCCTTCTTACCGAGGCAGGAAAATGGCCGCCTCAATACAAATCGACGAGAAAACTTGGTAAAACCGCCTAAATCACCATGGAACAGGGAATTTTGCCTGCACGGCCGGCCATTGTTACATTATGGCAACAATGGGGCAAAAACATTCAGTTTGCCTCAAGATTTACGCTGCGGAATGCCTGTTTTCGTGACAGGCGGCGCAGCTGGAAAGCAGATTCGTGAACGGCGAATCTATTGCGGCCAGCCGGCCCAGTTTGTTCGATCAGCCCGCATCGCGCACCCGCGCCAATGCGACCGAAAGCTTCTCTTGCGCCTCGCGATATTCGGCGAGTTTTTCACGCTCGGCCTCCACTACCTCTTCCGGCGCGTTGGCGACGAATTTCTCGTTGGACAGCTTCTTGTAGAGCCGCGCTATTTCCTCGGTCACCTTGGCAAGCTCCTTGTGCAGGCGCGCTGCCTCGGCGGCAAGGTCGATCAGGCTGCCGAGCGGCAGGCAGATCGTCGCCTCGTTGACGACGATCTGGGCGGATCCCCTGGGTGGCGCCTCCGCTAGCGAGATGTCGCCGACCCGCGCCAGACGCTTGATGGCCGAGCCCTGACGCTCGAGCCTTTCGCGTGTCGTTTCGTTGGCGCCGATCACCACGAGCGGTGCGATCGCCGCCGGCGGCACGTTCATCTCCGAACGCACCGAGCGGATGCCGGAGACGAGATCGACCAGCCAGTTAATATCGGCGGCGGCCGCCTCGTCCTCGAAGTCGGGCGACGGCCAAGCCGCATGACAAAGCAGCGACGGCCGTTGCCTGCCCTCGCCGGCGGTTTCGGCCCACAGTTCCTCGGTCATGAACGGCATCATCGGATGCAGCAGCTTATAGATCTCGTCCAGCACGAAGGCGACGCATGCCCTGCTCTCGGCCTTGGCGGCCTCGTCGGTGCCCATGAACACCGGCTTCAGCAGTTCCAGGTACCAGTCGCAGAACTGGTTCCAGACGAACCGGTAGGCGGCACCCGCCGCCTCGTTGAAGCGGTATGAGGTGATACCGTCCGTTATGTCCCGCGCGGCTCGCGTCAGCTCCGTCAGGATCCAGCGGTTGACCGCCAGCTTGGCGTCCTGCAGCCAGAAATCGTCGTCGCGCGCCACTTCGTTCATCTCGGCGAAGCGCGTCGCGTTCCACAGCTTGGTACCGAAATTGCGATAACCTGCAATGCGGGCCGGATCGAGCTTAACGTCGCGCCCTTGCGCTGCCATCACCGTCAAGGTGAAGCGCAGCGCATCGGCGCCGTATTCGTCGATGAGTTCGAGCGGATCGATGACGTTGCCTTTCGACTTCGACATCTTCTGCCCGTTCTTGTCGCGAACCAGCGCATGGACATAGACGGTATGAAACGGCTCCTGATCCATGAAATGCAGGCCCATCATCATCATGCGGGCGACCCAGAAGAAGATGATGTCGAAACCGGTCACCAGCACGTCGGTCGGGTAATAGGTCTTCAGCTCCGGCGTCTGGTCCGGCCAGCCAAGCGTCGAGAACGGCCACAGCGCCGACGAGAACCATGTATCGAGCACGTCCTCGTCGCGGGTCAGGATCTCGCCAGGCTGGAAATTCTCGAGCTTGTCCTCGACCCAGGCCTTCCACGGCCCTTCCAGCGCCAGATAATATTCGACGGCGGCACCGAGTGCCTCTTCCTCGGTCTTTTCGACAAAGACATGCCCGTCCGGCCCATACCAGGCAGGGATCTGGTGGCCCCACCAGAGCTGGCGCGAAATGCACCAGGGCTGGATGTTCTCCATCCAGTCGAAATAGGTCTTTTCCCAGTTTTTGGGCACGAAATTGGTACGGCTCTCGCGCACCGAGGCGATCGCCGGCTTGGCCAGTTCCGCCGCATTGACATACCATTGGTCGGTCAGAAACGGCTCGATCGGCACGCCGCCGCGGTCGCCGTGCGGCACCGTGTGGCGATGCGGCTCGACCTTCTCGAGAAAGCCGCCCGCCTCCATCAACTCGACGATCTTCTTGCGCGCATCGAAACGGTCCAGGCCGTCGAGGCTGTCCCATACGGCCTGGTGCTCCGGCGTCACTTCCAGCCCGGCGAGAAAGTCCTCATTGTCCTTGAGGCTCACCGCCGCATTGACGGCGAGGATGTTGACCGCCGGCAGCCGGTGGCGCTTGCCGACCTCGAAATCGTTGAAGTCATGCGCCGGCGTGATCTTGACCGCACCGCTGCCTTTTTCAGGATCGGAATACTCGTCCGCGACCACCGGGATCCTGCGGCCGACGATCGGCAGGATGAGTTTCTTGCCGACAAGATGCCGGAAACGCTCGTCGTCGGGGTGGACTGCGACAGCCGTATCGCCCAGCATCGTCTCCGGCCGGGTCGTCGCAACGGTGATGAAGGTCTTCGGATTTTCCGGATCGAAGGTCATGCCTTCGACCGGATAGCGGAAGTGCCAGAGGTTGCCGTTGACTTCCTGCTGCTCGACCTCGAGATCCGAGATGGCGGTCAACAGCTTCGGGTCCCAGTTCACAAGGCGCTTGTCCTTGTAGATCAGCCCTTCCTTGTAGAGCGTCACGAACACTTCGAGCACGGCCTTGGACAGGCCCTCGTCCATGGTGAAGCGCTCCCGGCTCCAGTCGGCCGAGGCCCCGAGCCGCTTCAGCTGGTTGAGGATGGCGCCGCCGGATTCTGCCTTCCACTCCCACACCTTGTCGATGAACTCATCGCGCGTCAGGTCGCGGCGGTGGATCTGCTTTTCCATCAGCTGGCGCTCGACCACCATCTGCGTGGCGATGCCGGCATGATCCATCCCCGGCTGCCACAGCACGTTCTTGCCGCGCATGCGCTCGAAGCGCACCAGAATGTCCTGCAGCGTGTTGTTGAGCGCGTGGCCCATATGCAGCGAGCCGGTGACGTTCGGCGGCGGGATGACGATCGTGAAGGCTTCAGCCCCCTCCTCGGCCCCGGCGCCGGCCCGAAACGCGTCGGCCTCTTCCCAGATCCTGGCAATCTTCGGCTCGACGGCTTTGGCGTCGTAGGTCTTTTCGAGCATGGGAAAACGGTCCGCGCTGTCCGGAATCTGTGGTCCGGTGTAAATCGGAAGGTTGTTGCCAAGTCAACCGCAACGGCGGCATGGCCAATAGATAGCGCCGGGATGGTTCGGTGCAACTCGCGCAACTGAATGTTGCAAGGCAATCGCTTCAGGTTTGCGCCGCCCTCATTGCCCTGCCGGGCATTTCTCCTCGTATGGTGACGGGGAGAAAGACGCCTGTACCGAAGCTTTCGCCAATCACAAACGTTGCGGAAAAGGCGCCCCAGGTTGCGGCCAATCCCTTCTCCCGCTCACTATGCGGGGAGAAGGTGCCGGCAAGGCGGATGAGGGGCAGCGCCGACTTCGACAATTCGCCGGTCGAGCCGCCTATCGGCGGCGTTTCCTCCGAACTGCTATTGTGCGCCGCGCGCGACGCGCTCGATTTCCTCGCGCACCAGCCGCTCGACCAGCGTCGGCAGGTTGTTGTCCAGCCAGTCCTGCAGCATGGGCCGCAGCATCTCTTCAGCCATCTCGTCGAAGGTCTTCTTGCTGCGGCTGGCAAACGCGTCGGAAAGCTCGCCGAAGGCGGCGGCAACCTGCCGGCCCGTATGCTCCGAAAGGATCGCCGGACGTGCGGGCGGCGGCTCGCTCGCCGCCGGACGCGCCAATCCGACTTTCGAAGATTCCGGGCCGATTTTCGAAGATTCCAGGCCGATTGTCGAAGATTCCGGGCCAAGTTTCGAAGGTTGCGGGCCGCTTTCCGAAAGCTCCGGCCCAATTTCCGAAGGCTCCGGCGCAGGTCCAGCAGTCGCCTCGTTCTCGAAAACCTCGGCTTTCGGCTCGGCGTCCGGCGTGGGTGGCTCGGCGCGCACCGGCTTGGCCATCGCGTCGCCGACCGCGGCGATCTCGCGCCGCCAATCGGCAATGATGGTGTCGGTCGTCTCGGCAGCCTTGGCCATTGCAGGCCGTTCCGGCTTTGCGGGCGGTACGGGAGCGGCGTTCACCTCAGCCAGCGTCACCGGTGCTTTTACCGGGCCGGGGCGGAGCGGCGTTTCCAGGCGCTCAATAACCGGTGCGGCCGTTGGCTGCACCTCGGCCCGCGTGGCCGGCTTGGCGATCTCCAGTCCGCCGCGCAGTTCGGAGCGGAACGCATCCGCCTCTGCTGTGCGTCCGGCTGCCGGTGCCGGTTGCAGATCCTGGCGCAGCTCGTCCGCTTCGCCCGGCTGCTTGCGGCCGGTATCGCTGTCCTCGATGATCCTTCTGATGGAAGCCAGTATCTCTTCCATGGAAGGTTCGCGCTGTACGCTGCTCGCCGTCGCCATCGTCACATCCGCCGCCCTTGTGACTCGTTCTCAGATTTCCTGTCCGGCAATGCCGGATTCGAATCATGGCAACAGCGTAACCGACGGAACGCCTTGCGAGAATCCCCAATCTGGCGACATCTCGGATTTCAACAGATTAGGGTCGGGAGTTGGAGCCCGCGCGTCGTTCGAGCGCGGGCTGAAAGCACGGCCTGGCGATCAGCGGCCGTCCGGCGTGCGCAGGCCGATCCACTTGTCCTTGACGGCGTCGTAATGCTCTTCCGGCCTGTACTTCGTCACGTTGAGAGCAAGGCGGTCTGCCGACAAATGGCCAACCGCCGAGAGGATGGCATAGCTTGCCACCACCACATCGCGTTCGGCGCTGACAAGATTGATCTTGGCGGTGATGAGGGTCGCCTGCGCGTTGAGCACGTCGAGCGTGGTGCGCTGGCCGACATTGCGCTCCTCGATGACGCCGTTCAGGGCAAGCTGTGCGGCTGCGACCACCTGCCGATTGGCCGTGACGCTTTGCTGCGCGGCGGTGTATTGCGACCATGCGGAGGTCACAGCCTGGCGCACGGTGTCGCGGCTGACATCGACCTCGATACGGGCCTGGCTAAGTGATTCCTTTGATTGGCGAACCAGTGCCGAAGTGCGGCCGCCGGAATATATCGGTATCGTCAGTGTCGCGCCGATGTTCGCCGAATTGGTTACGCCATCCTGTGTCGAGGAGAGCGAGCCCGGCGCGGTGCCGCGAATGGCACTCGAAACACCCGCCGACGCCGAGAGCTGCGGCAGCAGCGCGCCTTCGGCAGACTTCACCGAAAACGCCGCCGCGTCGACCAGATGCGCGGTGGCGAGGATGGCCGGATGCTCGGCCGATGCGATCGCGATCGCCGCATCGAGGCTCGACGGCAACAGCTTCGACACCGGCGCAGCCGGCCTGAGCTTGCCCGGCTCGTCGCCGACGACCTGGCGATAGGTCGCAGCACTTGCCAGCGCCGTGGCGCGGGCGGCACTCAACTGCGCCACCGCGGAGGCGCGCTGGGCGTCGGCTTGCGCGACGTCGGTGCGCGTACCTTCGCCGACCTCGAAGCGCGAACGCGCCGCACGCGCCTGCTCGGTCAGGAATTGCAGGTTCTGTTCGGTCAGCACGGCGACCTGACGGTCGCGGATAACGTCCATATAGGCACTTGCCGCGTTGAAGAGAGTGTTTTCTTCGGCGTTGCGCAGGCTTTCGAACGAAGCGCGGACCCGCGATTCGGCGGCCGCCACATTGTTCCTGGTCTGAAAACCGTCAAACAGCGTCTGATCGATCTCGACGCCGAAGTTGCCGGTGGTTATCGAGATGTTTCGGTGCAACCGGTTGCTGTGGCTGGCGGTATAATCAATACTTCCGGAACCGGTGATGGTCGGGCGGTAGCCGGACTTGGCAATAGCAACGCCCTCGTCGGTGACGCGGGCGCCGGCGCGCGAAGAATTAAGCGAGGAATTGTTCTGGTAGGCTTTTGACAGCGCCCCGAGAATGGTTTCGGCCGAGGCGGCCAATGGAGAAAGCGCGGTCGCCGAAACGAGGACGGCGGTAAAAAGCAACTTGCGTACAGACGGCACGTTATATTCCCTCATTCGTTTTGCACGGGAACTGCGCCACGCTGGCTTCTCCTTCTGATCAGCCGGCGCCGCGTTTTTTATCGTTCCCCCGCTGAAAGCCCCAGAAACGCCCGGTTATGCAGATCAGCAACGATTGTTCAAACGCAAGCGATCATGACAACGCCTTCGCTGCAAGGCAAAATCACTCAGAATTCGAAGGCGGGAATGCGTTCGAATCCCGGTAGTGGCTTAATTGCCGCATTAAATGCGCGTCTTCCCGTTACAACCCCCCCAGTCTTAAAAAAAAGCCGGGCTACGCCCGAATTGCCCTGCCCTTCCACGGCGACGAGTCGGCCGCCTTCGGCAAGCTGGTCGAACAGCGCCGCCGGCACCTCGCCGACGCTGCCACCGATCAGGATGACGTCGTAAGGCCCATTGGCGGCATGGCCTTGCGGCAGCGGTCCCTGGACCACGGTGACATTGCCGCACCCCAGCGCCGCAAGCGTCGAAGTGGCGGTCTCGGCCAGCGCCGGATCGCTTTCCAGCGCCACCACGGACCTTGCCAGCCGCGACAGGATCGCCGCCGCATAGCCGGTGCCGCAGCCGACATCGAGTGCCGAATCGCTTGGGCCGATATCGGCCAGCTGCATCAGCTTGGCCAATGGCGACGGTTCCATCAGATAGCGCGGACCATCGGCCGTATCGGCGATGCGGATGTCCTCGTCGATATAGGCAAGGTCACGCTGGCCCGGGGCAACAAAGGCCTCGCGCGGCACGACAAGCATAGCCTCGAGCAGCGGTGCGCTGGTCACGTCGGTGGTGCGGATCTGGCCGTCGACCATCTTCACCCGGCGTTCGGCAAAATCAGCGCTCATGTTCCAACCATCCGCTTGCCGCGCAAAGGCCGCGGCTGTTTCGACCGGAACTGAAGCCCCCTGGCGCTGACGCGCGGGAGCTCGGGCATTGGAGGCCTCGCCCGGAATCGAACCGGGGTGCAAGGATTTGCAGTCCTCTGCGTAACCACTCCGCCACGAGGCCTCATTGCTCCCGGCGTTCCACCCGGCTCCAATAGGTTGCGGCGAAAATGCCGTCAAGCGGCCACCATGCATTCCCAACGGTTCTTCCTACATCGAGGCACTGCTTATCAATGCAATGCCATGCTAGCAATAACATATTAGCTTATCGTTAAGGATGATCCTCGGCGACAGGAACCCGAAACCGGCGGCCACGTTGGGCAGAAAGGAGGGTTCCGCCATGGGTCGAGCAGCTACGAAAGACGGCACACCGCGCGGATTGTCGCAGTCTGCAGAGCTTGTGCGCTATGCCATCGATCGCCTCAGCATAGAAGGCGCAAACAGCCTGCCGCCGCGCGACCGGGCGCGGCTGGCATCGGCTACCGCCGTTCTCAAGGAGCTCTGCGAACGCCTGGAAAGCTGTTTCGACCAGCCTCGGTGATGACCACGCCGCTCTCAAACAATTGCCCTGTTTCCCGCCTGTCAGCAGGGCAACCTCAATCCGGCCGGCGGCGTCGCTCCCACCAGACGACGAAGCGGCGCCGGTGACGGCGCACCAACGCGAATTCGTAGGAGAGCACCAGCAATCCGATCGGCACCATCCAGAAACCCAGGATCGGCAGGAAGCCGAGAATGCCGCCGATGATCAGCACGACGCCGATCGCAATCCGGAGGCCGCGCGAGCGCGGCATGGTGAACTGGCGGCCGAAGACCGAGATTTTCCGGGCCGGTGGCTGGTCGTCGCTCATTGCCGTCATGTGAAATATCGATCCGTTTGCTTCAGTAGCACCATCACCCGGAGAAAGCCGCAACGGCCTTTTCCGTTCCGTGACAGGCGAGAGACAGCTCATATGAGAGCGCTTGCCGGCCACTGCCAGGAAGCCTCGCGCCAAAAAGCGTCGAAAAAATGCGAAATGCTTCTTTGCAAAGCCGAAACGGGTTTGCTATAGGCTGCCCCACTCACGCAAGAGCCTCTGTTCCCCGGTAGCTCAGTGGTAGAGCAACCGGCTGTTAACCGGTTGGTCGCTGGTTCGAATCCGGCCCGGGGAGCCACTATCACCAGAAAAGGCTTGAAACCCAAGGATTGCAAGGGTTTCCGCTTCCCCAGAGATACACCGCGCGATACACTGCGGGGTACCCTGAGCATGAAGATTGATGTGAAGCACATACAGAAACGTGGCAAGGCAGGCTGGCGCTACAGGCGCAAAATTCCTGAGGAACTTCGGGCCATTCTCGGCAAACGGGAACACCTCGTGCCGCTTGGCGCCACCGAACAAGAAGCCCTTAAGAAGTATCCGAAGGTTCACGCCGACGCCGAGAAACTCTTAGCCGATGCGGTCAAGCGCGCCAGAGGACCGGCCCCGACAGAGTGGGGTCATTTCCGCGACGGTATAGCTGCTGCCCGCAAGATGGGCTTCCGCCAAGACCGCGACTTCCCGTTTGCCGACGAGATCGAGCATGACACGGACTGGCAGGCCAGATTGAAGGCTGTCGAGAAGATTGCCGGCAAGTACGTTCCAGATTTCGACAGTGTCGAGTACGACGACGACGACCTCCCCCTCCCCGATTTCCTCCCGACCGAGGCAGACACCGCATTGGCGCGCGGGCTGATGCTGAACCCTTCGGGTACGCCAGCCCCGACCCTTGAGGATGCCAAGAGGCTCTATCTTAAGGAACGCGTTGGGGACGACGAGACGAAGCAGATGGAGCTTGAGCGGGTCTTCAAGCTCGTCGTGGAGGCACTTGGCAAGGACCGCAAGCTGGCAAGCGTCAAGCGCGAGGACGCCAAGGAAGTTCGCGATCACATGCTCGATGGGCGCAAAGCGTCTTCTGTAGACCGCTACTTGAACGTGGTCCGTGCGGTCATCAACCACGCCATAAGGGAATTTGACTTAGCCGGCGCCACCAACCCCTTTATGAACTTGGAGGCTGCGCCGAAGGACAGGGCAGAGCCCGACAAGGACAAGCGTCGGCCATTCACCCTGGACGAGGTTGCAGCCATAACCGCCCGCATTGCCTACCATGCCAAGACGGACCTTCGACACATTTGGACAATTCTAAATGGAACCGGGTGCCGCCTCGCTGAGGTCTCAGGCCTTCGTGTCGCGGACGTGTGCCTTGACCACGCCATTCCGCACATCACGGTCGAGTGGCATGACGACCGCCGGATCAAGAATAAAGTGTCACGTCGCAACGTCCCTCTGATAGGAGACGCTCTTGAGGCCGCAAAGGAAGCCGTCAAAGCCGCCGGCAAAGCCACAATGCTGTTCCCTGCCTATGGTCGACCCCGTGGTCCCGCGTCAGCCTCCGCTGCCCTCGGCAAGCATGTCCGCGCCTGCGTGTCTGACCCTAAGGCCACCACCCATTCCCTTCGCCACCTGATGAAAGACCGGCTGCGACTGGCCGGCGTCACCAAGTCAGACCAAGACATAGTCCTTGGGCACTCCTCGGGCAGCGTTGGGGAGGACTATGGGGGCGACGAGGCGCGGCTTGAGGTCGCCAGACGGGCGCTTGGGAAGGCAATGGCCTGACGTAGTAACGCCGGACGGGGCCAACTTGTTGCTCGAAGCAAAGAAGCGCTCCTGCCTGGCACTTTTTTGTGTCACCTGTTTGCCATCTCATCGTTTGGCAGGCGACTATCGGCTCGTCCTCAAAGATGAGACAGCTTCCCACGTCACCTATTCATCGAGCACGAATTTCTGGAAGAACTCGGCGTAGGGCTCGCGTGAGTTCGGGAACGAGGTTGTTGCGCAGAGCGCGTGTTAGCCACATTTCGAACTCACCCAATGGTGTGTTCTTGAGATGTCTCGCTACAAGGGCCATCAA
This sequence comes from Mesorhizobium sp. M1027, assembly GCF_040318745.1. Classification (NCBI taxonomy): domain Bacteria; kingdom Pseudomonadati; phylum Pseudomonadota; class Alphaproteobacteria; order Hyphomicrobiales; family Phyllobacteriaceae; genus Mesorhizobium; species Mesorhizobium sp. M1027. Next base: position 437,851 of record NZ_JAMYMW010000001.1, on the reverse strand, counting down.
TCCCTTGTTGTCATAGTGCTTGGCCAGCTCGGCTAAGTCCTGATCTGCGGCAGCGGCGTTGATTCGGGCAGACGCCGCCGCTCCGATTGCAGCCACATCCAATGCAGATGTCTTAACAGCATATTCGGTGGCAATGTCCGCAACCGTGCTTGCGCCGCTGAGATCAATCTTCTTCAATGTGCGGTCAATTCGCCTGCGGCAGTACCGCGCGACAGCGCTTGCCGCCGATGCGGGGGTTACGTCGGCGATGACAGCTTGCCGAAATGTATCAAGCCGGTCGTTGAGGTCTGCCCCACGATAGCCCTCGTGCTGCGCGATTGCGCGTCCCACGTCAGGCAGCAGGAAGAGGTTCTCTATCTCCGAAACCGGCAATACGGCGACGCCGAGCTTACCCAAATTGGCAACCTCTTCCGCAGAATAGTCGTCGGCATCGACGATCCCCGAACAGGTCACCCGCGTAAGATGGGCATTGGCCCTCATTGTGACGACGGAATGAATTACTTCTTCGCAAGAACCGCGCGGAATGACAGTCCATTCCGGATAGCAACAGCGAAAAACAGCTGTGTCGAGACTGGTTTTGCTGCCTTCGACAAACAGAATTGCACGTCGGCTGCCGAGGATAAGCGTCGCAATCTCTTCATCAAAACCAGTATCCTCTGGAACCGGTTCGATTGTCCAACCGGCCTTAGGGTCATAGTCGCGGATTAGGAATTTTCCGGCAATGCGGGACGCGGCAAACTCGAGGTCATGCGTGATGAAAATGAAAGCGCAATCCGGCCGTGCCGCCTCAAGCTCGTCCCATAGTTTGGCCATGATGGATCTATGAACATGAAGCTCCGGCTCGTCAAAGATCAGAAGTATGTCCGGGTCGGCGGCGAGAACTTGGCCAATCATGTAGAACACTGAGCGCTCGCCATCGCTCATATCCTTAGCGTTGTATTCGGTATCCGATCCCGCGACCTGAACCCGAATGTCATCACCGGAGATCACGAGCCTGCGGTTAGGAAGAAGCCGCTGCCAAATGTCGGCAAGAAGCTCGAACTTCGTCATCTCGGCCGGAGATGTGTCACCGGCTCTGGCCTTTTGGTGGGTCCGCAGCGTCTTATTCATCTGATCGGCAAAAAGGGCTTGAAGCAGGACGTCGAAGTCATTGAGGAGCCCAGTTGCCATGTCCCCATGCCAGCGACTTCCTACACGGTGATCAAAGCTCGCACCTATGCCAGTATGGCCGGTCCGAAGCCCCAGCAACGCTACCTCCTCGTTGATTTTGGCGACCGTGGGCTTCAGCGAGAGTGCCCTATGGGCGGAAATACGGTGCGCGCGCAGCCGAAGTTGGTTCTCTATTTCGACGGCGAGGCGCGTCTTGCCTCCGCCGTTTGATCCAACAAAGATCAGGGAAGTGCCGGGCAGTATGATGAAAGGGATCGGACCGCCAGGGCTTCGGGTCGTGAACTCAAAGGGCATAGACCATCAATCTTTTGATTGTTGCACCACTGGCAAGCGCGAGGGCTGCCAAATGTGTCGCCCTGAGCCGAACGTATTGGGGTCGAAGTGGGAAGTAAGGCGACTGTCATCAGTTAGCATGGGCCGGTTATCGCGTGCAATCGATGAGCCTTGATTGCCTCAGGTCAATAGCGTCTTTTTCAATCCTCATCCCTCCAAAGGACCCGCCGAACAACCTTTATCTGGGCAAGCCGCCTAATCCGAATGCCCTGCCGCTCGCGCCATTGGGTTGTATGTCTCGGCTGCATGAAGTCGTCTTGCCGCATCGTTCGCAGCTCATTTTGGTCCCGACCAACTCAGCCTCAATGTCCCCAAAGATTTCCTTTAGCCCACCCGGCCACCAACGCTTGACGTTAAAGAGCCCGCAGCGGACCAGCACAAATGATCGTTCGCAACGGGCGCCTTCAGGAACAAACTGACGCGCGCTCTGCTTGGGCCATTCTGTGTTGGTCTGCCGTGCAGTGGCTTGACCGGAGGCGCGGCTGACACGTCACGCGGGCCTGTGCTGTCGCACGATCCTCCACTCGTGCCAGATCAGCACCATGACGACCGCATCGAAGACGGTCAGTACGAGCAGGCCCGGAGAGTGGGTATAGGAATAGCGGTAGACTTGGTAGACCATGAATGCGCCCAGCGCGACGAGGGAGGCCGGGTACGACCAGAGCTTGCCTCGCAAAAGGCCGACGACCAATAGCAGCTTTATCAGGCCGTGGCTGAGCAGGTAGAAGGCGTAGAACTCCTTGCTGGCGACGGAAAAATGGCCTGCCATCTGCGACAGATAGCCAGCTACGAAATCATTCGGATCTTCGATCAATTCCTCTTGGGTGAAGGCATTGACCCACGAGGCAATGGTGTCTGTGGTGACGAGATAAAGCAGGACACCGCCAAGGCATTCGATCAGGGCGTGCGCACCCTTGAGCCAGACGCTGACTTCAAAAATCTGATGGATGCGGCGTTCATCAAAAGCCTTCACAACCCACCTCGCGGTCAATAACGGAACCAAACAATGGATGCAGCTCTCACTCACTGGATCAACGCGGCAGCCGGGCTCAGCCCTTTCCTAGATAGAGCAATGATTGGCGTCTCACAGATCGGCGTTCCGCTGATGGTGCTGGCCGTGGCCCTACAATGGTGGGCGAAGGTCGACCGCTACCATGTCCGTCACGCGGCCTTGTCGGCCGGTCTGGCGTTCCTGCTCGGCCTTGCGATCAACCAGTTCATTCTTCTGTTCGTGCATCGGATGCGGCCCTACGATGCCGGTGTGACCCACTTGTTGATTGCGCCCAGCGCCGACTGGTCATTCCCGTCCGATCACGCGACAGCCGCCATTGCGATTGTTGCGGCCTTTGCGATGCAAGGCCTCCCGCGCCGGACGATTGCGCTCTTCATCATGGCATTTCTGATTTGCTGGTCGAGAATTTACATCGGCACTCACTACCTTACCGACGTTCTCGGCGGTGCCATCACTGGCGTCTTAGGTGCCGGTGTGGTGCGATTGACTTACCGCAAGAACTCCCGGCTGGACAATCTGGTGACCAAAATTCTTTAGATTGATGCGGCTCGAGACGCATCGATAGTGGCAAGGTGAGCGGTAACAGGGCTAGCCAGATTGCCGTAACACCCCTTCCTCCTTGGCAGCAGCCTCGAAGGCCTTACGGGCTTCCTCCGGGGTAGCCCGGTCCCCGACGGCCTCGATGCACACTTGCACAGCCTTCCGCCACTTAGGTCCCATCTTGGTCCACTTCATGAGTTCCTCGGCGGCACCCTCGACATTGTTGCAGCCGTAGGTGACCCCAGGTCGTTGGGTCTTGAGAAAGGCCGGCCGGTGTCAGCAATGGTCAGTTTCCTGCAATGCTAGATCGGTAAGTTCATGTCGGAAGTTGACGCTCTGCTCCCCGGACCTGGATGGCGAAGTAGAGCTGGTCGCCAGCGAACGCCAGTGCGCGATGGCGGCCAGGTGGTCTGAGCGTTATCTCTTCATGCACTGCCCGGAGCCGCCGGGATCGCAGACTTCTCCTACACCGCAATCGAAATCGCGTGTGCAGGCGGGCGGCGACAAGGGCGGGGCGAGAACAATATAAGGCGTATGGACCCTGTCGCCAGGCGGCACGAAAGCCGGCGCTCGCTCGCCTGCGTCACCGAGCGTGCGAATATAGAGATAGAGCGACTTCTTGTCCTCATCGCTCATCGCCCGTACGTTATACCCTGGCATCGGTGGATAAGTCTCAAGGCCTCGAAGATATGAAACGAAGCCGTCGGCTGTGAGGTCGGCGGCCGTCAGCCGTAGGTTTGCCGCATAGCTGGTTCCCCACGGTCCCTGAAAGCCGAGTGCATTTCCCTTGAAAGCCTTGGCCGGATCGATCTTGCCGCCACTTTCGCTATATCCTTCGGTGTGGCAATCGTGGCAGCCGCCGATGATGGAGACATAGAGTCCTCGCTCGACCGAAGGTTCCCCTGCCGCCGGCGCGGCATTGAGAGCAAGCGCGGCAATGCGCATCAACCAATATGCACGCATCGCATTCCCCTTCCTTGGTGCCGAACGGCTCTGCGAGGGACTTGTTCGGCTTTGTCGTGCTTTGTCATGTCGGCCGAGCTTCCCCGCCTGTCGCGCAACTCGGAGATGAGGGAATGGTTGCATTAGGGATCAGGAATGTTTGGGAACTGGGCTCGGGTAACTGGCACATTCGGCCCTATCAGACGAGCGTAGCACCAACCCCTCTTCCTTGGCAGCCGCCAAGAATGCCTTGCGGCACTCCTCAGGCTCCATCTCGTCGGCAATCACAGCGAGGCATACGTGCACCGCGAGGTTCCACTGAAGGCCATGGTTGGTCCACTTCAGGAGTTCCTCAGCGGCTGCTTCAGCGTTGCTAACCTTCCGCGTCGAACCGCTACCCTCGGTGCTGACAGGGACCGGCGGGGAGAACCAATGGAGCGCCATGCAGTCACTCTTTGTCGGCCCGATCAAGTTCCTGCAGCAAATGCTTTTGCTCAGCCGGCAGCTCCCGTTCTACGGGCAGATTTAGCAGGTTGCGAAGGTAATTGCGGATTACCTCTGAAGTGATCCACCGCCGCACAACTTCGGCAATAACCTTCCGTTTGGCTGCGTCAATTTCGACCACGTTCGGTGCGGACCCGTAGGTCGGACCTATCCCCCATGTTTCCCACATCTTTGGTCACCATCCCCGGCGAAGATACGGACACCGCCCCGCTCACCTTAACGTTGACCGTAAAGGTTCTTCTAGGCGTCTTCTCCAATTCTCGCTTCCTGTAGATCTGGAAACGAATCGACGGGGTTAAAGCTTTGACCTGCCGGCGTGGCGCGGTGTCTATGTCGATAGCCACCTCGCCTGCCACGTCAGCCTTGGCCGCCTCCAGCGATGCAATCACGACGTCGTTTAGCCAAGCCTTTGCTTGCTCGCTGAAGTCCGCCATGGGGGCATCTCGCTTCCCCATCTGCGCGCCACCGACGGGCTCCTCCTGCTGACGGCGAGCTTTCTTCCCGCGCTCAAGGGCTTCTTTAAACTTTGCCATCCCTGTTGCTCCGACTTGTCATCAGACCACCCCCGTCAGATCGGCTATGGCGCCCTCCCATTTCACTAGAACGCGCACAGTCGGGGTACGTTGCGTTGGGGAGCCTTTGGGTTCGCCGCTATTCAGCGTTTGGTCAGTCACAACGAACGTTGACGTTAGACAATGCTTCGGCCACCACCTTGTCAGGCACAACGCTTGAACTGGACAAGGCCGTGAATCAGTACGTCATCTACACCCGCGTTTTGACGGACTGGCTTTGCGTTTCGTCCGTGCTTATGAAGCAGCTCGCTCACCAGCTGGTTGCAATTGCCGTTGGCGCAACTTTCTGATGTGAATGACCCGACGACTAGCTATGAAGGCGATTTCCGCGCCTTCGCGCGGACCGGCCGCCTGGAAGAAGGTGACCTTGCTTTCCGGCTCGATCATGATGATTTCGCGCAGATCAGCACCGGCGATCGTAGCTTGGCGCACGAAGCGGGTCGCGCTGTCCTCCACGACGTCGCAACGGGTGCAGAGGCCTGCGGGCAGGAACAGGCGGGCGTCGCGCGCCTTGAGTTCGAGGCCCTGCCATATCTGCGCACGGGTCAGCCTGGTCTCGCCTCCGGGATTCACCGGAACGGCAGCGGTCGAGTAGATCACGATGTGTCTCCTGGGACAGAAGGTTATCAGTGCTGGAGCTCAGCCGGCAATTGCGGCCGCATAGTCGCGATACGAGCGCAACGGCCGGCCAAGCAGCGCGGTCAGCCGGTCGACATCGCCGGCGTCGGGGACCATGCCGTCCGTGAGGAAGCGCTCGGCCATCAGGCGCATGTCGAGCGCCATCCAGCTCGGCATGAACTGCCGCAGGTTCTGCTCGAAGCCGGCGGTGTCGTCGCCGGGATACGCGATATGTCGACCGAGGACGTCCGTCCAGATCGCTGCGACGTCCGTGCCAGTCAGCGTGTCGGGGCCGACCAGGTTGATGCGGTCGAACGGCAGCGGCGCGGCGGCCTGCTCACGGCGGAGGAGTTCGATCGCGGCGATCTCGCCCAGGTCCCGCGCGTCGATCATGGCGATGCCCTTGGCTCCGATCGGCATCGGATAGATGCCGTAGCCGATCACCACGTCCTTGATCGTGATGTCGTTGTCCATGAAGTAGGCGGGCCGCAGGATGGTGGCGTTGAGCTCCATCTGTTCGATCATCCGCTCGACGCCGAACTTGCCCGCGAAATGCGGCACATTGACGTAGATGTCGCTGTGGATCACCGACAGATAGACGATCCGCTCGATGCCGGCCTCACGGGCAACGGCCAGCGCTACCAGCGCCTGAGTGTATTCGTCGGCCACCACCGCGTTCAGCAGGAAAAGGGTGGAGACGCCGGAGAACGCCTTGCGCAGGGAATCGACATCGAGCAGGTCACCCTGCACGACATCTACGCCAGCGGGGAAATTGGCCTTCGAGGGATCGCGAACCAAAGCGCGCACATCGGCGCCACGCTTCACAAGCTGTTCGACTACGTTGCGGCCGACATTGCCGGTCGCGCCGGTAACGAGAATGGTCATGGGATTACTCCTGAGTTGAGCCGGATGGCGTCTCAGAAAATTAGTGATCCACATTTGTGTCGGTAGGCATGATATCTGAACACGCCGTCCCACAGGTGGAACACATGGATCTACTTGCCCTTGCTGATTTCAATCTGGTCGCCCGCCACGGGGGCTTCGGTAAGGCCGCCCGCGCTGCCGGGCGCCCGAAGGCCACCTTGTCCCGACGCGTGGCGGAGCTGGAGGCGAGTCTGGATCTACGGCTGTTTGAGCGTGGCGCGCGCGCGTTAAAGCTGACGGAAGAAGGACGCGCGCTTTTCGAGCGCGCGGGCCGGTTGCTTTCCGAGCTCGAAGAGACGACGGCGGCGATCGCCTCAGGCGGCGAAAGGCCGCGCGGCCGGTTGCGGATCAGCGCCCCATTGCTGTTCGCACAGATCGCGATGGGGAAGATCGCCGCCGGCTTCGCCCTGAAATACCCGGAGGTCAGGCTCGAGGTCACGACCGAAGACCGCGTCGTCGACATGATCGAAGAGGGATTTGACCTGGTGATCCGGGTCAATCCGGATCCGGATGAGAGCCTCGTTGGGCGAGCCTTTCTGCGTGATCGGCTGGTGGTCGTGGCAAGTCCTGACCTCGCCCTGCCGGCCGAAGGCCTGGCGACCCCGGCCGTCATGCGTTCGACAGATCGCGGGGCTTGGGAGGTGAAAACGCCAACTGGCCGGTTAACAATCGCGATCGAGCCCGTCCTTGCGTTGTCGTCGCTCATCATGGTCCGGGATGCAGTGCGAGCGGGCGTCGGCGCGGGACGCCTTCCCGTGTCGCTAGTGAGCCATGATCTGGCGGACGGAACGCTGGTACTTTGGGGGGATGTCGAGGGACCCGACATCGCCCTGTGGACACTCTATCCCTCTCGGCGGCTGCTGAGCGCGCGCGTCTCCGCATTCCTCGACCATCTGAAACGCGCCTTTCCCATGGGGACACCTGACGAGCTGGCCGCCTATATCGGCAAATGACTCCCACGAAACTGGCTAACCAAGCTGATGCGTTACTCCATAAATCTTTCAGCGTTACTTCACACCCGAATTACGGTGCCAGTGCACTTTTTGCGGCGGCATTCAGGGCCTTTCCGCCGCAAATCTCGAATGCGCGTTTTTTAGCCTTCCCTGACCGGCAGCGCCTTTTCACCGGAATCGACCGCCCTATTTCGCCTCGACAGGTGGGTGGCTGCTTGCTGGACAAGTCCTTGCGGCGAGTACGGCATGTGCTTCGAGGTACCCCACATGAACTTCCACGATCGGCACCTATTGAGGTTGCGGGTGAACGGAGAGGATCACAGCCTTTCCGATCTCGATCCCCGCGTCACGCTGCTCGACCTGCTGCGCGAGCGGCTTCATCTGACCGGAACGAAAAAGGGATGCAATTTCGGCGAGTGCGGCGCCTGCACCGTGCACCTCGACGGGCGGCGTGTGAATGCCTGCATGATACTTGCCGTGTCCTGCGAGGGACGCGAGGTTACCACGATCGAAGGGCTGGCAGACGGCGATGCGCTTCATCCCGTGCAGCAGGCGTTCATCGATCATGATGGTTTTCAGTGCGGATTCTGCACGCCCGGCCAGGTGATGTCAGCGGCGGCGCTGATCGAGGAGGGACATACCGGCTCCGATGCCGAGATCCGCGAATGGATGAGCGGGAATCTGTGCCGCTGCTCGGCCTATCCGCAAATCGTCGAGGCGGTGCGCGCAGCGGCCGGGAGGGCGAGCCAATGACCCCATTCGTCTATGCACGCGCCGACAGCCTGGGTGACACGATCGCAGCCGGTGCCGCGCCGGACAGCGCCTTTCTCGCCGGCGGCACCGAATTGCTCAACTGGCTGCGCCTTGGCATTGCCGAGCCGACCCGGATCATCGACATCTCCCGCCTCGACGGGCTGGATCAGGTCGAAACACTGCCCGGCGGCGGCTTGACGATCGGCGCGCTGACGCATCTCAACGATGTCGCGCAGCATGCGTTGGTCGTGCGCGACTATCCGGTGTTGAGCCAGGCGATCCTCAACGCCGCATCGCCGCAGCTGAGAAACCTGGCAACGATAGGCGGCAATCTTCTGCAGAAGACGCGCTGTGCCTATTTCCGTGCCGAAGAGCAGTTGCCATGCAACAAGCGTCAGCTCGGCTCCGGCTGCTCGGCATTGCATGGCATCAACGACAATCACGCGATATTCGGCTGGACCGAGGATTGCGTCGCCACCCAGCCATCCGACCCGGCCCTGGCGCTGGCAGCACTTGATGCGGTCATCGTCACCGCGCACCGCAGCGGCGGCCGGCGCATTCCGGCAGCGGAATTCCACCTGCTTCCCGACACGCGGCCCGAGGCAGACAATGTGTTGCAGCAAGGCGAACTGATCACGGCAATCGAGCTGCCGGCGCCGGCGCCGCGATCGGCTTACCTCAAGGTGCGCGAGCGCGAATCCTACGAATACGCCATCGTCTCTGCCGCCGCTGTGCTGGAGATGGACGGCCAAACCATCCGTCGGGCCGCCCTGGCGCTGGGGTCGGTGGCGCTGCGGCCGTGGCGGCTGAGCGCCGCCGAGGAGCAGCTCGCCGGTGCCGAAATCGGCGATCGCGAGACGTTGAGCACCGCTATCGAGCAATCCTTTGCCCAAGCGCGTCCCTTGTCGCAGAACGCCTACAAGATCGAACTGGCCAAGACCGCCGCTTTGCGGGCGACCGAAAGAGCAGCGAGGATGCCGTCATGATGATCAGCCAGCCTGTTGCCCGCCCTGACGGCGGCGTCAAGGTCACCGGCCGCGCCCGCTATGCGGCCGACTATTTCGCCCCCGACCTGCTCTATGCGGTACTCGTGACCGCGCCCGTTCCGGCCGGCCGCGTGACCTCGATCATGGTCGACGACGCGCTCGCCGAGAAGGGCGTCGTGCGTGTGCTCACGCATGAGGACATGCCCAAATTCGGCCGGTTCGCATCGCCGAGGGCCGAGCCCGATACGCAGATGCAGCAGGCCGAAGGCCCACCGGCAGCGCAGAGCTTCATGCCCATGCAGGGCGACGAGATACGTCACGAGGGTCAGCCGCTTGCCATTGTGCTGGGCGAGACGCTGGAGGCGGCGGAGGCCGGTGCCCGCCACGTCGCATTGCGCTTCGAGTTCGCCGAGCCGGAATTGCCGGCACCGCCGGAGTGGACCGCCATCGACAAGGCTGCGGTCGTGCCGAGGGAGAGCGGCTTCCTGTTCCTGGAGCCGACATTTACCAAGGGCGACGTCGACCGCGGGCTTAGCGACGCAGCCGCCATGGTCGAAGCCGTCTACCTGCAGCCGTCGCGCCACCACAACGCCATGGAGCCCTCGGCGACGCTCGCTGAGTGGAACGACGGAGAGCTGACGCTGCACGACGCCACGCAGCACGTCTATGGTGTCCGCCAGGTGCTTGCCGCCCGTTTGAATGTCCCCGCCGGGAAGGTCCGCGTGATTTCCCGCCATACCGGCGGCGGCTTCGGCGGCAAGGGTTGGATCTGGCCTCATCAGGTGCTGGCCGCCGCCGCGGCGCGCATCATGCAGCGCCCGGTCAGGCTGGCGCTGAGCCGCGCCAATGCCTATTCCTGCCTCGGCTACCAGCCGCGCATGGCACAGAAGATCGTGCTGGCTGCGGACAGGTCGGGCAAGCTGACCGCCGTGCAACAGGACGTGGTCAACCTGACCACCGTGAGCGACGATTTCGTCGAGTTCGCCACCGAAGCCTCGAAGGGTCTTTACGCCACGCCGGCCATGCGTCTCAGCCAGCGTGTCGAGCGCGCGAACGTCGCCATGCCGACGGCGCTGCGCGCGCCGGTCGAGGGTCCGGGTACCTGGGCCCTCGAAAGCGCGATGGACGAGCTCGCCCACCGCCTCGGCATCGATCCGCTCGACCTGCGTCTGATCAACCATGCGGACACGGATCCGGCCACCGGCCAGCCCTGGTCATCGAAGAAGCTGCGCGAGGCTTATGAGGAAGGCGCCCGCCTGTTCGGCTGGCGCGAGCGCCCGCGCAAGCCGCAACGCGATGGCGATTGGCTGATCGGCTACGGCATGGCAACCTGCAGCATGGGCTGTTTCCGCCACCCGACACCTGCAGCCGAGGTCAGGCTGCACAGGGACGGCAGGGTGCTCATCCGCACCGGCACCCAGGACATAGGGACCGGAACACTCACCATCTTTCCGCAGATCGCGGCCGACGTGCTGGGCCTGCCGATGGCGAAGATCGAGTTGGAAATGGGCGATACGCAGCTGCCGGAGGCGGGACCGACTTATGGCTCGTCATCGACCATGGGGGTGGGCGCGGCGGTGCTTGCCGCCGCCGAAGATGCGCGTTCGCAGCTTGCCCGTCTTGCCAATCTGCTGCCGGACGAGGTGGAGATGCAGGACGGCAAGATTCGCCGCAAAGGCGCTGCCGGCGGTCAGACGATCGCCGGCGTTATGAGCCATACCGACATCGGCGAGATCATCGGCTCCGGCTCGTTCGATCCGGCGCAGCATGGCAAAGGCCTCGCCATGCGCACTTTCGGCGCGATTTTCATGGAGGTCGGCGTCGATCCGGGGCTCGGCCTGCTCAGGCTTCGTCGCGCCGTCGGCAGCTACAGCGCCGGCCGCATCGTCAATCCCCGCACCGCACGCAGCCAGATGACGGGCGGCATCATCTGGGGCTGGGGCATGGCGGCGATGGAGCAGAGCAGGCACGAACCGGTGCTTGGGCGGTTCCTGTCGAAGAACCTTTCCGGGGTCGCCATTCCGGTCAATGCCGACATTCCCGGCGACATCATAATCCACTTCGTCGACGAGGTGGACGAGCATGCCAGCCCGATCGGCGGCAAGGGCATCGGCGAGCTCGGCGCCACAGGCGTTGCCGCTGCGGTGGCCAATGCCGTCTTCGACGCCACAGGCAAGCGGATCCGGGAGTTGCCGATCACGCCGGAAAAACTGCTGTAGAAGGACCGGCCCGCGGAAGCGTCTGCTCGACGAGGTTGACGTAATAGCGCATCACCGTCGGCACGATCTCGTCGTTGAAAACGTAGCGGTCGCCATGTAGGCCTTCGCCGGGGCCGACCTCCCCGGCACCGATCCACGCATAACAGCCGCCGGCGTCGCGGATCATGAAAGCGAAATCCTCGCAGCCGAGACTGGGGCTGAACCCGGTCAAGACATTCTCCCGGCCGACGACGGATGCCGCCGCCTCGACGGCGTGGGCCGTCGCGTCCGCCGTGTTGATCAGCGGCGGATAGCCCTTCCGGTAGTCGAGCCTGGCGTTGAGCGAATGCGCGGCGGCAATGCCTTGTGCGATCTCCCCGATCAGCCTCTCGCAGTGATCGGAAAGGCCGGGCTCGAAGAAGCGGCAGGTGCCTTGCAGCCAGACCTTGCCCGGCACGATGTTGCCGACATTGCCGCCGTGGATCTGCGTGAGGCTGACGACAAGCGCGCTTTGCGGGTCGACCGAGCGGCTGACGATGCGCTGGACGGCTTGCACAAAGGCGCTGGCGGCCAGGATCGGGTCATCGCCGAGCTGCGGCATCGCGGCATGCGCGCCAAGACCCTCGAAGATCAGTTCGAAATTGTCCACGGCCGCCATTTGCGCACCAGCGCGGGCGGCGACCGTTCCCAGCCTGACGCCCGGCCAGTTGTGGACCGCATAGACCGCCTCGACCGGAAAGCGCTTGAACAGGCCGTCCTCGATCATGCGCATGCTGCCGCCCTCGTTTTCCTCGGCCGGCTGAAAGATGAACGTGACGGTGCCGTCGAAGGTGCGCGATTGACTGAGCAGTTTGGCGGCGCCGAGCAGCATCGCCGTGTGGCCGTCATGGCCGCAGGCGTGCATTACTCCTTCTTTCCTGGAGGCATAGGCCAAGCCGGTTTTCTCCAGCACCGGAAGCGCGTCGAGTTCGGCGCGAAGGCCGATGGCGCGTGCGCCGCCACCGCTGCGCAGGACACCGACGACGCCGGTGCCGCCGATCCCTTCATGCACCTCGTCGACGCCGAAGGAGCGCAGCTTCTCTGCAACGAAACGCGCCGTTTCGTATTCATTGAATCCGAGCTCCGGATTGGCATGGATATGGTGCCGCCAGCCTATGACCTCTGGTGTCAGCGCGGCGATGGGGTCATTATGCAGCATGATGCCTCCTTTCACGCCGGCAAGGCGGCGCGGTTTGGTCCTGCCAGCCATATAGAAGGCCAGACGAAAAGCGTCTTGAACCGGATTGACCATGGCAAAGACAATCGAAGCGGCAGAGACCGGGAAATACTGGCGCCATCCGTGCTTCCCCGACCTGGGCCTGTTCAAGGCGCGCTTCACCCAGCACCGCTACGACCTGCACACGCACCCGACCTATGTGATCGCCCTGATCACCTCCGGCTGCGAGCGCATTCGCATCGGCCGTCAAAGCGTTCTCGCTCCGGCGGGCGCCATTGCCGTCGTCAATCCTGAAGAGTGGCATGACGGCGAACGCGGGGCGGATGAAGGCTGGGCCTACCGGACATTTTATCCTTCGGTGCCGATGATGACCGCGCTTACCCGCGAACTCGGCCGCGACGGCGCTCCGGCGTTTTCGCGCGCGACGATCGAAGACAGCAGTCTCGCCGCAGCATTGACGGCAGCGCACCAGGGCTCGACATCCCCGGACACAATGACGGCAGAGACGTCCCTGCTCGTGGCGCTGAGACAACTGATCGTTCGGCATGGCGACTCGAGCGGACCGGCCGAAGAGATTGAAAGCTGCGGATCGCAGCGAAGATTTTCGCTGTACCGCGATCTTGTCGAAAGCGAGCTTGGCTCGCAGCTCGACCTCAAGCGGCTTGCCGGCGCGGCTGGCGTGACCCGGTTCCAGGTCATCCGCGACTTCAACAAGGCAATTGGCCTGACGCCGGCGGCCTATATCCGCGACCGGCGATTGCGCCGGGCGAGCGCGCTGATCGAACAGGGATTTGGCCTCGCCGACGCCGCTATTACGGCGGGTTTCGCCGACCAGAGCCATTTTTCCCGTACATTCCGGGCCATGCATGGTATGACGCCGGGCATGTTCAGAAGAGCTGGATAAGGCGCTCCTGAACAGACAAGCTTGCGCCTCAAAGCTTGCTGCGCAATGCTGACGCAGTTCGGGGGGAATCATGCGAAAAATCTTGGCACCGACGCTGCTGCTCACGGCTGCACTGTTTGCAAACAGCGCCCAGGCGCTGGATGCCAGCGGGACGCCGGTTGTCGTGACCCCGCTTGCCTCTCGCACCGAGACCGCGTCCGGCCAGCCGATCACGCTGCCCCAGAAGAACGTCCAGGTCCTGGTCTCGGCCTATCAGATCGCGCCGGGCGCGACCTTGCCGGTCCACAAGCATCCGTTTCCGCGCTATGCCTATGTCGAGGCCGGCACGCTTCAGGTCACCAACGTCGAGACCGGCAAGAGCAACACCTATCAAACAGGTGATTTCATCATCGAGATGATCGGGCAATGGCATCAGGCGATCAATGTCGGCGCCGATCCGGTCAAGCTGCTGGTCATCGACCAGGTCGAAGAAGGCACCAAGAACACCGTGTTGCGCCAGTAGCTACCACGTCTGAAAACGGCGTCCGTGGCGAATCCAGCGCAGCGCGTAACAGACGTCAGAACGCGAACCCCTCCGGCAAATTGTGATTCCAATAGCCTTCCTCGACAAGTTCACTTATGCGCCAGCCCTCGGACGTGCGTACGACGCGGTCGCGATACCAGAGCCCCTGGAAGAAGACCTGCCTTTTGCCTTCGCCGAGGTCGACCACCATCGGGCATGAACAATGCACGCGCGCGCTGGCCTCATCCCCTCGGAGATCCAGAAGGATTGTCGAAATGGCGTGCTGCGAGATCAATATCTTCGAAAGGGCGCCTTTCATGTAAGCGACATGCTCATCCACACCGCTCCTGATTCCACCTGTTACAGTGTCGTCAAGCACGGCATCGAGTGTGAATATTTTGCGATAGGCGTCCCAGTCGCGATCGTCCACAGCATAGCAATAGCGAACAAGCAGCTGTTCGATCTCGAGCCGATCCGAAACCTCTTGCAATGAAAGGGTCATGTCCTGTCTCCGCGGTTGGCGGCACTAATGCCGCATGCGCCAAGCCTGCCCCGACATTTCGATCAATATTCACGTTGCCGATGCTCCGAGCAACCTCGCCGCGCGACTGGGCATGCGCAAACCCGAACACTCATTTGGCCTCCGCCTTTACCCGGTCGGCAGCGGCGGCCAGAACGGCGCGATCCCCCTCTTCGTACAAACGGCGGATGGAAATTGCCTTGACGCGCCAGCCTTCCGGCGTCCGCACCAGCTAGTGGAGATAGCTGCCACCGACCGTCCAGAACCGCCCGTGATCCAGTGGGCTGCGCAGACATGGCTGCGTGCAACCGCGTCATTGCCTGCGCCTTCGACAATGATGTTGCTGATAAGGTGCTGGGTGGCGTCGAAACCCGGAAGCAGACCCTGCCACTGCGCGATCAGCGCGTCGCGGCCGCTGGTCGCGGCTTCGCCGCCGAAGAGGCTGGTATAGTCGGTCGTGACGGACAGCACTTAGTTGGCGGCATGGTGCGACCCTAGCTGCCGCTTGCTGGTAGCTCGGGCAAGTCCGGATCTGGTGCTCGGCATACGGCACGATGAATGGCCCGGTTTGGCCTTTGCGGACATCAACGCGGATACAAGAAAGCCGTCTTAGGTCTCCGACGCCATTTCTTTTGCCAATTCGCCGATCATCGAACGCAACCACCTGTGGGCTGGGTCGTGGCGGTAGCGAATGTGCCAAGCCATCTGCACTGGAAAAGTGCCGAGGTCGACGGGCGGCGGTAGTATCTTCAGGCGCGGATCCCTCTCAAGGCTGCGGCAGATCAGTCTCGGCAGCGTTGCGCAGTAATCCGTAACGGCAAGCATCTCTGGCACGGCCAGGAAGTGCGTGACAGAAAGGGCAATCTCTCGCTTGAGGTTTTGTTGCTCCAATGCCTGGAAGAGGCCCGCCCGCAGCCGGCCCGGCGGGAGCACGTTCACGTGCTTGAGCCTTTCATACTGTTCTCGGGAAATATGGTCTCGAACGTCGGGATGATCCTTGCGCACCGCGCAGGCGAGCCCATCGTCCATAAGATGCTGGACGACAAGATTGCCCGGCGGATCGACGATCCGGCCAATCACCATGGCCGTGGTACCGGAAATGACGCCGGTCTCGGCGAGATCGTTGCCAAATGCTGTCATGCGGAGCTTGATACCAGGCGCCAGCTCACGCGTCCTCGCGACGAGGGCCGGCATCAACACAAGCTCCACGTAACTGTTGGGGGCAAGCGTGAACAGCCGTTCGGCCTTTGCTGGCTGAAATTCCTGCTGGTTCAAAATGAGATCGTCCAGTTGCGCCAGCGCTGCTTCGATCGTCGGAGCGATCTCCTCAGCCAATTGCGTCGGCTTTATGCCATACCTTTCCCGGATGAATAGCGGATCCCGGAGGGTGTCGCGCAGGCGGTTCAACGAATTGGACAGCGCCGGCTGGGTGATGCCCAGTCGCGCTGCTGCCCGTGTCACGCTCCGCTCTTCCATCAGGGCGAGGAAAACCGGGAGCAGGTTCAGATCGTATCTCATCGAGATATAATCTGACATGAATATATAAAATAAATGAAATAAATTTCTGAAATACATGGGCAGGTGCCATTATCCGTGCATCGACAGGCCGACGCGGCCGATCGAGCTCCAAATCAACCAACTACGACGCCTCATTGGCGCGGCATCACCTGAGAAAAGGATCCGACAATGAAAGTCCTGATGGTACTCACCTCCCACGACACTCTCGGTAACACCGGCAAGAAGACCGGCTTCTGGCTCGAGGAACTGGCAGCCCCCTACTACGTCTTCAAGGACGCTGGCGCCGAGATCACCCTCGCCTCGCCGAAGGGCGGCCAGCCGCCTCTCGATCCGAAAAGCGACGAGCCTATGTTCCAGACCGACCTTACACGGCGCTTCAGTGCTGACGATATTGCCAAGGCGCAGCTCGCAGAAACCGTGCGCCTGGACAGTGTCGACCAGAAGGACTTCGACACGGTCTTCTACCCCGGCGGCCACGGCCCGCTGTGGGATTTGGCCGAAGATCCGAATTCGATCAAGCTGATCGGATCCTTCATCGCGGCCGGCAAGCCGATCGCCCTCGTTTGCCACGCACCGGGCGTTCTGCATCGCGTGACCAGTCCCGACGGCACGCCGTTTGTGCAGGGACGCTACGTCACCGGCTTCACCAATAGCGAGGAGGAGACCGTAGGTCTCACGAATGTCGTGCCGTTCTTGGTCGAGGACGAGCTGATCAGCCTCGGCGCGGTTTTCTCCAAGGTCAAGGACTGGGGCGTCCACACAGTCGTCGATGGCCAGCTTATCACGGGTCAGAACCCAGCATCATCGAGCGAGGCAGCTGAGGCGCTGCTAGGCGCTTTGAGCCCGAGGAAGAGCAAGACCGCCTGAGCGGTCTGGAACAACCGTGATCTGCCGACGGCTCGCGTCGGCGGATCAACTTCAGAACCCGCTACAGTCTCAAGCCGATCCGAAACGTCTTGCAGTGAAGGGGTCATGTCCTGTCTCCGCGGTTGGCGCCACTAATGCCGCATGCGCCAAGCCTGCCCCGACATTTCGATCAATATTCACGTTGCCGATGCTCCGAGCAACCTCACCGCGTGGCTGGGCATGCGTAAACCCGAACACTCATTTGGCCTCCGCCTTTACCCGGTCGGCAGCGGCGGCCAGCACGGCGCGATCCCCCTCTTCGTACAAGCGGCGGATGGAGATTGCCTTGACGCGCCAACCTTCCGGCGTCCGCACCAGCCGGTGGAGATAGCTGCCGCCGACCGTCCAGAACCGCCTGCCGATCCAGTGGGTTGCGCGGACGTGACTGCGCGCCATGGCAGCATTGCCCGCGCCTTCGACAATGATGTTGGTGATGAGGTGCTGGGTGGCGTCGAAACCCGGCAGCAGTGCTTGCCACTGCGCGATCAGCGCGTCGCGGCCGCTGGTCGTGACCTCGCCGCCGAAGAGGCTGGTATAGTCGGTCGTGACACGGGGCGCGAGATAGGATCTGACCCGGTTCCATTCACGCAGGTCGGCATAGAGGCCGATCCCGGCCACTGCCTCGGCGATTGTGATCCTGTCTTTGACCGTCAGCGCATCTCCCGGGGCGCTCGAGGCGGGCGCCGAGACGGCGGAAACCATCGCAGCGGAAACCGCCGAAGCCAGGACATGCCGGCGGGTGACGAAGCTCATTGTCCCGCCTCCCCTGCACTGCCGAGCGTCGCGCGGAAGTGCGCGGCGGCGGCATCGCTCGCCGCCTTCACCGGCGCGGCGCGATCGTAGAAATCGAACTGGGTGACGTTGTCGAGCCACAGCTCCTGCCTGGAACTGGTCAGCCGCGCGTAGAACTTGTGCGCACCCTGCGGAATGGCAGCCGCCTCGCTATGCACCATCAGAAAGGGCTGGTGCAGGCGCGGGGCAGCCTGGATGGCGTCGAACCTCAGCCAGCCGCGCCAGAAGGCCGGATCGGCCTCGTTACGCCAGGCCGGGATCATGCCGCGATCGGGTTCGGTGTAATAAGGCACCTTGAACATGATCGCGCGATCGTCGCTCAGGCTGGCGGCCGGCAGGAACGCCTGTCTGCCGGTGCGGCGATACGCGGCCTCTGCCGCATCGCTCGCGGCCTCAAGCCTGGCGACGCCTTCCTTGCCGCCATAGGTCTGCTCGACCACTTCGGCATCCTGCAACCAGGGCGCGACGAGAGCGACCGACTTGATCGCGGTATCTTCGGCGGCGGCAGTGACCATGTAGCCGGAGCTGGCGCAAATGCCGAGGCCGCCGATGCGGTCCTGATCGGCTTCGGGCCGGCTCGCGAGATAGGCGACCGCGGCTTCGATGTCGGCGATCTTGGCCTTAGGATCCTCGTACTGGCGGCGTATGCCGCCGCTTTCGCCCCAACCGCGAAAATCGAAGGTCAGGGCGACGAACCCGCGATCCGCCATCTCGCGGGCGTAGCGGGTCGGCATCTGTTCCTTCACCGTCATCCAGGCGCCAGTCACGACCAGCGCGGGCCGAGGTCTCGCCGCGTCGAGATCATCGGGCAGATAGAGTTCGCCGACGAGCTGCTCACCGTGCGAGGAGAATGTGACGTGCTCGACGCGCGGTGCGGCGGCGGCATTGGAGGCGGCGAGCGTCACGGCGGTTGCTGCAGCAAGTGTCAGGGTTTTAAGCATTGCAAGTCTCCTTTGGCTTGGAGTGAGAACCGCGGCGCGTTGCGAAAAAGACCGCCGTCTCAGCGCTCGCCAGCAAGTCGGCCGGGCAGTGGCTTCAGCAGGTAATGCGCCCAGTAGAAGGCGTCCGACTGGTACATGTCGGTCAAAAAATTCTGTGCCTCGGCGATCTTGCCGTCCTTGATGCGGAACATCAGGGCGTAGAGCTGGTCGATCTCGGGACCCGAGCCGACATTCGACCAGCCGCGATGGACATCGACGACAAGGTCGCCTTGCGCCTGGAAGAAGATCGGCTCGGCCTTGAATTTGCCGTCGGCCAGGCCGCGGAAGAAGGCGACCACCTCGTCCGGCCCGCGCTTGTCGCCGGCAAGCGGATGATGGCCGGGAATGCGCCACACGATGTCGGGCGCGAGGAAGGGCCGGACGGCCTCGGGATTCCCGGTCGCATAAGCTGCGTAGTAGTCCTTGACGAGTTGGATGTTGCTGTCTTCCAGCGGCCCGGCATTCGCCGGGGCGGCAGACACCGCCAGAAGAGCGGCGGCGGCGAGCGAAGCAAGCCTGGTCATCGGTCCTGTTTCCTTCCCTTTTCGAGCCGTTCCCAACACAGAGGCCCGTTCGTCGGACTCAACATGACGCCTTTTGTTCACCGGAAAAACCAGTAGAATTCGACAGGGCTATTTGGAAAATCCTTACAATGCGCCTCGACCAGCTCAGCGGCATCGTCGCCTTCGTAAAAGTTGCGGAGGCCAAAAGCTTCACCCGCGCCGCCGCCGAGCTCGGCGTCGCTCCGGCCTCGTTGAGCGAGGCGGTCAAGGGGCTCGAGGAGCGTCTGGGGGTGCGGCTGCTCAATCGGACGACTCGCAGCGTTGGCTTGACCGAAGCTGGCGCTCAATACCTCGACCACGTGCGCCCGGCAGCCGAAGATATCCGGGCGGCTGGTGCGGCACTGCGCGAAGCTCGCGACCGTCCCGCCGGCACGCTGCGCCTCAGCCTGCCCTGGATCGCCGCCCCGCTGCTGATCGAGCCACTGATGCGGCCGTTCATGGATGCTTATCCCGAAGTGCGGCTTAGTCTGATTTTCGACGACAGTTTCGTAGACATCGCCGCCGAGGGCTTCGATGCTGGCCTGCGCATCGGCGAGCTTCTCGATAAAGATATGATAGGCGCGCGCCTGGGCGGGCCTCTGCAGATGGTCGTGGTGGGCAGCCCGGACTATTTGGCGCGCAATGGTACGCCGAAGCGGCCGGCCGACCTCGCCGCCCATCGCTGCATCGCATTCGCCCTCACCCGCGCGATTTCGCCCTGGGAGTTCATCGTGGAGGGACGCGAAGTCGCATTCACGCCGGACGCATGTCTGGTCGTGAACACGCTTCCGCTGTGCATTACCGCCGCCGAGCAGGGGCTTGGCCTCGCCTTCGCGGTCGAGGGCCTCGCCGCGCCGCTTCTTGCCTCAGGCGCGCTGGTCAAGGTGCTGGAGCCTTTCTGTTCCGCTTACGAGCCGCTCCACCTCTACTATCCCAGCCGCCGCCTCGTACCGCCGAAGCTGCGGGCCTTCATCGACTTCGTGCGCGCGAACGCTCACAAGCTGCGTATCTGATGTGACCTTTCGAGAACTTGGCCCCGTTCAGCCCCAGGGCGCCGACCATCTGCCTGGTAGTTGCGTTGAGCCGGTTGAATGCGTTGATCAGGGCAATCTGGATGACCAGGACGGCAAGGGCCTTTTCGGCACCGGATCCGGCCGGTCAGCCAACCGGGTTGCCGCCTCGGTCAGCGCCAGCACGGCGCGCTCGGCGCGGTGAAGTAAGGTGTTTCCCGCCAGGCGGACACGGTGAAGACGCGCTCGTCCTTTTCACCGGCCTTCTTCAATTCGCGCGCATGCATATCGATACAGACGCTGCATCCGTTGATCTGGCTGGCGCGCAAATGGACGAGCTTGGGCGTCACATAGGACAGATCGGCCGTATCCGTCGACTTGTCCAGCGCGAGCAGCGCCTGCAGGGCCCGGGGAATGAGCATCACATCCGGGGTCTCGACATCCTTGGCTCTGTCAGTTCGCCGGCCGCCGCGTTGCGGCGACGCAGGGATCTTCAGCTTTGCGAGGCAGTCACCTGCTCAAGCCGCTCGAGAATGCGCGGCCAGCCGCTTCCCATTCCGATGTACCCGCGCTCGTCCTCGGCCCGGAACCCGGAATGCTCCATGCGAACCCGGGTCGCCGTACCTTCGGGCGTCAACGACCATGTCACGACGGTCTTCAGACCGCTGTCGGATTCGGTGCCGTCGCCCCAGCTGTAGGCGAGTAGGCGCGGCGGCTCGATCTTCAGCACCTCGCAGTTCGTCACGCCGGACCAGCCCGGTACCGGCGTCGCGCGAAAGGTGAAGCGATGGCCTTGCACAGGCGCGAAGTCGTTCTTCATCAGCCATTCGGCAACCAGATGCGGCACGGTCAGTGCGCGCCATATCTTTTCAGCCGCGTGCGGTATGAGACGCTCGACGACAATGGATTTGGTTTCGACTGTAGTTGCTCCAGTCATAACTTCGGACCCGTTGTTTGCGGTTTGGCTGGTCTGTTCACCAACGCGCTCTCCACGAGAACCAATAACCCACCAGCTATCGTTTACGTATAACTCTGAAGTTATGAATGTGTCAAGCGGCGGAATGGCAGGCGCAAGCACATTGAGCCAACAGTTCCGGCTTTCATCGCACTAGGCCCGATGCTACCGCTGGCCAGCTGAAATCATCGACGGATCGCCCATGACCGAGACCGAACGCCCTCGCCTCCCGCTGATCGAGATCTGCGTCGAAGGCATAGACGGCCTGCTGGCCGCGCAAGCCGCCGGCGCCGACCGTGTCGAGCTCTGTGCCAGTCTGATCGAGGGCGGCATCACGCCAAGCTTCGGCACGGTGCGCACGGCGCTCGAGCTGGCGACGATCCCGTTCCACGTCATCGTGCGGCCGCGCGGCGGCGATTTTCTCTATAGCGAAGCCGAATATCGTTCGATGCTCGCCGATGTCCACGCGCTTGCCGACACCGATGTCGCCGGTGTCGTTATCGGCTGCCTTAATGCCGACGGCACGATCGATGAACAGCGCATGAGCGAACTGGTGCAGGCGGCGGGGCGATTGAACGTCACCTGCCACCGCGCCTTCGACATGACGCGCGACCCGACAGAGGCGCTGGAGACACTGATCCGCTGCAAGGTCGGCCGCGTGCTGACCAGCGGCCAGCGCGACACGGCGCTCGAGGGCGCTGACCTGCTCGCCGATCTTGTCAGGCAGGCTGGCGACCGCATCATCATCCTCGGCTGCGGCGGGCTTGACCCAGAGAACATCGGCAAGGTGCGGAGGAAAACCGGGTTGAGCGAAATGCATTTCGCCGCGCTCAAGGACGTGCCGAGTGCCATGCGTTACCGCAACCCAAGGGTCGGCATGGGCGGCACCGATCTCGACCGCGAATACCGCAACACCGTGACCGACGAGGCGAGGGTGGCGGCGACCATTGCCGCCGTCCGGACATGATCCCGGAAGACAGAAAAAACATGATCGAAACGCGTTTGCCGATCGAGCGGGTTTCGCCGCGTGATGAGCCGGCCGTCCTCGCGCTAAACAACGAGCACGCCGCCGAATTGTCGTGGCTCGAACCCGAGCACCTTTCCTTCCTGCTCGGCGAAGCGTTTTACGCACGCCGTATCGGTTCGCTCGAAGCCTTCATCATGACCTTCGACCAGGACGCCAGCTACGACAGCCCCAACTTCCTGTGGTTTCGCCGGCGCTATCCGCGGTTCGTCTATGTCGATCGCGTCGTGGTCGCCGCCGCAGCGCGCGGGCGCGGCCATGCCCGCCGGCTGTATGAGGATCTGTTCGAGCAGGCGTCACGCGCCAGCCAGGCGATCGTCACCTGCGAAGTCAATGCCGAGCCGCCCAATCCGGCTTCGGACGCCTTCCATGCCGCACTCGGCTTTGCGGAAGTGGGCGACGCGGTAATCCACGATGGCAGGAAAGCCGTGCGGTATTATGCAAGGCGGATCGCCGGCTAAAACGGCGGGCGCCGTTCGCCCTACCAATTGCGGTTCAGCCAGGAGCGGGCCGGCCTTTCGATGATGTAGTAGCTGCACAGCGCGCAAGCGAACGCCGCCGCCAGCATCAGCCACGGCGAACTGCCTTTTATGTCGACGAATTGATAAAAGGGCTGCTGCCACAGATAGAGCGAGTACGACCACAGGCCCAGCATCGTCATCGGCAGGGACGACAGAACCCCGGTCAGGTAGCGGCTGCTGAAGTCGAGCAAATTGACGGCGAGCGCCAGCAGCGGCACCGCGACCAGATAGTGGATGGGGGTTGGCACGGCAGCCATGAAAAGGAGCACAGCCACGACTGTGGCCGCCAGGGCAACGTGCGGCCCCTTGAGCAGCGCCGGCAGCCTGTCGTCGGCCTTGAGCAGGCATAACACCGCCGACAGCAGGATCGAGGCGATGTGCACGTCGGTGCGCCAATAGGTGCCCTCGTAGCCTATTGCGAGCACCCAGTAGGAGATGGCGCCGTTCGCCATGGCCAGCAGCGACAATGCGCCGAGCAGCATGATGACGCGGGACCGTCCACGGACGACGACGCTGATCAGAGCCAGAATGATATACGCATGCTCTTCGACGCAGAGCGACCAGATATGGTCGAGCGAGCCGGCGCGGGTAACGAGAACTCCGGCGTAATTGTAGGTGAACGTCAGCGCCGTCAGCGCCGCCTTCCACTTGAAGGCGATGAACGTGCCGGACAAGGCGATCATCGCGACGACGACGAAAACCAGCAGTGCCGGATAGATGCGGGAGAACCGGCGCTTGAAGAATTTCTTCAGCGGATAGTATTCGACGAACAGGATCTCGGCCATCAGCCGGCCGCTGAGCACGAAGAAGAATTCGACGCCCAGGACGCCGAGATTGATGCCGGGAACGGGGAAGAAATGGCCGATCAGCACCAGCGCGATCGACAGGCCGCGCCAGCCGTCAAGATAGGCAAGCCTCGCCCTTGACGATGTGTCGGCGACAGGCCTGGCCACGACAAGACGCGTCGCGGAGATGTCCGTCATGCCGGTCCCCTCTGCGAAAGGCGGGCTCAAGGCCGCATTCTCAGCCATATTGCAGTGCACTACAACTTTGTGCAAGTGCGAGATAACGACACGCCCGACGGGACGCACACCTTCCGTCCGTGAGCGGCTGCGCTGACGCCGTCAAACGGTAGAAACTTCAAATCCATCATGTTGGCTCATTGCCAAAGCGCCGCTTCAAGACAACAATGACCTCGACGCCGGCGCGCCAGACGCGCACAAAAAAGCGTCGGAGGAAATGGAGGAGGAAGCCGCTGGCCAAGTCACGGACGCGCTATGCATGCGGCCTCTCGGTGCTCACCACCGACGAATCCGACGCGGATGCGTTCGCCCGGGCGGTGGCAGCGGAAGCAGTGGCCATTGACGCCGGGTTTGCCCTCCTGTTTTTCTCGCAGAGACTCATAGAGGCCGTCGCCCTGTCGGAAGCGCTGAAGACCCACGCGCCGGCGCTCCACTATGCCGGTTGCTCGACGGCCGGTGAGATAACGCCCAAAGGGCTGGAGGAAGGCCAGATCCTGGCTATGCTGCTTCCCTCCGCATCGTTTTCGGCAGCCAGCACCATGGTCGAAAATCTGTCCTCATCGGGCATGGACGGGATTACCGGCGAAGTCGAGGCGCTGAGGCGGTCATTACGCGAGCGCCTCGGGCACGAGCGAGCCGACACCACTTTCGCGCTCTGCTTGATCGACGGCCTGTCTTATGCCGAAGAAGCGGTGACCTCCGCCATCCATTGGGGGCTCGACGATATTCCATTGATCGGCGGGTCGGCTGGCGATGATTTGAAATTCGAGACAACGCGGCTGATCTCGAACGGCAAAGTGACCTCCGACAGCGCCATCATCGTGCTGATCACCACGGAAATTCCTTTCCACGTGTTCAAGACCGACAATTTCGTTCCCACCGACGAGAAGCTGGTGGTGACGGCATCCGATCCCGACCACCGCATCGTGCGCGAATTCAACGCCACCATTGCCGCCGAGGAATATGCCGCCTCGGTCGGCGTCGTCGCGCAGATGCTGACGCCACTGAGTTTTGCCTCGCACCCGGTGGTGGTGAAAGTCGGCGGCGAATTTTACTGCCGTTCAATCCAGAAGATGCACGCGGACGGCTCGCTGTCGTTCTTCTGCGCCATCGACGATGGTGTCGTGCTTGCCGTCGCCCAGCCTAAGGACATGGTCGAGGCGACCCGCGCCGCTCTCAGCGACGTCAGTGAAAGGCTTGGCGGCATCGACCTGATCCTCGGTTTCGACTGCGTGCTGCGCCGGCTCGACGCGCGCAATCGGCAGGTCTATCGCGAGATTTCGGAACTCTACAAGGTCAACAACGTCCTCGGCTTCGGCACCTATGGCGAACAGTACCGTTCGATGCATCTGAACCAGACCTTCACCGGCATCGCCTTCGGTGAACGCAATGCGGCCGAAGCGGCGGAGTAGGAAATCCGGCATGCCGCTCAGGAACATCGACGACCTGGAAAGGCTGAAGAAGATCAACGCCGCGCTGATCAGCCGCGTCGAGCGCTCCATGGACCAGCAAGGCAATGCTTTTTCGCTGTTCCAGACCGCCATTTCGCTCGAGAGCCGGGTGCGCAGCCGCACCGAAGAGCTGCATTCGACCTTGCGCCGGCTGGAGCAGTCGAACATCGACTTGAATGCAGCCAAGGAAAACGCCGAGCTGGCGAACCTGTCCAAGACCAGGTTCCTTGCGGCCGCCAGCCATGACGTGCTGCAGCCGCTGAACGCCGCGCATCTGTCGGTCTCGGCACTTGCCGAAGTACAGACCAGCGAGGAAGGCAGAAACCTGGTCCGCCAGGTCGAGCGATCGCTGGAGACGATGGAGGACCTGCTCCGCACCTTGCTCGACATTTCCAAGCTCGATGCCGGCGTCGTGCAGCCCGACATCACCGATGTCAGCCTGGAGACGCTGTTTTCCTCTCTGCGCTCGGATTTTCAGCCGGTCGCGGAGATGAAGGGGCTGACGCTGAAGTTCCGGCCGGTCGATGCGCTCGTTCGTTCGGACCGAACCTTGCTGCGCCGCATCCTGCAGAACATCCTGTCCAATGCACTGCGCTATACCCGCTCGGGCGGCGTGTTGGTCGGCACCAGGCATCGCGGCGACACGATCCGCATCGACGTCGCCGATACCGGCTGCGGCATCCCCGACGACCAGCGCGAGGCTGTGTTCGAGGAATTCCATCGGGGCGTGATCCCGACGGATGCCGGGCTTGCCGCCGGCGGGCTGGGGTTGGGGCTGGCCATCGTGCGCCGCATCGCCGCGGCACTCGGCCATCCCGTCACGTTTTCGTCGAAGGTCGGACATGGCACGATTTTCCATATCGACGTTCCGGTCGGGATCGGCGACACGGCCGATCCAATCGCCGGCACCGTCGACATGGAGCGGCCGCGCGGGTACGGTCTGTTCGGCACAAGGGTGCTGCTGGTCGAGAACGACATCGAGGTGCTGCAGGCGATGACCTCCCTGCTCGAGCGCTGGCAATGCCTGGTGCGCCCCGCCACCTCGACCGGTGACGCGCTCGACATGCTTGGCGATACCGACTGGTTGCCAGACATTGTCATAGCCGACCAGCATCTCGATGGCGGCGACCTCGGCACCACCACAATCGCCGAGGTCCGTGATTATCTCGGCCGCGCCGTGCCGGCGCTGATCGTCACCGCCGACGGTTCGGAGACCGTCGCCAACGCCGCCCGCGCCGCCGGCATCGAGCTGATGCGCAAGCCGCTGAAACCGGCACAGCTAAGGGCGCTGCTGGCGCATTTGCTGGCTTGAACTGGTCGTATCTTCCCAGCACACGGGTCACCGCATTCCAGCCATTACTTGTGCCTAGGCGGTAATTCATATGAAGCAGGTTCACTTCTTTGCGTTAAAGGATGATCTTCTCCCTGTGTTGGAAGCTGTAGAGCGTGATATTCCGATAAAATACATTCTCATGGGTCAGTTTCCCACGATGGAATTTGAAACTTTAGCAATGGAAGGCAAATTCCCAGTCTTGGGCAATCAGCCACTGGATCGGCTTCCAGCGGTCGATCATTTCTTGTCACTGGCCGCGACATTCCGATTGAGGTGAGGCCGATAAAAACAGTCTTCGGTATCCGATATTCGTTAGATCAGCTTATCAACCCGGACACAGTCACGCTTTCCCCCGGTGGGCGATGGGGTGAAGATGTTGTCATAAATGGCCGCGTGGCAACAGCCTCCGACGCGCCGCTTGCTCAGGAGCTGATGAAGATTTTTAGCAGGGCGTTCAGAAGCAATTCAGTAAAGTTAGAGCATTCTACGTTGGACCCGGAGCGGCCATTTTACTAGATGCCGGAAAGAGGCTAACTGCCGCCGAGCAATCGCCCCGCGAGTTTGATCTGACTAGAGAGAGGCCCGTTCCTTAGCTGGCGTTGGGAAACGTGAGAGCCGTCGCTAGTCTAGTCCGATTGCGGTGACACGAGTGCGGTCGACTACAGTGACGGTGCGCTTTTTAGCGAGCCCTCTCAAAACCCCGCCGGATCGCGAAACAGCTCGGCATTGTCCAGCTTCGAGACCTCGATCACCGCCTGGGTGCGGCTGTAGACGTTGAGCTTGCGCAGGATTTCCGAGACATGCGCCTTGACCGTGGTCTCGCCGACCTGCAGCTCGTAGGCGATCTGTTTGTTGAGCAGGCCCTGGCGCAGCATCTGCAGCACCTTGAGCTGCTGCGGCGTCAGCGTGGCCAGGCGCTGTACCATCTCGGCGCGGTCGGTGCTGTCGGCGTCGGGCGGCCGGCCCTCATAGGTCTGGGGAACATAGATCGCACCTTCCATCACCGAGCGGATGGCCGCGGCAAGATCGCTCTTGCGTGCCGATTTCGGAATGAAGCCGGCCGCGCCGTAGGACAGCGCCTCGGAAATGATCTTCGGCTCCTCATAGCCGGAGACGATGACCACCGGCAGGCGCGGATAACGCGTCCTGAGCTGCAGCAGCCCGTCAAAGCCATGCACGTCGGGCATACTGAGATCAAGCAATGCGAGGTCGAACGGCTTGGCATCCGTCAGAAGCTCGAGCGCCTCGGCAATCGAGCGCGCTTCCACCGTGTCGACCTCCGGATAGGCCATCTGCACTGCGCTGTGCAGGGCCTCGCGAAACAGCGGATGGTCGTCGATGATGAGGAACCGGGCGCGATCGTTGACTGCGGTCATTAGCTTCACTTCGGTTCGGTCTGGTCTGTTCTGGTCTAGAATAGTCCGGCAACCATGGCCAGCTTATTGCCAAATAGTACATTGCCATCTTGGCTGGCTAAAGCAGAATGGGCCGACGATTTCCGCGGCACCGTGCGGCAGGCCTGCTCTTCCGCCATCCAATGCCTTGCCCGTTTGCCCAAATCGGCCGAATGTGCCGGGGACAGATCCACTGAACAGAGACAGTGCATGACCGGCTTCGTCCTTCCCCTGCCCGCAACCCCGTCGGTGGCCGTCGCCGGCTCGCCGGAGCGTTTTGCGGTGCGCCGGATCTTCTGCGTCGGCCGCAACTATGCCGCCCATGCCCGCGAGTTCGGCAATGACGAGCGCGACCCGCCCTTCTTCTTCACCAAACCGGGCGACGCAGTGGTCGACGCGGTAGTCGGTTCGGGCGCCACGATCCCCTACCCGCCGCTGACCCAAAACCTGCATCACGAAATCGAGCTGGTCGTCGCGATCGGCAAGACCGGCTTTCGCATCCCGCGCCAGCGGGCGCTGAACCATGTCTGGGGTTACGGCGTCGGCGTCGACCTGACCCGCCGCGACCTTCAGGACGATGCGAAAAAGGCGGCACGACCGTGGGACTGGTCGAAAGCCTTCGACCGTTCAGCGCCCTGCGGCCCGCTGGTCCCGGCGCAACAATCCGGTAATCCCGACAAGGGCAGCATCTGGCTCGCGGTCGACGGCGAGATCAGGCAGGACGGCGACCTTGCCGAACTGATCTGGCCGGTTCCCGACATCGTCTCGATTTGCAGCGAGGCGGTAGAACTTAGGCCCGGCGACCTGATCTTCACCGGCACGCCGGCCGGCGTCGGCGCCGTTGGGCCGGGCGAAAAGATCACCGGCGGCGTCGACGGCATCGGCGAAATCGAACTGACCATCGGCCAACCGGGCCCGTGACACAATGAGCGATATCGTCCTTCACAACTACTACCGTTCCTCGACCTCTTACCGGGTGCGGATCGCGCTGGAGATGAAGGGCTTGGCCTACGAGTACGTGCCGCATCATTTGCGCCACGGCGAGCATCTGGATCCCACCTACCTCGCGGTCAATCCGCAAGGGCTGGTGCCGGCGCTGGTCCTCAGCGATGGCACGCTGCTGACGCAATCGCTGGCGATCATCGAATATCTTGACGAGACCACCCCTGAGCCACCGCTGCTGCCCAAGGATGCGCCTGGCCGCGCCCGCGTCAGGATGCTGGCGCAGATGATCGCATGCGACATCCATCCGGTGAACAATCTGCGCGTGCTGACCTCGTTGCGCACGCTGTTCGGCGCCGGCAACCAGGATGTCGTCAACTGGTTCCGGCACTGGGTCAACGAAGGCTTCCAGCCGCTTGAAAAGATTCTGGCTCCCTCGCCCGAGACCAAGACATTCTGCCATGGTGACACGCCGGGATTGGCCGATATCTGCCTGGTCGCACAGGTCACCAGCAATGCCCGCTTCGGCCTCGACATGACGCCCTACCCGACGATCGCGCGCATCAATGCCGCCTGCATGGCGCTGCCGGCATTCCGGAAGGCCGCGCCGGAGAACCAGATCGATGCCGAATAGAGAAGCCAAAGATCCAGATGAAGCGAAAACGCTCGCCGACATCGAAGAATATGGCTGCCACATTCTGTATGTGCTGGAAGAAGGCGAGCATCCCCCTTTCAGCTACTCGGTGGGGATAGAGCACAATTTCAATGCTCCTGAACTGGTCGTTGTCGGGCTGAAGCCAGAGCTTTCCCAGTCTGTCATCAACCAATACTGCAGACGGGTGTGCAACGGCGAGATTTTCCGCATCGGGCAGCGATCGTCTGGTTTCATAGGCGGCTTCGACTGTCAGTTTGGCTCGGTCCATGTTGAGCACTACCCTGAACATTTCGGTTGGGACATCTGGTTCTACGACGGCCTGGGCTTCCGGGTTATGCAGCTTATCTATCCTACGACCGAAGGCATCTGGCCGTGGGATACTGAAGCGAGCGAGTGGTTTCGAAAGCGGCAACCGCTTCTCGACACGCCGCCGGCATCAAGCTAACTCCGAACAACCGCCTGACGAATGCGCCCTTAGTGAATTGAAACTTATGAAAGCCTTGTCATGAAAGCCGTCGTCTTCGAAAAATTCGGCGAGGCGCCGACGATCCAGACGGTGCCGGATCCGACGCCTTCGCCGGAAGGCGTCATCATCAAGGTGGAGGCGACCGGCCTCTGCCGCAGCGACTGGCATGGCTGGATGGGCCACGACGACGGCATCCGGCTGCCGCATGTGCCGGGCCACGAACTGGCCGGCGTCGTGGTCTCCGCAGGCAACCAGGTGACCCGCTGGAGGGGCGGCGAGCGCGTCACCGTGCCGTTTGCCGTCGGGTGCGGCCGCTGCTTCGAATGCACGTCGGGCAACCACCAGGTCTGCGAGCACCAGTTCCAGCCCGGCTTCACCGCCTGGGGGTCGTTCGCCGAATATGTCGCCATCGACCATGCCGATACCAATCTCGTACGCTTGCCCGACGAGATGGAATTCGCCACCGCCGCCAGCCTCGGCTGCCGCTTCGTCACCTCGTTCCGCGCCATCGTCGATCAGGGCCGCGTGACTCCCGGCGAATGGGTGGCCGTGCATGGCTGTGGCGGCGTCGGCCTGTCGGCGATCATGATCGCCAGCGCCATGGGAGCCAATGTCGTCGCCATCGACCTCACCGACGAGAAGCTGGACTTCGCCAAAAAGATCGGCGCGGTGGCGACGATCAACGCGGCAAAGACGCCCAACGTGGTCAAGGCGGTCAAGCAGATCACCAATGGCGGCGCGCATATGTCGATGGACGCGCTCGGCCACCCGACAACCTCGTTCAATTCGATCGCGAACCTGCGCCGCCGCGGGCGCCACGTGCAGGTCGGCCTGATGCTCGGCGACCATGCCAGGCCGCAGATTCCGATGGACAAGGTGATCGCATTCGAGCTCGAAATCCGCGGCAGCCACGGTATGCAGGCGTTTCGCTACCAGGCGATGATGGAGATGATCCGCACCGGCAAGCTCAAACCCGAACTCCTGGTCGGCAACAAGATCAGCCTCGAGGAAGCGCCGGCGGCTTTGATGGCGATGGGCGGCTTCGAAGGCATCGGCATCGGCGTGGTGACCAGATTCTAGATCACGCCCCGACTCTGGATCAGCGAAACGACGCGCAGACCTCCCGCACGCAGGCTCGCAGCCAGCGCTGCGCCGGATCGACATCGAGCCGCGGATGCCAGAGCATCGAAATGGTGACCTCCTCGATATCGACCGGCAACGGGAAGCTGTACATGCCTGCGCGCGCGCCCGGCGTGTGCCGTTCGGGGACGCTGGCGATCAGATCGGAGGCGCGCGCCATGGCGAGCGTGGCCGAGAAGCTGGAAACCATGCACGCAACCGTCCGCTGGAGACCCAGCAGTTTCAAGGCCTCGTCGATCGGGCCCTTTTCGCGGCCACGCCGCGACACGCTGATGTGGCGACCGGCCGCATAACGTTCCGGGCTCACCGGGCCCTCGCTCAGTTTATGTCCCGTTCGCACCACACCGATGAAGCGGTCGCGAAACAGCGCCTGAATGCGC
The DNA here is from genome assembly GCF_040318745.1 of Mesorhizobium sp. M1027. Taxonomy (NCBI): domain Bacteria; kingdom Pseudomonadati; phylum Pseudomonadota; class Alphaproteobacteria; order Hyphomicrobiales; family Phyllobacteriaceae; genus Mesorhizobium; species Mesorhizobium sp. M1027. Next base: position 406,173 of record NZ_JAMYMW010000001.1, on the reverse strand, counting down.
ATTTCAGGGCTCGTTTCACTGGCAACCCCGATTTCGAGATCAATCGCCGCGTCGCGCAACGACATGTCGCTCTTGTCGGATTTCGGCGCAAAACGCAGCCGCACGCCGGGCGCATCCGCTTCGACACGGGTCACAAGACGCGGTGCGAACTCCTCGACGAAGCTTTCGTTGGCGCGCAGCGTGAAGACCTTGTCGAGAGCGGAGAGGTCGAGGGGCCTGGCCGGGCGCAGCAGCGCTCCCGCATCCTGCACGACGCGTCCCACTTGTTGCTGCAATTCGAGCGCGCGCGGCGTCGCAACCAGGCCACGGCCAGCCCGAACCAGCAATGGGTCGCCTGTCGCCTGGCGCAACCGCGCCAACGTCCGGCTCATCGCCGAGGGACTGAGGCGCAGCCGCCCGGCGGCGCGCGCGACGCTGCCTTCGCTCAGCAGCACATCAAGGGCGACAAGCAGATTGAGATCGGGCGACGACATGCAAGGACCGTAGCACAGCTCAGCCGTAATGTGGCGTTTCATGCACGAATAAGATGCAAATACTGCGCCTTCCGCCACATCGTGCGAGGGAATAGCCTCCGACAGCTCCGATTTGGGGCTGACGGCAGAGGAGTTCACCTTGGCATCGACCGCTGAAAAGACCTGGGACGAAGTTGCCCCGGTGAGCGCCCGCTCGACCCGATGGGCATTGGCAAGCCTGTCGCTTTCAACGCTGCTGTCGTCGCTCGCCACCAGCATCGCCAGCGTCGGGCTGCCATCGCTGATGCAGGCGTTCGGCGCATCGTTCCAGCTCGTGCAATGGGTCGTTCTTGCCTATCTGCTCGCCATCACCACCCTGGTCGTCAGCGCCGGACGGCTCGCCGACATATTCGGCCGCCGCCCGCTATTGCTCGGCGGCATTGCCCTGTTCACCTTCGCATCCGTGCTTTGCGGGCTTGCCCCGACGCTCTGGCTGCTGATCGCCGCACGGGCGGCACAGGGGCTCGGCGCGGCTGTCATGATGGCTCTTACGCTGGCCTTTGTCGCGGACACGGTTCCCCGGGGAAAAACCGGCAGCGCCATGGGCCTGCTCGGCGCCATGTCGGCGATCGGCACCACGCTTGGCCCGTCGCTTGGCGGATTGCTGATCGCCGGCCTCGGCTGGCGCGCGATCTTCCTCATCAATCTGCCGTTGGGGGCGCTGGCCTTCGCGCTTGCCTGGCGCGTCCTGCCGGCCGGAAAAAAGACGCCAGATCGGCGGGGTTTCGACGGGATCGGCACGGCCTTACTTGCTCTGACGCTGGCCGCCTATGCGCTCGCCATGACTCTTGGGCGCGGCAGTTTTGGTTCTCTCAATATCGGCTTGCTGATTGCCGCCGCCGTGGCTGGCCTGCTGTTCGTGATTGCGCAGACAAGGGCCGAGAACCCTTTGATTCAACCTGCGAGGCTCCGCGATCAGGCGTTGAACGCAAGCCTCGCCATGAGCCTGATCGTCGCCACCGTGATGATGGCGACGCTGGTGGTCGCGCCGTTCTATCTGTCGCGCACGCTTGGGCTAGACGCAGCCATGGTCGGGCTGGTTCTGTCGACCGGCCCTCTGGTTACCGCATTGGCGGCGCTGCCGGCCGGACGCCTGGTCGATCGTTTCGGGGCGCACCGGATCACGATCGTCGGCCTGTTCGATCTCGCTATTGGTACTTTTGCTCTGTCGCGGGCGGAATTCGGTATTGCCGGCTATATCGTGCCGATCATCATCGTCTGCACCGGCTACAGCCTGTTTCAGACCTCCAACAATTCAGCCGTGATGACCGGCGTGGCACCCGACCAGCGCGGCGTCGTCTCCGGCCTTCTCAATCTGTCGCGCAATCTCGGCCTGATCACCGGTGCGTCGGTGATGGGCGCGGTGTTTGCCTTCGCATCGGCTGGCGGAAGCGAAGGAACTGGCTTGGCCATATTAGCACCTGCGGCAGCCGCACGAGGGATGCAGGTCACTTTCCAGGTGGCGACGGCCCTGGTAGTGGCGGCGCTGATCCTTGCGACTATTTCTGGTCGCCGCGGCCAGCGCGCTAAGCTGAGCCGCCGGCGACGAACTCCAGCATCAGTCCAGCAGCCTTGGGCGCATGCGTCTCCAGAAGAAAATGGCCTGCGTCGAAGACGTGAGCTTCCATCCGGGGAAGATCCACAAGCCACGACTGAACCTCTGCAATGTCGAAGAAGGCATCGTGGCGACCCCAAAGAAGCATCGCTCGGGGCTGATGCTTCGCCAGATAATCAGCAACTTCCCCGAACCGGTCGACGTACCGGCCGTAGTCGGCAATCAGCGCCTTCTGCAGATCAAGTCGTCCCGGCAGACACATGACCCGCCAGTCTTCAATCCAATTACCTGGATCGACCCGCGCCGCGATCTCGGCTGGCAGCCCGGCGACGTACTGGTCGCGTGTTCCCTCGAGGGTCAGATGGGCGGTGGCGGCCTGCTCATTCGCCGCATTCGGCGCAGCCCAGAAATCCAATGTGTCTGCCCATTGCGGACCAAAACCGGAGCGGTGGGCATTGGCATTCTGGATAACGAGGCCTTCGACGAGTTCCGGCGCGCGCATGGCGAGATGAAGCGCTACCGGGGTTCCGAAATCATGCAGATAAAGAAACCTGCGGCCAACGTTGAGACGCGAGAGCAGCTCTTCAATCGCGCTGGCCAGCATGTCGAACGATGGCTCGGGCGGCAGATCGGACGCGCCGAAGCCCGGCAGGTCAGGCGCCACGACATAGGCGCAGCCGGAGAGCGGCGCGATCACGTCGCGAAACGTCCGCGAAGAGCGGACCCCAGGCACCAAAATCGTCCCTTTTTCCTCCACGCCGACGTGAGGCCACCTCGCGCCTTTGTGCCACTCTGGCCGACTCGGCACCTCGAGACGTCGTTCCGCCAGGTCGGCAGCTCTTGGTATCAATTGGACGCGATTGTATCGAGTCAAGAGTGCGCTGCCGCACCTATTTTGCATATCTCTTGGCACCGACCACGCAAAGCACGATGGCTGCGGTGACGGCGATCATGGCGGGACTGACCTGCTCATGCAGCAGCGCTGCCGCCAGCCCGAGTCCGAAGAAGGGCTGCAGCAGCTGCAACTGACCGACCGCGGCGATGCCGCCTTGCGCCAGGCCGCGATACCAGAACACGAAACCGATCAGCATGCTGAACAGCGAAACATAGGCCAAGCCAATCCAGGCGCCCCTGCCGGCACTTTCGAGCGACGGCGGCATCGTGATGAACGTCAGCGCCAGCATGAAGGGCAGCGACAGCACCAGTGCCCACGAAATCACCTGCCAACCACCGAGTTTGCGCGACAGCGCCGCTCCCTCCGCATAGCCCAATCCGCACACGATGATGGCGGCCAGCATCAGGATGTCGCCGAGCGGCGAGACCGACAGGCCTTGCGTGACTGCAAAACCGGCAACAAGGGCGCTGCCGAGGCAGGAGAACAGCCAGAACGCCGGCTTCGGGCGATCGCCGCCTCGAACCACGCCGAAGATCGCGGTCGCCAACGGCAACAGGCCGACGAAAATGATCGAGTGAGCCGACGTGATGTGCTTGAGCGCCAGCGCCGTCAGCAGGGGAAAGCCGACCACGACGCCAAGCGCCACGATCGCCAGCGGGAACAGATCTCGCCGCTCCGGGCGCTTCTGGCGAAAGAGGAGCAGCAGCGCCAGGCCGAGGATGCCCGCCGAAGCCGCACGGGCGACCGTTACGAACACCGGATCGAAATCCATCACCGCCACGCGCGTCGCCGGGAGCGAACCGCTGAAGATCAGCACGCCGATGAACCCGTTGACCCAGCCACTTGCCGCCCAGCCACTCGCCGCCCAGCTACTCGCCGCCCAGCTACTCGCCGCCTTGTCCATAGATGCCCCGCTGATTTCGCCCTCTATCGGGCCGAGCGTATGGCTCCGCCAGAGACAATCAGGTACAGTTTGACAAAACTGTCATGGTGGGGCGAGCAGTACGGATGGACGAGCAGACGACAACAGATGAAGGCAGCCGAACGCTTGTCGAAAGCGTCATGGCGACGATCAGGCACAGGATCGCCTCGCGCAGCCTGACACCGGGAATGCGGCTGCCTTCGATCCGAGCTTTCGCCAAGGCCATGCAGGTTTCCAAATCCACCGTGGTCGAAGCCTATGAACGTCTTGCGGCGGAAGGCATGATCCGCTCGCGGCCAGGCTCGGGCTTCTATGCCGCCGGACCGCTGGCTCCGCTGTCGCTGGCCGAGATCGGCCCCAGGCTTGACCGTGCTGTCGACCCGCTCTGGGTCTCACGCCAATCGTTGGAAGCCGGCGACGGCGTCCTGAAACCGGGTTGCGGCTGGTTGCCGGCGTCATGGATGCCCGAGGCCGGATTGCGTCGCGCGCTGCGGACGATGGCCCGCGCCGACGATGCAGCGCTGACCGATTACGGCACGCCGCTCGGGTTGCCGGCGTTGCGACACCTGCTGGCGCGGCGCATGGCCGAGCACGGCATCGAAGCGTCCCCGGAACAGATCATGCTGACGGAATCGGGCACTCAGGCGATCGACCTGCTGTGCCGGTTCCTGCTCGAACCGGGTGACACGGTGTTGGTCGACGATCCGTGCTATTTCAACTTCCATGCCCTGTTGCGCGCCCATCGGGCCAAGGTGATCAGTGTCCCCTACACGCGCTCGGGACCGGACATCGAACTGTTCGCGCAGGCGCTGAACGAGCACCGGCCGCGCCTCTACATCACCAATTCGGCGCTCCATAATCCGACCGGCGCGATATTGTCCCCGGTCGTTGCCCATCGGGTGCTGAAGCTCGCCGACCAGTCGGGGCTGACGATCATCGAGGACGATATATTCGCCGATTTCGAACTCACGCCCGCGCCCAGGCTGGCGGCCTTCGACGGCCTCAGCCGGGTCATCCATATCGGAAGCGTTTCCAAGACGCTGTCGGCATCGGTGCGCTGCGGCTTCATCGCCGCTCCTCGCGACTGGATGGAAGGTTTGACCGATCTCAAGATTGCCACATCCTTTGGCAGCGGGCGACTTGCATCCGAACTGGTGCTGACGTTGCTGAAGGACGGCCTCTATCGCAAGCACGTCGATCTGCTGCGCGCGCGGCTCTCGCACGCCATGGAAGAAACCGGCACCCGGCTCAGGGCAATCGGCATCGTGCCGTGGATAGATCAGCCGGCCGGCATGTTTTTATGGTGCAGGCTGCCGGAGGGAATAGATGCCGCGGACGTCGCCCGTCACGCTTTGTCGGCCAACGTCGTGCTTGCGCCCGGCAATGCGTTCAGCCTGTCCCGTTCGGCCAGCCGTTACATGCGCTTCAACGTCGCCCAATCGGGCGACGACCGGATTTTCAGGGCGCTTGAAGAGGCGATGTCGCGTTGATTGCGCTGCCGGAAGCCTGCTGGCCTGAGGCTGTGCTCTCAGGCCCCTGCCCGCTTGCGGCGTGCATAAAGCATGACGAGCGTCTCGGCGGTCAGCGCCGGCTTTTGCTCGCCTTCGATCTCGACTGTATTGGCGGCCTTCATCAAATACTGCCCCGGACCTTTGTCTTCCATCGACAACAGCGTGGTGCGCAGCCTGATTCGCGAGCCGACCCTGACCGGCGCTACGAAACGCACTTTGTCGAAACCGTAGTTGAACGCGGCCTGCGTGTTTTCGGGCACGATCCCCATCTCGAGCGCCAGCGCGCCGATGATCGACAGGGTCAGATAACCATGCGCGATCGTGGTGCGGAACGGGCTTTGCCGCTTCGCCCGTTCGGGATCGACATGGATCCATTGATGATCGCCAGTGCATTCGGCAAACTGGTCGATGCGGTGCTGATCGACCAACGTCCAGTCCGAAACGCCCAACTCCTGCCCGGCCATCGCCCTGAGTTGCTCGAAGGTCGGCGGCGTCCTCGGCCGTATCTGCGTCATTCCTGCTTTCCCGATCGCTTGCCTGTTCCGGACCACGACCGGCCGCCCCTGTCAATTCGCCAGTGCGATTCCAGCCCATAATCTTCGGCCGCGAACCGCCGGTCGTCGCTGCCGGCAAGCGTGCTGCCGGGGAACAGCTTACCTCTTGTGGTGGCCGGCGCGGATCTCCTCCATCGCCTCCTTGATGCGGCTGCGCAGGATTTCGATCGATTCGGTACCGGACGCCCTCGCCAGTTCGGCCATTTCGCCGGCATTCTTCAGCGCGGTCTCGAAGGATTCCTGGCGAACGCCGCCTGCTTCTGCATCATTTCCTGCGGATTGCCGGGCGCTCGATAGTTTTGTGCCATGTCGGTGATTTCGCGCAGCGTGTCCTGCAGCATCTCGCGTTGCCTTGACAACAGCGCCGACGCTCCGGCGGCACTCGCCCGGGCCGACTTCTCCAGCGCTTCCAGGTTCCTGGCGTGGTGGGCAAGGATCGCCTCGACGTCGACATTCGGCAGCTTCAGGTCGCGGCCGAACTTGCCGAACATGTCGATGAAGGACTCAGACTCCGGTCGTTTTGCCATGCTGGTTCTCTCCCCCTGTTGCCGTGAACGCCGCCACTGCACCGAAGATAGTGCAGCGAAGCTCAGCGGTCCATTCGGACGAGTCAGCCGACGACAAACAGCCGCTCGGCGATGTAGAGCACGAGTCCGGCAAGGCCACCGATGATCATGCCGTTGAAGCGGATATATTGCAGGTCCTTGCCGATGTTCATCTCGATAAGCCTTGTCAATTGCGCGAGGTCCCAGCGCTTGACCTGGTCGGCGATGAACTTCGACACGCCGCTTTTCTGGCTTTCAACGAAGGAGGCCAGCGCCACGATGAAGCCCTGGTTCATGTCGGCCCTGATCTGCGCGTCGTCGGCAAGATGGCGGCCGACCTCGACGAACATGGTGGCGAGATGGTCGCGGATCATCGAATTCGGCGCCTTGGCGTCCTGTTCGATGAACAGCCGCAGGCTGTCCCACATATCGCCGGCCAGCGCGCTGAGCTCTGGCCGGGCAAGGAAATCGCGCTTCAGCTTTTCGGCGCGCCTGGCATATTGTTTGGATGTCCTCAACCGCTCGACGAAGGTTTCGACGAAAAGGTCGAATTCGGCTCGCATCGGGTGGTGCGGATCGGCCCGCACCTCATCGAGCAGCGAGCCGGCCGACGCAACGATCTTCTTCAACAGATAGGCGTCGGCGCGAAACAGGTTGAACAGCGACGGCAGTTCCTCGCGGATCTTCTCGCGCATCGTCGCCAGCGCCTGCTCGTCGCTCAGAAAGCGGCCGACCACCTTGGTGAACTCGTCGAACAGTTTCTGGTGGCGGCGATCGTCGGTCAGCGCCGACAGCAGCTCGGCGGCGAGCGGCGCCAGCGGTACCTTCTCGATCTGCTCCAGCATGCGGCTGGTGACGAATCCGCGCAGCCCGGACTGCTCGACCGCTACCAGCGTCTGCGGCACCAGCCGGCCAACGAAACGCGACAAATCGGCGGCGCGGTTCGGGTCGGCCAGCCAGTCCGCGACCAGCGCCGAAAAGTCCACCTCGGCAAGCTTTTCGCGCACCGGTTCCGGCGCCAGGAAATTGACCTCGATGAAGCGGCCGAGATTGTCGGCGATGCGGTTCTGGTTTTCCGGGATGATGGCCGTATGCGGGATCGGCAGGCCAAGCGGCCGCCGAAACAGCGCCACCACCGCATACCAGTCGGCCAGCCCGCCGATCGTCGCCGCCTCGGCGAAAGCGGCGACGAAGCCCAGCCACGCATGCCGGCTCTCGAGCGATTTCGCCACCGCAAAGACCAGCACGCAAAACGCAAGTGCTGCGGCGGCAACGAACTTGGTGCGCCTGAGCGCCGAAAGCTTGGCATCGGCATCGAACCGGGCGGACGCGACAGATGCAAATGCCGGGGCTGGTCGAGACATGATGGGCCGCTCCTGATCGTGTATGCGAACTTATCTAGTGCCGCCTGCCCCGGAAAGCGCGCCGCTGGTTTCAGCGCGCGCAATCGTGCACGCAAACTTGACGCCGGAATTCATCTATTATGCAGCGCCAGTCTGGAATTGTTCCAAACTATAGGCCATATTGACGCCAACCACTGCTATGTGAGGACACGATGCGGCTTACCCGTCAGACAAACTACGCCATGCGCATTCTGATGTATTGCGCCGCCAACACCGAACGGTTGAGCCGCATCCCCGAGATCGCCGCCGCCTATTCGGTATCGGAACTTTTCCTGTTCAAGATCCTGCAGCCGCTGGTCCAGCACGGGCTGATCGAAACGGTGCGCGGCCGGAATGGCGGCGTCAGGCTCGGCCGTGCGGCCGAATCAATCAGCCTGTTCGATGTCGTGCGGGTGACGGAGGAAAGCTTTGCCATGGCCGAGTGCTTCGAGAACGACGCCGCCGAATGCCCGCTGGTCGACAGCTGCGCCTTGAATTCGGCATTGCGCGAAGCGCTCAACGCCTTCTTCGCCGTGCTGTCGCGCTACACGATCGCCGATCTGGTGACGGCGCGCCCGAATGTGCGGCACCTGCTCGGCATTGACATGCTGGTGCAAAGGGCGCCGGCCGCCTGAGTTTCCTGATTGCCTAAGCCGCCGATTGCGGCAATATGAACGGCATGTTTGCGGCCGGCAACACGCCGACCTTCAGCCGGCAATCGAAGACCTTTTCGATCAGCTCGTCGCTGAGCACCTGTTGCGGCGAACCTGTAGCGGCGAGCCTGCCGCGATGCATGACGAAAATCCGGTCGGCATACATCGCCGTCAAATTGAGGTCGTGCAGGATGGCGACCACGCCGCCACCGCGCCTGGCGAAATCACGCGCGATGTCCATGATGATCAGCTGGTGTTTGATGTCGAGGCTGGACACCGGCTCGTCGAGGAACAAATAGCGCGGCTTGCCGTCGAGCACCGGCGCCCACACCTGGCACAGAACGCGGGCAAGCTGCACGCGCTGCTGCTCGCCGCCGGACAGCTCCTGGTAGAAGCGGCCGGCAAAACCGTCGAGGTCGACGCGAGCCAGCGCCCGTTCGGGCAGGCGCTGGTCCTCGCCGGGCAACGCGCCGGAGCGCCCGCCGACTAGGCCTAGCCTGACGATCTCACGCACGGTGAACGGGAAGGACAGCGTCGTCGCCTGTGGCAGCACCGCGCGCACCGTCGCCGCCTCGACCGGCTTCATCGCGGATAGATTGCGGCCGTTGATGGCGACCTCTCCCGAATAAGCAAGATCGCCGGACAGTGCTCTGAGAAAGGTCGTCTTGCCCGAACCATTAGGGCCGACGATGGCCGCTATTTCGCCCGGCGGCGCGTCGAAATCGACGTTGGCGACAATGCGCTTGCCGCCGATCGCCACCGAGACATCCCGCGCTTCGATCATAAAAACCCTCTTAGAGACTGTTTCGAAATTCGCTCTGGCGAGTCATATGGTGGTGGTTTCGAGAACCGGAGCGGAGCGGACATTTGGGTCCGTGAGCACCGGAAGCGCAGAAAAAATGCCATCAGATGGCCGCCAGAGTAGAGTTTCCAAACGGTCTCTCACAGGTCGATGACGCCGCGCTTACGCAGCAGTATCCACAGGAAGAACGGTGCGCCGGCGACCGCGGTGACGATGCCGATCGGCAATTCGGCCGGGGCGACGATGGTGCGGGCGGCGGCGTCGGCCAAAAGCAGCAGCGCCGCACCAAGCAGTGCCGATGCAGGCAGCAGATAGCGGTTGTCCGGGCCAATCAGCAAACGCAGCAAATGCGGTACGACGATACCGACGAAGCCGATGCCGCCGCTGACCGCGACGGAGGCGCCGACCGCTGCCGAGACGCCGATGATGGCGGTGTATTTCAGCCGCTGCACCGGGATGCCGAGATGGCCGGCGGTGGCCTCGCCAAGCGCCAGCGCGTTGAGGCCGCGCGCCAGGAACGGCATTGCCGCCAGCGCCAGCACGATGACCGGCCCGACCGAGCCGATCTTTTGCCAGGTTGCGCCGCCCAGCGAACCGAGCTGCCAGAAGGTCAGGTCGCGCAATTGCCGGTCGTCGGCCATGAAGATCAGGATTCCGGTCAGCGCCATGGCAAGCGCCGCCAGCGCGATTCCGGCGAGCAGCATGGTGGCGACCGAGGTCCGGCCTTGTCGTGTCGCGACCCGATAGAGCAGCAATGTCGTCGCCAGGCCGCCGCAGAACGCAGCCAGCGGCAAAGCCGTCGTGCCGAGCGCTGAAGTCAACGGCGCCAGCATGGTCGAACCAAGCACGATGACGGCGACCGCACCGAGGCTCGATCCAGCCGAAACGCCGATCAGGCCGGGGTCGGCCAGCGGATTGCGGAACAACCCCTGCATGACGGCACCGGAGACGGCAAGCGATGCACCGATCAGCACGCCCAGAATCATGCGCGGCAGACGGATGTCATGGATGATCAGGCGGTCGCGGGCGCTCAACGCCGCGTCGCCGGGCAACGCGCCGAACAGCCAGTTGTGCATGACGCCGATGGCCGAGGCATCGGATGCGCCGGAGGTCAGCGACAACAGCACGGCGATAGCCAGCCCGACGCAGAGCAGCACGATAACGATGCGGGCGCGCCGCGAACGGTCACCCTCGGCTGCCGTCGCCATGATGGCCGCCGCACCGGCGATCGAATGATCGGCCATCGCGCTCAATCCGCGACCTGGCTGCCATAGAGCGAGACGGCGAGATCATGGATGGCGTCGGCCGTGCGTGGACCGAAGCCGAGCAGGTAGCCGCCGTCCATGCGGATCAGCGTGCGGGCTGCACCCGCCGGCGTCGAAGCGACGGCAGGGTTCGAAAACAATTCGTCATCCGCGGTGACCGGCCCGGCATTGTTCATCATCAGGATCACGTCGGGCCTGGCGGTGATGACTGCCTCGTCCGACAATTGCTTGTAGCCGGCAAAGCCATCGATGGCGTTGATGCCGCCCGACAGCTTGATGATGCCGTCGGCGGCGGTGTCGCTGCCGGCGGCAAGCAGCCTGCCGCCCTGGATCGACAGCACGAACAGGATGCGCTTGCGCTCCTTGATCGAGGCGGTCTGCTTTTTAGCTGCCTTCAGCTTGGCGTCTGTCTGGGCCGCCAGCGCATCGGCCTTGGCCTCGGTGCCGAGCGCCTTGCCGACGATGTGGATCTTTTCGAGAATGCCTTGATTATCATAGCGCTCGGGCACCTCGATGAACGGGATGCTCGTTTTCTTCAGCACGTCGACGGCTTCCTTCGGCCCGCTGCCGTGCAGCGCCAGTATGCCCGACGGATTGACCGACAGGACGCCTTCCGGCGAAAGCTGGCGCATGTAGCCGACATCAGGCAGCTTGAGCGCCGCCTCGGGGTAACGGCTGGTCGAATCGCGGGCAACCAGCCGATCCTGCTCGCCGAGCGCGTAGACGATCTCGGTGATCGAGCCACCAATAGCCACGATCCTCGAGCGACCGGCGAAAGTCGCGATGCCCTCGGCGGCTTGAGCCGTCATCAGCGTGGCGAATGCCAAGAAAACGGCGGCCGCAGGACCAAGCGCCGGCCTGGAGACCGATGCCAGCCTGGAGACAAGAACCATCGTCGTTTTTCCTCAGGCTGCGGTCGGGCTTGGGATACGCGGCAGGTTTTCGGCCAGAAAGCGCCAGTCTTCGCGCTCGCTTTCGCCTTCGTGCCGCCTACCGAAGAACTGGATGATCATCTTGCCGTCGGCGCCATAGACTTCGAGCGACGTGAGATGGCCGTCCTTGGTCGGCTTGCGCACGGCCCAGACCTCATCGATGTGGTCGGTCCGCAGGTGCAGATGGAAGGTTTCGTCGAGCACGTTGAGCCATGGTCCCATCCGCTTGATCGAGGCGACGGGGCCGGAATGGATCTGGATGCAGCCGCGATTGCCGACAAAGCACATGATCGGAATGGCGCCGGCAGCGGCGTGGTTGAACATGGCGTTCACTGTATCCTTGTCCACCAGCCAGGCGTAGTCCTGGCCGACCATGCGCACCGCCTGTCGGCGGCTGATCTTCAGTGTCTTCAGCATGCCGAAGAACTGGTGCACGTCGGTCAACTGGCTCCAGCGGTTGCGCAGATCGTCGACGCTCGCCGAATTGTCCGCAGTCTCGGTCTCGTCAGCCGTGCCCGCTGAAATCGCCACCGTCGGCTCCTGGTTCGGCGATTCCAGCCCGGCCACCAGTTTCTGATAGGCGTAGAGGTTGGAGGCTGGCCTGAGATGCACCTTGTGTACCGCCTCGCCTGCGGTGTCGAAGAACTGCAGGCTGCGGCGGATGTCGGCGCCATCGCGCTTTTCCAGGGCAAAGCCGTGCGCCCAGACTTTTGGGAAAATGCGCAGGTCGATGTTTTCGCCGAGCACCATGGCATTGTGATTGCCGGTGACCACCTTGTCGTAGACGCCAATCTTCTCGTGCACCGCGCTTTCGTTGCGGGTCAGCGCCATCACCTCACCGACAGCTTCGAGGCCAGTCAAGAGGTCGTTGACACGCGGCTCGACGCGCACGACCCCGTCGCCGCAGTGCGCGGCGACCAGTTCGGCCTCCGAAATCCTCAGCTGGGCGGCGAGCTCACGCTCGCGCATCTTCGGATTGTCTGCCCGTGCCCGCCGGATCTCGTGCGGGGCGGGTTTTACGCGCTGGTCCATTTCTACCACCTACTTGTTGAGGATGAGCTTGCCCTGCCGGGTGATCTTCAGCCGATACAGCGCACCGTGATGCTCGATGCCGATCTCGTGCTCACCCTGGAACAGCGTGTTGCTGGACAGCGTTCTCACGGCCGATTGGACCCGCTCGAAACGGATGGAATTTTCGTCGGAACGGCGGACGCGATAGCGAAAGTCGCTGGGATTGTGCGTGTTCATTGGTTCGATCCCTTTCCTGTGCCGGGCATCTGGCTCGGCGCCTGCGTGAAATGCCGATTCAATTCTTGACTAGAATGGTCATGTTATCTAGCAGTGCAATACCGGAGTAAATGAGTCAACATTTAAGACGCCGGACGCGATGAAAAATGCCAGCGAGCCCCAAGCCAGCCAGCATCGAACATGGATTCTTGGAGTTGCAGCATGGGGTTGGCGAATTGGGGACGGCCGGCGGGCAGCGGCCTGGCACACTGGTCGACGGCAAGAAAAATGTGGTCTATGGCAAGCAAAATGGCCGCGTTGCTGGCCGGCGCGGCGGCGATCCCGCTGCTCGCCACACCGGCTTGCGCCCAGCAGGCCGCCCAGCCGGCAACCGACCAGCAGCAGACTGACCCGTCACAACAGCCCGAAAAGGTAAAGCCGGCCCCGGCGGGTACCACGCTGCTCGACAAGATCCTGATCCTCAGCCGTACCGGCGAGACGGCGATCGAGTCGCTTGCTTCAGCCAGCCATGTCGACGAGGAACAGCTCGAGCGCCGCATGGCAACGACGCCCAACGAAATGCTGTTCGGTGTGCCGGGTGTCGCCGTCCAGGCCGACGCAAGGCGTGTCAGCTCCAGCATCAACATCCGCGGCCTGCAGGATTTCGGCCGCGTCTCCGTCATTGTCGACGGCGCTCGTCAGAATTTCCAGCGCTCGGATCATGGCACGCAATCGACCTTCTACATCGATCCCGAATTAATCAAATCCGTCGACGTGATCCGCGGCCCGGTCGCCAACACCTATGGCTCCGGGGCGATCGGCGGCGTCGTCTTTTTCGACACCAAGGATGCGCAGGATTTCCTCAAGTCCGACGAGACCTGGGCAGCAGCAGCGACCGGGCGCTACGAAACCAACGGCGAAGGCTGGACCACCAGCGCCAGCGGTGCCTATCGGATCAACGAGAATTGGGACGTGCTCGGCAACATCGTCTACCGCGATTATGACGACTACAAGCATGGCGGCGGCGACACTGTAGCGGGCACCGGCTTCGATGTCTTGAGCGGGCTGCTCAAGACGACCATCCGCCCCAGCGACAACAGCGAGCTGAAGCTCGGTTGGATCGGCTCGAACGACGGATGGACCGAAACCAGCGGCAGTGCGCCGGTGAACGACGCCGACCTGAAGGCGAATACCTTCACGGCCCGCTACAACATCACCGACGAAGACAGGAGCTGGCTCGATCTCCACATCAACGCGTCTTACAACAAGACCAAGCTCGATCTGACGACCCTTGTCGCGCAAAACCGGTTTGATCCGGTCACCGGTCTTCCGATCATCCTGCCAGCGGGTTCGATGTCGACATTCGATATCGGAACTTCCGGCATCGACATCTGGAACACGTCGAGATTCGAGACCGTTGGAATCGCGCATGAGCTGTCCTATGGCGGCGACTGGGTCGGCGACGATGTCGAGACAGGCGGCGCGGCGGGCGGTGACAGTTTCTACACGCCCTCGGGCGATAGAAACGTCTCCGGCGCCTACGTCCAGGACAAGCTCACCTGGTACTGGCTCGAGGTCATCGCCGGGCTGCGTTACGACAGCTACAAGCTCGACAGCGATGTCGGCGAAACCTCTGGTAACCGGCTGTCGCCACGTATCACAGTGGGCGTTTCGCCCTTCGAAACCGCCGGCCTTTCCGGGCTGCAATTCTACGGCACCTATGCGGAAGGCTACCGTTCTCCGTCGCTGTCGGAGACGCTGATCAGCGGCAATCATCCGTCAGGCGTCAGTTTCCCGTTTCTCCCCAATCCGAATTTGAAGCCTGAAATCGGCAAGACGGTGGAGTTTGGCGTCAATTACAGCACCAATGGCGTCATCGAGGCTGATGACGCGCTGCGGCTGAAGGCGGCCTATTTCAACAACAACGTCGACGACTACATCGACGGCGTGACGTTGTCGCCGTTCGACCCGACCAGCGGCTGCCCATTCGGTCCGGGCATCCCGATCTGCTTCCAGTACCAGAATTTCGCCAAGGCCAGGATCCACGGCTTCGAGATGGAGGGCGTCTATGACGCCGCCTGGGGCTTTGCCGGGCTGTCGGCGTCGGTCACCGACGGCCACACCATCTCCTATGAAGGCGAACGGGCGGACCTTGTCACGGTCCCCTCCTCCCAGGTCACCGGGCAACTCGGGTTTCGCTTCCTCGAGGACAGGCTGACCATCGGCGGCGAGGTGCAATACAACGGCAAGCCGCAGGGCAACGCGGTGGCCAAGGACTATACGCTGGTCAATGCCTTCGCCAGCTACCAGGCGACCGACAATTTCAAGGTCGATTTTCGCGCCGACAATCTGTTCGACGTCAAATACGCCAACCCGCTGAACGCATCGACGACGAGCGTCGTCTACGAGCCCGGCGTCACCCTGAAGCTGGCGGCGACCATGAGGTTTGGAGGCTGAGACAATGACAGGCATGACGGCATCCCTTCGTCTGTTCGCCGCGGTGCTGGCAATATCGCTTGCAGCGGCTCCGGCATGGACACAGCAGCCAGCGCCGGCGCTGAACCTAGAACTGAACGGCGCGCAACCATCCGACAAGGGCTGCCGCCTGACCTTCGTGGTCACCAACAATCTCGGTGCCGATCTGTCCAAGGCGGCATTCGAGGTCGCGCTGTTCAACGAGGTCGGTGTTGTCGATCGGCTGACCGTGCTCGATTTCAAAGAGCTGCCGGCAGGCAAGACCAAGGTGACGCGTTTCGACCTTGCCGGCACCGATTGCGGCAAGCTCAGCCGCGTGTTGATCAACAGCGCCACGGAATGCGCCGGCGCCGAGCCGAATGCCTGCATGCGCCGGCTGAAGACGCAGACCAGGACCGGCATCGCCTTCGGGGTCTGAATTTTGGGACTGGAACCCGCCTTCGCACGAAACGCCATGGCGTGGCCGCTAGCCGGTTTCCTGCCGCCGGAGCCGGACGATCCGGATTTCGCCATCCCGCGCGAGGCGCTGCGTGTTTCGCTGCGCGACAGACCGGAAGACAGTTACATCGTCGATGCCGACGGCAACTTGCATACGGTGCCTGTGGAGCCAATGCGGCAGGCACGACAGAAGCAGCGGCGCCGCAACTGGACGGTGGCGATCGCCTGCTCTTGCGCATTCCACGTAGCCGTGGCGCTGGCTTTTCTCACGCTGCCGGACGACCGGCCAAGGATCGAAGGTGCCGACCAGCAAGGCGAAATGCTGCTCGGCGCCGACCCGCAGCAGGCAGCCGGCGATGTCGGAGACGACCCGGACGTGGCCAACGTGACGATGGTGACGATGCTGGACGCCAGACCGGTGGAAACGGTCGAGGCACAGGCGACTGCGGCGGCGGAGACGCTCCAGCCGGTCACTGGCGCGGCCGAAGCTTCCGGAACAGAAGTGGCCGAGCCGGTCAGCGAGCCCGCCACGGAGGCTGCTGCGCCTGCCGATCGCACCGAGCCCGCACCTACCCAACCCGTCCGGCCAGCCCGCCAGGGCCCATCGCCCGACATTCTTGCGACCGACAGGCTGGTGCCTGCCGACGACAATGCCGTGCCGCCGCCAGTCAGCGCGGTCGAAACGGCCGAGCCTGCCGAGACGAGTGCTCCGGCACCGGCCGACCCGGCGCCGGCCGAAACGGTTCAGACGACCGAGACAGTCGGCGCGGCGGAAGAACCGAAGCCGGAAAGGCCGAAGCCCAAGCAACCGAAAAAGGCAACCGCACAGAAAAAGCCGGCCAGGAGGGCCGAACCAAACGAGCCCGAAAAGCCGGCCTTGCGCAAGAAAGCGAGCAAGGCACTTGCCAAAGCCGATTCCAAGAAGAAAAAGACCGGCTCCGGCGGCCGTGACGAAACGGATGTCGCGCGCGGCGCGGCCGACGGCAAGAAGGACGGCAAGATCCTGACCGCCAGCAGGGGCGGCAAATCAGGCGTCGGCAATGCAACCGTCACCAACTATCCCGGCAAGATCAGGTCTAAGCTGGTGCGGGCGTTCAATTCGACACGCACGCGCGCCACCGGCACGGCTACCGTCGCCTTTACCGTCGCATCGAATGGCAGCGTCCGGTCGGCCAGGCTGACGGGCAGTTCGGGTGTTGCCGCGCTGGACAAGGCCGCACTCGACGCAGTCCGCCGGGCCTCTCCGTTTCCCCCTATTCCAGATGGAGCCGGTCGCTCGGCCTGGCAGTTCGAAGTGCCGCTCGGTATCAGGTAGCGACCATCCCCATGCCGGCACCAAAGTCGGCGCCGCCGCTGCCCGCGATACGCGAACCCTGGCGAAACCCTCAGGCCGCGGCCAGCAGGCTGGCATTGCCGCCCGCCGCCGTGGTGTCGACGCAGACGGCGCGCTCGTGCGCATAGGCGGCCGGATAATAGACTTCGCTGACCAGCGGCACGATCGGGCCGGCGCGCTCGGCGATGACCTTGCGCACGATGCGCGCGGCCTCGGGCGTGCCGGAAAAGGCCACGACATCGACCCGCAGCGAGCGCGCTTCGACCGGGTCCGGCCGGCCGTCGATCGCCGCCAGCGGCAGGCCCTTGCCGGTCAGCGCTGATAGCGCCGCCGGCGCGCCGGGTGCGACCGCGAGCACGGCATTGCCGGCGGCCAGCGCCTGGATCGTCTGGGCAAGCAGCGTATCCGCGTCGGGACCGAGGCACAGCACGCGCCCGCGCGGCGACAGCGACAGCGTGTTGGCCTCGCCGGTCGGCCCGGGCAGGTCGACCTGGCCGAAATCGATCGCGGCTGCAGCGCCGATGGCCGCGGCGCCCTTGCCGCGCAGATGTTTCCTCAGGATGGCGACGCGGTCCGGCCGCGTCGACCAGCCGCCAAGCGCCGGGTCCGGCAGATTGTCGGCGAGCTCGGTCGCCGTCACCTTGCGGCCTTCGGCAAGATGGGTGCCGGCCTCCGGCCCCTTGCGGAAGCGCCGGAGATAATGCGGGCCGCCAGCCTTCGGCCCAGTGCCGGAAAGCCCCTCGCCGCCAAACGGCTGCGCGCCGACGACGGCGCCGATCTGGTTGCGGTTGACGTAGATGTTGCCGGCATTGATGCCGTCGACGAAATGCTGGGCGCGGCCTTCGATGCGGGTGTGCAGGCCGAAGGTCAGGCCATAGCCCTTGCGGTTGATCGCCGCGATCACCGCATCGATCTCGTCGGCATCGAAGGTGGCGACATGCAGCACCGGCCCGAACACCTCGCGCTCCAGCTCCTCGATGCCCTTGACCCGAAAGACGTGCGGCGCAACGAAGCGGCCATCCTTCGGTGCTTCGAGTTTGGCGATCAGCCGGCCCTGCAGGCCCATTTTGGTGCAGTAGTCGCGGATCGACGCTTGCGCCTCGTCGTCGATGACCGGGCCGACATCAGTCGATATCCGCCAAGGGTCGCCGAGGCTGAGTGCTTCCATCGCGCCTTTCAGCATCTCCAGCATCTTCTTCTCGACGTCCTTCTGCACGTAGAGGATGCGCAATGCCGAGCAGCGCTGGCCGGCACTCTGGAAGGCGGAGGCCAGGATGTCGCGCACCGCCTGTTCGGGCAGCGCAGTGGAATCGACGATCATGGCGTTCAGGCCGCCGGTCTCGGCAATCAGCATCGCATCGGGCGCGGCGGTCTCGGCGAGTTGCTTTTCGATCAGCTTGGCGACCTCCGTCGAGCCGGTGAAGCAGACGCCGGCAATGCGCGGGTCAGCGGTCAGCGGGCCGCCGACCGAGGGGCCGTCGCCGGGCAGAAGCTGGATGACATCCTCCGGCACGCCGGCCTCGCGCAGCAGCTGGACGGCGCGAAAAGCGATCAGCGGCGTCTGTTCGGCAGGCTTGGCGATGACGGAATTACCGGTGACGAGTGCTGCCGCGATCTGCCCGGTGAAGATGGCGAGCGGAAAATTCCACGGCGAGATGCAGGCGATGGCGCCGCGCGCCTCGGTGCCCGCCTCGGCATTTGCGGCCTCGGCCGCATAGTAGCGCAGGAAATCGACCGCCTCGCGCACCTCGGCAACGCCGTCGGCGAGCGACTTGCCGGCCTCGCGGGCGGCGAGTGCAAAGAACTCGACGGCGTTCGCTTCGTAGAGATCGGCCGCCCGGTTGAGGATGGCGGCGCGCTCGGCAACCGGGCGTTTTGCCCATGCCGGTTGTGCCTCGACGGCGATGCGCACGGCGGTCTCGACCTGCTTGGCGCCGGCCTCGCTGACCGTGCCGACCACTTCCGAAGGTTTTGCCGGATTGACGACCGGACGCTGCTTGCCATAGCCGGCAGCGCGGCTGACCGGCTTGGCGTGCCAGCGCTCCGGCCCGGCGAACTCGGCCCTCGCCTTGTCGATCGCAGCCAGCGTCAGCGTGTCGGTGATATCGAAACCCTTGGAGTTGCGCCGGCCGGGACCGAAGATCGCCGACGGCGGCACGATCGCCGGATTGGCGGCGGGGCCTTGTTTCTCCACCGTCTCGAGTGGGTCGCGGGCAATGTCCTCGGGCTCGACCTCCTCGTCGGTGAGCTGGTGGACAAAGGAGGAATTGGCGCCGTTCTCCAGCAGCCGGCGGACCAGATAGGCAAGCAGGTCGGAATGGGCGCCGACCGGCGCATAGATGCGGCAGCGCGTGCCTTCGGCTTTGCGCACCGTCTCGTGCAGAGCTTCGCCCATGCCGTGCAGCCGCTGGAATTCGAATGTATCGCGGTCCGTCGTCATCGACAGGATGGCGGCGACGGTGTGGGCGTTGTGGGTGGCAAATTGCGGATAGATACGGTCGGTCATCGCCAACAGCTTCTTGGCGCAGGCCAGGTAGGAGACGTCGGTGTTAGCCTTGCGGGTAAAGACCGGATAGCCGTCGAGCCCGAGCGTCTGTGCCCGCTTGATCTCGGTGTCCCAATAGGCGCCCTTGACCAGCCGCACCATAATGCCGCGGTCGTATTTCCTCGCCAGTTCGTAGAGCCAGTCGATGACGAAGGCGGCGCGCGGTCCATAGGCCTGGACGACGACGCCAAAACCGTTCCAGCCGGCAAGTTCCGGCTCGGCCAGCACCCGTTCGATGACGTCGAGCGACAAATCGAGGCGGTCGGCTTCCTCGGCGTCGATGTTGAGGCCCATGCGCGAATGGCGCGCCGCCAGCGCCAGCGAGAACAGCCGCTCGGCCATGACGGGCAGCATCTTTTCCTTCTGCGTGACTTCATAGCGCGGATGCAACGCCGACAGTTTGACCGAGATGCCGTGGTTCTGGCGGATGTCGGGGCCGTTGGCGCCGGCATCGAGCGACGAGATGGCGTCGGCATAGGCCTTGAGATAACGCAAGGCATCGGCCTCGGTGCGGGCCGCCTCGCCCAGCATGTCGAAGGAATAGAGATAGCCCTTCTGCGTCATCGACCGGCCGCGCCTGACCGCCTCGGCAATGGTGCGGCCGAGCACGAACTGCTCGCCCATCTCGCGCATCGCCGCCGCCACCGCCTTGCGGATGACCGGCTCGCCCAGCCGGCGCACCATGGCGCGCAGCGTGCCTTCGATGCCGCCCTCGCCTTCGTCGAGCACGCGGCCGGTCAGCATCAGCGCCCAGGTAGACGCGTTGATGAAGATCGAGCTCGAGCCGCCCGAATGCGCCGACCAGTCGTGCGGCGCGATCTTGTCGGCGATGAGATCGTCCATCGTCTCGGTGTCGGGCACCCGCAACAGCGCTTCGGCCAGGCACATCAACGCCACGCCCTCCTTGGTCGAGAGGCCGTAGGCGGACAGGAAGACTTCCATCAGCCGCGGATCGGACGAGCCGCGCACTGCCCGCACCAGATCGGCGGCGCGGGCCGAGATCGCCTTTCGGTCTTTCCCCGAAAGCCCCGTCGCCTCGGCCAGCCGCTTCACAGCCTCGTCTTCGTCAGGCAGGTAATTGGCACGGATCTGCTGGCGGATGGCATCGAGCGCTGGCATGACGGTCCTGTAGAGCAAGCATCAGGAGCAGGCCGGCGGTCGCCGGACCGAATGGCGCAAAGCTAGCACAAAGCCCGATCGCAGTCGGTCCAAAGAAATCGACAGCGCAGGTCGATTGATCTATCATGACGGCTGATGCCCGCCATTTTGACCAGAATTTCAATGACAGAAGACCAATTGGACCGCATTGACAGGAACATCCTGTCGGCGCTGGGCAGCAATGGCCGGCTTTCCATGTCGGAACTCGCGGCAAAAGTCGGCCTGTCGAAGACGCCGGTGCAGGCGCGGGTCAAGCGGCTGGAAAAGGACGGCTTTATCAGGGGATACCAGGCGATCATCGATCGCGAGCGCATGGGCGAAGGTCATGTCGCCTTCGTCCAGGTGAAACTGTCCGACACCCGCTCGGCCGCGCTCGACGCCTTCAACCGCGCCGTGCAGGCGGTGCCGGAGATCGAGCAGTGCCACATGATGGCGTCGAGCTTCGACTATCTGCTGAAGGTCCGCACCACCGACATCGCCGCCTACCGCCGCGTGCTCGGCGAGCGCATCTCCGCCCTGCCGCACGTCGCCCAGACCTCGACGTTTGTCGCGATGGAGACGGTGAAGGATCGGTAGGAGAGCGCTGTTGCGGTAATGTTGGCGGAGTGAAGGACTTAGAAAGCCGATCGCTACAGAGCGGGCTGAGCCACCCTCACTCCGCCAGTGTCTTCAAAAACGCCACCAGCGCCGCGCGTTCGCGGTCCGAAAGCTGCAGCGGGTGGATCTCGGATGTGCCCTCGACGCTTGCCGGTGCCTTGGAATAATGCGCCACCACCTCGTCGAGCGAGGAAAACTGCCCGGCGTGCATGTAGGGCGGCCGGGTGGCGGCCCCCCGCAGCGACGGCGTCTTATACGCACGAACGAGTTCCGGCCCGGCCTTGACCATGAAGCGCAGTTCGCGGCAGGCGCTGGCATCGCCGTCGCGAAAGGCGCCGAAACAGTTGAACGGATCGGCCTCGACTTGGCGTACCGCGTCGACGCGGCCGCGATCCGGCGGCAGGCCCGCGACCGGCGGCACGCCGGTGTTGTGGAAGCTGCCGTCGGTAAAACGCGGGCCATTGTGGCAGGTCACGCAATTGGCCTTGCCGACGAACAGCTTCAGGCCGAGGATTTCCTCCGGCGAAAAGGCGGCGTCGCCTTTCGGCTCGGCCCCCGCAGCCAGGTCGATGGCAAAGCGGTCGAAGCGTGTCTGCGGCGGCGCGATCGAGCGCTCGAAGGCGGCGATCGCCTTGCCGATGTTGGCAAAGACGCGGTTGACCTCCTCAGCTTGGCTGGCGGGCATGGCTTTCCAGGCCGCCTTCTCGGCATCGCTGCCAAGCGGGCTGGCATTGGCCGGCACGCCCGAAAGGTTCGGCAGCGGGCCGAAGATGCGCTCATAGCGCTCGCCGAAGCGGGCCTTGATGTAATGCGCGAAGGCGGCGCGGTTGCCGGCCTGCTCCAGCGGATTTTCAAGCGGTGTCAGCGCCTGCGCCCACAGGCTGTCGCGCCGCCCGTCCCAGAAGAACCAGGGATCATGAGCGACGCCGGCCAACGGCATGGTACGACGATTGGTGCGGCCGACCCCGACCGCTTGCGGCAGATCGTCCTGGAATTGGCGGTCGATCTTGTGGCAGGTCGAGCACGATACCGTGCCGTCGCCACTCATCCCGGTGTCGAAGAACAGCGTCGAGCCGAGTGCCGCGGCGGCCGGCACATCGGCGAAGCGATTGGTGGTGTCGGGCTTCAGCGGCGGCAGCCTGGATAGCGCCAGCGAGGCGATGGTCTGCTTTTCGGCATCGGAGAACTCCGGTCTGCCGCAGCCGGCAAGCACGGCCACCACCACCAACACGAGAAGACTGGAAAACCAGCTCATCAGCGGCTCACAGCACCACGTTGAAGACGACAGTGTCCGAACCGGCCGCAGCGGAAATGGCAAAATGCAATTGCCACCACCCGCTCATCGTGAATTTGACCCCGTCGATGCGATAGCGCCCCGCGCCGAGGTAATCGGTCGCCTGTGGGCTGGTCGGCAGACCGTGCTTGTGCTGCGGCATGCCGCCGGAAATCGTTATCGCAGCACCTTCCACCGGCGCACCGTCGACGGTATTCAGCGTCAGCAGCCAGGATTCCAGTTCGCCCTGCCGGATGACGCCTTTCTCGGGCTCGAAAGTCGCC
Organism: Mesorhizobium sp. M1027; assembly: GCF_040318745.1. Lineage (NCBI taxonomy): Bacteria > Pseudomonadati > Pseudomonadota > Alphaproteobacteria > Hyphomicrobiales > Phyllobacteriaceae > Mesorhizobium > Mesorhizobium sp. M1027. The sequence goes on along the minus strand of NZ_JAMYMW010000001.1, from coordinate 383,315 downwards.
ATGAACAGCTTGTTCGCCGTCGTCTTGGAACGGCCTACATCCGAGCTTGGTTGCGGCGCATGCGGCGCCGTCAGATAGACGACGGCCAGCACGCTGGCAAGCAAGGCAGCCAGGGCGAGGCCTCCAAAAAGATAACGCCATAACGATGCCAAACCAATTCCTGTTCTGCGGATAACGTTTCGCTGGGCAGATCGCGTCCCACGCCCCTGTGGGAAATCGCGCCCAGCGCAAGAATCCGCCGTCGCCAAGCATGGCGCTGCCGGCCGCAAAAAGCTACAGCACCGCAATTGCAGGATGGAGGAGTGCTTCATGGCAGGAAACGGCATCGCCTCGATTGGCGAGTGCATGCTCGAGCTTTCGGGCCAGGCCGGGCCGAACTGGCGCATGGGCTTTGCCGGCGACACGTTCAACACTTTATGGGCGCTGCATGCCTTGAGCGGCGAGCGGCCGGCGACCTACGTGTCGGCCTTCGGCGACGACCCGTTCTCGCGCGACCAGATCAAGTTCCTGGCCGAAAACGGCATCGGCATCGGCGCCAGCCCGGTGATAGCGGGCGCCCGCCCCGGCCTCTATGCGATCACCCTGACCGGCGCCGAACGTTCTTTCACCTATTGGCGGGCCGATGCGGCCGCAAGGCAGTTGGCTTCGAACCCAGCCGCATTGCAGAAAAGCCTTGAAAACCAGGCGCTTGTCTATTTTTCCGGAATCACTTTGGCAATTCTCGACGAGGCTCCACGCAAGGTACTGCTGACGGCCGTGGCCACAGCGCGCGCGGCCGGCTCGCTGATCGCCTTTGATCCCAATTACCGGCCGCGGCTGTGGCGCCGGCGCGAGGAAGCACAGGCCGCCATGTTCGAGGCGCTCGCAGTCGCCGACATCGCGCTGCCGACCTTCCCCGACGAGCAGGTGCTGTTTGGTGATACGACACCGCAGGAAACAGCTGAACGGCTGCGAAAGCTGGTCGGCGAAGTCGTCGTCAAGAACGGCGAGGAGCCGGCGCTGATCGCCCGGAACGGCGGCTCGCAATCGGTGCCGGCGGTGCATGTCGCCGCGCCGGTCGACACCACCGGCGCCGGCGACTCCTTCAACGGCGCCTACCTCGCCGCTCGCCTTGCCGGACATGCCCCGGAAGAAGCGGTGCAGCGCGCCCATCGCGTCGCCGCCGCCGTCGTGCAGGTGCGCGGCGCCCTGGCGCCGTTCGAGACGCTGAGGGGTGCGTTCGAGGCACCTGCTATCTGAGCTTGATGACGACCTTGCCCTTGGCGCGTCCTGTTTCGACATAGGCCAGGGCGTCATTGGTCGCTTCGAATGGAAAGACTCGATCCACAACCGGGCGGATCGCGCCGGCTTCGATGAGAGAGGTGATTTTGCTCAGCTGATCGCCCTGCGCCCACATGAAAAGGAACGAAAACTGCACGCCGCGGCGCTTGGCTTTGGCCCGAATTCCGCGGCTCAGGACGCGCAGCACCAGCCTCAGCATCAAATTCAGTCCCTTCTCCCTGGCAAATTCGGGATCCGGTGGACCGGAAATGGAGATGAGCTTCCCACCCGCTTTCAGCACGCTCAGGGATTTTTCCAGTGTTTTGGCGTCCTGGCTGTTCAAGACGACATCGTAGCCTGACAAAACTTTCTCGAAGTCGTCTTTCCTGTAGTCGACGACGACATCGGCGCCGAGGCTTTTCAGCAGTTCGGCACTCGCCGCGCTCGCGGTTGTCGCAACGGTCGCGCCGAGGTGCTTGGCCAACTGAATGGCGAATGTTCCGACGCCGCCGGAACCAGCCTGAATGAAGACCTTCTGTCCCCTCTTCAGGTTTGCCCTGTCGATAAGCGTCTGCCAGGCGGTCAGTCCGACCAGGGGAATCGAGGCCGCTTCTTCCATGCTGAGATTCTCAGGCTTCAAGGCCACGTCGGCTTCATTCACGGCAATGAATTCGGCGAATGTCCCAATCCGGCCATCGCGCGGCCGCGCATAGACATCGTCGCCGGCTTTGAACTTGCGAACTTTCGATCCCACGCGGATAACCGTTCCGGCCACGTCGTGGCCCAGGATGAATGGCCGACGATAGGGCAGGATGAGCTTGAATTCTCCGGTTCTGACCTTGGAATCGAGCAGGTTCACCCCAGCGGCATGGACCTCTACGAGGACATCGCTGTCCTGGAGCTCCGGCTCCGGCATTTCGGCCAGCCGCAGGGTGCCCTTCTTGTTATACTTATCGACAACGAATGCCTTCATGGCAGTTACTTTCTAAGAATGTCAGTTGCTGTTGTGGGAGGAAACAAGCCGAACGTTTTCAGCTGCATAGCCGCCCTGCGGCAAGGCCTCAGCCTCGAGGAAGGACAGCGCCTTCGGGACAAAATCGGCGTAGTTCTGAAATACCCCGCCATGCCCGGCATCCGGGTAGATGACCAGATGCGCCCCCGGGATACGCCCGGCGAGATCGTAGGTATTGCTGCTCGGCACCATCCTGTCCTGGTCGCCATTCGCAACCAAAGTGGGAATGCGGATGGTGCTCAGGTCTTGTGGCGCCTGGAGTCCGTAGGCCTTGATCGCCTTGAGTTGCGCGCCGAACGCGCTCAGCGATATCGCCTTGTCCCGGTTGTTCCGGCGCTCCTTCAGCCGTTCCAGAAATGCGTTTGCGGCGCGGCGCCCATTCGGCGTTCTTGTGAAGAAGAGATAGTACTTCGGATCCCGAAAAGTCAGCGCGCCCTTGATCATGTCCACGATCGTCAGCGGCGTCACCTTGTCGATGCCTTGCCCACCGGCCGGCCCCGTGCCAGCCAGGATGAGTTTGCGCACAAGCTTGGGCTCGGTCAGCACAATCTCTTGCGCCACGAAGCCGCCGAGTGAAAAGCCGAAGAGATCGACTTCTTCGAACCCCAGCGCCCGGACAAAGGCGATTGCATCCCGCGCCATGCCGGAAATGGTCGACGGAGTTTTGCCACCCGAAGCACCGATGCCGCGATTGTCGAAGGCAATTACCCGCCGGGTCGCAGCGAGGCCATCGACGATGCGCGGATCAAAATTGTCCAGCTGAGCAGCCAGATGGTTGAGCAGGATCACCGGCACGCCCGCCCTGGGCCCGAGTTCCCTGTAAGCAAAGGCTGTGCCGCCGACATCGATCGAGAGCGTTGGCGCGTCCTGGAACAATGCCGGTGAACCGGGTAGATGATTGAATCTATGTATCATGCTTGGCGCCTCCGTTTCGTAGGGCCTGGCCAAACGTGTTGTGGTTGCTAGTCGCATGCGCGTGAAATCCTCTGGCTCGCCGTTGTTCAGACCGGCAGTCGGAACTGCTTGCGCAGGCTTTTGTCGAAAATCCCCGCGGGGGCAAAGCGGCGCAGCAGGCTGACCTGGCGCGCTGCCTTGCCAGCGGTATAGCGCCGCCGCGGACGGGCATCGGTCGCTGCCTTGACAACCACATCCGCCACCACTTCCGGCCGATCGGCCTTGGGCATCACATCGCCCAGCAGCGCCTTGAGCCCGGCTCGAGCCCGATCGTATTCCTTCAACAGCGAATCCGGCTCGATGCCGTTCTGGTCGAAGACGGTGCGAACGAATGCCGGCTCGATGACGGAAACGCGGACGTTGAAGGCGCGCACCTCGTGGTCGAGCGATTCCGAATAGCCTTCGAGCGCGTGCTTGACCGCCGAGTAATGAGCTGAGTATGGCGCGGGTACCAGTCCCAGAATCGAGCCGATATTGATGATGCGCCCTTCGCCGCGCCGCCGCATCGACGGCAACACCGCATTGGTCATCCGCATGACGCCGAACAGATTGACGTCGAACAGGGCTTGTACCTGTGCGACCGAGGATTCCTCGGCGCCTCCTAGCAGACCGACACCGGCATTGTTGACCAGGAGGTCGATCCGGCCGGTCTGCGCGAGCACGTTGGCAACGAGCGCATTGACGGCCGCATCATCGGTCACGTCGCATGCCAGCATGGTCACTCCGCCCGGACCATTACTGGTCTTGCGGCGACTTGTCCCGAAGACAGTGAAACCCGCCCGCGCCAAGGCCTCGGCGCTGGCGCGGCCGATGCCCGAGGAGGCCCCGGTCACGATTGCGGTCTTTTCAGAATTCCCATTCATTTTGATGTTCCAGGTTCGAGAGGTCTAGCTTATTTCCACGAATTGAATTATGGTCGTAATATCAGATTATGAGCATAATGCAATAGCAGGACAGGAAAGAAAGACCATGCGCTACGAAAAGGGCCGAAAAGACGCGTCACGCAGCCGGATCATGGAGGTCGCCGCCGAACGTTTTCGATCTGACGGCATCGCGGCGTCCGGGCTGGCGACCATCATGAGCGACGCCGGGCTGACGAACGGCGCCTTCTATCCGCACTTCCAGTCCAAGGCGGAGCTCGTCCGTGAAAGCGTGGCGGCGGCCTTGGACGCGCAGTCGCATGAAGTGCAGGAAGCATTGGCCGCCGGCGGCCCGGAAATGGCCATAGAGGCATATCTGTCGGCCGAGCACCGGGACAATCCCGGAAAGGGCTGCGCTTCGGCGGCGCTGTTGCCGGAAATAGCGCGGCAGCCGCCTGAAACGCGAGCCCTCTACGCCGAGCGCGTTCAATCCCTGGTGCGCCAGATCGCCGAAGCTCTGCCGCCGACCAATGATCCAGAGGGCGCTGCGTTGGGCATGTTTGCAACGCTCGTCGGCACGCTTCAACTCGCGCGCGCCGTGGAAGGGACGGAATTGTCGGATCGTATCCTTGCGGCGGGAGCAATTGCCGCAAAGGCGCTGATCCGGCCGGTTCAAGACGAGGTGGCCTCCTGAGGGCCGCCCGGACTATTCGGCCGGCTCGAATCTGCCTTGCACCAAGACTGTCTCCACCGGCCCAAGCGGATTGATGATCCGGCTCTCCAGGACTTCGATAAGTTTGCGTCCAACACCCGCCATATCCACGGAATGAACTCCGATCTTTGCGGGCAGGAAGCGTGCCAGCCGCGTGCTGTCGCGGGTGACGATGTGGACGTCACGGCCTGCTGCAAGACCCCGCTTGCCGAGAGCGTGCAACGCTCCCAGAAGGCCCAGTTCGTTGGCGCACGCCAAGCCCGTTGGCGGATCCGATGACGCCAGCAAGCGATCGAACCAGCCGGCGCTCGATTCCATGGTGAACATGCCATGACCGATCAGCGACTGGTCGATCGGAATACCGGCCTCGGCCATTGCCCTTCCATACCCGGAAAGACGCATGGCACTCGCCTGGTCCTCCGGAACGAGAAGTTGCAGCGCAATGCGTCGACAGCCCTTATCGATGAGCCGCCGGGTCGCCTCGTAGGCAATCTGTTCATTGTCGACATCGACATAGGGATAGGCCATATCCAGGTCGGTTCTTCCAAACGCGACGAATGGCATGCGTTGATCCAGCAGCAGCCTGACGCGCGGATCAGCCGACACCAGGCGTGTGATGATCAGGCCGTCTGCGCTGCGCGCCTGAAGCTGCCGCTGCACACTCTCAACGGGATCGTCGTCGGGAGTGGTGGAATAGATGGACAGACTATAGCCGGCTTGCCGCGCCGCCAGCGTCATGCCTTCGATCAAAGGAAGCTTCAACAGATCGGACAGATGGTCTCGTGTCTCCATCGGGAGTACCGCCGTCAGCGTCTGCGTTCGACCGGTTTTGAGCGCGCGACCATGATGATTTGGTAAATAGCCGACCCGCTTAGCCGCCTCCTTGACGCGGGCTATGGTCGAGGGCTGCACTTCCGGTCCATCCTTCAGAGCGCGGGACACCGTGGTCACCGAGAGGGAAAGTTCCGCGGCGATCTGCTTTAGATTGGCCATTGTTCGCCCGACTTCATTTGCGAAAGCGCCGGCTGATTTGCTGACCGCCTTAGCGTTACCGAATTCGACATCCCGGTCAATCCGAACTCCCATAGGAAGCAGCTTGACTCTAGCGTATCCAGATGCAATCGTAACGTTACGATTACAAAATAGTGGCTCTTTCAAGCAATATTCCATAAAAGTTGGGGAGGAGAACCTATGTCCTGGCTGCGCATTTCCTTAACAGCATTCGCAATCTCGGCTGCCCTGCCCGTGCATGCGCAGACGGTCACCATCACGACCGCGGGCGGTGACTATGGCAACGCCATCAAGGAGGCCATGTGGGGCCCGGCTGCAAAAGAGCTTGGCTATGATGTCCGCGAGGAGACGCAGAGCGACGGCCTGGCCGCCCTGAAGATGCAGGTTACCTCGGGTGCAGTCACGACCGATATCGTCCACCTGGGTTCGCCGGAAGGGGCGCAGGCTGCCGCGCAATCGCTGCTGGAGCCGCTCGACTACAAGATCATCAATCCGAAATCCGTGCCTGAGGGTGCAAAGTCCGACTACTGCTATCCGTTCGATTCCTATGGCACCGTCATGTCGTGGAACACCAAGACCTATGGCCAGAACCCGCCGAAGACGTGGGCGGAGTTCTGGGATGTTGCCAAATTTTCTGGCCGTCGCGCGTTGCGCGCCAATGCGCAAGACTCGATCGAGATCGCGCTTCTCTCCGATGGCGTGGCACCGGCGGAGGTCTATTCCGTGCTCAGCACGCCGGAAGGGCTAGAGCGCGCCATCAAGCGGCTTGAAGCGATTAAACCAAACGTCGCCGTGTGGTGGACCTCGGGCGCCCAGTCCGCGCAGTTGCTGAAAGACGGTGAGGCGGATTTGGTCATTACCTGGAACGGACGCGCCCAAACCGTGAAAGCAGATGGCGGCGCGGCTGACTACACGTTCAAGGGTTCGGTCATCGGCACGGACTGTCTTGGGGTGCCGAAGGGAGCGCCGAACAAGGAAGCCGCGATGAAGCTCATTGCAGCGATGACGCAGCCCGCGCGGGTTGCCAAGCTGACCGATTTCATTGCCTATGGCCCAGTCAATCCTGCGGCATATGAGGGTGGCCTTATTCCCGACGACCGTCTGAAGACACTTGCGACCGCGCCTGAAAATGCTGGCACTTCGGTGTTTTCCAATTCAGAATGGTGGGTCAAGAATGGCGAGGCTGCCCAAAGAGCCTTCGATGAAATGATGGCTCGCTGACTCTCAGCTCTGACGCATGTAGCGCAAAAATGTGCAGCGCGCGACAACGACATGCATGAAAACAAGAACCTAAAGCGCGTCGCGTGAAGCCGGTCGAACGCGACGCGCTTCAAGGCTGGAGCACATGATGAAGTCGCTCGCGATCACCATCGAAAGCGTGCACAAGGCTTACGGGTCCTACGTCGCACTGGATGATGTTTCGCTCGACATTCAGGCTGGCGAATTCCTCACGCTGCTAGGGCCATCCGGATCGGGCAAGACCACGTTACTCATGGCTCTGGCCGGTTTTGTCCGGCCGGATTCCGGTAAACTTTTCCTGGGCGATCGAGACATCACCCGCCTGCCGCCCAACAAACGAGACATCGGCATAGTATTCCAGAATTACGCCTTGTTTCCCCACATGAACGTCCTGGCGAACGTCGCGTATCCGCTGGTGCTGCGCAAGGTACCGAGGGCGGAGGCGCGTGAGCGGGCGCTTGATACCTTGGCCCGCGTGAAGCTGGATGGCCTGGCGGAGCGCAACGTTGCCGCACTGTCCGGCGGCCAACGTCAACGGGTGGCATTGGCACGGGCTATCGTCTTCGAACCGCGCGTGATGTTGATGGACGAGCCGCTGTCGGCGCTCGACAAGAATCTGCGCGAGACCATGCAGTATGAGATCCGGCGTCTGCATGATCATCTACGGATCACCACAATCTATGTGACCCACGACCAGCGCGAAGCGCTGATTATGTCTGACCGGATTGCGGTGATGAATTCTGGCCGCATCCAGCAGATAGATACGCCGCAGCGGATTTATGATCGTCCATCGACCCGCTTCGTCGCGGAGTTCATGGGCGAGGCCAACATTGTGGCCCCGGGCTCGGCGCGCAGAATCGACGGCGCCGAAGCATCACGCGAAACGCTGATGATCCGCGCCGAAAGCTTCCATCTTGATGCGAAGCTCGTCGGGGGAGACGGAGTGGCTCTCGAAGGAATACTGCGCACCAAAGCGTTCCGCGGCGAGAACTGGCTTTTGACGCTGGCGCTTGACGGTGGGCAAGAGGTTCTTGTCTGCATTCCGGCAGCGCTGGCCGGCGGCTGCGCCGAACTTGCCGCCGGTCAGCGGATGACCGCATATGCACCAGCAGCGAAGGTTCACGCGATACCGGCAGCGACGGCGTGACCGTCGTCCGGGATCCGGCGCTCGCAGCGGATGCACGGCGCGAGCGGCGGTTTTTTCTATCGCTTTCGCTCCCGGCGCTGTTCATCGTTGGACTGGCGGCGATACTGCCCATCCTTTGGATCATCCGGCAATCCTTCCTGACCACCGGAGGTGAGTACACCGTCGGCAATTACCAGAAGGTCCTTTCGAGCGGACTGACATGGTCGGCGCTCGTCACGACCCTCGAACTGTCCTTGGGTACGCTAGCGGCCTGCATTCTCCTCGGCACCCCTCTGGCGCTCGCTCTGGCCAGCGTCAGACCAAGGTTGGCCAACGTGCTCATGGCGTTCGTCATGCTGCCGCTGTGGACCTCCATTCTGGTGCGTACCTATGGTTGGCTCGTGCTCTTGCGGCGCGACGGCCTGATCAACGCGGCGTTGACCGGTTCAGGCCTGACGGCGGAGCCATTGCCGCTGGTCTACAACTTCACGGGAACGCTCATCGGCATGGTGCACTACATGCTGCCACTCTTTCTGCTGCCTGTTTATGCTGCGATGCGCGATATCGACCCAAATCTCATTCGCGCGGCAGCGAGCATGGGAGCCACTCTCAGGCAGGTCATCCGCACCGTCATTATGCCGCTTTCGGCGGGCGGCATCTTCTCGGGTTCGATCATCGTCCTCATCTACGCCATAGGTTTTTTCATCACGCCGGCGGTGCTTGGCGGCGGCAAGGTAAATCCGCTCTCTACCCGGATCGAGCGTACATTATCGACCTTTCAGGACTGGGGATCGGCGAGCGTCCTGGGCATTCTGCTCCTCGTTCTCATGGCGCTGATCGGTGTGATGTTGCTGGCGGCACGCCGGCTGGTGGCCCAGAACACCGTGGAAGCCTCCCATGCTTGAAGCCTATCCGCAAAACAGGCTCGCCCGCATTTTGCTCTGGAGCTTTGCCGCTCTTGTCATGGCATTTCTGGTGCTGCCGACGCTCGTGGTGGTGCCGCTTTCCTTTTCGGCATCGAATCTCCTCGAGTTTCCGCCGCACGCCTACTCGTTGCGCTGGTACGAGAACTTCTTCGGCTCGGCAACGTGGATGGCCGCGCTGAGGACGAGTTTGATCCTTGGGACGTTGACGGCGTTGATCGCGGTGCCTTTCGCGCTGCTCGCCTGCATTTCAATGAACCGGCTGGGCGGAAAGACCGCTGCGGCCATCCAGAGCGTCCTGCTGACCCCCTCGATCACCCCAGGTATCCTGCTTGCGATCGGTCTCTTCTTTGTGTTGGCCGCACAACATCTGATCGGAACGCTATTCGGTGTGCTGGTCGGACATGTGGTGCTGGCCGTTCCGGTCGCCTGCATTGTGTTGCTACCCGCTCTCGCCCGCTTTGACTGGAACCAGGTTCAGGCGGCGCGCAGCCTCGGCGCAAACTGGGCCAGAGCCATTGGCGGAATAATCGTTCGCAACTTCGGATCAGCTTGCTGTCGGCGACATTGATGGCGTTCCTGACTTCGCTCGACGAGTCTGTGATTTCGATCTTTATCGCAAGCGGTCGCAACAGCACGATGCCGAAGCTTATGTTCCTGTCGCTGCGCGATCAGATCGATCCGACCATTGCGGCGATCTCGACATTGTGGACCGTCATCGTCGTGGCCGTGGTCCTGATTGTGACCCTTCGCCAAAAATCCTGACCGAGACTGGAAACATGCCCGCCAATCACCATGCAGCCGACGATCTGACGGATCATTCGACGGACATCCCTCAGGTAGGGTTGGCCATCATCACCGGGTCGGCAAACTGGGGGCTTGCCTTCCCGGAAGATGTCGAATTCGATGGTGTGCGCACCTTGCGGCGCGACATGAGTTTTGAAACACCTTTCGGTCGCACCGACAACTGGAAGCTGCTCGAGTTCGATGCGTCGATCACAGCGGAAGGGAGAGCAAAGCGCGCGCTGTGCATGTATTCGCACGGCAATCCCCGCGACCGTATCGACCATTCCTGCCATCGCCGCGCGTTCTGGGTCTTGATGCGGGCGGGTGTACGGCAAGTTCTCGCCTGCTCGACTGTAGGCGCCGTCAACAAGGCGATCCAGCCGGGCGACATGGTGGTGACAGCCGACATCATCGAACTGACGCAGACCCCGTTTTCACTGTTGCCTGACCGCCAGAGCTTTGACTGTTCGGGCAAGCAAATCGTGTGTCCAAGATGTGCGGCGGTTCTGGTCGAAACGGCCCGCCGTCATTGGCCAGCCGAATGCCGCGTTTATGGCATCGAACAGCAGTTGGTGGCTGCCCACTGTTATGGGCCCCGGCTGACAACGCCAGCCGAAGCCTTGGCGTATCGGGGCATGGGGGCGGATGTACTCAACCATTCCATCGCCCCTGAGGCGACCTTGTCGCGCGAGATCGGCGCGTGTTTCGTGCCTTGCGCGTTCGTGACGGCGGGCTTCAACGACTATATGGATCGCAATCGCCAGAAATTGCTGCAGGAGGACGTGCTGCCCAATCTCTCCATGACAGCCTCGCGGGTCGCGCTGGAGACCGCCGCGCGACTTCCTGCTGATCCGGCATGCTCCTGTCAGGGCTTGAAGTCGCCTCAGCCGAAAGAACGCTCCAGCCGGTTCTGAGATACCCGCCAGATGGCTGAAGCTCTGCCGCAGACTAGGGATCTCGAGAGTTGTGTGCGTCAAGCTCTGCAAAAATGGCGTTGCATTCAGCGATGACGTTGGCGTGTCCGCCGGGCAGCCGGTAAGCCTATGGGAGCCGGTCTAGGGCCTCCGCAACTTTTACTCTCAGTTGCGCTTCGTCAAGATAGAATCTAGGATTCTCTCTAATCAAGCTGATATCGGAAGTATATGAGTCAATGCCCGCAAAGATCTCATCTATCACCTTAAACTCCTGCTCTGGGATGGCTCGCGTCTCATCCTTAAATTTCTTTAAGTAAATTTCTACCAACTTAGGAGCATCTATTTCCCCTGCGAGAAAAGTTTCAACCAACGCACGGTATTCGCCAGATACGCTGCTCATAGTTCGCCTCCCAGTTTTCCGGTCGTCAAGACATATTCTAACTGCTTGGGACTGAGCTTCCATCAAGACAGGAGATTTCCTGAACTATCGCGAATGACATTCAAGCCGGTTTGCGGGTCGACGAAGTGCGTTACTGATTGCTCTTGGTAAGTTCCTGGATGGCCTGCGTCATCTCGGCCTCCAAAGCCTCCTGCACCACAATCTGCAAGACCTTGCGAAAGCCGTCCTCATCCGACGACAGCAACGCTTTCAACTCGCCCTCTGCTCAGCCTATTTCTCGATTGGTCATGGCACTCCCCTTCCACGGGAATCGGTGGTCGAAACGTCACCAGCGTGCCATGGCAGCCCCTTGCCTCAGGCCAAGAGCTGTTCTCTCTCCAGAGCTTTTGCAGAACCTTCAGGACACTATCATCCCGAGGCGCCGCGCTGGGCATGTTCGCGACGCTCGAGTCGTACGCTTCGGCAGCGGCAGTCCAACCCTAAGGCAGCCTGAACCGGTATTCCGTCACGTGATGGTAGATCTGCCCGGGCCACAGCGTGGCTTGCGGGAAATACGGCCGGTTCGGCGCATCCGGCCAGATTTGCGGCTCCAGGCAGAAGCCCGAAAAGGCCTTGTATTGACGCCCCCCCAATCCAGGCGAAGACGGCGCCAAGTACTGGCCGGTATAGAGCTGGACGCCCGGCTCCGTGGTCCAGAGCTCCATCTCGACGCCGGAATTCGCGCCCTGCGCCCATGATGCCTGTTTCAGCGGTCCGCGCGTCGAGGCGAGGCAGAAATTCTGGTCATAGGGGAGCTGTTCGCCCTCGGTCTCCATGCGCAGCGGCCGCGCCTGGCGAAAGTCGAAAGGCGTGCCGTCGACCGGCTTGACCGTGCCTGTCGGGATCAGATCGGCGTCGACAGGAAGATAAGCGCCGGCATTCAGCATCAGCCGGTGGTCGAGAATGTCGCCGGCGCCGCCGTCATCCAGGTTGAAATAGGAATGCTGGGTGAGGTTGCAGAGCGTCGGCTCCTCGCAGGTGGCGGTCAGTTCGACGCTGAGCGTGCCGGGGATCTTCAGCCGGTAGGTGCAGGTCACGTCGAGCGCGCCGGGAAAGCCCATCGTGCCGTCGGGGTCGTGCAGGGTCAGCGTGACAAAATCCCTGCCATGCAGCGAAACCGCCCAGGCCCGGCGCGAAAAACCTTGCGAACCGCCATGCAGCGTGTGCTTTTCGAGGAAATTGCGCTCGGTCTGATAGCGTTTGCCGGCAAGCGTGAAGCGGCCGTCGCGGATACGGTTGGCGTAGCGCCCGACGACGGTGCCGAAGAAGGCGGTATCGGTCTCATAATGCTCGAATCGGTCATAGCCGAGCACCAGCGGCGCGTCGTGCCCGGCCAGACGCAGATCCTGGATGATCGCACCCAGCCCGATGATGTTGGCGGTAAGGCCGCCGCCACGGATGGTGAAGCGGCGGACGGCCTCGCCCGCCTGCGTCGTGCCGAAAACCTCGCCGTCCTTCATTGCCATGCTCGCAAGTTTGCTGCTCGATGCCAGCCTGGCCTTTCGAAGCGGCCCAGGGTCGTTTTCGGTATTACCGCATCAGGCTTCTAGAGACCAAGTCCGCCGATGCAGACATATTTGGTGTCCAGATAATCCTCGATGCCCTGATGGCCGCCTTCCTTGCCGAGGCCCGATTCCTTGACGCCGCCGAACGGTGCCTCCGGCGTGGTGATCAGGCCTTCATTGACGCCGACCATGCCGTATTTCAGGCCTTCCATGACCCGGAAGGCGCGGCCAAGATCGCCGGTGTAGAAGTAGGCGGCAAGGCCGAACTCGGTGTCGTTGGCAAGCGCAATGGCCTCTTCCTCGGTCTCGAACTTGAATACCGGTGCTACCGGGCCGAAGATTTCTTCCTTCATGAAGCGCATCTTCGGCGTGGCATTGGCGATCACCGTCGGCTGGAAGAACGAGCCGCCGAGCGCGTGGCGCTTGCCGCCGGCGACGACCTTGCCGCCTTTGGCAGTAGCGTCGGCAATCAGCTCCTCGACCTTCTCCACCGCCTTCTCATCGATCAGCGGTCCCTGCTGGACACCCTCCTCGAGGCCGGAACCGACCTTCAGCCCGTTGCTCGCAGCAGCCAGCTTTTCGACGAACTGGTCATAGATGCCGGCCTGCACCAGGAAGCGGTTGGTGCAGACGCAGGTCTGGCCGGAATTGCGGTACTTGGCGGTGATGGCGCCAGCGACGGCCCGCTCGATATCGGCGTCGTCGAAGACGATGAACGGCGCATTGCCGCCGAGCTCCATCGACACTTTCTTGACGGTCACCGACGACTTCTGGATCAGGATCTTGCCGACCTCGGTCGAGCCGGTGAAGGTGATCTTCTTGACCAGTGGGTTGGCACAGATCTCGTCGCCGATCTCACCGGCGGCGCCGGTCAGGATATTGATTACGCCTTTGGGGAAGCCGACTTCCTCGGCAAGCGCGCCCCAGGCAAGGCCGGAATAAGGCGTCTGCGACGCGGGCTTGACCACGGCGGTACAGCCGGCCGCAAGCGCCGGGCCAAGCTTGCGGGCCAACATCGAGGATGGGAAATTCCACGGCGTAATGGCGGCGATGACGCCGACCGGCTCCTTGGTCACCAGGATACGGCGGTCCGCCCAGGGCGACGGAACGACGTCGCCATAGGTGCGGCGGCCCTCTTCGGCGAACCACAATATGTAGGACGCGGCCGAGCCGATCTCGCCCTTCGATTCGAACAGCGACTTGCCCTGCTCGATGGTCAGCAGTTCGGCCAGCACGTCCTGATTGTCCATCATCGCGTCGTGCAGCTTGCGCAACAGCTTCGAGCGTTCGAGCGCGGTGGTCTTGCGCCATGTCTGGAAGGCAGCGTCGGCGGCTTCGATGGCGCGGCGGGTCTCGGCCTTGCCCGACTTCGGCACTGTGCCGATCTTGAGGCCGGTGGCAGGATTGTTGACGTCGATCGTCTGGCCTGAATCGGCCTGCACCCATTCGCCATTGATGAGATTGGCCTGCCGCATGAAATGGCTGGTTTTCTGAAGCATGATCTCGCCTCCGTTCGGCACCTGGCGGGCCGGTCGCTGATTTCGTGAATGGACGTGCGCGATAGCATCGCTAGAGCCACTGCTCTTAGCCCAGGGCAAGCCCCGCAAGCAATCACAAGATGGCATATAGGGTTTGGGCCAGCCAAAGCGAGAGCGATGCAGCCAAGGCTCCAGGGTATGTTGAGATTCAGGTCAGGCCGAGTCGAGAAGGGTGGGTTCCGAGAACCGGAACGGAGCGGACATTCGGGTCCGTGAGTACCGGAAGCGCAGGAAACCGCCATTCGCAGGCCGGCATCACCTGAATATCGACATACCCTACCCAAAAACATGGACGACCACCGTCAGCCAAAACGCAGTGGTCACGACAGCACAGGCGGTGGCGATGGTCATCTGGTTCGACGCCAGCGCCTGGCCGGTGTTGAACTGCACCGCGATGAGATAGGAATTGATGCCGGACGGCAACGCCGCAACCATCACCGCCACCTTGGCCGTCAATGGCGGCAGGCCGATCAGCCACACCAGGCCGAGAACCAGCGCCGGCATCAGGAACAGCTTCAGCGCCGACAGCGCCAGCGCCGGCCTTACATTGCCGGAGATGCCAAAGCGGCGCAGGCTGAGCCCCATGGCAAACAGCGCAACCGGGGCGGCCGTGCCGGCCAGCGCGTCGCTCAGCCGCGTCGCAAGCACCGGCAGCGGCGCACCGGTGAAGCGCCACGCCAGCCCGGCCAGTATGCCGATGATCAGCGGATTGATGAGTACCCTCCTGAGAAAGCTCCTGACGACACGGACCGGATGCACAGGCTCGCTGCCGCCGCGGCCGAACATCTCGAACAGGATGATCGAGGCCATCATCATCACCGGCAGGTGAATGGAGACGAGCAGTGACAGCACTTCGAACCCGGCCGGCCCGAACACGCCGATGATGAAGGGCGCGCCGAGCAGGACGACGTTGGAGAAGGACGACGATACGCCGCCGACGACGCCGGCGCGGGCGTCCCGCCCGAAGATGCGCGTAACAACCAGATGGCCGGTGGCCCAGGTGAGCGCGACCGCCGCGAAATAAGCGCCCCATAGCGACCACGGCGCCACGCCGTGGAAATCGGCCTTTACCATGGTCTGGAACAGCAAAAGCGGCATTGCCACGTTGATGGCGAATTCGGATACGCCCTCGCCGCTCGCCGGCTTCAAATAGCCGGTCAACCCGGCAAGATAGCCGAGCCCGACGAGACTGAAGACGAAGAGGACGGTTTCGGTAAGCGGAGACATTTTTCCCGTGATAGGCGGGGCCGGGCGGCGGCGCAACCGCCCTTCCCTCGCGAATGTACCGGCCAACAATCCGGCCGCTCGGATCTTGTCCGAATTTGCCCATGGTTGGATGCCAGCGCTATACAGGGCTGTCGGGGGACACGCGGCGAATGGGCCTTGTCGGAAATCAGCACTTCTTCAAGCAGGCGTGGCTGACGGCTTTGGTCGGCGCCATGCTTTGCCTCGTGGTGACCTCGGCTCACGCCGCGGAGCCGGAGAGCCTCAAGGGCGTGGCGCTGATTGTCGGCCAGTCGAAATACCAGCACATAGCGGCTCTTCCCAACCCCGCCAACGACGCCCGCGACATCGCCAAGATGCTGACCGATCTCGGCTTCGACGCGCGCAGCGTCACCGACCGCGACGCGGCAAAGCTGAAGCGCGACCTCGAGCGTTTCGCTGAGGATGCCGAGGACGCCGACGTCGCCTTGATCTACTATTCCGGCCACGGCATCGAGGCCGGCGGCGAAAACTATCTGGTGCCGGTCGACGCCGACGGTGGTCATTGAAGGACGCCGATCAGGCCCTGGTGCCGATCTCCGCCGTCATGGACGAATTGAAGACGACCGTGCCGGTAACGATCATGCTGCTCGATGCCTGCCGCACCAACCCGTTTCCGGCGGATGCGGTGCTGCGCCGGGCGCCGACGGCCTCGGCCTCGCCGGTCAGCGCCGGCGGATTGGAGCCGGTGCGCGGCGCCAGGGCACTGGCGAACGTTACCGCGACGGAAAATCTGGGGACGGTGATCGGCTTTGCCGCCGAGCCGGGGCGGCCGGCACTCGACGGCATCGTCGGCGAAAACAGCCCCTACGCAGCGGCACTTCTGCGCCACCTCGCGGCAATGAAGGGCACCGAGTTCGGCTCGGTCATGCGCATGGTGACCGAGGAGGTCTATCTCGACACCAAGGCAAAGCAGCGGCCATGGGTCAATGAAAGCCTGCGCCGGCTGCTCTATTTCGGCGTTGCACCGCAGGAACCGACCGGCGACGACGGGCTGATCACTGGCGAGCGGCGGCTATTGCTGCTGACGATCGCCGAGTTGCCGAACCCCAAGCGGGCACAGGTCGAACTGGCCTCGCTGCAGGACGGCGTGCCGCTCGACGCGCTTTATGGCGTGCTGAAGGCACTCGGCACCGAAAAGATGCCGGAGGACCCCGCCGACCTGCAAAAGCTGCTCGATGCTCAGGCCGAGCGCCTGAAGATGATCTCCGAGCGCAACGCGCTGCGCACCGACGACCCCGAGATCAGCCGCCTCGTCGCCTCGGCCGACAAGGCGATCGGCCAGGGCGCTATCGTCACTGCGCGCAACTTCCTCGACAAGGCAGTGGGCCGGGTCGAGCAGGCCAGCGGCGTGGTCGACCGGGCAGAGGATCTGGTCAGGCAGAAGCGTCTTGCCGACGCGGCGATCTATGCCAGGCGCGCCGACGCTTCGGCGCTGGTCTTCGACTATCTGTCCGCCGCCAACGATTACGGCAAGGCCTTCTCGCTGGTCGAGAAATGGGACGGCAGGCTGCGGTGGAACTACAAGAACCAGGAGGCGGAAGCGCTCGATGCGCATGGCGACGCCACCGGCGACAGGCAAGCGCTGCAGCACGCCATAGACGCCTACCGCGTCATCCTGAACTTCATCCCTAATGGCGAGCAGAACCGGGATTGGGCGATTACCCGCAACAACATGGCGGTGGTGCTGCAGACGATCGGCGAGCGCGAGCGCCAAACCGACCGGCTCGAAGAGGCCGCGAAAGTCTTTCGCGATTCGCTTGCCGTGTTCGAGCGCGAGAAGGATGATCTCAACTGGGCGGCCGCCCAGAATAACCTGGCCAATGTGCTGTTGAAGATCGGCGAACGCGAGAGCGACCCGAAACGCCTGAACGAGGCAGTGGTGGCGATGCGCGCCACGCTGGAGAAGCGGCCGCGCGGCAAAGTCCCGCTGGACTGGGCCGCCTCGCAAAGCAACCTTGGCCTTGCGCTTTACGCGCTTTCGGAACGCGAACCGGGCGGCGCGCGCCTGACCGAGGCCGAGGCCGCCTACCGGCTGGCGCTTGAAGAATACACGCGCGAAAAGGCGCCCGTTCCGTGGGCGATGGTCCAAAACAATCTCGGCAACACGCTGGTGTCTCTCGGCACGCAACGCAACGACAAGGCAAAAATCGACGAGGCAGCCGCGGCATTCCGCGCCGCGCTCGAAATCCGCACACGCGACACCTTCCCGCTCTCCTGGGCGAGCAGCCGTCTCAATCTGGGTAACGCGCTGAGCAGTGCTGCCCGTTTCGATCTCGGCACCGGCCTGCTCGAAGAGGCGGCTGCCGCCTATGGCGACGCGCTGACCATATTTACACGCCAACGTTTTCCAACGGATTGGGCTTCGGCGGAGAACAATCTCGGCTCGATCTACCAGACGCTCGGCCAGCGCACGCGCGATCCTGCCAGGCTTGAGCAATCGGCTGCTGCATACCGGGCGGCACGGCGCGTCTATACCAAGAAGGAGTTTCCGCTCGACTGGGCGATGACCCACTACAATCTCGGCAACACGCTGCAACTGCTCGGCGGCGTGACTGACAAGCCGGTGCACTACGAGGCGGCGATCGAGGCCTATCGCGATGCACTGCGCGAATACAAGCGCGAGACGACGCCGCGGCAATGGGCGCTGGCCCAGGCCGCCCTCGGCTCGGCGCTGCAATGGCTGAGCATGAGCGAGGCCGACACCAGCAAACTGGTCGCTTCGATCGCCGCGCGCCGGGCGGCGCTGGAGGTGCTGACCTTCGAGACCTCGCCCGTCGATTGGGCAAACGCGCAGAACGGCATCGGCATGAGCCTGATCAATCTCGGCAATCTCGAACGGACCGGCAGATATCTGGACGACGCCGAAGCCGCCTTCGAGGCGACGCTCAAGGTCTTCACCCGCGAAGGCCAGCCGATGCAATGGGCCTTCGAGCAGAACAATCTCGGCGACGTCCACTGGAACCGCGGCAGCTATGGCGGCGGCAATGCCGAATACCAAAAGGTGATCGAATTCTTCGAGAACGCCAAGCAAGGCTTTACCGAAGCCGGCTACACACTCCCCATCCCGCTGACCGACCGCAAGATCGATCTGGTGAAGAAGCAGATAGCGAAGAAATAGGCGTCTCGGCCACAGGTTGCACTCGGCTTGTCTTTCAGCCGGCTTTGCCGTCCCTATATGCCGGTCACCGGGGACCTGCCTGCCGGTCACCCGAAAAGGATGTCTGATGCTTCGATTTGTGCTGGCGCTGCTGCTGCTTGCCGTTTCCGCCACAGCCCATGCGACGGAAGCCGGCTGGGCGCTGCTCCGCGACGGCGGGCATGTGGTCCTGCTTCGCCATGCCATGGTCACCGGCACCACCGATGCGGCCAATTTCGACCTCGGCAAATGCGCGACCCAGGTCAATCTCTCTGAGCGCGGCAAGCAACAGGCGCGCAAGATCGGCGCGCTGTTTGGCGCCCGCGCCGCACCGGTCGAGCGCGTGCTGTCCAGCCGCTATTGCCGCTGCCTCGAGACCGCCCGCATCGCTTTCGAAAGCGAGCCGGAGCCGTTCGCACCGCTTGACCTGCTGAAGACCGACGAAAAGGAAAAGGCCGACCAGATTGCTGCGATCCTTGCCGAGATCCGCGGCTATTCCGGCTCCGACAATCTGGTCATGGTCACGCATCTCGAAAACATCAAGGAATTGACCGGGATCTCGCCGCGTGAAGGCGAGGCCGTGGTCGTCGAGCCGCAGGGCGACGGCCTGCGAGTACTCGGCCGCGTCACTTTCTGACTGCGCCGGAGCCGGTTGAAGCGTTCGCTAGTAGTGAAATCTAGCGTTTGGTACCTTAAGCGGAATACCGGTTCCGACCCGCGATGAGGTCTGATCGAGTCCAAGGTCGACATTGACCCTTAGTCAGGACCAACGAGCGCTTTCAACGAAAGCGAATGCGATGGTACCGTCTCATCAGGACTTCCGAGCCGTGACAACGGGCGAGGTTTTCGTCCTTTACTTTGCCGGCCGGAGCCTCAGCGGCCGAAAAAACGCCCGGATGTCCTCGACCAGGAGTTCGGGTTGCTCAATCGCCGCGAAATGTCCTCCTTTCGGCATGTCGGTCCAGCGCTCGACACGGAAGACTCGTTCGACCCAGGAGCGAGGTGGCATAGGAAGCTCTCGAGGGAAGACTGCAACGCCTAGGGGCGGTGTTATTCGCTCCCTTGGCCCGAAGATCAGGGGGCAGAGCCGGTTCTCTTTGTAAATCCGGAGCGAGGCCTCGATCGTGTTACCGAACCAGTAGAGCGAGATGTCGGTAAGCAGCGTGTCTAGAGGGATGGCGCGTTCGAGTTCGCCTTCGCAGTCGCTCCAACTGCGGAACTTCTCGGCAATCCATGCGGCTAGCCCGATCGGGGAATCTGTCAGTGCAAAGGCTAGCGTCTGGGGCTTGGTCCCCTGCAGAAAAGCGTAGGCCCCCTCCGTCGCGGCGAAATTCGCCGCACTGTCGAGGAATGCCTTCTCCTCCGGCGTGACAGGTGGGTCGTCGCGACCGAGGGTCGGGCGGAAACTGCCTGGAATGTAATTCAGGTGCAATCCGATAAGATCCTCCGGGTAAAGCTGAGCGAGCCAGGTCGAGACGCCGGCGCCGATGTCGCCACCTTGTGCGGCGAAGCGATCATATCCCAGTTCGCGCATCAGCCCCCGCCACAGCTTCGCGACATGCTTTGAGCTAACGCCAGCCTGACGCGGCGGGGACGAGAAGCCGAAACCCGGAAGCGACGGTGCGACGACATCGAAGGCGTCATCGGCATCCCCGCCGTATTTGGCAGGATCCGTGAGCAGCGGAATGACATGCTCGAACTCGGCGAAGGAGCCGGGCCAGCCATGAGTGAGGATCAACGGCAAGCGCGCTGACCCCTTTCCTTTCTGGTGAACGAAATGGATGTCGCACCCGTCTATCGTGACCCTAAACTGAGGCAACAGGTTCAGACGTTTTTCGTGATCGCGCCACCTGAAATCGTATCCCCAGTAACGTGAAAGCTTTCTGAGGAAATCAACGTCAGTACCGTCCTCCCATCCGTATGCGAAGATCGACGACGGCCATCTTGTCGCTTGGATACGACGCTGTAGGTACTCGATCTGTTCATCCGGGATGTGGATGTGGAAGGAATGAATGGCCACGGGTGTTGCTCCGATCAGCGGCGAAGAATTGTCCCATCAAGGCACAGAACGAAGGAAAACTCACTGAGCGACAGCTTTGTCCGCTACTTGCTGGTTCCCATCTACGAGACGAAGGTAACATTCCACCCTTGGTGGCAATTCGTTTAAGTTACCTGGCGTCAGATTTTCACCGCTACCAGCCAAGCGTCGACACGGAGCTTCCATCCCTCGATCATGTCCGCGAACGCGTCCTCCGTCAGTTCGGACAGATACGATGCTCCTGCCGGGCTCAAGGCCGTGAACGCATAGGTAATCGACGCCTCCGTGCCTCCGTTAGTGTCGGTCGGCAGGCCACCTCGACAAATCCGAAACGCGAATCCGGCGTAACGCGAACATAGCGGATGCGATGCGCCAGCCGTCCACCCAGGCTCATGTCGCGATGCTCAGCCAAGGCCTTGAGCACCTTCGCCAATCGTTTTTCCAGGCGCACCCGGTCTGCGAGCGTTTCTGTAGTCATAGATCTTCGTGGTACATTGGTACACGCAATGACCAGAGATGGGACGGTTTGGGCATATCGCCGGGAGGGGTTGCCAGCGACCCCTATTGCTCTGCCAGAACATCAATCCCAGCTGCGGTCGGCGCATCAGGCCTTTTCCTGCCCGGAAAAACCGATTAGACAGCGCCAAACACATGCGGACAGATTCCGCCCGCAATCGAAGGAAAAGCCCTTGTCCACCACGTTCGACAACGTCGCCAAGATCATCGCCGACACCAGCGAGATCGATATCGAGACGATCACGCCCGAAAGCCACACCATCGACGATCTCGGCATCGACAGCCTCGACTTCCTCGACATCGTCTTTGCCATCGACAAGGAATTCGGCATCAAGGTGCCGCTGGAAAAGTGGACGCAGGAGGTCAACGACGGCAAGGCTTCGACCGACGACTATTTCGTCATGAAGAACCTGTGCGCCAAGATCGACGCGCTCGTCGCCGCCAAGAACGCCGCGTGAACACAGCGCCTGACGCGCCCGACCCACAACAGCCCCCAATGAACCCCCACGACGTCGTCATATCAGGCATCGGCCTTGTCTCGTCGCTGGGCGAGGGTCCGGATGCGCATTGGCAAAAGCTTGTCCAGCCGCGCCTTGAGCCGGTTCTGGAGGCCTCGCGCTTCTCGCCCTATACGGTCCATCCGCTACCGGAGATCGACTGGAACCTGCAGATCGCCAAGCGCGGCGACCAGCGGCAGATGGAGACCTGGCAGAGGCTCGGCACCTATGCGGCCGGCCTTGCGCTCGACGATGCCGGCATCAAGGGCAATGACGAACTCTGCGCGACCATGGACATGGTGGTGGCCGCCGGCGGCGGCGAGCGCGACGAGGCGGTCGATGCGGCCATTCTCGCGGCATCGGAAAGCCGCAATGACCGCGACGTGCTGCTTAACGAGAAGCTGACCACGGAATTGCGCCCGACGCTGTTTCTGGCACAGCTTTCCAACCTGCTCGCCGGCAACATCTCGATCGTCCACAAGGTGACAGGCTCCTCTCGCACCTTCATGGGCGAGGAAGGTGCGGGCGTTGCCGCGGTCGAGACGGCGGCCGCGCGCATCCGCTCCGGCCAGTCGACGCATATACTGGTCGGCGGCGCTTTCCAGACCGAACATTCCGACATGCTGCTCGGCTATGAATTGGCCGGCTACCTGCATCGCGGCGCGTGGCGGCCGGTCTGGCAGAGGCAAGGCGCCGAAGGCGGCGGTGTGGTGACCGGATCCGGCGGCGCGTTTCTCGTCCTGGAGCAGCGCGAGCACGCGGAAAGCCGTGGCCGGAAGATCTACGCGGAACTCGGCCCGGTCCTGTCCGGTCGCGCCAGGCGACGGCGGGGCGAACTCGCCGGTGAGATCGCCGCGCTGTTGAAGCAAGCCGCATTGCCGGACGGCGAACTGCTGGCGATCTCCGGCGCTTCGGGCGCCCATGCCGCGACCGCCGCCGAGAAATCGGCACTCGAGGCCAATCCGGCGATCGCCGCACGCGGCTTTTCGACGCTGACCGGCCACATGAAGGAAGCGCAGTTCCCCTTTGCCGTTGCGCTGGCGGCCCTGGCTGTCGACCGCAAGGCGGCCTACCCTGTCTTCGACGCCACAGTCGAAAAACCGTTTTCCGGCGTCCCGAAGACCGTCCTTGCAACGGCGATCGGCTATCACCAATTCGAGGGCATGGCGCTGATCAAAGCCGCCTAGAGCATCGGACCGAAAAGTGTGATGCGGTTTTCGGGCGATCCGATTGCTGCAAGAGAAACAGGTTTTTGGACAACAAATGGCCAATCTGAACGACCATATGGGCAGGCCTATCGTCGCGGTCACCGGCATCGGCGTGGTGACGTCGCTCGGTGTCGGCAAAGCCGACAATTGGGCGGCACTTACGTCAGGCAAATCCGGCATCCATCCGATCACCCGCTTCCCGGTCGATCATCTCAACACCCGCATCTCCGGCATGGTCGATTTCCTGCCGTCGAGTTCCAAGGGCGCCAGTCTTCTCACCTATGAGCTTGCCGAAACCGCCGCCCAGGAAGCGATGTCGGAGGCCGGCCTCGATGCCGGCGATTTCGGCGGACCGCTCTTCCTCGCTTCGCCGCCGGTCGAGCTCGACTGGAGCGAGCGCTTTTCGCTCTACAATTCCGACACGCACGACACCGGTGCAGAGAGGCTGCTGCGGGTAGCGCGCGGCCTCAGGGAACTCGACATCTTCGAGACCACCCAGTTCGGCTCGATCGCCGACCGGCTTGCCGACCGTTTCGGCACGCGTGGCCTGCCGATCACGCTGTCGACCGCCTGCGCTTCGGGCGCCACGGCGATCCAGCTCGGTGTCGAGGCGATCCGCCGCGGCGAATGCGACAGGGCGCTGTCGATCGGCGCCGACGGCTCGGCGACCGCCGAGGCGCTGATCCGCTTCTCGCTTCTGTCCGCGCTCTCCACCCATAACGACATCCCCGAAAAGGCCTCAAAACCCTTCTCCAAGGACCGCGACGGCTTCGTGCTGGCCGAAGGCTCGGGCGCCCTTGTGCTGGAATCGCTGGAGGCAGCACTGGCCCGCGGCGCCACCGTTCTCGGCATATTGCGCGGCTGCGGCGAAAAGGCCGACGACTTCCATCGCACCCGCTCCAAGCCGGACGGTTCGCCGGCGATCGCGGCGGTGCGCGCCGCTCTTGCCGATGCCGGCTTGAGCGAGGACGGGATCGATTATGTCAATGCCCATGGCACCTCGACGCCGGAAAACGACAAGATGGAGCACTTGTCGCTGTCGACGGTATTCGGCGAGCGGATCTCATCAATGCCGGTCTCGTCGAACAAGTCGATGATCGGCCATACCCTATCGGCTGCCGGTGCCGTCGAGGCCGCATTTTCGCTGATGACGATGCGCGAAAGCGTCATTCCGCCGACCATCAACTATGACAATCCCGACCCGGCGATCGTGCTCGACGTGGTGCCGAACACCAAGCGCAACGCCGAGGTCGGCACCGTCCTGTCGAACTCCTTCGGCTTCGGCGGCCAGAACACCTGCCTTGTCATGGCGCGGGAACCGGTCTAAGCGACCGTTCCGCTCTAGCACTTTTGTCGTGCGCATGGTCCTTTCCGAAACGGTTCTCGGTCCTGCGCAACCTGGGATCTGGCATGCGCGCATTGCAACTTATCGAGGATCGCCGGCTTGAAACGGTGGACCTGCCGCCACCGCCGCCGCCGTCGCTCGGCGAGGTGACGCTGCGCATCAAGGCCGTGGCGCTGAACCATATCGACGTCTGGGGCTGGCGCGGCATGGCTTTCGCCAAGCGCAAGCTGCCGCTGGTCGTCGGCGCCGAAGCCTCAGGCGAGGTCGAGGCGGTCGGCCCCGGCGTTTCCAGCCTCCTGCCCGGACAGTTGGTGTCGATCTATGGCGCCCGCACCTGCGGGCTTTGCCGCGCCTGCCGCGAAGGCCGTGACAATCTCTGCGAGCATGTTTCGGGCGTCCACGGCTTCCATCTCGACGGCTTTGCGCAGGAAAAGATCAACTTGCCGGCGCGCCTTCTGGTCCCCGCCCCGCCAGGCGTGAGCGAAATCGGCGCGGCGGTGGCGCCTGTCACCTTCGGCACGGTCGAGCACATGCTGTTCGACAATGCCCGGCTGCAGCCCGGCGAGACGATACTGGTCCATGCCGGCGGCTCCGGCATCGGCTCCGCCGCTATTCAGCTGGCCAAGAAGATGGGCTGCACGGTCATCACCACCGTCGGCTCGAACGACAAGATCGACAAGGCCAAGGCGCTCGGCGCCGACCACGTCATCAATTACCGCGACGACCGCTTCGAGGGCGTCGTGCGCAAGCTGACCAAGAAGAAGGGCGTCGACGTGGTGTTCGAGCATGTCGGCGCCGACACCTTTGCCGCGTCCATGCTGTGCCTCAAACGCGGCGGCCGGCTGGTCACCTGCGGCTCGACCTCCGGCGTGTCGACGCAGATCAATTTGATGCAGTTGTTCCAGCAGCAGCTGAAGCTGCTCGGCTCGTTCGGCTGCCGCATGGAAAACATGGCCGACGGCATGCAGAAGATGGCGGCGGGCCTGGTCGCGCCGGTGATCGACACCGAGGTCGGCTTCGACGGCATCGATGCGGCGCTGAAACGCATGGAAGGCCGCGACGTCTTCGGCAAGATCATCCTGCGCGTCGGCTGAGAATGATCGGCAACGCCTTCAAGAAGATCCGCAGGGACCTGGGATTCCGCTATGGCAGGCGGCTTCGCCAGTTCAATTACTGGCTGGTCGCGCGGGTCGCGATGATCATCATCTCCGCGCTGCGCCTGCTGCCGCCCGACAGCGCGCTCAATTTTGCCGACCGCGCCGCCCGCCGCATCGGCCCTTGGGTGGCGCGCCATCAGGTTGCGGTCGACAATCTGCGCCAGGCCTATCCGGAAAAAAGCGATGCCGAGATCGAAGCGATCGCTTCCGACATGTGGGGCAACATGGCCCGCCTGGCCGCCGAATACATCTTTCTCGATGCTTTGTTCGACTACGATCCCACTGCGACGAAGCCGGGCCGTGTCGAGGTCAAGGGCGTGGACCATTTCGTGCGCATCGCGGGCGAGGACAAGCCGCATATCGTCTTCACCGGGCATCTCGGCAATTTCGAGCTGCTGCCGGTGGCGGCGGCGACCTTCGGCATGAACATCACGGCGCTATTTCGCCCGCCCAACAACCCTTACCTCGCCGACTACATCCTCTCGACCCGCCGCTCGAGCATGGGATCGCTCCTGCCGTCTTCGACCGGTGCCTCGTTCGCGCTTGCGGCCGTCCTGGAGAAGGGCGGCAATATCGGCGTGCTGGTCGACCAGAAATTCACCGGCGGGCTCGAGACGACATTCTTCGGCCGCCCCTGCGAGAGCAACCGGGTCCTCGGCACCCTGGCGCGACACTACGATTGCGATGTCTACCCGGCGCGCTGCGTGCGCTTGCCGAACAATCGTTTCCGGCTCGAGATCGAGGACAAGCTCACCTTGCCGCGCACCGCCGGCGGCAGTGTCGACGTCCCCGCCACCACCCAGCTTCTCAACGACGTGGTCGAGCGCTGGGTGCGCGAAGACCCCGGCCAGTGGATGTGGTTCCACAAGCGCTGGGAGATCAGCAAGCGCAAAAAGCGGCGGCCGACGACAATGCGCGACAAAGCCGCTTGAGCGGAAACCATAGCAAGCGTTTTCCGCAACTAACGTATTTTGTTCTTGCTTTGTGCCGGCAGCTATGCTATAAACTAGTTATGGTTCTATTTGGCCCCGACGAACCCGCCGCTCCGGCGGGTTTTTGTTGCGGGCCGGGGAACAGACCCTAATTCGTCACGAGGATTCGCGTATTGCCGAAGCCGGCTTTGCGCACCATCGAATAGAATGCGGCCGCGTTGCTGGGGTGAAGGCGCACACAGCCATGCGATGCCGGGCGCCCCAATTGCCGGATCGCGCCGGTGCCGTGGATGGCATAGCCGCCGCGGAAGAACACCGAATAGGGCATCGGCGACATGTCGTATTTGCGCGAATACCACATCCGGGCCGTCCGCTGTGGACGATAGCTGCCGCGTGGCGTGATGTAGCCTTTGCGGGCGGTGGAAACGCTCCACCGGTAATACGACAGCCCGTATCTTACCGTCATCGTCTGTGAGGAAATATCGATGTTCGCGACCAGGCTGGCCGCACGGCTTTCGAACGACGAACCGAACAGCATCGCTACTAATGCCGCTGCCATGAGAACAGTGTTTTTCATGCAATCAAACCCCTTTGATGCCCCTTGCCTGCCTGCCCTCACGCTGTTCCCCAGCGTTTTGATGGCAAGCCAGCGAGCTAACACTTACTCCCTGACGATTTCACCAATCCCAAGCAGCGAATTTGAACGATTTCCCGCAATAGTTGCCGTAACGACACGCAATCGCCTGGCAATTCGCCATCGGACTTGCAAAACCCCCTCATCCGCTGCTCAATTCGCCGAATGAACGAACCGAACGAACGGCTCCTCAAGGCTATCGATGACCGAGCCGATGATCTGGTTGCACTGACTGCGGATCTGATCCGCTTTCCGACCATCAATCCGCCCGGCGAAGCTTATCGGCCATGTGCCGAATATATCGGCGCGCGGCTGAAGAAGCGTGGTTTTGAGACCGAATTCATCCGTGCCGAGGGCACACCTGGCGACACTGACCGTTACCCGCGCGTCAACGTCGTCGCCCGCTTCGATGGCCGGGCGCCGGGTGCTTGCGTGCACTTCAATTCGCATATTGACGTCGTCGAGCCCGGCGACGGCTGGAGCCTCGATCCGTTCGCCGGCATCGTCAGGGATGGCAAGGTCTATGGCCGCGGCGCTTGCGACATGAAAGGCGGGCTTGCCGCCTCGATCATCGCCGCTGAAGCCTTCATGGAGGTCTTTCCCGATTTTCCCGGCGCCATCGAGATTTCAGGCACGGTCGACGAGGAGTCCGGCGGCTTTGGCGGCGTCGCGCATCTGGCCAAGCTCGGCTATTTCTCCAGGCCGAAGGTCGACCACGTCATCATTCCCGAACCGCTCAACAAGGATCGCATCTGCCTTGGCCATCGCGGCGTCTGGTGGGCGGAGATCGAGACCAGGGGCGAGATCGCGCACGGCTCGATGCCGTTCCTCGGCGACAATGCGGTGCGCCATATGGGCGCCGTGCTGCGCGCCTTCGAGGACGAATTGTTTCCGGCGCTCGACCGCAAGATGACGCGCATGCCGGTCGTGCCCGAAGGCGCAAAACGCTCAACCATGAACATCAACTCGGTCCATGGCGGCCAGACGGAGGATTTCCGGCCCGGCCTGCCCTCGCCCAACGTGCCCGATTCCTGCCGGCTGACCATCGACCGCCGCTTCCTGCTCGAAGAGGATCTCGCTACGGTCAAGAGCGAGGTGACCGATATCCTCGAACGGCTGAAGCGCGAGCGCAAAAAGTTCGACTACGAAATCCGCGATCTGATGGAGGTGCTGCCGCTGATGACCGAGCGCGACGCGCCGGTGGTTAAGGCGGTCGCGCAAGGCATCATGGAGATATTCGACCGCGAACCGGATTACGTGATTTCGCCCGGCACTTACGACCAGAAGCACATCGCCCGTATCGGCCACATCTATGACTGCATCGCCTATGGCCCGGGCATCCTCGATCTCGCCCACCGGCCCGATGAATGGGTCGGCATTGCCGACATGCTGGACTCGGCAAAGGTGATGGCGATCGGCCTCGACGTTCTGCTGAGGGACGCCGGCCCGCGATGATCCGGCCATGGGCGAAAAAAAACATTCCTCCCGGCGATCGCCGACGGTACGAAACGCAATTTACTCGGCGGCGAATTCACGCTTCTATCCGGCCGGGTTTGAGCAGGTGTTTTAGATTTGGGGAGTTGCACGATGAAATTGTGGAAAACCATTCTGGCCGCCGCGGCGCTGGCGTTGGCCGCCGGAACCTCGGCGATGGCCGCGCGCACCGACCTGGTCATCGGCATTGCGCTCGAACCCCCGCATCTCGACCCGACCGCGGGTGCCGCCGCGGCAATCGACGAGGTACTCTATGCCAATGTCTTCGAGGGCCTAACCCGCATCGGCCCGAACGGCGAGGTGCTGCCCGATCTCGCGGAAAGCTGGAGCATTTCCGACGATGGCAAGGTCTACATTTTCAAGCTGCATACCGGCGTGAAATTCCATGACGGCACCGACTTCAACGCCGACGACGTGAAATTCTCGCTCGACCGTGCCCGCGCCGAAAATTCCGTCAACGCGCAAAAGGGCCTGTTTGCCGCCATCGCCAAGGTCGAGGTCGTCGATCCCGCGACGGTGAAGGTCACGCTGAAGAACCCGCAAGGCTCGTTCCTCTACAATATGGGCTGGGGCGACGCGGTTATCGTGGCGCCTGAGACAGCCGACACCAACAAGGAAAAACCAATCGGCACCGGCCCATTCAAGTTCCAGAACTGGGCCAAGGGCTCATCGATCACGCTGGGCAAGTCGGACAATTACTGGGGCGCCCCGGTATTTCTCGACAAGGCCGAGTTCCGCATCATTCCGGATGCCGCCGCCGCCGTTCCGGCGCTGCTTTCCGGCGACGTTCAGGCCTTTCCGTTCTTCGATCCCGACAGCGTCGCCCAGGTCAAGGACGACCCACGCTTCAAGGTGGTGATCGGCTCGACCGAGGGTGAAACCATCCTGTCGATCAACAACAAGAAGCCGCCGTTCGACAAGCTACAGGTCAGGCAGGCGATTTCCTTTGCGCTCGATCGCAAGGCGATCATCGACGGCGCCTCGGCCGGCCTCGGCGTGCCGATCGGCTCGCACATGTCGCCCGCCAGCAAAGCCTATGTCGACCTCACCGGCCTCTATCCGCACAATGTGGAGAAGGCCAAGGAATTGCTGAAGGAAGCCGGCCTGGAGAATGGCTTCAAGGCGACGCTCAAGCTGCCGCCGCCTTCCTACGCGCGGCTCGGTGGCGAGATCATCGCCTCCGAGCTTCGCGAAATCGGCATCGATCTCGAGATCATACCGGTTGAATGGGCGCAATGGCTTGACCAGGTCTTCACCAAGAAGGATTACGACCTGACCATCGTTTCCCATACCGAGCCTAACGACATCGATATCTATTCGCGTAAGGACTATTACTTCAACTACGACAATCCGGCCTTCGACAAGATCATCGAGGAGCTGAACCTTACCTCCGATGAAGCCAAGCGCACGACGCTGCTCGGCGAGGCGCAGAAGGTCCTGGCAGATGACGCCGTGGTCGGCTTCCTGTACGAATTGCCGAAGGTCGGCGTCTGGGACGCCAAACTGCAGGGCCTGTGGGAAAACGCCCCGATCCAGGCCAACGACCTGACCAAGGTGAAGTGGACGGATTGAGGCGCTGACAGAAGGGGCGAAAGTTGCACTCCGTCACACCCCCCTCTGTGCCGGACATCTCCCTCTCAAGCGGGGAGATAGGCCGTTTCCGCGCTGGCACTGCCCTTGCAACGCCAGTGGTTAGCGAAAGCGGCGATGAGGGCTCAATCTCCCCGCTTGAGGGGGAGATGTCCGGCACAAAGGGTGGGCGGGAACGCAAGCTTCGCCCAGTTTTTGCGTTCGCCAACACAGCGGTTCCTCAACGTCCATGACCGCCTACCTCCTCAAGCGGCTCGCCATCGCCGTCGTCACGCTGGTTCTGGCCTCGATGGTGGTGTTTGCCGTGCTGGAAATCATTCCCGGCGACCCGGCGCGGCTGATGCTTGGCCTGAACGCCAGCGCCGACCAGATCGAATTGCTGCGCAACCAGATGGGTCTCAACGCTCCCGTCGTGCTGCGCTATCTGCATTGGGCCGGCGGCCTGCTGAGCCTCGATTTCGGCCGTTCCTATACCTATTCGGTGCCGGTCATCGATCTGGTCCGTGAGCGCCTCGTCGTCTCGCTGCCGCTGGCACTGATGGCGCTGGCGCTGTCCACCGTCATTGCCATTCCGGTCGGACTGTTTTCCGCCAGCCGGCGCGGCCGGGCCGGCGACACGATCGCGATGGGTGCCGCCCAGCTTGGCGTCGCCGTGCCCAATTTCTGGTTTGCGCTGATGCTGATTTATCTGTTCGCCGTCTGGCTGCGGCTGGTGCCGGGCGGCGGCTTTCCCGGCTGGAGCGCCGGCGTCTGGCCGGCACTGAAATCGCTGCTTCTGCCGGCGGTCGCCCTCGCTCTGCCACAGGCGGCGATCCTCGCCCGGGTCACCCGCTCGGCGCTGATCGAAGTGCTGAACGAGGACTACATCCGAACCGCCCGCGCCAAGGGCCTGCCCTATCGCCTTGTCTTGTGGCGGCATGCGCTGCGCAACGCCATGATCCCGGTGGTCACCATTCTAGGCCTGCAATTCGCTTTCCTGCTTGCCGGCACCATCATCGTCGAGAACGTCTTCTATTTGCCCGGCCTCGGCCGGCTGGTGTTCCAGGCGATCAATCAGCGTGACCTGATCGTGGTCGAGAGCGTCGTCATGTTGCTGGTCGCCGCGGTCATCATCGTCAATTTCGTTGTCGATCTCTCCTATGCGGTGGTCGATCCGCGCCTGAGAGGCCGGCAATGACGCTGCACATCGACATCCCCGACGAGAACCTTGCCGGTATCCTGGCCAAGGCGTTTCGAAACCGTTCGTTCCTCGCGGGCTTCGTCATCACCGTACTGGTTGCGGCGGTCGCGATCCTGTCCTTCTTCTGGACGCCTTACGATGTCACCAAACTGGTCATTTCCGACAAGACCCAGGCGCCGTCGCTGGCGCACTGGTTCGGCACCGACCATTTCGGTCGCGACATCCTGTCGATGATCATGGTTGGCGCCCGCAACTCGATTGCCGTGGCGCTGGTGGCGGTCGGCATCGGCATGGGCGTCGGCGTACCGCTCGGCGCCTTTGCCGCGGCGCGCGGCGGCTTCGCCGACGACGTGCTGATGCGGTTGAACGATTTAGCCTTCGCCTTTCCGGCGCTGCTTTCGGCAATCATGATCACCGCCATCTTCGGGCCGGGCGCGTTCAACGCCATCATTGCCATCGGCATCTTCAACATCCCGGTGTTCGCGCGTGTCGCCCGGGCCGGCGCCCTGGCGATCTGGCCGCGCGAATTCATCCTCGCCGCCCGCGCCGCCGGCAAGAGCAGGACGCTGATCAGCATCGAACATGTGCTGCCCAACATCGCCACGCTGCTGCTGGTGCAAGGCACCATCCAGTTCGCGCTGGGCATACTGGCCGAAGCCGGGCTTTCTTATGTCGGGCTGGGCACCCAGCCACCGATGCCGAGCTGGGGCCGCATGCTGTTCGATGCCCAGACCCGCATGGTGGTGGCACCGTGGATGGCGATCTTTCCGGGCATGGCGATTGTCATCACGGTGCTTGGCCTCAACCTGCTTGGCGACGGCATTGCCGACATCCTCGATCCGAAATCGCGGCGGCAGCGATGAGCCTGCTCGAAATCGAGAAGCTGTCGCTGACCATCGGCAGCACCCGTATCCTCAGAGACATCGAACTTTCCGTCGCGCCGGGCGAAGTGATGGGGCTGGTTGGCGAATCCGGCTCCGGCAAGTCGATGACGGCGCTCACCGTCATGCAGCTTCTGCCTTGGGCAGCGCATACCAGGGGACGCATCACCTTCGACGGCATCGACATCCTGGCCGCCAGCGAGGACCAGATGTGCGCGCTGCGCGGAGACGACATCGGCATGGTGTTCCAGGAGCCGATGACGGCGCTCAATCCGGTCAAAACCATCGGCGAGCAGGTCGCCGAGGGTATTCGCTGGCACACCAGGGCGAGCCGCGCCGACGCTGAGGAACGGGCGCGAAAAATGCTGGACCGGGTCGGCCTGCCGGCAGCACAATTCCCGCTCTCGCGTTATCCGCACGAACTCTCCGGCGGCCAGCGTCAGCGCGTCGTCATTGCCATTGCCTGTGCACTGAAACCCAAGCTGCTGATCGCCGACGAGCCGACGACCGCGCTCGACGTGGTGCTGCAGGCGCAGATCCTCGACCTGCTGCGAGATCTCGTAGCGGAAAACCGCATGGGCCTGCTGCTGATCTCGCATGACCTCGCAGTGGTGACCGAGATGGCGGACCGCATCACCATCCTGCGCCATGGCGAGGTGATGGAGGCCGGCGATACCGCGCGCACGCTGTCGGAACAACTTCATCCCTACACGCGACAGCTGGCGCAGGCCTCGATGCATGTGCCGGCGCGGGCCAAGACACACGACAGCGGATCGGCCAAACCGCTGCTTCAGGTAGAGAACGTAACGCGGGACTATCCGGGACGGCGCGTATCGCTGTTGAAACGCGCGGCTCCCATCCGCGCCGTCGACGATGTCTCCTTCGCGATGGCGCCCGGCCGGTCGGTGGCGCTGGTCGGGCGTTCCGGCTGCGGCAAGTCGACGCTTGCTCGCATGATCCTGGCACTGGACAAGCCGACGACCGGTACGATCCGCTTCCGCGGCGACACCCTCATCGGCAAGAGCGAGGTGGAGCTAAAGCCGGCACGGCGCGACATGCAGGTCGTGTTCCAGGACCCGTATGGCTCGTTCGACCCACGCCAGAAGGTCGAAAGATTGGTGGCCGAGCCGCTGCATGTGCTGGAGAAGAAGCCGGCGCCCGCCGCGCGGCGCGAGATGGTGGCGCATGCGCTGCACGAGGTCGGCCTTTCACCAGGCGACATGGACAAGTATCCGCATGAGTTTTCGGGTGGCCAGCGTCAGCGCCTTTCGATCGCCCGCGCCATCATCACGCGGCCGAAGCTGGTCGTCGCCGACGAGCCGGTCTCGGCGCTCGACGTCTCGATCCGCGCCCAGATCCTCGATTTGTTCGCGGAGCTCAACCAGAAGCTCGGTATCGCCTATCTGTTCATCACCCATGATCTGACCGTCGCCCGCGCCATCACCGACGAAGTGATGGTCATGCATGACGGCAAGATCGTCGAGCGCGGCAGGACAAGCGAAGTGCTCGACCACCCGCAATCCGCAGCGGCCAAGGCGTTGGTCGCCGCCGCTCCCGATTTGCATCGGGCGATCGCGAAACGGCTGCAGGAACAGGGGTGAGCGGCAACCGTTAGCCTTGCGGCTTGACCACATCGGCAGGGCTGATGTCGAGCAGGTCGAGCGTGCGGCGCAGCAGCTGCATCTCACTCCCGGCAAGTTGCGAATCGGCCTTGGCGATTTCCGCCATGTGGCGGGCGAGCAGCTTGCGCCGCTCGACATCGAGGTCGCGGAATTGCGCGATGGCCTGGGAGCCGTTGGTCTCGTAGCCGAATTCGTTGAGATATTCGATGACGCTGTCGACGCTGGTTTCGGGAATGCCGAAGGCGTCCCGGCAGATACGCCTGAAGGCGGTCATTTCGCTTTCGCTGACCGACCCATCGGCCAGTATCATGCGGAACAGCATCAGTAGCTCCGCCGACAGCACCGGATCGTCCGCCACCTTGCGCACCCCGGGGTCGCCGTCGAAAATCGAGCGTATCTGGTCCAGCAATCCCATCGCCATCAGCCCCTTCCGATTCGTTCGGAAGGTAGCGCGGAATCGGCCTGGCGCAAACGGGGATGCGCGTGCTGGAGCCGCATGTTTTCTCGCCGGAAAGCTGCCGGCCAATCCGGCAAGCCGCTGCGCTCATTGGTGTGTGACCGTGCGACTGATACCATGCCGCTGTACGAATCATGTTGAGGAGGGACGGACATGAATCTCAGTGCACCTACCCAGCTTATTTTTATCATATCCCTTGTCATCGCCATCATCGGCGTTCTCGCCGCGCTTGGCGTTCTTGCGTTTATCCCTTTGGCTTCCGTGTGGATTGTCGTCATCGCCTACATCGTGCTGGCCGCCGGCTGTCTGATGCGCGGCGCTTAAACAC
Organism: Mesorhizobium sp. M1027; assembly: GCF_040318745.1. Lineage (NCBI taxonomy): Bacteria > Pseudomonadati > Pseudomonadota > Alphaproteobacteria > Hyphomicrobiales > Phyllobacteriaceae > Mesorhizobium > Mesorhizobium sp. M1027. The sequence goes on along the minus strand of NZ_JAMYMW010000001.1, from coordinate 348,755 downwards.
GTCCAGACAATTCGGAATCTCAGGCAACTCGGAGCGCCCGGCCAAAAGCCGGGCGCTTTTGATTCTGCAGGATGGTCTGTTAGAATTCCTGGACCAGGGAAAGCGCATGCCCACCAGCGAAGACGGCAGCCGCCACGACAGCCCGGAGCTCGATCGGTTCGAGATGGTGCGGCGCGCGCCGAGCCATCGACTTCAGGGCGCCGTCACTGACATGTGCGGCTTTCGCGAAACCATGCCAGGCCATTTCCGCGCGATCGAATATGCCTCGCTGACCGTGCCGCTGGTCATCAGCTTTGCCGAACCATTTGCCATCGGGCTCGGCCAGGACCCAGGCGACAATGACCGCTTCGCCAGTTTTGCCGCCGGCCTTTATGCCGGGCCGGTGGTGATCGAATCCTTCGGCGGCGCCTGCTGTGTGCAGATCAATTTCACTCCGCTCGGCGCTCGTCGCTTCTTCGGCCGCCCGATGAGCGAACTGACCGACCGCATGGTCGGCCTGGATGACGTGCTCGGCGTCGAAGGCATCGCGCTTCGCGAAAGGCTTGGCAATGCGCCGGATTGGAGCTCGCGCTTTGCCATCGCCGAGGCCTTCGTCGGCGATCGGTTGGCAACCGCAGACCGCACTCAGGCCGAAATGGTCTGGGCCTATGAGACGATCGTCTCGACGCGTGGGCGGACCCGCATCTCGACGCTGGCCGAAAAGCTTGGCTGGAGCCGCAAGCATCTTACCGGAAAATTTTCGGACGCAGTCGGCACCGGCCCAAAAACGCTGTCGCGCATCGTCCGTTTCAACCATGCGCTTGGCCTGTCGAGACAGGCCAACAGTGATTGGGCCGACATCGCCGCCGACTGCGGCTATGCCGACCAGGCGCATCTGGTGCGCGAGTTCCGCGACCTCGCAGGCGTCACGCCGACCACTGTCGCCGCGAGGTAACATTTCTTCAAGACGCGCAACCAGCCTTCGCCCAGACTGGGTTGATCGACCAACCCGCTGAAGGAGATCAGTCATGCCGAACACCACCGAACCACCGCGGCTTTATCCGGCGCTGCGCTACAGGAATGCCGGCAGGATGATCGATTGGCTGTGCGAGGCCTTCGGCTTTAGCGTTCGCGCCCGCTATGGCGAAGGCGACGTGGTGCACCATGCCGAACTCGCTTTCGGCTCCTCGATCATCATGCTCGGCACGGCGCGCGACGATGCCTATGGCAAGATGGTCGGCGCGCCCGGTTCGGGCGGCGGCAAGTCGATCTACGTTGCGGTCGCTGACGCAGATGCGGCATACGCGCGGGCAAAGACCGCCGGCGCCGAGATTCTGGAAGAACTCACCGACCGCGACTATGGCAGCCGCGAATTCATCTGCCGCGATCCGGAAGGCAATGTCTGGTCGTTCGGCACCTACTGGCCAAAGGCTGACGAAGCTGCCAGCTAACGCGCCAGCCCAAAGATGGCGTCGCAGTCGAGGTGGGTTTCCAGCTCGGCGGCGATCTCGTCCAGTGCCCGTTCGACCTCGGCGCGGTAGTCGATGCCGCCGCCCTTGACGCCGAGGCTTTCGAGGAATTTCGCCCGGAAGGCATCGGCGGAAAACAGCCCGTGCATATAGGTGCCCAGCACCTTGCCGTCGGCCGAGATAGCGCCGTCATCGATGCCGTTGATAACGGCGGACGGCCGCAGCGTGTCCGGACCGGTGGTGCGACCGAGATGGATTTCGTAGCCCTCGAGCGGCAGATCGAACGGCACCGAGCGCGCGCTGACATTGCGCACCGTCTTTTCCGGCTCCATCACCGTTTCGACGTCGAGCAGCCCGAGGCCTTGCGTCTCGGTAACGCTGCCCTCGATACCATCGGGATCGCGCACGACATGGCCGAGCATCTGGAAGCCGCCGCAGATGCCCACGATATGGCCACCGCGTTTCCTGTGCGCGGCAAGGTCGCGGTCCCAGCCGTTCTCGCGGAATTTCAGGAGATCGCCGATCGTCGACTTCGAGCCGGGAATGACCACCAGCCCTGCATCCTGCGGCAGGCGCTGGCCAGGCGGCACGAACACCACCTCGACCTGCGGTTCGGCCTTGAGCGGGTCGAGGTCGTCGAAATTGGCGATGCGCGAGAGTACCGGCACGACGATCTTCAGCGCGCGCTTCTCACCGGACGCCAGCCGTTCGAGCACGACGGAGTCTTCCGACGGCAGCCGCGCCGCCGCTTTCAGCCACGGCACCACGCCAAAGCAGCGCCAGCCGGTGAATTTTTCGATCGCCTCGATGCCATCGTCGAACAGCGAGACATCGCCGCGGAACTTGTTGATGAGATAGCCGACGATCATGCGCCGGTCCTCGTCCGGCAGGATCAGGTGGGTGCCGGCGACCGAGGCGATGACGCCGCCGCGATCGATATCACCGACCAGGATCACCGGCACGCCGGCGCGCGTCGCAAAGCCCATATTGGCAATGTCGCGGCTCCTGAGGTTGATCTCGGCCGGCGATCCCGCGCCCTCGACAATGACCAGGTCCGCGCCCTCGCCGACCGTCGCCCAGGAGTCCAGCACCGCATCCATCAGTCGGCCCTTCAGCGCCTGATAGTCGCGCGCCCGCGCCTCGCCGAACACCTTGCCCTGCACTACGACTTGAGCGCCGACATCGGTCTGCGGCTTGAGGAGCACCGGGTTCATGTGGATGGTCGGCGGCACGCCGCAGGCGATCGCCTGCAGCCATTGGGCGCGGCCGATCTCACCGCCGCCTGAAACGCCTGGAATATCGGCGACAGCGGCGTTGTTCGACATGTTCTGCGGCTTGAACGGCCGCACTTTCAGCCCACGGTTCCTGGCCGCGCGGCACAGACCGGCAACGAGCACCGTCTTGCCGACATCCGAACCCGTGCCCTGCAGCATGATCGCCTTGGCCATATCAGTCCCTGCCCTGCGCAACGGTTACGGTGATCGTCGACTTGGCTGCCAGTGGCCCGCCGCGCCAGAGATAGAGCGCCAGCAGCGGCTCCTTGCCGGTGCGCATGGCGTGGCTGACGCCAGGGGCATGGTGGATCACCTCGCCCGGCGCTCGAAGGCGAAAACCGCCATCGCCCATGCGCCATTCGGTGCCGCCGGTCAGCGGGATGTAGATCTCCTCCGCGACATGGTGGTGATCGGGGTAGACGATGTCGGGTCCAAGGATCAGCAGGCCGGCCGCGACCTCTTCATTGACGAAATAGCCGCGCGTACCGAACACCTCCAGCCAGCCGTAATTGTCGATGAAAACCTTGCCGAAATCCGCTTCCCCATAGGTCTGGCCGTCGAACGTCTGGAGATAGGCATGGAAGCATCCAAGCAGTTCGTCGAATTTTGTCGTCACACTTTGCTCCAAAGCGCATTCGCGCACAGCGGCTGCGCAGACGGGTCGGGTTGCGCGGCGGCATCATTGGTCTAGATTGAACGGCGCGCAAAGCCAAAAACGACAGGCCAGCAGGCCGGAAACGTCAGGGAGCACGCCATGGACGCCGCTGTCGATGCTGGCACCAGCCAGTTCGAACTCAACGAGGACCAGCGCGCCATCCAGGAGATGGCCGAGGCCTTCGCCGCCGACCGTGTGGCGCCGAACGCACTCGACTGGGATCGCAACAAGTATTTCCCCGCCGACGTGATCCGCGAGACGGGCCCGCTCGGCCTTGGAGGCATATATGTCCGCGAGGATGTCGGCGGCTCGGGGCTCGGCCGGCTCGACGCCGTGCTGATCTTCGAGGCGCTTTCGCGGGCCGATCCGGCGTTTTCCGCCTTCATCTCTATCCACAATATGGCGGTATCGATGATCGACCGCTTCGGCAGCGACGAACAGCGCCGGCGCTTCCTGCCGAAGCTGACCTCAATGGAATGGCTGGCAAGCTATTGCCTGACCGAGCCCGGCTCGGGCTCGGATGCGGCGGCGCTGAAGACGCGCGCGACAAAGAGCGGCGGCGACTATGTGCTGAACGGCGCCAAGCAGTTTATCTCCGGTGCCGGCGACAGCGACCTCTATGTCGTCATGGCGCGCACCGGCGCCGACGGGCCGAAAGGCATTTCCACCTTCGTCGTGCCGAACGATGCGCCGGGCCTTTCTTTCGGCGCCAACGAGCACAAGATGGGCTGGCACATGCAGTCGACGCGCCAGGTCGTCTTCGAGGACTGCAAGGTGCCGGCGGAAAACCTTCTGTCGGCAGAAGGCGCCGGCTTCGGCATCGCCATGGCCGGGCTCGACGGCGGCCGGTTGAACATCGCCGCCTGCTCGCTCGGCGGCGGGCAATCGGCACTCGACAAGGCGCTCGCTTACACGGCCGAGCGCAAGGCTTTCGGCTCGAAGATCAACCAGTTCCAGGCGCTGCAGTTCAAGCTTGCGGACATGGAAACCGAATTGCAGGCAGCGCGCATTTTCCTCTACACCGCCGCCTCGAAGCTCGACCGCAACGCGCCGGATGCCTCGAAATGGTCGGCGATGACGAAGCGCTTCGTCACCGACACCGGCTTCAATGTCGCCAACGACGCCCTGCAGCTGCACGGCGGCTATGGTTATCTGCACGATTACGGCATCGAGAAGCTGGTGCGCGACCTGCGTGTCCACCAGATCCTCGAAGGCACCAACGAGATCATGCGCGTCATCATCGCTCGCGCCCTGATCGGGCGGTAAGGCAGTAGGCAGTAGGCAGTAGGCAGTAGGCAGTAGGCAGAAAGATGACCGGCAAGATCAATTCGTACAAGGATCTTATCGTATGACAGCAAGCGATGGATCTGGCCGTCACCACCTACTCCCTGACCAAGGCATGGCCAAAAGAGGAATTGTATGGGTTGACCAGCCAGATCCGCCGCTCAGCAACCTCTATTCCTGCAAACATCGCGGAAGGTTACGGCCGAGACAACAGAGGCTCCTATCAGCAATTTCTTAGGATTGCCCAGGGATCGCTGAAGGAGTTCGAGACACACCTCCAGATCGCTGAACGCATTGGCCTTGCTACGCATGATCAAGCTTATCACGTGCTTTTAGCGACCGAGGGCATTGGGAAAATGCTTCGCCAGCTTATTAACAAACTTGCGCCCGAATAGGTCGCTTACTGCCTACCGCCTACTGCCTACTGCCTACCCACACCACGGGAGCGCCAATATGACCACCATCGCCTTCATCGGCCTCGGCAATATGGGCAACCCGATGGCCGCCAACCTGGTCAAGGCCGGGTATGCCGTGCACGGCTTCGACCTGGCGCCAGAGAACCTCGTCATCGCCAGGGAACACGGCGTCGTCATCATGGCCAACGCCGTTGCGGCGGTGAAAGACGCCGATGCGGTCATCACCATGCTGCCAGCCGGTAAGCATGTTCTGTCGGTTTACGCAGACATAGTGTCCAAGGCAAAAAAAGGCGCGCTGTTCATCGATTCCTCGACCATCGATGTCGAGTCGGCTCGAAAGGCCCATACCATCGCCGCCAAGCACGGGTTGCTGTCGATCGACGCGCCAGTCTCCGGCGGCACGGGCGGTGCGGCGGCCGGCACGCTGACCTTCATGGCCGGCGGTTCGAAGGATGCCTTCGCCAAGGCCGAACCAATCCTCAAGCCGATGGCCGGCCGCATCGTTCATTGCGGCGACGACGGCGCCGGACAGGCGGCGAAGATCTGCAACAACATGATTTTGGGCATTTCGATGATCGGTGTTGCCGAGGCCTTCGTGCTGGCGGAAAAGCTCGGCCTGTCCCACCAGGCGCTGTTCGACGTCGCCTCGACCTCGTCCGGCCAGTGCTGGTCGCTGACCACCTATTGCCCGGTGCCCGGCCCGGTGCCGACATCGCCCGCCAACAATGGCTATAAGCCTGGCTTCGCGGCGGCACTGATGCTGAAGGACCTGAAACTGTCGCAGGAGGCCGCACAGAGCGTCGGTGCAGCAACGCCGCTCGGCGCCGAGGCAGCTCAGCTCTATGCGCTGTTCAACGCACAAGGGAATGCCGGTGCCGATTTTTCCGGCATCATTAATTTCCTCCGTGGTAGCCCGGCGTAAGCTCCAAGTTCACAGGTTTTCGATCTGCCCAAAGCGGAAAGTCGGCAAATTTAGGTTTGCTTAAGCTCTTGCTAACCCTGCAGTAACGATATGCGTTTAAAACGGATTGCGAGGCGGACATCCGCCCGGCGCTCCGGATCAGGTCTCGCGTACCGGAGCCCGCAAGTTTCGCACGTGTTTAGTTGGCGAAACGCCATGCGTATCTGGCAAAGCCGCGTTCCGATGGAGCGCGGTTTTTGCGTTTCGCTTCCTCGCCTGGTAAGCGCTCGGTCGATCGCCGGGCGCCCGACATGGAACGCCCGGCGATCGTTCACCGCTTGCGCAAATCTGCTTGCGCCAGATCGAGCGCCTTTGCGATACGATCGCAGGCCATGTCGATCGTCTGGCGCGTCCAGATCAGCGGAGGCGACAGGATCATCGTGTCGCCGGTGGCGCGTAGCATCATGCCCTGGGCAATTGCGTGGTCGCGAACGGTCACCGCCGCGTTGCCGGCCGGCAGGAAGCGCTCCTTGGTTGCCTTCTCCTTGACGATCTCGATCGCTCCCATCAGCCCGAACGAGCGCACCTCGCCGACCAGATCGTGCCCGCCGAGACGTTCCTGCAAAGTCCTGGCGAAGTAAGGCCCGGTGTCGTTCCTGACGCGCTCGATCAGCCCCTCGCGCTCGATGATCTCAAGGTTCTTCAGCGCCACCGCGCAGGCCACCGGGTGCCCGGCATAGGTGTAGCCGTGATAGAATTCGCCGCCCTTTTCGACCAGCGTCGCCGCGATGCGGTCGCCGACCAGCAGCGCCGACAGCGGCTGATAGCCAGAGGTCAGCGCCTTGGCCGTGGTGATGGTGTCGGGCTCGACATCGAAGGCTTGTGCCGCGAACCACTCGCCGGTGCGGCCGTAGCCGGTGATGACCTCGTCCAGCATCAGCAGGACGTCGTATTTGCGGCAGATGCGCTGCACTTCCGGCCAATAGCTCATCGGCGGGATCTTCACCCCGCCTGCCCCCATCACCGGTTCGCCGATGAAGGCGGCCACCTTGTCGGCGCCAGCTTCGAGGATCGCGTCCTCGACCGCTTTTGCCGCGCGCAGGCCGAAATCATGGTCGCTTTCGCCGGGCAGTGCGAGCTCATAGGCATAGGGCATCATTACATGGACAATGTTGGGCACAGCGCCGCCGAGCTGCTTGTGCATCAAATCCATGCCGCCGAGCGAAGCGCCGGCGATGGTCGAGCCGTGGTAGCCCATCTTGCGCGAGATGATGCGGTTCTTCTCCGGTTTGCCTTCCAGCACCCAATAGTGACGGACCAGGCGCAGCGCCGTGTCGTTGGCCTCCGAACCGGACGAGCCGTAGAACACCTGGTTGATATGACTTGGCGCGATCTCCGCCAGCTTTTTCGACAGCAGAACCGGCGTCGGCGTCGAGCATTTGAAGAAGGAGTTGTAGTAGGGCAATTCCTTCATCTGGGCGTAGGCGGCGTCGGCCAGCTCGTCGCGGCCATAGCCGACATTGACGCACCACAGCCCTGCCATGCCGTCGAGGATTTCCGTCCCTTCGGAATCGTAGATGAACGGCCCGTTGGCGCGAGTGATGATCCGCGAGCCGGTCTCGCGCATCTCTTTGTGGTCGGTGAACGGATGAAGGTGATGCGCGGCATCGATCTGCTGAAGCTGCTTCAGCGAATAATTCTGGTAGGTCATGTCTGATCTTTCCTCTTGAACCAATCCGGCAGCTTTTGCGCCGGGGCGGATTCGTCAGAGGACAGCGGGCGGCGAATAGCCGATACGGGCGCACAGCCGCAACAGCTCGGCGCGAAGCGTGCGCGGCGACGGCGTCACCGCGACCCCAAATACGCAACCCGATTTCGCCAGCCGAGCCATGCATGTACCTTAGGCTGCCTCGAGCCCTCAGTTCAAGCCGTGCCGGTCAAGCGACGCCGGTCAATTGGTGCCAGTCAATTGGTGCCAGTCAGGGCCCGCTGCAGGAAGACGTACTTCATTGCCGCCTGTGCGGCCTGCGGCCGCCGATCGCCGCGTCCGCCATGGCCGCCCTCGGTCTCCTCGAAGAACAGCGTCTTGCCGTGGCCGGCCGCCTGCAGCCGTGCCGCCATTTTGCGCGCATGCCCGGGATGGACGCGATCGTCGGCGGTCGAGGTCGTCAGCAACACCGGCGGATAGGCTGCGTCCGTGTCTACATGCTGGTAGGGCGAATAGGCGGCGAGCCAGGCTGCCTCTTCCGGCTTCGCCGGATCGCCATACTCGGCCATCCACGACGCGCCGGGCGGCAGTTCGGTGTAGCGCAGCATATCGAGCAGCGGCACGTCGATGATCACTGCGCCGAACAATTCCGGTTGCTGGGTCAGCGAGACGCCGGTCAGCAAGCCACCATTCGATCCGCCCTGGATGCCCAGCGTGGCGGGCGTAGCGATGCCGCGTTTGACCAGATCTTGCGCCACCGCGGCGAAGTCGTCGAAGGCATTCTGGCGATTGGCCTTGAGCGCGGCCTGATGCCAGTTCGGGCCGAACTCGCCGCCGCCGCGGATGTTGGCCTGCACATAGGCATAGCCCTTCTCCAGCCACAGCCTGCCGCGCACGCCGGCATAGCCGGGCAGCAGCGGCACTTCGAAGCCGCCATAGCCGTAAAGCAATGTCGGCACGGGTCCATGCAGGTCGCGCCTCCTGACGACGAAGTACGGGATCATCGTGCCATCCTTCGAGCGCGCTTCGAACTGGTCGGAGACCAGCGACGACGCATCGAAACGCGCCGGCTGCGACTTCACCGTTGCCAGGCCCGCGGCGTTGTCGTCCGACCAGATGATCGAGCTCGGCGTCAGGAAATCGGTGAAGGAGAAGGAGACGCTGGAACCGAAATGCTCGGCATGGCTGATGCCGACATTGCCGTTTTCGGGCAAAGCCACGGGCTTGAACTCCCAGCCGCTGTCGCTGCGCTTGCCGGCGACGACCTTGCCGCGCACATTGTCCATCAAATTGATGAACAGCCGGTCCTGCGTGCGGGCAATACCGGCGATCGAGACACGGTGCGCCGGCTCGAGCACGGTATCGAGGGATCCGAATAGCCCGGTTTCGATCCAGCGCTCGAAATCGAGTGAATACAGCCCGTCGGGCTTGCACAGCGTGCCGTCCGGCGCCATCCATGGGGTACGCACGCCGAAGACAAGCTGGCCCTTGAACAGCGCTGTATCGGTGACGTCGTCCGGCAGCGGGATGCGCCTGTTTTCGCCCGATGGCAGCCGCAGGAAACTGTGCGAGGCGAAGAAGTCGATGGTCCGGGCGAGGAAGACATGACGCTTGTCGCCGTCGAATTCGACGGACCCGCCGGCGGCAAGATCCTGCTTCAGCGCCTCGAAGATCGGCGTCGCCGCTTCCAGTGGCGTGCCGCGCCGCCAAAGCTTGACCACGCGCGGATAACCGGACTGGGTCGTGTCGTCCTCCTCGAAAGCGGCGGAAACGATAACCGTGTCCTCGTCCAGCCAGCTAAAGCTCGACTTCGAGGCAGGAGCGCGAAAGCCGCCATCGACGAACGATCTGCTTTCGATATCGAATTCGCGCATCTCGCTGGCATCGCCGCCATCCGGCGACAGGTTGAGCAGGCAGCGGCTGAAGTCGGGGTAGAGCCGACTGGCGCCGCTGAACACCCATTTCACCCCCTCTTGCGCCGCCAGATTATCGAAGTCGATGATTGTCTGCCATTCCGGCTTATCGGTCTTGTAGGAGGCGACCGTGGTGCGCCGCCAGAGGCCGAGTAGGTTCGTCCGGTCCTGCCAGAAATTATAGACATAGCCGTTGATAGCGGCTCCGACGGCGATGTTATCCTCGGCCGTCATCAGGTCGAGCGCCGTCTCGAACGACGTCTGATAGGACGGATCACCCTGCAGCTCCCCGACGGTGATCGCATTTTGGCGATGCACCCAGTCGAGCGCCTGCTTGCCCCTCCTGTCCTCCAGCCAGAGAAACGGGTCTTCGGCCGCCGAACCCGGCTGGCCCTTGGTATTCGATTTGGTCATGAGGTCTCCGGTTGAGTCGGGCGGCGGCATAGCCAAGATCGACATGGGGCCGCTTATATTCAAGTCGTTCGTCAGAAACGGCGGCTTTCTGGCATTCACGCCATCCGTCTTCGAATGACCGTTACAACTGCCAGCGCCAGGCAAATGGCACCGAGCGTCATTGGCAGGCCGCCGGCGCCAACAACATCCATGGCGCTGCCCGCCAGCGGCGGTACGGCGATGCCGCCGATGCCCCACATCAAAGAGAAGGCGGCATTGCCGGCGACCAGTGCCGAGCCGGTGAACCGCTCGCCGAGCTCGATGATCGACATCGTGTAGATACCGTACGAAACCGCACCCCAGACGAAGACGCACGGCCAGATCAGCGGCGTCTCGATGAGAACCGGCAGCAGCGCGCATCCCAGCACCGTCATCGAAACACAGATGAACCGCACCAGCCGCGCTGTCAGTCGTTCCGCCAACAAGCCGAGCGGCACCTGCATAGCGATATTGCCGGCGATCATCACTGACAGCAGCGCCGACATGCGCGCTTCCGCAATGCCATAATGTGTTCCGTAGACCGGCAGCAAGGCGAGCACCGCCTGTTCGAAACCGGCGGCCACAATCACCGCCGATAACAGCAGCCACGCCTGCGGCACGAACCCCAGCACCGAAACCCGGTGCCCGCTCTCGTCGACCTTGGGCAGCCGTGCCAGCACCGAGGCGAGGCAGGCGCCGCAAAACAGGAATGCGCCGATGCCGACCAGAAACGGCGGCCATCCCACGGTGCCGACCGCAAGCAGGCACAGCGGCCCCGCCGCAAAGCCCGCCGAAATGATGGTCGAATAGATGCCCATGACGCGGCCGCGGCGTGCCGGCGGGGCCAGTGCGATCACCCAGACTTCGCTCAGCACGTAGAGCGGGTTGGTGACGGCGCCGATCAAAAAACGCAGCGGAAACCACAGATAGACATTTTGGGTCCAGCCGATCAGCGCCAGCACCAGCGCGGAAAGTGCCGCGCACGTAAGCGCGGTGCGCCCTGCCCCGAAACGCCGCGCCAGCGCCGGAACCAGCGGCGACGAGACGATGAAGCCGATCGGCGTCATTGCCGCCGACAGGCCGATTATGGCCGGCGAGACGGCCTGGCGCTGCAGGATGAAGCTCAACAGCGGATAGCTCAGCCCTTGCGCGATGGCGAACACCGAGACGGTGGCGATCACGCCGGTGATCGCCGCCCATTGCGCTATTTCGCCGCTGCTTTGTTCCGCCCGGTCCATGATGCAGGATTAGCGTTTCGGTTCCGTCGCGGTAAGCACCGGCAACGAAAACCGCTTGCGCCAGCCGGAACGCGATCAAGAGGCTGGCGATCCCGCCGGCTGCCCCCAGGGCATGTCGCTTCCCTCGCCCTAGTGGTCGCCGCCTCCGCAATGGCCGGACGGCCGGCGGTCCATTATGCCGCCGCATTGCCGCAGCGTACGAGGACTATCATGACCGCCGCCCTTCAGCCCGCCGAACCGGCACTGGCAAACGACCGCGCCCGTCGCGGCGGCCGCGCGGGGAAGCGTGCCGGCGGCTCGACGGTGTTTGAGCAGCCGCCGTTTCGGCAGTTGAAGAACCCGCTGACGCCGACCCGGCTGGTTTCCGACGACGAGCTGGAATCAATTCACCTCGCCTCTCTGCGCGTGCTGCGGGAAATCGGCGTCGACGTGCTGCATGACGAAGCCCGGCGCATCATGAAGGCGCATGGCGCCGATGTCCGCGAGGGCAGTGAGCGGGTGCGCTTCGACAGCGACATGATCCTGGAACTGGTTGCCCATTGCCCGCCGGAATTCACCATCCACGCCCGCAACCCGGCGCACAATGTGCGCTTTGGTGGCGATAATCTGATCATCTCGATGATGGCGTCGGCACCCAATTGCTCAGACGTCGACCGCGGCCGTCGGCCAGGCAACCAGCAGGACTACCGCAACTTCCTCAAGCTTGCGCAGATGCACAACATATTGAACTGCACGGGCGGGTACCCGGTCGAGCCGATCGACATCCATCCGTCCGTGCGCCACCTCGAATGCATCCGTGACCTCGCCACGCTGACCGACAAGATGTTCCACATCTATTCGCTCGGTAAGGAGCGCAACGTCGACGGCATCGAGATCACCAGGATCGCGCGCGGCATCAGCCATGAGCAGTTGCTCGCAGAGCCGTCGGTATTCACCATCATCAACACCAATTCGCCGCTCAAGCTCGACGTGCCGATGATGGAAGGTATCATCCAGATGTCGAGCAAGGGCCAGGTGGTCATCGTGACGCCCTTCACCCTGTCCGGCGCCATGGCGCCGGTGACGATTGCCGGCGCGCTGGTGCAACAGAATGCCGAGGCGCTGTCCGGCATCGCCTTTGCGCAGATGGTGCGCAAGGGCGCGCCTGTCGGCTACGGCGGCTTCACCTCGAATGTCGATATGAAGTCCGGCGCGCCGGCCTTCGGCACGCCGGAATATATGAAGGCGCAGCTGGTCGGCGGGCAGCTCGCCCGCCGCTACAACATCCCCTACCGCACCTCCAACACCTGCGCCGCTAACACGGTCGACGCGCAAGCCGCCTATGAAAGCGTGTTCTCGCTGTGGGGCGCCATTCAGGGTGGCGGCAATCTGATGATGCATGCGGCCGGCTGGCTCGAAGGCGGCCTGCGCTGTTCCTACGAAAAGACCATCCTCGATATAGACCTGTTGCAGATGGTCGCCGAGTTCCTGACGCCGCTCGATCTTTCCGAGGAAGCGCTCGGTTTCGACGCCATCCAATCGGTCGGCCCCGGCGGCCATTTCTTCGGCACCCAGCACACGCAGGACCGCTACAAGACCGCGTTTTACGCGCCAATCATTTCCGACTGGCGCAATTTCGAGAGTTGGGTTGAGGCCGGATCGCCGACCGCACTCGAAAAGGCCAATCGCGTGTGGAAGGAACGGCTGGCGTCCTATGAAGAGCCTTATATGGACCCGGCAATCCGCGAGGAGCTCAACGCTTTCGTCGACAAGCGCCGGGCCGAAGGCGGCGCGCCGACCGATTTCTGATCATCTGATGAGTAGTCGACCCCTACTCCGTCTTGATGGCAGGCTGGCCGAAAACATCCGCTTTGTTTTCGCCCCCGCTCACTCGATTCAATCTCTCCAAAAACGGAACTATCTTCATGAAATCTCATGCAAAAGCGGTTGTCATCGGCGGCGGGGTCGTTGGCTGCTCGGTGCTCTATCATCTGGCCAAGGCTGGCTGGACCGACATCCTGCTGATCGAGCGTTCGGAGCTCACCTCCGGCTCGTCCTGGCATGCGGCGGGCGGCTTCCATACGCTGAATGGCGATCCCAACGTCGCCAAGCTGCAGGCCTATACGGTGCAGCTTTACAAGGAGATCGAGGAGATTTCCGGCCAATCTTGCTCGCTGCACCTGACCGGCGGCGTGATGATGGCCGACACGCCCGAGCGCATGGACTTCTTGCGGCTCGCCCACGCCAAGGGCCGCTATCTCGGCATGGATACCGAACTGATCACGCCGTCCGAAGCCAAGGCGATGTTCCCGCTGATGGACGAGACGAATTTCGTCGGCGCCATGTGGGATCCGGTCGAGGGCCATCTCGATCCTTCCGGCACCACCCACGCCTATGCCAAGGCCGCCAGGAAGCTGGGCGCCGAGATTGTGCTCCGCAACCGCGTCGTCGAACTGACGCAGGAGGTCGACGGCACCTGGAACGTCGTCACCGAGCAAGGCACGGTCAAAGCCGAGCATGTCGTCAACTGCGGCGGCCTGTGGGCGCGCGAGATCGGTCGCATGGTCGGCGTCGAACTGCCGGTGCTGGCCATGGAGCACATGTATCTCCTGACCGAGCCGATGCCGGAGGTCGAGGAATTCAACAAGTCGACCGGCCGCGAGATGATCGGCGTGCTCGATTTCAAGGGCGAGATCTATACCCGCCAGGAGCGCAACGGTATCCTGCTCGGCACCTATGAAAAGGCTTGCAAGCCGTGGTCGCCGGTCAACACGCCGTGGGATTTCGGCCACGAGCTGCTGCAGCCCGACATCGACCGCATCGCGCCGTCGCTCGAGATCGGCTTCAAGCATTTCCCCGGCATCGAGAAGGCCGGCATCAAGCAGATCATCAATGGTCCCTTCACCTTCGCGCTGGACGGCAACCCGCTGGTCGGCCCGGTGCAGGGCCTGACCAATTTCTGGTGCGCCTGCGCCGTCATGGCCGGCTTCAGCCAGGGTGGCGGCGTCGGTCTCGCACTGTCCAACTGGATGGTCCATGGCGATCCGGGCTTCGACGTCTGGGGCATGGACGTGGCCCGCTTCGGCGAATGGGCAACGCTGCGCTACACCAACGCAAAGGTGCGCGAAAACTATTCGCGCCGTTTCTCCATCCGCTTTCCCAACGAGGAATTGCCGGCGGCAAGACCAGCGCAGACGACCCCGCTTTACGACACCATGCTCGCCAACAACGCCGTCATGGGCGATAGCTGGGGGCTCGAAACCCCGCTCTGGTTCGCGCCGAAAGGCTCTGAGCCGAAGGACATCGTGTCCTTCCACCGTTCCAATGATTTTGGCCCGATCGGCGAGGAAGTGCGAGCCACCCGCGAGAGGGTCGGCGTCACCGAGATCGCCAACTTCGCCAAATACGAAGTCTCCGGACCAGGGGCCGAGGATTTCCTCAACCGGCTGATGACCAATCGCATGCCAAAGACCGGCCGCATCGTGCTGACGCCGATGCTGAACGAGTTCGGCCGGCTGATCGGCGACTTCACCATCGCCAAGGCGGGCGAAGAACGCTTCATGATCTGGGGTTCTTCGGCAGCGCAGAAATACCACATGCGCTGGTTCGAGAAGCATCTGCCCAAGGACGGCCCAAGGGCGTCAGAGGTGCGCATCCACCGCTTCGACCAGACGCTGGTCGGCCTCTCCATCGCCGGGCCGAAATCGCGTGACCTGCTGCAGAAACTGGTCGATGTCGACATCTCGACCAAGGCCTTCCGCTTCATGGATTTCCGCGAGATGGCGGTCGGCGGCGCGCCCTGCATGGTCAACCGCATCACCTACACCGGCGACCTCGGCTATGAGATCTGGATGGCGCCCGCCTACCAGCGCCTGGTCTACAAGGCGATCAAGGAGGCTGGCGAAGAGTTTGGCCTTATCGATTTCGGCATGCGGGCTTTGCTCTCGATGCGCCTTGAGAAGAACTTCCCGACCTGGTTCCGCGAGCTACGTCCAATCTACGGACCATTCGAAGGCTCGATGGACCGCTTCATCAAGCTGGAGAAGAACGATTTCATCGGCCGGGAGGCGGCAGCCAGGGAACAGGCGGCAGGGCCGAAGCTGCGCCGCGTTTCCTTCATCGTCGATGCCGCGGATGCCGACGTCATGGGCGACGAGCCGATCTGGGCCAAAGTCGGCGGCAAGGATTACGGCACGGTGGAAAAGCCGCATGGCTACGGTGCACCGCGCTTCGACGCGGGCGGCAAGGAAGTGCGCGGCTCGAACGCCGCCGAAGGCGCGTCTGCCGTGCGCGGCATTGTCGACGGCGACTGGCGCGTGGTCGGCTGGGTCACCTCCGGCGGCTATGCGCATTATGTCGAGAAGTCGATGGCGCAAGGCTATGTACCGGCAGCGCTTGCCGAGAACGAGAGCGCCGGCCTGTTCGAGATCGAAATCCTTGGCCACCGGCGTCCCGCACGCATCAATGTCGAACCGCCGTTCGATCCGAGCGGCGAAAAGATGAGGACGTAGGCGCAGCCAGCCGGTCGCATTGTGCGGAGCATGCTCTTCATGCTAGCGCAGCCGGCAACACTCTGCTGGCAAGGGCGATGAGATTTCATTGAAGTACAATCTGAGATGGGCCGAGTGGCTGGCCGAGGGACGGATCGGCCCGTTCCCGGCGGCGATCGTCATGGTCGCGGCTTACTTCGCCTTGCAGACCATCATACTGTCCCTGTTGAGCTCTTGGGCGGGAACCGGCGTCGGCATCGATGATGCGGAGCAGCTGATCTATATACCGTATCTCTGGGCTGGATATGGCGGCTCGCAACCACCCCTCTACACCTGGATCAACTGGCTGGCCGCGCATGTTTTCGGCACCAGTATCTTCACGCTGAAGCTCGTCAAATACTCCGTGCTGTTCCTCGCCGCCTGCAGCGTGTTCGCCGCCATGCGGCGGTTTGGCTACACCAAAGCGACAGCGGCGGCGGCCATGTTCGGCCTGTTTACGATCCCGCAGATCGTCTGGGAATCGCAGCGCGCCTTGTCGCATTCCGTCGCCGTCGTCGCCTTCTGCTCGCTGCTCCTGCTTGCCATGGCCTATCTTCTCGAGCGGCGAAGCATGGTCGCCTATGCGGCGTTTGGCTTGGCCACGGCGGCCGCAATTCTTGCCAAATATAATGATGTCTTCCTCGTGGTGGCCCTTGTTGCTGCAGTGCTGTCGCTGCGCGAATGGCGCAGCGTAATCCTCGATCCGAAGTTCGCCATCAGCATAGCGGTCGCGATACTGGTGCTGGCGCCAACCACCTATTGGAGCCTCATGCATCCCGCCGATTTATTGTCGAGAGGCGAGAAGTTCGGAATAGACTCGCAACGAGGGCGCATGGCGGCGGCCTTTGTCGGTGCCGGCAAGTTTATCATGGGAACCTTCAATTTCGCGGTCTTGCCGGTGCTCGTTTCCGCGCTGGCTTTCGGGCTGGCCGGGTTTCGTTTCTCCGAGTGGCACCCGAAAGGTCCGGCTCGGGAAATTCTGTTGCGGCGTGCCTTGGCGCTCGGCCTGGCCATGCTTGCAATACTGGTACTGGCCACCGGCGTGACGGTGGTCAAGGACCGCTGGCTGCTACCTGTCCTGTTCATGTTGCCGCTGGCCATCGTCGCCACTATGGAACGGCTGGCACCGCACGGCAGGAATGCGCAGCTCCTGGTAATCGCGGCTGGAGCGATCATCGCCGTGCTCCTCGCGCCCGCCACCTGGTACGTCCAGATAAACGGGACCAGTGGTCTGTCGCGGATGATCCGCGTGGATTACCCCGCCCTCTATCGCCAACTGACTGCGGACGGACCGGTCAAAACCGCAATATCTGATGGTGCATGGGTCGGAAACCTGCGGCTGGTCGACGAAAAACTGGTCGCACTTGACCAGGAAGTGCCTAATTTCGAAATGCTGATGCAGGAGCCGGCCGTACTCGTCTGGCTTGACCGCGACGATCCGCGTCCGGTCATTTTGGAGCAGCTCAAAGCGGCCGGCTATGAGGCGGACGGCCAGCCGCGGCAAATGATGGTTTTGCTGTTGCGTGGCACCGACAAGTCCACCCGGTCCGGCGCCTATGTAAGATTGAAGAGAATGGCGGTGGGAGGAGCCACGGCGCCAAAAGAAAGCGTTAGCGGAGGAGCCGACGGTGGACAGGAACCCGACTGACCGGCCCCGTCATCACCGCAAGATCATGCCGTTCGAGCCGGACGGCTCGAACGATGTGCTGCGCAGAAAATCGCGGCTGAAGGCCGCTGAACTCAACCAGCATGCGCTGGGCTATGGAGCGCTGGCGGAAGCCGAATGGCAGGCGGCGGGAATTGCTGCCCCTGATCTGCCCGCCATGCGCCGATACCGGCTCGAGCGCATCCGCGCCGAGCTGAAGCGCCGCGACTATGCGGGAGCCTTGCTCTACGATCCGGTCAACATCCGCTATGCGACGGATGCGACCAACATGCAGCTCTGGGTCGCACACAATCGGACCAGGCACTGTTTCGTCGCCACCGATGGCCCGGTGGTGCTGTTCGACTACTTCTCCTGCGAGCACCTTTCCGATCATTCCGGCGTCGTCGACGAGGTGCGGCCGGCGGTGTCGTGGGCTTACCTCTACAGCGGCGAGCTGACCGGTCAAAAAGTCCGCCGCTGGGCAGCCGGCATCGCCGAGCTGGTATTGGAACATGGCGGCGGCAATCGCCGCATCGCCGTCGACCACATCAATCCCGAGGGCATCGAAGAGCTCGCCCGTCTCGGCATTTCGACCGGCAATGGCGAAGGGGTGATGGAAAATGCGCGGCTGATCAAATCGCCCGACGAGATCCTTGCCATGCGCCGGGCGATCGTCGCTTGCGAGGCAGCGATGGGCGAGATGGAGCAGGCGCTGAGGCCTGGCATCTCGGAG
This sequence comes from Mesorhizobium sp. M1027, assembly GCF_040318745.1. Lineage (NCBI taxonomy): Bacteria > Pseudomonadati > Pseudomonadota > Alphaproteobacteria > Hyphomicrobiales > Phyllobacteriaceae > Mesorhizobium > Mesorhizobium sp. M1027. Next base: position 330,600 of record NZ_JAMYMW010000001.1, on the reverse strand, counting down.
AATGAATTGTGGGCCGAACTCCATCGTGGCAACATCGCGCGCGGCGGCGAATGGATCGAAACCCGGCTCCTGTCGTCGGGTCCGCGCACCAATCCGTGGTTCCAGGAGTGCTCGTCGCGGACGATCGAGGCCGGCGAGCTCGTCGCTTTCGATACCGACCTGATCGGTCCTTACGGCTTCTGCGCCGACCTTTCGCGCACTTGGCTTTGCGGTGACGCGCGGCCGTCGCAAGAGCAGCGCGATCTGTTCCGCATCGCCGCCGGCCAGATCGCCCACAACACGGAGCTGATGCGGCCGGGCGTATCGTTCCGCGACCTCGTCGAGCGCTCGTCAGTGCCGCCGGGGGACTGCTTCCCGGCCCGTTACGGGGTGCTCTATCACGGTGTCGGTCTTGCCGACGAATACCCGACCTTGCTGCATGCTAGCGACTGGACCGACGACACACCCGACGGCGTGCTCGAACCTGGCATGGTGCTGTGCGTCGAGAGCTATATCGGTCGACTTGGCGGCTACGAAGGCGTGAAGATCGAGGAACAGATACTGATCACCGAGTCCGGCAATGAGAAGCTTTCGACCTACCCGCTCGACAATCGGCTGCTTGGCGGCTGAGCGACGCTAATGCATGTCGCGCAAAAGCATGCCCCCGGGGCTTGACCCGAGGGTGTGCAGCGGTTCTGCGATAACGACATGCGTAAACTGGAATCTAAAGTGCTCGCATGAGGCCGCCCGACGCGACGCGTTTATATGAGCGCTGCGATCGCCTCGCGCATCGTGGTGACGATCGTTTCCGGCGTTGTCCTGGCCGTGATGAACGGCAAGCCTTTGCGACGCCTTGTCCAGCCGACGACCGTCACCTTCTGCGCCGCAGGCTCGAAACGCTGCGCCAGCGCCCAGCTCTCGCAGTCGATCGCCGCGACGTCGGCCCTGCCCTCGGCAACGGCAACGATCGAAGCACGGTGCCCACAGCTTTCGCTCAACGCGGAAAAGATGTCCAGACTCTCGCCCAATACTTGCAGGTCGCGAGTTGGCGCGATGATGCCCGACATGGAATCCAGGCTGTTAAAGGTGAAACGCTGGCCGCGCAGCAGATCGAGCGGAATGACGGCACCGCCGTCGGCCGGCGACCTTGCCTGCGGTGCCTCGCCCGCTCTCATGATGAGGGCGCTCGAATAGAGTTCGCCCTGTCCACCCTCGAAGGCATCGTAACGCGGCTGACCGACGAGTTGGACACGTTGCGACAGGCCGAGTTCCATCGGTCCCCAACAGGTTTGCGCAAGGAGCAGCGCCGGGTGCAGCCAGAGCCGGTGAAAATCCAGCTCGTCCGGCGGCAATGTCGCCGGATCTGGCGCGACGGGTTTTCCCTGATCGTCTCGGATACCGCCAGGCACCGGAGGCAAATCGCCATTGCGGCGGATGATCGTCTCCGGCGCATCGATGCCTCTTTGTCTGAAGGTATCGCGCAACCGCGCCCATTGCGCGTCGACCTCGTCCCGCGCTTCCGGCCAGTCATACATCGGCAAAGCCGCAATGAATTCGCTCATGCCGGGGATTTGACCGTTATGCGAGGAAATTGACAAGTTCAGGAAAGCGTCGTCCGCGCGGAACCGCCTGCAACAACGCAAAATTCACTCTTTCGGCGGCTCGGCGGGTACCGGTGCGCTGCCAAGCCCATTGAGGCTGCGTGCCCTGACACGCGGCTTGAATGCGCGTCCCGGTTCCGGCATGCGCCGCAGCACGGGATGGACGACCGGCTCCTTCGCCTTGAAGGCATAGGCCTTGAGCAACGCGAAATAGTTCGGATAGGCGTAGCCATTGTTCATCCGCAGCCACTCGTCGCGGCGGTCGCGAAACAGTTTCGGCAGCCTGTACCAGGCCACCGTCGGGCTCTTATGATGGACGAAATGCAGATTGTTGTTGAGGAACAGGAAGGACAGCGGCGAGCGCTCGACGATGATCGTGCGGCCCTCCGGATGTTCCGACCATTGGTGCTCGGCGTAGGTGCGGATCGAAATCAGCGATTGTCCCAACCATACAGGCACCAGAACGTAAAGCCACAACGGCATGCCGAAGCCGAACTGCACGATGGGCAGCACGATGGCGAGGCCGATAGCGTGCAGCAGCCAGGCCTTGCGGACGACCTTGTCGCCCGCGACGACCTGCCTGGCGTCGCCGATGAAAAAGCCTATGCAGGACAGCCACGGGCCCAGCACGAAACGACCGAGCATTGTATTGTTGATCTTCAGCAGGAATTTCATCGCCGACGGCAGTCCCTCGTGCTGCCAGAGCGCCTTGTAATAGCTTTCGGGATCGTCGAGCGGATCGGTCAGGCGCTCGTCTGCATGGTGGCGCAGGTGAATGGTCTTGAACCGGCGAAACGGCCAGACAAGGCCAATCGGCAGGAACACAAACGCTTCGTTGAGCCGCGCGTTCCGGGTTGGGTGGCCGTGCAGGACCTCGTGCATCAGCGAGGATTGCAGCGTCGCAATCAGGGTCAGAAAGGCGAGCGCCAGCAGCGGGTAGGATGGCCAGAGCAGAAAGCCGGCAGCGAGCCAGCCGCCGTAGCAGAGAAGTGCGAGAAATACGGTCGGCCATTCGATGGCTGCTGCGCCGTGTCGCCTATTGCCCATGCTCGTCATGCTATCGACCACTGCCTTCCAGTCGCCGGAACCCGTTTGATTCCTGACAGCATTGTGTCAGGAGTGTTGCATCGGGGCAACGCGATAAAGCGCACAAACTGTTGCGATTGCGCATTTTCAGCTGCATATGTTATGTATTGTAAACAACGAACCGGATTCCTTTACGCCTGAAGCTCCGCGCTCGCAGGTTTCAGCGCAAATTTTTCCTCCTATCGAGTGGGACGGCGATTTGGACAAACGCGACCTGTCGACGATCTTTCGTGAGCGCCTGAAAATGCTCTTGACAAGGTCCGATTTGAACCAGTCAGCGTTCGCCGGTGCGGTTGGCATCGACCGTTCGGCACTGTCGCAGCTGCTCTCCGGCGGCTCGACCCGCCTTCCCCGTGCTGAAACGCTGCTTAACATCGCCGCCGAATTCAAAGTCTCGCTCGACTGGCTGCTCGGCCTCAGCCACGACGAGGGCGTCACCGGTGAAATCCGCGAGAGCCTTGAGATCGAGGAGGCGCCGGACGGCTTCGACCGCACGCTGCTGGCTCGCTGGCATGCCGAGGCGGCGGGAACGAAAATCCGCTACGTGCCGGCCGGCATTCCCGATCTTCTGCGCACCGAGGCGCTTGTCGACTATGAAGCCGTCATCGCCAACAAGAGCCGCGAGGCACAGGCCGGCGAAACGCAGTATCGCATCGACTACAACCGACGGCCCGAAACCGACATGGAAGTCTGTATGCCGCGCCACACGCTGGAGATCTTCGCGCGCGGGCTGGGCGTGTGGGACCGCTTTCCGGAGGCCGACCGCCACCAGCAACTCCTGCACATGGCGACACTGCTCGACGACCTCTATCCCACCTTCCGCCTGTTTCTCTATGACGGGCGGATGCGCTATTCGATCCCCTACACGATCTTCGGACCTTATCGCGCTGCCATTTACGTCGGCGACATGTATCTGGTGCTGAACGCCACGCAGCCGATCCGCATCCTGACCAGCCATTTCGACAATCTGATCCGTGCCGCGGACGTCAACGCGCATGAGGCGGCCAGCTTCACACGAAAGCTGGCGGAGATGCGATTTTGACCGGTTGTTTCCCACGCCGACATTGACGTCACATAAAGAATTCTTTATATCGTTATCTCAATAATTCTCCGGGAAGGCGTATTCCACAATGACCAATCCGATCGACGCGCTGCTTGCCGAAAAGGGCGTCCTGCTCGCCGATGGCGCCACCGGCACCAATCTGTTCGCCATGGGCCTTGAGGCCGGCGAGGCTCCCGAGCTCTTGAACGAGACCGCACCCGATACCATCACCAGCCTGCACCAGAACTTTGTCGATGCCGGCGCCGACATCATCCTGACCAACTCTTTTGGCGGCACCCGCCATCGGCTCAAGCTGCATCATGCGCAGGACCGGGTCTATGCACTGAACAAGCGCGCCGCCGAGATCGCAAGCGCCGTTGCAAAAAAGGCCGGCCGCAAGGTGATCGTGGCCGGCTCCGTCGGCCCGACCGGCGAGCTGCTGGTACCGCTTGGCGCCATGACCTATGACGAGGCGGTCGAGGCCTTTGCCGAGCAGATCGAGGGGCTGAAGGCGGGCGGCGCCGAAGTCGCCTGGATCGAAACCATGTCGGCGCCGGACGAGATCCGTGCGGCCGCCGAAGCCGCCATCCGCGTCGGCCTGCCGTATACCTATACCGGCTCCTTCGATACCGCCGGCCGCACCATGATGGGACTGCTGCCGAAGGACATCCACGGCGTCGTCGATGGCCTGTCGCAGACACCGCTCGGTGTCGGCGCCAATTGCGGTGTCGGCGCCTCCGACATTCTCGCCTCCCTGCTCGACATGACCGAGGCGAGGCCGGAAGCAACGGTGATCGTCAAGGGCAATTGCGGCATTCCCGAATTTCGCGGTGCCGAGATCTACTATTCCGGCACACCCGAGCTGATGGCCGATTATGTGCGCCTAGCCGTCGATGCCGGCGCCAAGATCGTCGGCGGCTGCTGCGGTACCTCGTTCCAGCACCTTGCCGCCATGCGCAAGGCGCTCGATGCGCACACCAAGTCGGATCGCCCGACCGTCGAGCAGATCGTCGAACGCATCGGCCCAATGCGCAACAAGCAGGCTACGGTCAACGTCGCCGAGACCAGCGAAGCCCGCCGCGAGCGGCGCCGCGGACGCGCCTGACGCTTTCGTCTGCGACATGGTCCGCGCGAAGCAGTGCGGCGCCGAAAAAAAGGCCGGCAAGGTTTCCCTCGCCGGCCTGCCTCACCCGCCCGTAGGCCGGCTCCCCCTATCAGAACGATTCCATCTGAAAGAAACCGGCCGTCATTGCCACTACCGGTTACCGCCGAGCGCCGAGGCAAGGCGCACAAGCGAGAGGAACTCGGACCGGTATCCAAACGGGTCGGCTCCTCTGGCGGCGGTGGCAATCTGCATGATCTTGTCGTAGCCGAACTTCGCGGTCGCATCCTCGTCGCGCAGCTTCTGGCCGAAGGCAGCAACGGCAACGGAGAAACGCTGGTCGGTGCTGGCCTGGTCGAACGACGCCACTTCGTTGGCTGACGTCACTGTCGTGGTGATCAGCTTCGAAGTGTCCTCGTTCGGCAGCTTGTAGCGGATCTTGACGAAGGCATATTCGTCGGCATTGGCAACACCGCCATTGTTCACCGAGGCCTGGCCATAGCGCAGTTGATCAATCTGTTCGCCGCCGCTGCCCTTAGGCGTGATTTCGTAGATCGCTGTGACCGAATGGCCTGAGCCGATCTCGCCGGCGTCGACCCGGTCATTGTTGAAATCCTCGCGATTCATGGCGCGGGTCTCGTAGCCGATCAGCCGGTACTCCGAAACCTTGTTCGGGTTGAACTCGACCTGGATCTTCACGTCCTTGGCGATGGTGAACAGTGTCGAGGAGGCATCCTCGACCAGTACCTTCTCGGCCTCCGCCAACGTATCGATATAAGCAGCGGTGCCATTGCCGTTCTGGGCGATGGTCTGCATCATCTGATCGTTCAGATTGTCGCGGCCGAAGCCGAACACCGACAGGAATACGCCTGTCTTGCGCTCCTTTTCGATCAGCCGCTTCAGATCGTCGTCGTCGGTCTGACCGACATTGAAATCACCGTCGGTGGCGAGCATCACCCGATTGATGCCGTCCTTGACGAAGGATTTCTGCGCCAGCCGGTAGGCTTGCCTGATGCCAGCCTCGCCTGCCGTCGAGCCGCCGGATGTCAGATTATCGATGGCAGCGAGGATCTTGTCCTTTTCCGAAGCCTTGGTGGGCTCCAGCACGGTACCGGCATCGCCCGCATAGGTGACGATCGAGACGGTGTCGTCAGGTCTCAGCTTGTTGACCAGCAGTCGGAAGGCCGACTGCAGGAGCGGCAGCTTGTCCTGCTCGTTCATCGAGCCCGACACATCGATCAGGAAGACCAGATTGGCCTTGGGCTGCTCGGCCGGCTTCACGTCGAAGCCCTTGATGGCGACATGCATCAGCCTGGTGTGCTCGTTCCACGGGGTCGGCATGACGCTGACGGTCGAGTTGAACGGCGTCGAGGCGGAGTCCGGGCCCTTCCAGTCATAGGGGAAGTAGTTGACCATCTCCTCGACGCGCACCGTATCGGCTTGCGGAATAAAACCTTCCTTCAGCGAGCGCCGCACGAAGGAATAGGAAGCGGTGTCGACATCGACAGAGAACGTCGAGACCGGATCTTCCAGTGCGGCATGCACCGGATTGGTCTTGAAATTCTCGACGCGGTCGCGGTTTTCCTCTTGCGGCAGCATCTGGTCGGCCGGCGCAGCGGCAGGCTGCTGTGCCATCAGCTTGGGCTCGGCAACCGTGCCAGGCATACGTCCGACCCGCGCGCCGCCATCGACGGCCGGAGCCGCGGTGCTGGTGCCGCCATTCAGCACAAACTCGCCACTCTGCGCCGGTTCGGAAGCATTGCGGGTGAGCACGTCCTGCTGCGTCAACCCACCGACTGCCGTCGATTCCGCTTTCGGCGGCGATGTCGGCGCCACAAGCGCCTCGCCGACGTCGCGATTTTCACTGTCAGCATCCGCCTTCTTCTGCTTGTCCGCTTCGGCCACGACCGGCGGTTTGACGGTCGCCGGCTTGTCGGCCAGTGTCTCGGTGATCTTATCGTCCCCGCCGAATTCGGGCCCGCTGAATGTGGATTCCCCCAGCATATAGATGGTAGCATATCCGGCGATCGGCAGGGCAACGAGCCCGGCAATGGCCGGCGTGGCGAAGAGTTTCTTTTGCATGATTTCGCTCCAGAGCTTTTGTGCTCGCTCTGTGAGACGAAGCCCGCTCACCGATCCTTGGGCGGCCGGTAAAGTTTTTTCTTCCATGTCATAGGCGCGCAGCGCGGCCTGGAGGGCACGCGCCTTTGCGTCCGCGTCCGGCGCCGGTGCCGCGATGTCGCGCAGTTTGTTGAGTTCGTTGTCGTCGACCATGGTCACACTTCCCCGGCTGAACGCATCAGCGTCTTCAGCCGTTTCTTCGCTTCATGGATGTGCCAGGAAACCGTCGTCTCCGAGATCGCCATCGCCTCGGCGGCGGCTGCATGGCTCAGCCCTTCGCCATAAACCAGCAGCACCGCATCGCGCTGCTTGTCCGGCAGCTTGCGCACCGCTGCCCAGAGCGCCTCGGCCGGGTCTTCCGGCTCAGCCGAGATTTCCCCCGAAATCAGGACATAGGCGCCATAGGCATCGGTCTTGACCGTCTCGCGGGCGGTCTTGCGCATCATGTCGCGCGCCGCATTCAGCGTCATGGCGTAGAGCCATGTCGTGAAGGCGCCGCTGCCATGATAGTCGCGGATCGCCCGGCCAATCCGGACGCAGACTTCCTGGGCGACATCTTCTGCGTCGGCCTTTTTCCCGCACCAGCGATAGGCGGCGCGATAGACGAAACCGTAGTGCCTTTCGAGCAACTTGCCGAAAGCACCCCGATCTCCGCCCTTCGCCCGCCCGATCAGTTCAGCGTCGGAGGCTTCGCTTTCGTCCAGCATCATCGCCATCATTGCCTGTTGGACGAAGGCTAATGGCTGTTCCTTGGGGCGATGGAAAGAATTTTCTGGCGCGCCGTCACGTCGTAACGGTTGGCGTGCCCTGACCGAGCGTCTCCGCGAACAGCGTCGTCAGCCGCTTCCAGTGGCGCTCGGCGCCGGCTGCATCGAAGGCGCTGTGGTCCGGCACGCACCAGCCGTGCGCCATGCCGGCATAGTTCTCGATGACATGGTCGACCTCGGCCGCGCGCAGCGCTTCAGCCAGCCGCGCCGTTTGCGCGGGCGGAAAGCTGCGATCTGTGCCGGCCGTACCGATATAAACCCTTGCCTTGAGCGAAGCGGCCTTCCGGTGCGGACTGTTGGCAGCGTCACCAGCCAGATTGCCGCCGTGGAAACTGGCCGCCGCGACGATGCGGCCGGGATAGCTGGCCGCTGCGTTCAGCGCCCGCGCTCCACCCATGCAGTAGCCGACAATGCCGACCGGCCCGGCGTGCGATAGATACCCGCGGTGACCGTCGCGGCAAGCTGTAGTGAGGCGATCTGCTTCAAGATTTCGTGCGGCATCGGCGACGCTACAGACGCGCGAATGCTGCCATGTGAAAGGCCTGAACTTCGGCCGGATAGCGATAGTCGGTGCCGTAAGGACAGGCGTTGCGATCAAGGCAGCCGCCGGTGCGGCAGGGCGCGCCGTTTTGCCCGCGCACATGGGCCAGACAGGTTTCATGTGCAAAACCATCCGCAGAATAAGCCTTTACCGGACAGGATTTCAGGCAGGGTTTTTCCAGACATGTGTCGCAAAGGTGAATCATGTCGCGGGGTTCTTGGAGCGCAATTTCGTCTTCGAACAGCAGCGCGCCGCGATAGGCATGCCAGAGCCCATATTGCGGATGCATGAGAATGCCGAGCGGTGACGGCTTCAACCCCTCCGCACGCATCGCCCATTGCTGGAATGGCAGATAAGGCCTGTCGGACGGCGACACAGCGCGCGCCCCTAATTTTCCGGCCACCGCGCCGATCACTTCGCGCGACCATCTGTCGAGCGGATCGTCGATCGGCTGTGACCGTTTCTCCAACCAGTGCATAAAGTGCGGCCAAGGTGCGGCACCCGCCTGCCCCACCAGCAGGACGGATTTGGCGGTAGCGCCGGAGAGATCGGAAGGCGCCTTCTCAGCGCCTGCAAAATTGAAGCCGCCGCGAAGCACGAGACCGTGTGCGGAAAGTGCCGCCGCGATGGTTTCGACCATGCTGCGCTCGAGGATCATCCCTTCTTGTCCGGGTCGGAGAAGGCGCTCCGCCAGACTTCCTTGTGGATGATGTTGGCGACTTTAGCCCCGCCTGATTCGGGCTCCTTTCAGGTGAAGGCGTCGGCCATCGACGCCTTCTTCCTGGCAATGAAGTCCTTCAGCCCGTCGTCGATACCCGGATCGAGATGCGGCGCCTCGTAGCTTTCCAGCCAGCGGCGGGCGAGCTCGTTGGCGCGCTGCGGCGCGGTTTTTTCGCCTTCGGCCAGCCATTGCTCGTAAGAATTGTTGTCGGCAATGTTGGAACGATAGAATGCCGTCTGGAAATTGGCCTGGGTGTGATCGCAGCCGAGATAGTGGCTGCCCGGGCCAACCTGGCGGATGGCGTCCATCGCCTGGCCGTTTTCCGACAGGTCGACGCCTTGGGAGAACTTCTGCGTCATGCCGAGCTGGTCGATATCCATCATGAACTTTTCGTAGCAGGAGGCGAGACCGCCCTCGAGCCAGCCGGCCGAATGCAGCACGAAATTGGTGCCGGCCAGGATCGTCGAGTTCAGCGTGTTGGCGCTCTCGTAGGCGGCCTGCGCATCGGGGATTTTTGAAGCACAGAGCGAACCGCCGGTGCGGAACGGCAGGCCGAGCCTGCGGGCAAGCTGTGCGGCGCCATACGAGACCAGCGACGGCTCCGGCGTGCCGAAAGTCGGCGCGCCCGACTGCATCGAGATCGACGAGGCGAAGGTGCCGAACAGAACCGGCGCACCCGGCCGGATCAGTTGTGTGAACGATGCCCCGGCCAGAACCTCGGCCAAAACCTGTGTCAGCGTGCCGGCGACCGTCACCGGGCTCATCGCACCGGCAAGGATGAACGGCGTGACGATACAGGCCTGATTGTGGCGCGAATAGACCTTCAGCGCTCCCAGCATGGTCTCGTCGAACACCATCGGCGAGTTGGCATTGATCAGGCTGGTCAGCACCGTGTTGTTCTCGACGAAATCGTCACCAAACACGATCTTGGCCATCGCCACCGTGTCTTCAGCGCGCTCGGGCGCGGTCACCGAGCCCATGAACGGCTTGTCCGAATATTTGATATGGCTGTAGACCATGTCGAGATGGCGTTTGTTGACCGGCACGTCGACCGGCTCGCACACCGTGCCGCCGGAATGGTGGATCGACGGCGCCATATAGGCGAGTTTCACGAAATTCCGGAAATCCTCGATCGTCGCATAGCGCCTGACGCCGTCGAGATCGCGCACGAAGGGCGGTCCATAGACCGGCGCGAACACTGTCGCGTTGCCGCCGATCTGCACCGAGCGCTCGCCATTGCGGGCGTGTTGGGTATAGACGGACGGAGCGGTCTTCAGGAGCGAGCGGCAGAGGCCCTTGGGGAAATGCACCCGCTCGCCCTTGACGTCGGCGCCCGCCTCTTTCCAAAGCTGCAGCGCCTCGGCGTCGTCGCGGAAGATGATGCCGATCTCTTCCAGCACCGTGTCGGTGTTCTTTTCGATCAGCGCCAGCCCTTCCTCGTCCAGCACTTCATAGACGTTGATCTTGCGCTTGATATAGGTGAGCTGCGTGCCGGGGCCGCCGCCCGAACGCGCAGCCCGTCGGGCTGCGGCGCCACCGCTGGCAGCGCGCCCGCGCCGTGCGTTTGACGCTTCCTGGTCGACCGGCGCGTTCTCACTCATAATCGTTCTTCCCTGGCTTTCGTTCTGGCCTGATTTACTCCGGCCGGGCTCTTGTACCGGCCTGAAATCCGTTTGCGGCCGCATATTGCGGTCTCTGGCCGGATCGTAGCCATGCACCCTATTCGAAACGGCCCGCCAGCGCCAACGCCTGTCGCAAAATCGACAAGAATTCCAAGAGATTTACGGTCGCTTTCGTTTTGCGGGAAGTCGCAAATCAGCTATGGACAACCGGCCCGTGCGGGTTAGGTATTGACGCGATATTTTTAAGCTGCCGCGATAGTTGTAGCCGGCAAGGAGCCTGAGAAAAAATGGCCGACGACGAGATCATCCTTTCGGAACTCTCCGACGACGAATTGGTGCAGCAGATGCACGACGATCTTTATGACGGGTTGAAGGAAGAAATCGAGGAAGGCACCAATATCCTTCTCGAGCGCGGCTGGGCGCCTTACAAGGTGCTGACCGAGGCTCTGGTCGAAGGCATGCGCATCGTCGGTGAGGATTTCCGCGACGGCATCCTGTTCGTTCCCGAAGTGCTGCTGTCGGCGAACGCGATGAAGGCCGGCATGTTCATCCTGCGTCCGCTGCTTGTCGCCACCGGCGCGCCGAAGCAGGGCAAGATGGTGATCGGCACCGTCAAGGGCGACATCCATGACATCGGCAAGAACCTGGTCGGCATGATGATGGAAGGTGCCGGCTTCGATGTCATCGACCTCGGCATCAACAATGCGGTCGAAAAATATCTCGATGCCATCGAAAAGCACCAGCCCGACATCATCGGCATGTCGGCGCTGCTGACGACGACCATGCCTTACATGAAAGTCGTCATCGATACGATGAAGGAAAAGGGCATTCGCGATGACTATGTCGTGCTGGTCGGCGGTGCGCCGCTCAACGAGGAATTCGGCAAAGCCGTCGGCGCCGACGCCTATTGCCGCGACGCCGCGGTGGCGGTCGAGACCGCCAAGGACTTCATGAAGCGTAAGCACAACGTCCGCGCTTCGGCTTGAGCCAACAAAATCGGCACCGACGAGAAAAGCCGCGCCTTGCAGTGCGGCTTTTTTATTCCCAAATGTTTGAAATCGTGCAGATCAGGGTTTCTTGACGGTATCGTCAACCGCCTTCGCAGTGGATTTGAGATCCTTGCCGACGCCGCGCACCGTGTTGGCGCAGGCTGAAACAGCCAGGACGCAGGCGAGAATAGCGATTGGCGCAACGCGGAACAGTTTCATGAATGGTGTCTCCCTCAGGATATAAATTCGCTGGACAGCAACGAAGATGGATTAGACTGGTTCCATGACTACCGCGCGAAAACAACAATCCGATCAAGGCGACAGGCTGCTCGTCATCGCCTGCGGGATGATTGCGCGCGAAATTTTGGCGGTCAAGGAACAGCTCGGGCTCGACCATCTCGACCTGACCTGCCTGCCGGCGGAGTTTCATTTCTATCCGGACCGCATCGCGCCGGCCATGGACAAGGCTATCGAGAAGGCCAAGACCGACGGCTACCGACACATCTTCGTCGGCTATGCCGATTGCGGCACGGGTGGCCTGCTCGATCGGATCTGCGAGAAGCACGGCGTCGGGCGTATGGCCGGGCCGCATTGCTTTGCCTTCTACCAGGGCATGGATGCCTATGCGAAGGTCGCCGATGACGACATGATGTCGTTCTACATGACCGATTTCCTCTGCCGGCAATTCGATGCATTCTTCATGAAGCCGCTCGGCCTGGACAAGCACCCGGAGCTGATCAAGGACTATTTCGGCAACTACGAGAAGCTGATCTATATCGCTCAGACCGACGACCCGGAACTCGACAAGGTCGCCGAAAAGGCGGCGAAAATGCTCGGCCTCGCCTATGAGCGCCGCTCGACCGGCTACGGTGACCTGACGAAGGAACTGGCCAGCGCCGCAATCCTGGCTTGACGATACTTCTAGGCAAAGCCTTCTTCAGCTTCGATGCCGGCGAGCACATCGGCAAAGCTCGTCTTGCAGACGAAACCCAGCCGGTCCCTCGCCCGCGACGCGTCGTAGACCCGGTCGATCGACGAAAACATCGTCCAGCCTTTCTTCGCGTAGAGCGCCGGATAATCCGGAAAATAGCGTGCGATAACCGACGGTGCGTCGGCGATCAATGCCGCGCAATCGTCGGGCTGGAACGGTGTTGGCGCCGAAATGATGAAGATGTCGAAGCCCATTTGCGGCGCTTTCTCCAGAGCAGCGATGTGGGCGTCGGCTGCGTCCTCCACCGTCAGCCGGCGGAACAACAGCTCATTGGCCTTGGTGTTGGCATCCGACTGTTCGATCACATGAGCCATGTCGTCCGCCTCGGGAAAGAACCGGGCGGTGCGCAACACGATCACCCGCAGGCCGAACTGCAAATGATAGAGACGGCAGAGATGTTCGGCCGAAAGCTTGGTGACGCCGTAGATGTTGCGCGGTTCCGGCGACATCTCTTCCGTCAGCCAGGCGGCTTTGCGCGCGCCGCCGGTGAAGCCGGCGCGAATGGCTTGCGAGATCATCAGTGACGTCGTCGAGGTAAAGACGAAGCGTTGAACGCCTGATGCCACCGCCGCGTCGAGAAGATTGAGCGTGCCCTGCACGTTCGTCGCCACGAAATCGCTGTTGCAGTGGTTCTCGATGTTAGGCTTGTGCAGCGCACCGCTATGGATGATCGCCTCGATACGGTTTTCGCTGACCGCTTGCATGACCAGATCGCGGTCGGCAATCGAGCCGACAATCTGCGTTTGCGCCGACGCAACGGGATCGAGGCCGATGACGTCATGGTCAAGCGCCCGCAGGCGCGGCGCCAGCGCGCTGCCCAGCCAGCCTGACGATCCCGTCAGCAAGATCCGCATCGATGAAACCACGATTTTTGACCTGACGCTGTTAAGCACGGATGACAGGTCGCCGCGAACCGGTAAGTTATGCGCCAGACAAGAAAACAGGCTGTTCCAGCCATTCACGGGAAACGCACCGATGATCGCTCGTCTCTTGATTGCCGCAGGAATTGTCTGCTTCGCCCTGCCCGCGCTCGCCGATGGCGAGGTGCAGAAGCTGATCACCGCCGCGGACAAGGCGCGGCTCGACAAATATGACGAGACGCGCAAGGCAGCCCTTGAGGAAGCCAAGGCGGGCGATCCCGCCGAGGTCAAACAGCTCGACGCGCTTCTGGCGAAGCCGCTGGTCGCCTTTTCCGACAAGGATCTAACGGGCAACTGGCAATGCCGCACCATCAAGGCCGGCGGATTGAGCCCGCTCGTCATCTATGGCTGGTTCAAATGCAAGGTGAGCGACGACGGTTCCGGCTGGAGACTGGAAAAGATCACCGGCTCGCAGCGCACCAAGGGCCGCTTCTTCGACGATGGCGAGAAACGCGCGATCTATCTTGGTTCCTTCTACGTTAACGACGATCCGGCAAAGCCCTACGGCAGCGGCCCGGAAAGCGATCAGGTCGGCTATGCCTTCCGCAACAGCGCCAGCGAATGGCGCATCGAGTTCCCGGCGCCCTATTACGAATCGAAGCTCGACATCCTCGAATTCAAGCGCTGAGCCCTCCGATCACCAAGGGTTAACCCGGTCAGCCTAGCATTCGCGCGCAAAGAACAGGTCTTTGTGGGGTCGCGAAGTATGGCACGGTCGAAACCAAACCAACGGCCGATCGTCGTCGTCACCGAAGGCGGCCCGCATATTTGGGCGATCGTCAACGCCGTCGCCGATCAACTCGGCCCGGTCAGCGTCATCCTCGAAGCTCCTGAATCCAAAAAGCAATTGCTTCTCGCCCGGGCGCGGCGGCAAGGCTGGGCCTCGGCCATCGGTCAACTCGGCACGATGATGCTGACGCGCCTCGGCAAGCGCTTCTTCGCCGGCCACGCAGCACGGCTCGCCGTCGGGGAGAAGCTGCAAACCGAACCGAAGCCTGGGCAAACGATCATCCATGTCCCGTCGGCCAACGCGCCGGAATGCCTGCAGGCGATCGCGGAAATCCAGCCGGGTGTGGTTCTGCTCGCCGGCTGCCGCTTGCTGTCGCGGCAGACGCTGGCAAAAATCCCTTGCCCGGTCCTCAACTACCATGCCGGTATCGCCCCGAAATATCGTGGCATGAACGGCGGCTACTGGGCGCTGGCTTCAGGCGATGCGGAGAACTTCGGCACCACAGTGCATCTCGTCGACGCCGGCGTCGACACTGGCGGCGTGCTGCGGCAGGCGCGTGGCAAACCGCAGCCGGGCGACACGATTTCAAGCTACGCGTTGCGGCAGGCGGCGTTCTCGCGCGACATCTGCGTCGAAGCGGTCAGGGATGCGCTGGCCGGCAAGCTCGGCACGGTCGATCCCGGCCTGCCTTCGAAACAATGGTATCATCCGACGGTCTGGTTTTATCTCTATACCGGGATAAAGAACGGCGTCTGGTGACGCGCCGATTTACCGGACAGCCACCCGCCACTAACATTGCGTCATGAGCGACATCGACCACCGCACCATCATTGCCGGCCTTTCGGTCGAGGACCGTCGCGACCTCACCGCCAGGCTTGACCGGCCAGGCATTGTCCGGCTGGCCGTCCATGGCGGGATGGTTATCCTGCTGGGCGCGCTGATCGCCGCAGGCATCCCGTTCTGGCCGCTTCTGATCTTGCCGCAGGGAATCCTGATCGTCTTCTTCTTCACGCCGTTGCACGAGACCATCCATGAAACGGCGTTCAGGACGGCGTGGCTCAATCGCGCTGTTGCCGCCGTGGCCGGCTTCCTGATCCTGCTGCCGCCGACATGGTTCCGCTATTTCCATTTCGCCCATCACCGCCATACGCACGACCCAGAAAACGACCCCGAACTGATGGCGCCGAAGCCGGAGACGGTCGGTCAATATCTGCGCTATCTGTCCGGCGGCCCCTATTGGATAGGCATGGCCCGCGTGGTCGCGACCAACGCGGCTGGCCGCAATCGCGACGGCTTCGTACCGGAAAAGGGTCGCGGCAAGGTGGTTGCCGAAGCACGGCTGTTCCTGACTGGCTATGCGGCGTTGCTGGCCTCATCTCTGCCCGTGCAATCCGCACTGGTGTTGTGGGTCTGGATCGTGCCGGTGCTGGTAGGACAGCCGTTTTTGCGGGCCTACCTGCTGGCCGAGCACGCGTTGTGCCCGCATGTCGCCAACATGCTCGAGAACACCCGCACCACCTTCACCACAAGGCTGGTGCGCTTCGTCGCTTGGAACATGCCGTACCATTCGGAGCACCATTCCTATCCGGCCGTTCCCTTCCACCGCCTGCCGCGCTTCCATGAGATCGTCGCGGGGCATCTACGCACGACCGAACGAGGTTACGTGCGCTTCCACAGGAAGCTGGTCGGCAGCTTCGATGGCCGCGCCGGCTGACCAGTGCTGGAAGAAACTCCGCTTTCAGCCGCGGCCGTCGATTGCGTCGCTTTTGAAGGCCCCCGCGTCGTCCCATAACAAGCAGCCCAACAGCGCTTCCGGCAATGCTCGAAACCACTGCATCGGCCCAAAACATCGGAATCGATCTTCGGAGGGCACGATGCAGCTGAGTTAGGTGGTAGAGCATCGTTTATGCGTTCGATTGGACGCGCGGCGTTCTACAGGAGCAGGAATTCATGGCCGATCTTATCGTCGTCTACTGGCGCGACATCCCCGCCCAGGTCATCGTCAAGAAGGGCCGGCAGAACGCCAAGCGCGAACTGCCATTGCGCTTCACCGAGGCGATCGACATGTGCGCCATGCGCACCGGCGCCGGCGGCACCGACGACTATCTTGCCGAATGGCGCAAGGCAGAGCCCATCCCGGTCGGTGACGATCTTGAAGCCGAGGCCGAGAGAGCCCTTCAGGAACTTGATGCGAAATACGACCGTGAGCGGCTGGTCGCTCTGGTCAAGGCGGGCGGCAAAGAAAATGTCTGATCCCCAATCAATGCCGGTGACGACGGCTCAAGCCGGCGTGACCCAGGCGACCATCGTCAAGAACGCGGCGCCGAAATCCGACTACAAGCCGGCCGACGTGTCGCCGCAGCGGCGCGTGCAGCGCTCGTTTGCGGTGCGGCTTTGGTCGGTGCGGCATTCGCGGCTGCTCGAATGGTTCTACGCCAGGTTTGCCGACATGTTCCTGACTCTCCACCCGCTATGGAAGGGCATCGGCTACAGCCGTGTCGAAGGGCCGGTGAAATTCGTCGAGAAGCGCGTCAAGGGATTCATGTTCGACTGCCGCATGTGCGGCCAGTGCATCCTATCCTCGACCGGCATGTCGTGCCCGATGAACTGCCCCAAGCAATTGCGCAACGGCCCTTGCGGCGGTGTCCGCGCCAACGGCAATTGCGAGGTCGAGCCAGACATGCCTTGCGTCTGGGTCAAGGCCTGGGAAGGCTCGCGGAACATGGTGCATGGCGACAAGATTTTGGACGTGCAGAAGCCGGTGGATCAGTCCTTGCGCGAAACTTCCGCCTGGCTGCGGGTGACCGCGCAGGCCGCGGCCGCCCGCAATGCGGCCCAGAACACTACTAACACCGGAGCGTCGGCATGATCGGCCGCCAGCCAGACGAGAATCCGGCCGGCATCCATTTGCCGCTCGATCCCCTGCCCGGCCACACCTCCCGCGGCCGGCTTGAGCGGGTTCTGCGACGCGGCGAGTTCGCAGTGACGACCGAGCTCAATCCGCCCGACAGCGCCGATCCGGAAGACGTCTACAACCGCGCCAGGATTTTCGACGGCTGGGTCGACGCCATCAATGCCGTCGACGCTTCCGGCGCCAACTGCCACATGTCGTCGGTCGGCATCTGCGCGCTGCTGACCCGCATGGGCTATGCCCCGATCATGCAGATCGCCTGCCGCGACCGGAACCGCATCGCCATCCAGGGCGACGTGCTTGGGGGTGCTGCGATGGGCGTCGCCAATATGCTCTGCCTGACCGGCGACGGCGTGCAGGCCGGCGACCAGCCCGGCGCCAAGCCGGTGTTCGATCTCGACTGCATGTCGCTGCTCGAAACCTGCCGTATCATGCGCGACAACGGAAAATTCCTGTCCGGCCGCAAATTGACGACCCCGCCGCAGCTTTTCCTTGGCGCGGCCATCAACCCGTTCGCGCCGCCGATCGATTTCCGGCCCTATCGGCTTGGCAAGAAGATCGCTGCCGGCGCGCAGTTCGTGCAGAGCCAGTATTGCTTCGACGTGCCGATGCTCCGTACCTACATGCAGAAGGTCCGCGATCTCGGCTATACCGAGAAATGCTTCATCCTGTGCGGCGTCGGGCCGCTGGCCTCGGCCAAGACGGCCAAATGGATCCGCTCCAACGTGCCGGGCATTCACATTCCCGATCAGATCGTCAAGCGCCTGGAAGGCGCTCAGGATCAGAAGAAGGAAGGTAAGCAGCTCTGCATCGACATCATCAATGAGGTGAAGGAAATTCCCGGTGTGTCCGGCGTTCATGTGATGGCCTATCGCCAGGAAGAATATGTCGCCGAGATCGTCGACGAATCCGGCGTGCTGAAGGGTCGCCGGCCATGGAAGCGCGAAATCCGCCGCGACGACCAGCTCGTTGCCGACCGGCTCGACCACATACTGCATGACGACCTCACCGAAACCCAGGTCGACATGGTCAAAACCGCGCATTGACAGCGCGAATCGTCAGCATTCGCTTGATCACAAACAGATAACGATATAAAGAACTCTTTATATCACGATGGAGAGATTTCATGACCCGCACCATCGTCGCCTCGGCGACACGAGAAATCATCATCGGCTTCGATCAGCCCTTCTGCGTGATCGGCGAGCGCATTAATCCGACCGGCCGCAAAAAGCTCGCCGCCGAAATGATCGCCGGCAATTTTGAGACCGTCATCAAGGATGCGCTGGAGCAGGCCGCCTGCGGCGCGACCATGCTCGACGTCAACGCCGGCGTCACCGCAGTCGACCCCAACGCCACCGAGCCGGCGCTGCTGGTGCAGACGCTGGAGATCGTGCAGGGCCTGGTCGATCTGCCGCTGTCGATCGACTCCTCGGTGACCGCCGCGATCGAAGCGGCGCTGAAGGTCGCCAAGGGCCGGCCGCTGGTCAATTCCGTCACCGGCGAGGAGGAAAAGCTCGAAGCCATCCTGCCGCTGATCAAGAAATACAACGTTCCGGTCGTCGCCATTTCCAACGACGAGACCGGTATTTCGATGGACCCCGATGTGCGCTTTGCCGTCGCCAAGAAGATCGTTCAGCGCTGCGCCGACTTCGGCATTCCGGCGCATGACGTGGTCGTCGACCCGCTGGTCATGCCGATCGGCGCGCTGGGCGATGCCGGCCGCCAGGTATTTGCCCTGCTACGCCGGCTGCGCGAGGAGCTCAAGGTCAACACCACCTGTGGCCTCTCCAACATCTCATTCGGCCTGCCGCACCGTCATGGCATCAACGCCGCCTTCATCCCGATGGTGATCGGCGCCGGCATGACCTCGGCGATCATGAACCCGGTGCGGCCGCAGGAAATGGAAGCGGTGCGCGGCGCCAACGTGCTGAACGGCACCGACGAGAACTGCACCAACTGGATCAGGACATACAAGGACTACAAGCCTGCTGAAGGCGGCCAGGCCGTTGCCGCCCGGACGCAGGTCAACGCGCCGGGCGATGGCAATGGCAATGGCGGACGCAGGCGCGGCGGCCGCGAAGCGCGGATGGCCCGGGGTTGAGCCATGGCTTGGCCGACACGATATGGGTTTACGACTGGGAGGAACCGAAACACAGCGGCATCGCTGCCGTGGCCAAGACCCGAGCAGCGTAGAAAGTAAAGTCTGGAACGAATGAACTCTCCCGTCAACATCACTGATCCGCTCGTGCTGTTCATGCCGTCGGGCAAGCGCGGGCGGTTTCCGGTCGGCACACCGGTTCTGGATGCCGCGCGCCAGCTTGGTGTCTACGTCGAGAGCGTGTGCGGCGGGCGTGCCACTTGCGGGCGTTGCCAGATCGAGGTGCAGGAAGGCAATTTCGCCAAGCACAAGATCGTCTCCTCCAACGATCACCTCTCGCCCAAGGGCGCCAAGGAAGAGCGCTACGAGCGCGTTCGCGGGCTCCCCGAGCGGCGCCGCTTGTCCTGCTCGGCACAGATCCTCGGCGATCTCGTCGTCGACGTGCCGCAGGACACCGTTATTAACGCGCAGACTATCCGCAAGGACGCCGATACCAGGGTCATCGCCCGCGATGCGGCTATCCGCATGTGCTATGTCGAGATCGAAGAACCCGACATGCACAAGCCGCTCGGCGACCTCGACCGCCTGAAGATCGCGCTGATGAAGGACTGGGGCCTCAAGAGCCTAGATTTCGATTTCCATCTGTTGCCGCAGGTGCAAGGCATTTTGCGCAAAGGCAACTGGACCGCGACGGCCGCCATCCACAAGGACACCGACAGCGAGACCGCGCGGGTCATCGCTCTGTGGCCTGGCCTGAAGAACGAGGCATACGGGCTTGCCTGCGATATCGGCTCGACCACGATCGCCATGCATCTGGTGTCGTTGCTGTCGGGTCGGGTCGCCGCCTCGTCGGGCACCTCCAATCCGCAGATCCGCTTCGGCGAGGATCTGATGAGCCGCGTCTCTTACGTGATGATGAACCCGGACGGCCGCGAAGGCATGACGGTCGCCGTGCGCGAGGCCATTTCGGGCCTCGTCGACAAGGTCTGCGCCGAAGGCAACGTCCAGCGTAACGATATCCTGGATTCCGTTTTCGTCGGTAATCCGATCATGCATCATCTGTTCCTCGGCATCGATCCGACCGAACTCGGCGGCGCTCCCTTCGCGCTAGCCGTCTCCGGCGCCGTGCACATCAAGGCATCGGATATCGGCTTGAAACTCAACCAGGGCGCCAGGCTTTACATGCTGCCTTGCATTGCCGGCCATGTCGGCGCTGATGCGGCTGCAGTGACGCTGTCGGAAGGCCCGCATCGGCAGGACGAGATGATGCTGATCGTCGATGTCGGTACCAATGCCGAGATCGTGCTCGGCAATCGCCAGCGGGTCGTGGCGGCCTCCTCGCCAACCGGCCCGGCCTTCGAGGGTGCGGAAATCTCCGGTGGCCAGCGCGCCGCACCGGGTGCAATCGAACGCGTCCGTATCGATCCCGAAACGCTGGAGCCGAAATACCGCGTTATCGGCTCGGAACTCTGGTCCGACGAGCCGGGCTTCCTCGACAGCGTGCAGGCGACCGGCGTCACCGGCATTTGCGGCTCCGGCATCATCGAGGTGGTAGCCGAGATGTACCTCGCCGGCATCATTTCCGAGGACGGCGTCGTCGATGGATCGCTGAGCGGCCACTCGCCTCGCGTCGTCGCCAATGGCCGCACCTTCTCCTATGTGCTGAAGGAAGGCGAGCCCAAGATCACCATTACCCAGACCGACGTGCGCGCCATCCAGCTTGCCAAGGCGGCGCTTTATGCCGGAACCAAGCTTTTGATGGAAAAGCAGCACACCGAACATGTCGACCGTATCCATTTTGCCGGCGCGTTCGGCTCGTTCATCGATCCGAAATACGCAATGGTGCTGGGCCTGATCCCGGACTGCGACCTCGACAAGGTCTCGGCCGTCGGCAATGCGGCCGGCGCCGGCGCCCGCATGGCGCTCCTGAACCGCGGCTATCGCCGCGAGATCGAGGAAACCGTCAGCAGGATCGAGAAGATCGAGACGGCGCTGGAGCCGAAATTCCAGGAACATTTCGTTTATGCCATGGCGCTCCCAAATAAGATCGACCCGTTCCCCAAGCTGTCGGCGGCGGTGAAACTGCCGCCGCGCAAGACGGTGAGCGAAGACGGCATTGCCGGCGACGCTGCCCCGCGACGGCGTTCGCGCGAAGGCCACGCCGCGCGGCGCGGGCGGGGATGACTCGCCTCCGCTCGGCTGTCAGCCTTTCTATTTTCATTTGTATGCAAATGTTTCCAGATCGCGCCGATCTGGAAACGAAATCGCGTTTTCGTGAAATCCGCCAGATACATGTGCGGAGCATTTAACCGGCATCGAACGGCAGGCAGAAACAGTTGTCGGCCACCGCAACGCTCCAAAGGAGATCAAGATGTCGATGTTCGGAAGCCTCGGCCGCTATGGTGCGGCCTTCAAGAAAACACGTGAAGCGCGCAAGTCGCTGCGCATCCTCAACAGCTTGCCGCCTGAGATCCAGAAGGACATTGGCTGGCCGGTGTCGCCGCGTTCGAGCGAAAGGCAGCTTTCGGTCGGCTGGGGCATGCAGCGCGGATGAACTTCATCGACAAATGCAAGCTGCTTGGTATTCGCCGGGGCCGCAATGCGGCTCCGGCTGCACCCAGCAATTGGCTGCGCGCCGCACTGCCGCCGCGGCGCTGAGCTGCCCAGGTGGGCTGGCGACTTCATGGACCGGAGGCTTTATCGCCAGCTGGAGTCAAACCACCGTGTTGAGATTGCATAAATATTGACTTTTTTGGTGGCGACACAATCTTCAAAATAGTCGGGGGTTCTCTTAGTCGGCTCCGCCGAAGTCCGTGTATCTGCATGCCCAGTCTCAAAAGCCACGTCGTTTCGTTCGTGCTCAGGTACAGCCGTAAGAAGGCGTTTTCCAGCCCGGAGAACCTGCAGCGCTGGATCGCCTATGCGCGCAAGACGGAAAACCATCGGCCGCCTGCGTCGCTGCGGTCGCGCCTGGAGATCACAACCTGCACGATCAACGGCTTTCCCGTCTACGAGATCGCGCCCAAGGCTGGTGAGCGGAGGCGGATTCTCTACCTGCACGGCGGCGCTTACGTCTTTGAAATCACCCCCTATCATTGGCGGCTGATCGCCGACATGGCCGACCGCCTCGGGTTCGGTATCACCGTGCCGATCTATCCCATTGCTCCCGAACACGATTTCCACGCCATGTTCGGTATGGTCGGCGCCGTCTACCGCCAGATGTTCGGCGAAACCAGGGCAAATGACATCATCTTCATGGGCGATTCCGCCGGCGGAAACATGGCTGTCGTGCTGACCATGATGGCTGCGCAAGACGGCCTGCCCTTGCCATCACGCCACGTGCTGATTTCGCCCGGCCTCGACGTGTCGCTCGCCAACCCAGAAATGTATGAGGCCGAACGCAACGATCCGTGGCTGGGCATTGCCGGCGGCCGCGAGGCGATCCGGCTTTACAGCGCCGGCATAGATCCCACCGACTGGCGCATCAGCCCGGTTTACGGCGACCTGTCGGTGCTGCCCAAAACGCTGCTGCTGACCGGTTCACGCGACCTGCTCACCCCCGACAATCTGATCTTCGCGGAAAAGGCGCGCGCGGCCGGCGTCGAAATAGAGGTCGTCCACGAGCAAGGCATGTTCCATGTCTGGCCGTTGATCGACATGCCGGAGGCGCGGCGCGCGCGGGACAGCATCGTTGCGTTCTTGACCAACGAAACTGACAGTTATCATGCCAAGGCAGGAGAGTTGTCGCTGCAAAGGCCAGACCGCGACGGAACCCCTCGCGATCTGGTTGCGCCGCTCAGGTCGTAGTTTGGCTCAGAACTTCCCAGTTTCCCTGAACATCTCAAACGTCGCGCGGATATGGTCGGCGACTGCCTTCACCGGCGCGCTGGCGTCCGGCGTCACCACCATGGCAAGGTTGTAGGTGCCGATGTCTGGCATGCCGTCCTTCGGGCACAGCTCGACCATATCACTGCCGAGGAACGATTTCGGCAGCGGCGCGACTGCAAGATCCGCCATGATCGCGGCGCGCTGGCCGGCCGTGTGCGCGCTCATATAGGCGATACGGTAGTTGCGGCCCTCGCGGCCAAGCGCCTCCAATGCACCCGCCCGCCAGGCGCAGCCTTCTTCCCACAAGGAGACCGGCAGCGGCTCGCGCAGATGCGCACAGCCCCCCTTGGCACCAGCCCAGACGATAGGCTCGGTGAGCAGTACTTCGGCGCCGATCGCGCTGGTCTTGTATGAGTTGGTGAGCAGCGTGATGTCGAGTGCCCGATCGTCCATGCGACGGCGCAGGTTGACGCTCTGGTCGATGGTGACGTCGACCGCGATGGAAGGATGCGACTGTGCGAATCGCTTCAGCACATGCGGCAGCACACGTTCGCCATAATCGTCCGGCGAGCCGAGCCGCACCACCCCGACAATGTCTGGAATGATGAACTTCGACACCACCTCGCGATTGATCGACAGCAGCCGGCGCGCATAGCCGAGCAACATCTCGCCATCGGTGGTCAGCGTCACCGAACGGGCGTCGCGCGCGAACACCGAGCGGCCGAGAATGTCCTCCAGCTTCTTGATCTGCATGGAGACGGCCGACGGCGTGCGGAAGACCGCATTGGCCGCAGTGGTGAAGCTGCCGGTCTCGGCGATTGCAACGAAAGTGCGCAGAACGTCGAGATCGAGCAGCGGCAGCGGATGATTGAGTGGGGCGTTCATGGCAAGCGACCTTCAATTTTTCTGATGCAAACCATCATTCCATTTCGTTTGATTGAACATCAGTTTGGGAGGATAGTCAACTCCATCGAAGGCAGGACGCATCGAAGTGGTCCCGAAACAACCATGACACGGACCTGCAATCGACACGAAATGAAGCTGAAACAAACCCGGTGTACCGCCTGACGCTGCAAGCGCCGGGACAATCCCGGCCCAACGCGAAGGAGAATGAGATGTCTATCCTGTCATCCATCGGTCGGATCGCGACCGAGTTCAGCGAGGCCCGTGCCCGCTACCAGACGGAACGAGCCATCCGCGCGCTGCCGATTGAACTGCAGAAGGATATCGGCTGGCCCGAAGCTGCCGATGCCAAGACCGGCACTCGCCATGGTGTGGGATCTTGGGCTGGAGCAAAGTAAACCGTGTGTATCAACAGCTGAGGCCTGCCGCGCAGATCAGCCCGGCAGGCCTTTTTGTTTGTATTCAAATGATTTTCCCCGAGCCATGTCGCCGTCGCATGCCGCATATGAGCAAGTCGCATAGCAGCCCGCACTGGCAATCAACACATTGTAAATAATCGAAAATCCTGGGCAGGTTGCCCAAATTTGTCGCATTCCGTGTCGCTTTTCATATCAAGTGCTTCGCTTTTGCGATTTAGTTTCCCCTCACGTAAGCCTATATGATCATCAACAAACGAGCTGCCCCACTCCATCAAGCGAAGGCGACCCGTCTGAGCAACTGAATGGAGATGATCATGAAGCTTTTTGCCCGCCTCTTTGCCCGCCGCGAAATGAACCTGACGACCGCGCTCGAGCGCCAGCGCCTGGCCAACACCATGCCCGGCCAGACCGGGGCCATGGCTGCCGCGCGCCTCGGCTTCGTCGCCTGAGACAGCAATCCTGGCGGAAGCAGCCCAGCGCTGCTTCGAAGTCGATCCAGCGCCGCCTCGGTTTTGCCGAGGCGGCGTTTTCGTTCGCAGACTGCGTAGGCTCGTTGGTCGATCCGGCGGCCTGTCACGTTCCTTCGCCGCACAGCGATTGCCCATTTGCGACCCATGTCGCAAATAAAGTCGCTCCGTTGCCATCTAGCCAATTGACAGGAAACGTTTTTCCTGATGTCGCTATGCTGATCGCGACATCCTGTTCGCGCCATTGCAGCGTGAGGATCTACCCGTGAACGTCGTAAAGCACCCGATCCGGCGATCGTTCGTATTCTTCCTGGTCCCCGATTTCACCATGATCGCCTTCGCAACGGCGCTCGATCCGTTGCGTTCGGCCAACCGCATGCTCGGCTATGAAGCCTATCGCTGGCGGCTCGCCAGCATCGACGGCAAGCCGGTGCGCGCCTCGAACGGCGTCGAATGCGCCGTCAACACGTCGCTGGAGGAAGAGCGCAAGAAGATGTCCGGACCGGACCGGCCGAACATGGCCATCGTCTGCAGCGGCATCAATGTCGAGCGCTACCAGAACAAATCGGCCTTTGCCTGGTTGCGCGAGGAGTACAATCGTGGCGTAGCCGTCGGCGGCCTGTGTACCGGCGCGCATATCCTGGCGGCAGCAGGCCTGTTGTCCAACAAGCGCTGCGCCATCCATTGGGAGAACCTGCCGGGCTTTTCCGAGGCGTTCCCCAAGGCCAATGTCTTCGCCGACCTCTTCGAGATCGACCAGAACATCTACACCTGCGCCGGCGGCACCGCCGCCCTCGATATGATGCTGAAGCTGATCGGCGACGATTTCGACGAGAGCCTCGTCAACCGTGTCTGCGAGCAGGTGCTGACCGATCGCGTGCGCAGCCCAACCGACCGCCAGCGCCTGCCGCTGCGCGCGCGCCTTGGCGTGCAGAATTCCAAGGTGCTGACCATTATCGAGCTGATGGAAGCCAATCTCTCCGAGCCGCTCTCGCTGATCGAGATCGCTGACCATGTCGACCTGTCGCGCCGGCAGATTGAGCGCCTGTTCCGCACCGAGATGGGGCGCTCCCCTGCCCGTTACTATCTGGAGATCCGCCTCGACCGCGCCCGGCACCTGCTGATCCAGTCGTCGTTGCCGGTGGTCGAAGTGGCGGTCGCCTGCGGCTTTGTTTCCGCCTCGCATTTCTCCAAATGCTATCGCGAGTTGTACGCCCGCTCGCCGCAACAGGAACGCGTCGACCGCAAGCAGCTTCTGGCGGCTTGATCCAGCACGTTTCGCGGGCGGCCGAAATTGTCATGACATTGTCTGGCGACATGTGGTATCCGGCAATCGAGAGGTATCAATGACGACCAGAACCACCAGATCGGAAAAACTGGACTTGCGCCTTACCCCCCAGGCAAAGCGTACACTCGCAACCGCCGCCGCGACCGAACGCCGTTCGCTCAGCGATTTCGTGCTTGAAAGCGCGCTTGCGCGAGCCGAAGAAACATTAGCCGACCGGCGCAGCTTCCATCTCGACGCCGAAAAATGGGTCGCGTTCATGGCAGCGCTCGACGCGCCAACGCGTGATCTCCCCCGCCTCAAGCGCCTATTGAACGAACCAAGCATCTTTTCCGGTCGCGATCCGGCGTGAGCGAATTCCAGATCGAGAAACTGGCCCGCAAGCATTTGGTGGACATGTTCGACTGCGGTGAAGAACCGCTCAATCGCTTTCTCGTACGCTATGCATTCCAAAACCAGCAAGCCAATGCTTCGCAGACCTACATTGGTCTCTCTGGCGAGGCTGTGATCGGCTTTTACACCCTGGTCGTTGGTGAAGTTAAATATGAGGGTGCGCCCGAGCGATTGACAAAAGGTCTCGCACGCCATCCGGTGCCTGTAATGCTGCTGGCGCGTCTTGCGGTCAGTCTGGACTGGCAAGGCAAAGGCGTCGGCGGCGGACTGTTGCGCGATGCCGTTCTGCGCTGTTTGCAGGCGGCCGATATTGCAGGTATCCGCGCGGTTGTCGTCCACGCCAAGAACGACGGCGCCCGCACGTTTTACGAGCGCTACGGATTCGTGCAATCGCCGACGGACCCGCTGCATCTATACGTACTTATCAAGGACTTACGAAGTCTCTGAGCCGTTCAGGCGCCTTGCTGACCCGACTATATCTGCGCCGTGCGCATCGCCTCGACGCGGATGTCTTCCGTCAGCTGCGCCTTCAGTGCCGAAAACTCCGGGCTGGTCTTCAGCGTGTAGTGGCGCGGATGCGGCAGGTCGACGGCAATGTCCGATTTGATGCGGCCCGGCCGTGCCGTCATCACGACCACGCGCGACGCCATGAAGATCGCCTCCTCGATGTCGTGGGTGACGAACAGCACCGTTTTTTGCCGGCGCTCCCAGATGCCGAGAAGCAGTTCCTGCATCAGCCCGCGGGTCTGGTTGTCGAGTGCGCCGAACGGCTCGTCGAGCAGCAGGATCTCCGGATCGTTGGCCAGTGCCCTGGCAATCGCGGTGCGCTGCTGCATGCCGCCGGAAAGCTGCTTCGGCCAATGGTTTTCAAAACCTCTCAGCCCGACGAGATCGACGTAAGAAGCGACGATTTCATTGCGCTCGTGCTCGGCCATTCCACGTTCGCGCAGGCCGAAGCCGATGTTCTCGGCGACCGTCAGCCACGGAAACAGCGTATAGGACTGGAAAACCATGCCGCGGTCTGGACCGGGCCGGTCCACCAGCCTGCCGTCGAGCATAACACGTCCCCCACTCAGCGCTTCGAGGCCGGCGACGATCCTGAGCAGCGTCGACTTTCCACAGCCGGATGGCCCCAGGATGGTGATGAAGTCGTTGGCGGCGACCGCCAGATCGATCGGCATCAGCGCCTTGACCGGCTGCCCACCGCCGACACCAGTGAAGGTGCGCGAGACGCCTTCGATGACCAGCTTGCTCACGCCAGGCTCCATGGAAACAGCCAACGGTTGAGCGACTTGAAGGCGAAATCGGACAACAGCCCGATCAGGCCGATGACAATGATGCCGAAGATGATCTGCCCTGTCGCCAGCCGCGACTGGCTGTTGATGATCATGTAGCCGATGCCCGACGACGAGCCGATCAGCTCGGCGACGATGACATAGGTCCAGGCCCAGCCGAGCACCAGGCGCAGGGTTTCGGCGATCTCGGGCGCATTGGCCGGCATGATCACGCGCCGCACGATGCCGTTGTCGGACGAGCCAAGCGTGTAGGCCGCCTCGACCAGGTCGCGCCGTGTGCCGCCGACCTTGACCGCGATGATCAGGATGATCTGGAACACCGAGCCGACGAAGATCACCAGCAGTTTTTCGAGCTCGCCAACGCCCGCCCACAGGATGAGCAGCGGAATGAAGGCCGATGCCGGCAGATAGCGGGCGAAGGAGACGAACGGCTCCAGGAACGCCTCCACGGGCTTCCAGGCACCCATCACGATGCCGAGCGGCACGGCAACGATGGCCGCCATCAGGAACCCGCCGAAGACGCGCCAGATGGTGATAAGGATGTCGAGCCAGAAGCGGTCCTCGACCAGCAGCCGCCAACCGTCTCTCACCATCGACAGCGGATCGGCAAGGAAAATGCGATTGACGTGGCCGCCGAGCGTGATCCACGCCCAGAACGCCACGAACAGCACGAAGAACGAAATGCCGAGCACGGTTCGAATGCCCGGCGAGACCGGATGCAAGGGGCGCGGCATCTTCGACCGTCCTCTGATCGGAATGAAAAAGCGGCGGCGCACGCGCCGCCGCCGGGCGACAATCCCGCCGTTAGTCGGCGACGGCGCTGGTGTCGGCCAATGTCGATACGTCGGGAGCTTCCTTGATCAAGCCCATCTGCAGCAGAAGCTCGCCGGCGGTCTTGGAAAAGTCCTGGAATTCCTTGGTGAAGAACTGCTTGTTTTCAGCCTTGTCGGCCCATTTCAGGTATTTTGCCGACTCTTCGAACTCCTTGGCCGACTGCTTCACGTCGGCGCCCATCGTCTCATAGGATTTCGCCGGGTCGCTCTTTATCAGGTCAAGTGCCTCGAAATAGCTGTCGGCAAGCGCCTTGGCCGCATCCGGATTGGCCTTGAGGAACTCCGGCGTGCAGCCGACCGTGTCGAGCACCATCGGATAATCGAGAGTGGTCACAAGGATATGGCCCTGGTCGGACTTTTCGCGCACCGCCGAGATGAACGGCTCATAGGTGACCGCCGCATCGTTCTGTCCGGCGAGAAACGCCTGCGCCGCCGCGTCCGGCTCCAGGTTGACGACCGTCACGTCCTTGGTCGACATGCCGTTCTTGTTGAGCACCCAGGCCAGCATGAAATAGGGCGACGTGCCCGGCGCCGAGGACGCGACCGACTTACCCTTGAGATCGGCGACGGTCTTGATGTCGTTGCGGGCGACGATGCCGTCGGCCCCGTAGGACTTGTCGAGCTGGAATATCTGCTTGGTCGTCACGCCGTTAGCGTTCCAGACCAGCCAGGTCTCGACTGTAGTGGCGGCGCATTGCAGGTCGCCGCTGGCGATGGCGAGGGGCCGACTGGCTTGCGGCACCTTCTTCAAGGTGACGTCGAGGCCGTGCTTTTCGAAGATGCCGGCCTGCTTGGCGAGCGTCAGCGGCGCAAAGCCGGTCCATCCACTGATGCCGATGCTGACCGATGTAGCGGCGGTGGCCGGCGCGGACAATCCGACGGCAAGCGTCAAGCTTGCTGCAAGAATTCCGATCTTGTTCATGTCGGTTCCCCTTTTTTGTTCGGATGGAGAATTGTGTCACAGACGCGCACAGGCTTGTCAATGAAGCAGATGCTGCACTGCGGTATGTCACCACCGGCAGCAAACTTCGCCATTAGCGGGTGTTGTACATCCAGCTGCGGTCGCGCCACATTTTTTCGCCGACCAGGCAGTCGGTGACGGGGATGTCCTGTGCCAGCACCAATGGCGGATGCGCCGCCTCTTCCGCCGCTCGCTGCGGCGAGGCCGGACCGGCAAGCTCCAGCACCAGCTTGCGGCGGATGGCCTCCGGAAACTGCGTCCAGTCATTGACCGGGATCATGAAGGAGCCCGGCCCGCCGATGACGCAGTCGCTGTAGTAGCGGTCGAGATTGTTGACATCGTAGGCGCTGGTGAACCCGCCCCTGGTCATCAGCGGCAGGCCGTTGACGGTGATGCCCTGCTTGATCACGGCGTCGCGGGTGATATCGACAGGTGCGCCCTGGTTGTTGGGGCCGTCACCCGAAATGTCGATCACCCGCTTGACGCCCTGGAAGCCGCTTTCGGCAAAGAGATCGCTGGCGAATTCCAGCGCGCCGGAGATCGAGGTGCGCCTGGCACTGGCCGGCGGATGAGCGGAAAGCTGCGCTGCCAGCCGTTCGGCGTCGGCACGATTGGCGATCACCGTCCACGGCACGACGACCTGCTGCCAGGTCGCGCCAGCCCATTCGACATAGGTGACGGCAATCTTGCCATGAGCGCCTTCGCCGATTGCCTGCAGGACATCGTCATGCGTCAGCGCCGCCGCATAGCCATGACGCTGGATTTCGAGCTCGTCCGGCGACATGGACAAGGATACGTCGACTGCCAGCACCAGTTCGACATCGACCGGCTCGGCGGCGCGGGAGATTGCCGCTGGCCATAGCACCGACGCCAGCGCGGCGGCACCCGAGACGAAATGTCTTGCACTGGCAAAACCAGACATGCCGCACGTTAAGCGAAAATCGCCGATCGACAAAGAGAAAGCCCGGTGGAGAGCCGGGCTCACTCGGTCACATTTTTGCGACCGTCCCAATGCTTAGCTGCGCGGATTGAGGTTCTCCGGGTCATAGAGCGGCCTGTAGCCGACGGCGGCCACTTCGACCGGGTATTTCTCGCCGAAATATTCGACGTTCAGCTTGCGGCCCTCCTGGCAATACGCCCAGGGCAGGTAGGCGAGCGCGATGTTCTTGCCGAGGGTCGGACCATAGGCCACCGAGGTCGTGAAGGAGCGGCGGCCGAGCTCGTCGACGAGCGTCTCACCGGTTTGCGGGTCCATCACCGGCATCGTGCCGACCGGATAGCGCGGAACGCCGTTGGAATCGGTATTGTCTGTCATGATAAGCGTGCAAAGCATGGCCGGCTGGTGCACCCGGGCGCGATATTCCAGATGCTTTGCCTTGCCGCAGAAATCGGCCTCCTTGACCTTCGGTCGGGCAAGGTCGGCTTCCAGCAGATTATATTCGGTCAACAGATCCGCGTTTTGCAGACGCAGGCTCTTCTCCATACGGCGGCTGTTGGCATAGGTCTCGACGCCAAAGGCCATCACGCCGGTCGACCGCAGCGCGTCCCAGACGGCGAGGCCGTCCTCGTAGCGCATGTGCAGTTCCCAGCCTTGCTCGCCGACATAGGAGATGCGGAAGGCGGTCACGTCCTTGCCGGCGATCCTGACGGGCTTGATCGCGGCAAAGGGAAAATTCTCCGGCGTCAGCCCGTCGGGGTTTTCCACGCACTTGCCCAATGTCGCCCGCGCGTTCGGACCCCAGATGCCGATGGTCACGTACTTCTCGGTCACGTCGGTGACGGTAACGTCGAAGCCTTTGTCTTTTGCCGTCCGGCGCATGTACTGGAAGTCGCGCGGCCCGGCATCAGCGCCGTCGATGACGCGGCAGCGGTCGGCCATGCGGATGACGGTCAGGTCGGCGCGCACCATGCCTGCCTCGTCGAGGAAATGGGTATAGATGCCCTTGCCGATATTGCCGTCACCGCCGATCTTTGCCGCGCACAGCCATTCCATCAGCGCGACATGGTCCGGGCCTTCGACGTCGTACATGGCGAAATGCGACAGGTTGACGATGCCGCAATCCTCGCTCATGGCTAGATGCTCGGCGTTCGAGACGCGCCAGAAGTGGCGGTTATCCCATTCGTTTTGGCGCACCGGCACCCGGTTGCCGTATTTCTCGAGCAGATGCTCGTTGGCGGCGTAGCCATGGGCGCGCTCCCAGCCGCCGAGCTCCATGAAATAGCCGCCGAGTTCCTTCTCGCGCTCCCAGAACGGCGAGCGGCGGACATTGCGAGCCTTGGAGAAGGGCTCGCGCGGATGGACCGCCGGATTGTAGACCTTCATCGCCGTTTCAGTGCAGCGGTCCCAGATGAACTGCTCTTTCGTCTGGTGCGGATAGAAGCGCGAATAGTCGATGGCGTGATGGTCGATCGCCGTGCGGCCGTCTGTCATCCAGTCAGCGATGAGCTTGCCCATGCCGGGACCGTCCTTGACCCAGATCGCCACGGCATACCAGAGGCCCCTCACCTTCTGGCTTTCGCCCATCGAAGGGCCGCCGTCCGCCGTCACCTGCAGCAGCCCGTTGAAGGAATGGCTCTCATTGTAGCCCAGCTCGCCCAGGATCGGCGTCAGTTCCACGGCCCGCTCGAGCGGCGCCAGGATCTGCTCCATGTCGAGATCGCGCTGCGACGGCGAAAGCCGTGCCTCGTTTTTCTCGAGAATATCGCGCGGATGGCAAAGGCGCGGATTGGTCTCTTCGTAATAACCCCATTCGATCTGCCCGCCTTCGGCGGTCTTGGGATCGCCGGTATCGCGCATATAGGCCGAATTACCCTGGTCGCGCAGCAGCGGCCAGCCGATCTCCTTGCCGGTGCCGGCGAACTCGGTGTACGGCCCGAAGAAGGTGAGCGGGTGGTCGATCGGCATGACCGGCAGGTCCTCGCCCGCCATTTCCGCGATCAGCCGCCCCCAAATGCCCGTGCAGACCACGACGTAGTCGGCCTGGATGGTGCCGCGGTCGGTCACCACGCCCTTGATGCGGCCGTTCTCGATGACGAGCGACCTGGCCGAGGTGTTGGCAAACGCCTTGAGTTTGCCCGAGGCTTCCGCCTGGTCGACCAGCTTGCCGGCGACTGTCTGCGAACGCGGGATGACGAGGCCGGCATCGGGATCCCACAGGCCGCCCTGTACCATCTGTTCTTCGATCAGCGGGAATTTTTCCTTGATCTCGGCGGGATCGATCAGGCGGGCGCGTGTGCCGAAGGCCTTCGCCGAGGCGATCTTGCGCTTGATTTCCGCCATGCGGGCGTCGTCGCCGACGCGTGCGACCTCGAGGCCGCCGATGCGGGCGTAATGACCCATCTTTTCGTAGAAATCGATGGAATAGAGCGTCGTCCAGCACGAAAGGAAATCATGGCTGGTCGTGTAGCAGAAGTCGGAGGCATGCGCCGTCGAGCCGATATCCGTCGGGATGCCCGATTTGTCGATGCCGACAATATCGTCCCATCCGCGCTCGATCAGGTGATGGGCGACCGATGCGCCGACGATGCCGCCCAGCCCGACGATGACGACCTTCGCCTTTTCCGGAAACCCTGCCATTGCCCGCGACTCCAAGATGCTATTGCGAGCAGACTATAGGTCGGCGCGGCGGCGCGCTTGCAGCCTGTTTGCGACATCGCCAAAAAAGCCCGCGCCACCAGCTCGTCGAATGCAGTTGGACCTACGCCTTCACCCTGCTCGGTACGAAAGCGCTGCTAGAGCCCGTTCTGCGCAGCTTCGAAGAAAAGTGAATACCTTCATCGCCGACTACTGGAAGTAAATAAAAGGCCGGGCGTTTGCCCGGCCTTCAAAAATCATGGCGTCGACTTTACTTGATGCGCGCGACGCCGCCCGAGATCTCGACGGTTTCCGAACCCGTCAGCGCCTCGAGGTCGCCATTCGGCAAGGTAACAAAACAGCCGCTCGGGCAAAATTCCACGGTTTCGCCGGCGGCCAGCGCCAGCTCGGTCTTGCCGCCGCCTTCCGTCACGATCAGCGTGCGGGTCTCGGCGTCCTTGTTGACCGCGCTGGCGGCATGGGCCGAACCGCCCACGGCCAGAAAAGCGATGGCGGCGACGAGAGACTTCCACATTTTGCAGTATCGGTGTTGCCACCGCCTCTGTTGCATTTCGCAAGGCATTCTCGCCGTTTGCAGGTGAGCTTATATGCAATGCAAGCTGAACAGCAACTGAATGCCGCATTCATGCCGCAATTGATTTCCGAAGCTTGAAGGCAAGCTCCAAACGCTAGTCAGGATCGGGCTTGCGTACCTTGCGTTCCGACTTGGCGAGACGTTTCGCCTCGACCGCCGCTAGAGCTTTTGCTTGTTCCCGTTCGGCGAATTCGACTTCGATCTTGTCGTCGTCGATCGGCCACGCCTCGTGCTTTTTGGTCTCGACGACGGCGCGCGGTGTCGACGGAATTTCGATATGCTGGTCGGCGAACACATCGAAGATGGCAAAGCGGATGTCGTTCTGGACGATATTGCCACTAAGAACGTCTGCCAGGAACACGCGGATCTCGAATTCGAGCGCGGCCGGGCCGAAATTGGAAAACAACACAAAGGGTTCCGGGTTCTTCAGCACCAGCGGATGGCTGCGTGCGATCTCCAACAGGACGCCATGCACGTGCTTGACGTCGCTGCCATAGGCAACGCCGACCTTGATGTCGATGCGGCCGAGCTTGTTGCGGTGCGTCCAGTTGCCGACCGCATTGTTGATCAGGTTTGAATTGGGCAGGATCACCGATTGCCGTTGAAACGTTTCGATCTCGGTGGCGCGCACGCTGATCTTCTTGACCGTGCCGCTGATGTCGCCGGCGACGATCCAGTCGCCGACCTTGAACGGCCGCTCGGCCAGCAGGATCAGGCCCGACACGAAATTCGAGACGACATTTTGCAGGCCGAAACCGATGCCGAGGGACAGGGCGCCGGCGACCAGCGCAAGATTGGAGAGGTCAATACCAGCCGCCGAGATGCCGACCAGTGCCGCGACCGCGACGCCGGCATAACCGACCGCCAGCCGGATCGAATTGCGCACGCCGGTGTCGACCCGGCCGCGCGCCATCACCGAGCCGTCGAGCCAGCCCTGGAACCAGCGCGTGAGGAAATAGCCGATAATGAAGACGACGACGCCGGTGAGAATGCCGGTGACCGAGATCGTCACCGAACCGATGGTGAGGCCGGTCGCCAGCTTGTAGGCCCAGGCCTGGATGTCGCCGGGCTGGAAACCCCACATCAACAGGATCAGCGGCAGGAACACCAGCACAATCATGATGTTGATGGCGGCGCTGACGACAAGCCCGAGCTGGTCGAGGGCGGTCTCTTCGTAGCTTGAATTGGCCGCTAGCCAGCGCCCGATCGAAGTTTTGGCGAACCCGCCTTCCTCGCCGATCGCCCGCGCCGACAGGAAACCGATATAGGCGGTGACCAGGATCGTGCCGGTGACTACGACCTGCAGCGAGACGAAAATTGCAAGGCCGATATAGCCAAGCAGTGCCGATGCGATGGTGAAAAGGCCTAGCGCGATGGCGGTGTAGCGCAGCCACGCCGGCCATGGGCGCCAGCTTCCGTCGGGAGCCTTGAACGGCTTCAGCAAGCCCATCAGGATCAGGATGATGCCGACGATGATGGTGGCGATGAAGCTTCTGGCGATGGTCAGCGACAGTGGCGAGCCCATCTTGTCGTTCACGACCGACAGGAAATAGTTGATGCCGATGGCGACGGCCATAGCGGTCGTCAGCCGCACCAGCCAGCGCGCCGGGCCGGTTTCGACCGGGATCAGACGCCAGTTCGGCAGTCGGGGCTCGAGCGCTGCGTTGGTCAGGCGGTTGACGCAGAACACCACCGCGACAACGGCAACCAGCGAATTCAGGAAGATGCCGATGTCACCGCGTAAAACGTTGTAATAATTGAAGAAGAAGATCGTCGAGACAAGGAAGGCGCCGACCGCCAGCGTCGGCAGCAATGTCGACCAGAACGCCACCGACAGCCGGCTGAGATAGGAGGGGTCCTCGACGGAGGGATCCGCTTCGAAGACGCGGCCGAACAGGCGTCGGCCGCCGATAAAAAGCACTGCAGCGAATGCGAGCGCCATCAAAGTCGCGGCAAGAATGGCCTGGAACTTGAACTTGAAGGCGAAGCTCAGCCAGGACGAGACCGCCTTATAGAAGCCGGAAAACTCAGCGTTGGCGTCGGAAAAGACTTCGGGGCTGAGCGCATCGGACAGCACGTAGCGCTTGGTAAGCACATTGCGAAACAGCTCGCTGCGCATGTTGCCGATCTTCTCGATCAGCCCACTGATGCGGATCGACAGGTTCTGCGCGCTGGCAATAACGGCGTTGATCTCGGCTTTTTCGGAAGCCAAGGCCTGGCGTTCACCGGTTACGATGTCTGGCTCGGCCGGCTGGCCCGCGGCCGGCGG
Source organism: Mesorhizobium sp. M1027 (assembly GCF_040318745.1). Classification (NCBI taxonomy): domain Bacteria; kingdom Pseudomonadati; phylum Pseudomonadota; class Alphaproteobacteria; order Hyphomicrobiales; family Phyllobacteriaceae; genus Mesorhizobium; species Mesorhizobium sp. M1027. Next base: position 294,557 of record NZ_JAMYMW010000001.1, on the reverse strand, counting down.
AGGTCCCAGCACCTCAATCCGATCGTTGATATCGCCGAGACGCGAGCGGAACGCTAGCGCGCTGGTGAGCGCCGCCCGCGACAGATCCTCCAGTTGCAGACGGATTTCCACCAGGGTGGCATCGTCTTGGCCGTCCTGCTGTATTTTCTTCTCGAGACCGTCGGTCTTGGCCGTCAGACTCTGGATGACCTTCTGCTGGTCTGCGATCAACCCGGCGGCGCCCTGCCCGAGTGCCTGCGCCATTGCAACGAACGACGGCGGGGCCGAGACGACAAGCGCAAGAATCAAGACCAGGCGGAGTAAACGAAAGAACATGACTTTTCTGGCGACTCGCGAGCGGCATCGGCAGTTTTGAAGCACGTCCTTGATAAAGAGGCTCATATCACGGGGCAAGTCAGGCGTCTCGTTTTTCGAAGTCGGCCAATCGAACTCGGCCAATCGGAGACGGTCAATCGAAGTCGGGGAGTCGAAAAGCGATGGCGCAATCTTGGCTTTGCGTTGGCCACCTGCTCTATAGTCTGCCGCCAAGCCTGAAATGGATGACAATAAGAATGGCGGAATATTCGGCCTTTTCGCTTCTCAAGAACGCGCTGACCGGAAACAAGGACTGGAGGCCGGCCTGGCGCAAGCCCGACCCGAAGGCGTCCTATGACGTGATCGTCATCGGCGGCGGCGGCCATGGCCTGTCGACCGCTTACTACCTAGCCAAGGAGCACGGCATCACCAATGTCGCGGTGCTGGAGAAGGGCTGGCTCGGCTCCGGCAATGTCGGCCGCAACACCACAGCGGTCCGTTCCAATTATCTCCTGCCGGCCAACACGCGCTTTTACGAGCATTCGATGAAGCTGTGGGAGAACCTGGCCCACGACCTCAACTACAACGTCATGTTCTCGCAGCGCGGCTGCCTGAACCTCGCCCACACACCTGCCCAGCTCGACGACTATGCCCGGCGCGGCAACGCCATGCGCCATCTCGGCGTCGACGCCGAACTGATGACTACGGCGGAGATCGCCCGCCTGATACCGGCACTGGACGTCTCGGCCACCGCGCGCTTCCCGATTGTCGGCGGCCTGATGCAGCGGCGCGCCGGCACCGCCCGCCACGACGCCGTCGCCTGGGGCTATGCGCGCGGCGCAGATCGCCGCGGCGTCGACATCATCGAAAACTGCGAGGTCACCGGCTTCCTGCGCGACGGCGACCGTATCACCGGCGTCACGACGACGCGCGGCGAAATCCGCGCCAAGAAGGTAGCCGTCGCAGTGGCCGGCAGCACCGGGCAAGTCATGCGGCTCGCCGGGATCGAGACGATGCCGATCGAGAGCCACGTGCTGCAGGCCTTCGTCACGGAATCGCTAAAGCCGTTCATCGATACGGTCCTGACCTTCGGCATGGGCCATTTTTATATGTCGCAATCGGACAAGGGCGGCCTTGTCTATGGCGGCGATCTCGACGGCTACAACAGCTACGCCCAACGCGGCAGCCTGCCGATCGTCGATGAGGTGATGAGCGAGATGCTGGCGCTGTTCCCTGGGCTGGCCCGTGTCCGCATGCTGCGCTCATGGGGCGGCGTCTGCGACATGTCTATGGACGGCTCGCCAATCATCACCACCGGTCCGCTGCCGGGCATGTATCTCAACTGCGGCTGGTGCTATGGCGGCTTCAAGGCGACGCCGGCTTCCGGCTGGTGCTTTGCCTGGACCATTGCCAAGGACGAGCCACACGATCTCAACGCGGCCTTCACGTTCGACCGCTTCTATCGTGGCCTGGTGATCGACGACAAGGGCCAGGGCGCCACGCCCCGGCTGCATTAGGCCATGATCCCGAACCGCAGGTCCGCGTCAGCGAAAAGTGGAAACCGGTTTTCGGACAAGATCGTGGTCAAACGAGAAGTTTAAGAGATCCATGCTCATCACCTGCCCCTATTGCGGCCCGCGCGACGTGATCGAATTCACCTATCAGGGCGACGGCAATCGCCAGCGCCCACAGCCCGCCTCGCAGAATCTCGACGCCTGGAACGCTTATGTCTACGACCGGCTGAACCCGGCCGGTGACCACAATGAGATCTGGCAGCATTCCGGCGGCTGCCGCGCCCATCTCAGGGTCGTGCGCAACACGCTGACGCACGAGATCTCCAGCACCGCGTTCGCGCGCGGCGATCACAATTCGGTTGCGCGGCACCGGGCCGAGGACAAGCCATGAGCCCGCGCCGTACCGAGGCCGGCGGCCTCATAGACCGGCTGCGGACCATTCGTTTCACCTTCGACGGCGCGCCCTATACCGGCCACGCCGGCGACACGCTGGCTTCGGCGCTGCTGGCCAACGGCGTCACCCTGTTCGGGCGTTCGTTCAAATATCACCGTCCCCGCGGCGTGCTGACCGCCGGCGTCGAGGAGCCTAACGCGCTGGTCACCGTGTTGAGGGGCGAGGTTCGCGAGCCGAACATTCCCGCCACCATGGTCGAGATCTATGACGGGCTGACCGCAATCAGCCAGAACCGTTTCCCCTCACTTGCCTGGGACGTCAGTGCCGTGAACCAGCTCGGCGGCAAGCTTTTGTCGGCCGGCTTCTACTACAAGACCTTCATGGGACCGGTGATCGGTCCGCTGAAGGGCACACGCTTCTGGATGTTCTGTGAGCATTTCATCCGCCGTGCCGCCGGCCTGGGCAAGGCAGGCACGGCTCCCGATACGGCGCGCTACGAACGCATGAACGCGTTTTGCGATGTGCTGGTAGTCGGCTCCGGCCCGGCCGGGCTGATGGCCGCCAGGGCTGCTGCCGATCAGGGTGCACGCGTCATCCTGGCCGAGCTCGAGCCGCATTTCGGCGGCTCGGCCAATTGGTCGGGCGAGACGATCGATGGCATGCCGGCCCCCGGCTGGGCGGCGCGCGCCGCTGGCCAGCTCGAAGGCCGTGACAATGTCCGCCTGCTGCCGCGCACCACGGTCTGGGGCTATTATGACGGCAACACGCTTGCTGCGCTCGAACGCGTCACCGACCACAAGGAAACGCCCGGCAAGGGCGAACCCCGCCATCGCTACTGGACAATCCGCGCCAAGTCGGTGGTGCTGGCCACCGGCTCCCTGGAGCGTCCGCTGGTCTTTCCGGGCAATGATCGACCAGGCGTGATGCTGGCGCATGCGGCCGAGCGTTTTGCCACTGAATATGGCGTGCTGCCCGGCGACAGGATCGGGCTGTTCACCAACAATGACAGCGCCTATCGCGCGGCCCTGGCGCTGAAGAAGGCCGGCGCCGTGGTCGTCGCCATCGTCGACGTACGCCCTGAGCTTTCGAGCGAGATGCGCAAGCTGGCCGGCGAAACCGAGGCCGAGATCTTTTCTGGCCACGCGGTGATCGCCACCGAGGGCGGCAAGGCGCTGTCCGGCTTCAAGGTGCAGCGCTTCGATATGGCGAGTGGCGCGCTTTCCGGCGATGCGCGCAGCATCCACGCCGATTGCCTGCTGATGTCGGGCGGCTGGTCGCCGACCATCCATCTGGCCAGCCAGGCCGGCGCCAAGGCGGAATGGAACGAAACGTTGCAAGCGTTCCTGCCGCCGAAACCTACAACACGGCAATGGATCGGCGCCGGCGCCTTCACCGGCAGTTTCTCCACCGCCGAGGCGATCGCCGAAGGTCGCGCCGCCGGTTTTTCCGCGACGGGCGGAACCGGCACGCCGGCGGCCTTGCCGGTTGTCGAAGCCGCTCCCGGCGATCCCGATCCGGCGCCGGTGTTCGAGATCAGGGCCAGTGGAAAGAGCTTCGTCGATTTCCAGCATGATGTGACGGCCGACGACGTGCGGCTGGCGCATCGGGAAGGCTTCGTCTCGGTCGAGCATCTGAAGCGCTACACCACGCTCGGCATGGCGACCGACCAGGGCAAGAGTTCCAACATACCAGGCCTGGCCATAATGGCCGAGGCGCTGGGCAAGCCGATCCCGCAGGTCGGCACGACGCGCTTTCGCCCGCCCTTTTCGGCGGTATCGATCGGCTCGCTTGCCGCCGAACGCTTCGGCGATCTGAAACCCGAGCGACTGACGCCGATGCATGACTGGCACGTCGCCAACGGCGCCACCATGTATTCGGCCGGCCTCTGGTACCGGCCGATGATCTATGGCCATCCCGGCGAGACGATCGAGCAGGCCTATGTGCGCGAAGCGAGAGCCACGCGCGAGAGCGCCGGCATCGTCGACGTCTCGACACTGGGCAAGATCGCCGTGCAAGGCCCGGACGCGGCGGAATTCCTTGACCGCGTCTACACCAACATGTTTTCGACGCTGGCCGTTGGCAAGGCGCGCTACGGGCTGATGCTGCGCGAGGACGGTCTCGCCTTCGACGACGGCACAACATGGCGGCTCGGCGAGCAGGATTTCCTGATGACCACCACCACCGCCAATGCCGGCAAGGTGATGCAGCATCTGGAGTATTTCCTCGACGTGATCTGGCCGGAGCTGAAGGTCCACGTCACCTCGGTAACCGATCAATGGGCCGGTGCCGCCATCGGCGGGCCGAAGGCAAGGCAGATATTGGCTGCTTGCGTCAGCGGCACCGCCGTCGACAATGCCGCACTGCCCTTCATGGCCATCGTCCACGGCGAAATCGCCGGCGTGCCGGTGATGATCTGCCGGCTGTCCTTCTCCGGCGAAATGGCCTTCGAGGTCTATTCCGGCGCCGGTTACGGCACCTATGTCTGGGAGGCGCTCATCGAAGCCGGCAAGCCGTTCGGGCTGGTGACCTACGGGCTGGAGGCGCTGGGCACCATGCGCATCGAGAAAGGCCACGTCACCGGTGCCGAGATCGACGGCCGTACCACGGCACGCGACCTGCATCTCGACTGGATGCTGTCGAAGAAGAAGCCGTTCATCGGCTCGGCGATGATGGATCGCGAGGGGCTGATCGCACCCGACCGCCTGGAACTCGTCGGTATTGTTTCGCTCGACAACCAGCCGCTCAATGGGGGCGCACACATCGTCGAGCAGCTTGACGAAGCCAATCCCCACGGCTCGCTTGGCCACATCACCGCCTGCTGCTATTCGCCGGCGCTCGGCAAATATATCGCGCTTGCCCTGGTCAAGGGCGGCAAGGCGCGGCGCGGCTCGCGTGCCTACGTTTCCGACCCGTTGCGCAACCGGTTCGGGCCGGTCGAGATCGTCTCCAACCATTTCTTCGATCCGGACGGGAGCCGCATGCATGGTTGAACGCCAATCACCGCTTGAGCCGGTGCTGCATCCGGGCTCGCATGGCGATTTCGAGCACGGCGTCGAAATCATCCTCTCCGAAACCAGGCCGGGGTCGATTCTGCAGCTCGCCGCCTGGCCCGGCGAGGAGAAGACGTTGATGGCCGGCATCCATACGGTCACCGGCCTGACTTTGCCCGACGGCGCCGGCGGCGGTGTGACGAACGGCGCCAGGTCGGTGTTCGGCTTTGCGCCGGGAAAATTTACGGTTGTCGATGAAGCCGAGGGATTGGCGACGGCCTTTGCCGATGTCGTCACTCCGGCCATCGGTACGGTCACCGACCTTTCGCACGGCCGCACCGCGATCCGTATCGCCGGGCCGAAGGCCGAGTGGGTGCTGGCGAAATTCTTCGCCATCGACTTCGCGCTGCCGGCCTTCCCGATCGGCGCCGGCCGCTCGACCATGCATCACGACGTCTTCGCGCAGATCCAGCGCACCGCGGCCGATCAGTTCGACATCTACGTGTTCCGCTCGTTCGCACGCTCGTTCTGGAAGGCACTCTGCCACGCTAGCGAGGAAGTCGGCTACGACGTGCAATAACTCAGCCGGCGCGTCGCCACGTTAGCTGGCGAACGTCACCCACTCTTCCAGCGGCGCGCGGTCGGTGCGGAATGCGTTTTCGGGCTTGGACGTGTCCTCATGGCCGAGCGCCATGCCGCAGACAACGATCTCCTCGTCGGGAATGTTGAGCACCGGCCTGATCTGCCGGTGATAGGGCGCGAAGGCAGCTTGCGGACAGGTGTGCAGGCCCCTGCCCCGCGCCGCGACCATGATGTTTTGCAGGAACATGCCGTAGTCGATCCACGACCCTTTGTTCAGCCGCCGGTCGACGGTGAAGATCATGCCGACCGGCGCATCGAAGAAGATGAAGTTGCGGTCGTGCTGCGCGCGCATCCTGTCGACCTCGCGCCGGCCGATGCCGAGCACGCCGTAGAGACCGAAGCCGTTGGCCCGCCGCCGCGTCAGATAGGGTTCGAAGAACTGGTCGGGATAATAGCGATATTCGTCCCATTCCGCCTTTTCGGCGCGGATGCCCGAGCTGAGGATGGCATCGCTGATGCGCTGCTTGACCTCGCCCTTGGTCACATAGACCTTCCAGGGCTGCATGTTGGTGCCTGACGGCGCGCGCGCGGCAACGGCGAGAATATCGCGGATGGTCTCGTCGTCGATCATATCGGGCAAGAAGGCGCGTACCGATCGGCGCGAGGTGATCGCGTCATCGACGATCGCCGCCGCAATCCGGGAGTTGTTTTCCAGCATGGCCGTCCCTTTGCGTATGATCCCGAACCCGATTCTCCGGAAGGATCATGCGCCGACTAGAAGTGATGGAGCATCCTTGCGCGTCTTTTTGAACGCCCGATAAGCCTATCCGCCTCGACCGGACGCCCCACTCGCCGCTCGTGCGCCGAGCCTTTGCCCGAACCGTCAAAATGGCGCAAGTAAATCTTGTGGGCGCATGAAAATCCTCTTGATTTTTTCACAAACGTGCCGTCACATGAAATTTGCTGGGAATTTTTCACCGAAACAGGGACAGCTTTGCCCTCAACCGCGGCCAGATCGGAACAAGACAGCGGCGAACGGCTGCTGGCCGGCGACATCCGCGCCTTGCGCAAGGCGCGCGGACTGACGCTTGCCGAGACCGGCCTCAAGCTCGGCCGCTCCGTCGGCTGGGTCAGCCAGGTCGAGCGCGGCCTGTCGATCCCGTCGCTCGGCGACCTCAGAGCCTTCGCCGAATTGTTCGGCGTGCCGGTCAGCCTGTTCTTCAGCCATGACGTGCCTGTCGAGACCGAGCGCGGCGTGGTCGTGCGCGCCGGCAGCCGACGCGTGCTTGGCACAAGCGATTCTGGCCTGGTGGAGGAGCTGCTGTCGCCCGATCTCGGCGGTAGCTTCGAGATGCTGCGTTCGGCCTTCGCCCCGGGTGCCGAGCTGAAGACCGAGGCGCGCCGGCCGACCGAGGAAGCCGGCTACGTCGCTTCCGGCAGCTTCGACATCGAAATTGCTGGCGTCTGGCACCGGCTTGGCGAAGGCGACTCCTTCCGCTTCGACGGCAAGCCGTTCCGCTGGCGCAATCCTGGAGCCGAGCCGGCTGTCGTCATCTGGGTGGTTTCGCCGCCTGTCTACTGAACGAATGCATGTCGCCCAAAAGTGCGTGGCGGTTTGGGACAATGACATGCATCAAAACAAATAGTCGGAGAAGAACATGGCCGGTTTGCCGACCACGGCACGCGTTGTGATCATCGGAGGCGGTGTCGTCGGCGCCTCCTCGCTCTATCATCTCGCCAAAGCGGGCTGGATCGACTGCGTGCTTCTGGAGAAGAACGAGCTGACTTCCGGCTCGACCTGGCATGCCGCCGGCAACGTGCCGACTTTCTCGTCGTCATGGTCGCTGATGAACATGCAGCGATATTCGACCGAACTCTATCGCCGGCTGGGCGACGAGGTCGGCTATCCAATGAACTACCACGTCACCGGCTCGCTCAGGCTAGCCCATAGCGCGGAGCGCATGCAGGAATTCCAGCGCGCCAAGGGCATGGGCCGCTACCAGGGCATGGACATCGATGTCGTCGGGCTCGACGAGATCAAGCGTCGTTACCCCTTCATCGAGACGCATGAGCTGAAAGGCGCGCTCTACGATCCGAATGACGGCGATATCGACCCGGCGCAATTGACCCAGGCGCTGGCTAAAGGTGCCCGCGACATGGGCGCGAAGATCATCCGTTTCTGCCCGGTCACCGGCGTGCGCCGAGAAAACGACGAGTGGGTGGTCGAGACGGCGCAAGGCGAGATCCGCTGCGAGATCGTCGTCAACGCCGCCGGATACCGCGCCGCCGAGATCGGCAGGATGTTCGGCCGCGAGGTGCCGATGATGGTGATGAGCCATCAATATATCCTGTTCGAGGAAATCCCCGAACTGGCGGCGTGGTCGAAGGAACAGGGCAAGAAGCTGCCGCTGCTGCGCGACGTCGATACGTCCTATTATCTGCGCCAGGAAAAGAACGGCATGAATCTCGGCCCTTATGAGCGCAATTGCCGCGCCCACTGGGTCGGCCACAACGACCCGATGCCCGACGACTTTTCGTTCCAGCTGTTTCCCGACGATCTTGATCGGCTGGAAGATTACCTGGCCGATGCTGTCGCCCGCGTGCCGATCCTCGGCACCGCCGGCCTATCCAAGGTCATCAACGGGCCGATCCCCTATGCGCCGGACGGCAACCCGCTGATCGGGCCGATGCCCGGCGTGCCCAACGCCTTCGAGGCCTGCGTCTTCACCTTCGGCATCGCCCAGGGCGGCGGCGCCGGCAAGGTGCTGGCCGAATGGGTGACCGAGGGCCAGACCGAATGGGATATGTGGTCCTGCGATCCGCGCCGTTTCACCGCCTTCGCCTCGGCTCCGGATTATTGCGTTGCCAAGGGCATGGAAATCTACGGCAACGAATACGCCATCCAGTTCCCGCGCCATGCCTGGCCGGCCGGACGCGACCGCAAGCTGTCGCCGCTCCACGGCCGCATCAAGGCACTCGGCGCCCAGTTCGATGCCTATAATGGCTGGGAACGCGCCACCTGGTATGCGCAGCCCGGTGACGACGTCTCCGAACAAGCCACGCTGACTTTCCGCCGCGACGGGCCGTGGCAGCATCGTGTGCGCCAAGAATGCCTCGCCGTCCGGGATGCCGCCGGCATTCTGGACCTGCCGGGCTTTTCCCGTTTCAATCTCGATGGTCCAGGTGCCGCCGAATGGCTCAGCCTCCAGGTCACAGGCCTGGTGCCGAAACCCGGCCGCATCGGCCTCGTCTATTTTGCCGATGACAAGGGCAGCATCGTCACCGAAATGTCGGTGGTCCGTCACGACGAAGACCTGATGACACTGATCACCGCCGCGGTGGCGCAATGGCATGATTTCGAATGGCTGAAATCGCGCATCCCGAAGGACGCCGCATTCAAGCTGGTCGACCGGACGGAGGAATACTCCACCCAGATCCTCGCCGGCCCCAACTCGCGAAAAATCCTGGCCGAACTCTGCGCAGCCGACCTCACCCTGCCCTGGCTGACGCATCAGGAAACCAGTATCGCCGGACGTTGGGCAAAGCTGGTGCGCGTGTCCTTCGCGGGCGAGCTCGGCTGGGAAATCCACAGCAAGGTCGACGATACCGCAGCCATCTTCGACGCCGTCTGGGCGGCCGGGAAGAGGCATAGACTAAAACCGTTCGGCATGTACGCGCTGGATTCGCTGCGGCTCGAAAAAGGCTACCGTACCTGGAAGGGCGACCTGTCGACCGACTATTCGATCCTGGAGGGCGGGCTGGAGCGCTTCGTCAGATGGGACAAGCCCGACTTCCGTGGCAAGGCGGCGCTGCAGAACGAAAGGCAGCAGGGCGTAAAGAAACGCTTCGTCACGCTGGTTGTCGAAAACCCCGGCGACTGCGATGCGCCCTACATGTCGACGCTGTGGCATGACGGCCAGATCGTCGGCGAGACGACATCCGGCGGCTGGGGTCATCGCATCGACAGGTCGATCGCGCTCGGCATGCTGCGCGCCGACCTCACCGAGCCGGGAACCGCGGTCGAGATCGAGATCTTCGGCGAACGTTTTCGGGCGGTCGTGCAGAAGGATGAGCCGTTATGGGATCCAAAGAACGAGAGGCTCAGAGCATGAAGACTGTCACCCTTACCGATGGCGGCATGGGCCAGGAGCTGGTCCGCCGTAGCAGTTCCGAGCCGACGCCGCTGTGGTCGGCCAGGGTGCTGATCGACGAACCGGATCTGGTGCGCGACCTGCATGCGGAATTCATCCGCGCCGGCGCCCGCGTCATCACCATCAACACCTATTCAGCCACGCCGGAGCGGCTGGCACGCGAAGGCGCGGAAGAGCTGTTCAAGCCGCTGCAGAAGCGCGGCATCGAACTGGCAAGGCAAGCCCGCGACCAGGCCGGCGACGCGGCGATCGCCGGCTGCCTGTCGCCGCTGTTCGGCAGCTATGCGCCGGCGCTGACGATATCCTTCCAGGATACGCTCGACATCTATCGCCGTATCGTTGCCGAGCAGGCGGACGGCGTCGATCTGTTTCTGTGCGAAACCATGGCGTCGGCCGAAGAGGCGCGCGCCGCCGTCACCGCGGCGTCGGAAAGCGGCAAGCCCGTATGGGTGTCGTGGACGCTTGCCGACCACGGCACGCCGCGCCTGCGCAGCGGCGAAGCCATTGCGGCGGCGTCGGGCGCTCTTGCCGGCCTCCCCGTCGCGGCCCGGCTGATCAATTGCTGCCGGCCCGAAGCGATCGCTGCAGCGCTGCCCGAACTGATCGCTCTCGGCGGTCCGGTCGGCGCTTATGCCAACGGCTTCACCTCGATTGAGGCGCTCAAGCATGGCGGTACCGTGGAAGTGCTGCACGCCCGCCACGACCTTGATCCGGATGCCTATGCCGGCCAGGCGATCGGCTGGGTCGAGGCTGGCGCCGGCATCGTCGGCGGCTGCTGCGAAGTCGGACCTGCCCACATCGCCGCGCTGCGCGACCGGCTCGAACAGGCCGGCTACGAAATTTCGGGAGTAGCATAATGCCCAGACCATCATCGCGCATTTCCGGCATCGTGCCTTCGGGCAAGGATGGCTGGGAGGTTCATTCCGCTGCCTGGGCGCGCAAGCAGGCTGGCGAGGACATCATCATGCTGTCGGTCGGCGACCATGATTTCGACACGCCGGGCGAGACGATCGAAGCCTGTGTGACGGCCGTCCGCGCCAGCAATCACCACTACACGCCGCTTGCCGGCGTTCCACGCCTGCGCAAGGCGATGGCGGCGGCCTCGACGCAGTGCACCGGGGTTGCGACCAGCCCCGACCAGGTCATCGCCACGCCGGGCGGGCAGGCCGCGCTTTACGCGGCCATTCAAGCGGTTCTCGACCAGGGCGACCATGCCATCGTCGTAGCGCCCTATTACGCCACCTATCCGAATACCTTCAGTGCGGCGGGCGCCGAGTTCAGCGTCGTCGAGACCCCCGCCGAAGACAGCTTTCAGCCGCGCGCCGCCGACATCCGCGCCGCCCTTCGGCCGAACACCCGCGCCATCCTGATCAACACGCCGAACAATCCCACGGGCGCCGTCTATTCGCGCGAGCGCCTGGAAGAGCTGGCGCAGATCTGCCGCGAGCATGACCTTTGGCTCCTGTCGGACGAGGTCTACTGGACGCTGGGCCGCGGCGAGCACGTCTCACCACGCTCGCTGCCTGGCATGACGGAACGCACGCTAGTCATCAATTCGATGTCCAAGAGCCACGGCATGACCGGCTGGCGCATGGGCTGGCTGACCGGGCCCGAGGAGATGATCTCGCTGCTGACCGACCTCAATCTGGTGATGACCTACGGCCTGCCCGCCTTCATCAGCCTCGCCTGCGCCGAGGCGCTCGAAAACGGCTACGGCGTCGAGGAGATCGCCGAGCGCTATGCCGCGAGGCGCGCCGTCGTTCTCGATGCCATGCGCGGTATGAACAACGTCACCGTGCGCGGCTCCGAAGGCGGCATGTATGTGATGCTCGACATATCGGCGATCGAGCCGGACGACGAAAAATTCGCCTGGGCTTTCCTCGACCAGGAAAAGGTCGGCGTCATGCCCGGCTCGAGCTTCGGCGCGGCCGCAGCAGGCCACATCCGCTTCAGCCTCTGCCAGCCTGAGCCGGTGCTGATGGAGGCTGCCACACGCCTGCGCCGCTTCGCATCCAGCTATCGCCGTGAGGCCGCATGAGCGCCCCGCCCACCAAAACCATTCCGACTAAGGCCATTCCTCCCAAAGCAAGGGCGGTCATCATCGGCGGCGGCGTCTCCGGTTGTTCGGTCGCCTATCATCTGGCCAAACTCGGCTGGACCGATATCGTGCTGCTCGAGCGCAAGCAGCTGACGTCAGGCACAACATGGCACGCTGCCGGCCTGATCGGCCAATTGCGCGGCTCGCAGAACATGACGCGGCTGGCGAAATATTCGGCCGACCTCTACGTCAAGCTCGAGGCCGAGACCGATGTCGGCACCGGCATGCGCCAGGTCGGCTCGATCACCGTGGCGCTGACCGAGGAGCGCAAGCACGAGATCTATCGGCAGGCGTCTCTCGCCCGCGCCTTCGATGTCGACGTGCGCGAGATTTCGCCACGTGAAGTCAAGCAGATGTACCCGCATCTCAATGTATCCGATGTGGTCGGCGCCGTGCATCTGCCGCTCGACGGCCAGTGCGACCCCGCCAACATCGCCATGGCCTTGGCCAAGGGCGCGCGCCAGCGTGGTGCGACGATCGTCGAGAATGTGAAGGTGACCAAGGTCCATACCAGGGCCGGCCGCGTCACCGGAGTGTCTTGGGCGCAGGGCGACGAGCAAGGCACGATCGATACCGACATCGTCGTCAACTGCGCCGGCATGTGGGCACGCGAGCTTGGCGCCCAGAATGGCGTCACCATCCCGTTGCACGCCTGCGAACATTTCTATCTCGTCACCGAACCGATCGCCGGGCTTTCCCGCCTGCCGGTGCTGCGCGTCCCGGACGAGTGCGCCTACTACAAGGAAGATGCCGGCAAGATGATGCTCGGCGCTTTCGAACCGGTAGCCAAGCCGTGGGGCATGAACGGCATAAGCGAGGATTTCTGCTTCGACCAGTTGCCCGCGGACATGGATCACTTCGAGCCGATCCTCGAAATGGGCGTCAACCGCATGCCGATGCTGGCCACCGCCGGCATCCACACCTTCTTCAACGGCCCCGAAAGCTTCACGCCCGACGATCGCTACTATCTCGGCGAGGCGCCGGAGCTTTCCGGCTACTGGATGGCGACCGGCTACAATTCGATCGGCATCGTCTCCTCCGGTGGCGCCGGCATGGCACTGGCGCAATGGATCAATGACGGCGAGGCGCCTTTCGATCTCTGGGAGGTCGACATCCGCCGCGCCCAGCCGTTCCAGAAGAACCGCCGTTATCTCAAGGAGCGCGTCTCCGAAACGCTCGGCCTGCTCTACGCCGATCATTTCCCCTACCGGCAGATGGCGACTTCGCGGAACATAAGGCGCTCGCCGCTGCATGAGCATCTGAAGGCGCGCTGTGCGGTGTTCGGCGAGGTCGCCGGCTGGGAGCGCGCCAACTGGTTCGCCAGGCCCGGCCAGGAGCGCGAATACCGCTATTCCTGGAAACGGCAGAATTGGTTCGACAACCAGCGCGAGGAGCATCTGGCGGTCAGGAACGGCGTCGGCCTGTTCGACATGACCTCGTTCGGCAAGATCCGCGTCGAAGGCCGCCACGCCTGCGCCTTCCTGCAAAGGCTCTGCGCCAACGACATGGATGTGGCGCCGGGCAAGATCGTCTATACCCAGATGCTCAACCAGCGCGGTGGCATCGAGAGCGACCTCACCGTCTCGCGGCTGTCTGAAACAGCCTTCTTCCTCGTCGTGCCCGGTGCGACGCTGCAGCGCGATCTGGCCTGGCTGCGAAAACACCTTGCCGACGAGTTCGTCGTCATCACCGATGTGACCGCTGCCGAAGCCGTGCTCTGCCTGATGGGCCCGGATGCGAGAAAGCTGATTCAAAGGGTGAGCCCCAACGATTTTTCAAACGAAAACAATCCGTTCGGGACGTTTCAGGAGATCGAAGTCGGCATGGGGCTGGCCCGCGCCCACCGCGTCACCTATGTCGGCGAGCTCGGCTGGGAGCTTTATGTCTCGACCGATCAGGCCGCCCACGTCTTCGAGGCTATAGAAGAAGCCGGCACCGACGTCGGCCTGAAGCTATGCGGCCTGCACACACTGGATTCCTGCCGCATCGAAAAGGCCTTCAGGCATTTCGGCCACGACATCACCGACGAAGACAATGTGCTGGAGGCCGGCCTCGGCTTTGCCGTGAAGACGGCCAAGGGAGACTTCCTCGGCCGCGATGCGGTGCTGAAGAAGAAAGAAACCGGCCTGTCGCGCCGGCTGGTGCAGTTTCGCCTGAACGACACCGAGCCGCTGCTCTTCCACAACGAGGCGATCCTGCGCGACGGCAAGATCGTCGGTCCGATCACCTCGGGCAATTACGGCCATCATCTCGGCGGCGCTATCGGGCTTGGTTACGTGCCTTGCAAGGGCGAGAGCGAGGCGGATGTCCTGTCGTCGTCCTACGAGATCGAGATCGCCGGCGAGCGCTTTGCCGCGGAGGCGTCGCTTAAGCCGATGTACGATCCGAAGGCGGAACGGGTGCGGATGTAGCGCACCTCATAACGCGTCCATCCTGGCCGCGACTTTCGCCACGAACCTGGTCCGACTGCCCTCGGTCGAGAGGTTCATCGAGTAATGCGCAAGGTAGGAAACCGACCCGCCGGGCTTGATCGTCGCACGTAGCACCCGATTGACCAGCTTGCGCGGCGGGTCACCCATCAGCATGGCTCGGAACCGGCTGCCGCCATAGGTTGTGACGGCGACCACCTTGCGAATATTGTGCAGTGACGGCTGCACCTTGCCGGCGACCAGCTTGAACGACACACCGGGCAGGAAGACGCGATCGAAAAAGCCTTTCAGAATGGCCGGATAGCCGAAGTTCCACACCGGAAACGACAGCACCAGCGCCTCGGCCCGCAGCAAGCGCTCGACATAAGGCGACGCCGGATCGCCGTCGCTGCGTTCGTCGTGATAGGACATCCGTTCGGCGCGCGTCAGCCTGGGATCGAAATTCTCGGCATAGAGGTCACAGTCGTCTACCACATGGCCGGCCGCCTTCAGGCGCTCGACGATGGTCCGGTGCAGGCCGGCATTGAAGCTGGTCTCCACCGGATGAGCGTAGAGGACGAGGATGTTCAACCCGCGTTCTCCAGCCCCTTGAACAGAAACGACTTGCCCGAGCGATAATCATAGTCCGGATTTTCCCAGGCGATCATCTTGCCCGGATTGAGCAGCCCTTGCGGGTCGGTTTCGCGCTTGAAGGCGAGCTGCACCTCGTCGGTGCGCTTCATGCCGCCTTCTTCCAGCGTGTAGCGGTGCGGGTTGAAGATCCAGCAGCCATTGTCCTCGTGGATGCGGATGATCTCGTCGAGCCGCTCCGCCGTGGTGAAACGCACCAGCGGCAGCCCTGCGATGCCGATGGCGCCGTCGAAGCGAATGAATTCGAGATGCGCCGGCACCTCGTCGCCGAAGCGATCGACCATCGCCTTGACGTGGCCGAGGTGGTCCGGCGAAGGGTAGCGGGTCTGCAGGTAGGTGATCGTCGGATCGACCCGGATGGCACGCAGCGTCGTGTGGTTCCAGGTCAGCTCATAGGCCGGCGGCAACCCTTTGAGATCGGCCTCCTTGTCGGCCCGGAAGACAATCTCGCCCTTGCTGCGCGCCGTGAAGGCAAGGAAGGCATCCATCGCATGCGGTGCGATCATCAGGACGACGATGCTTTGGCCGCGCCGGAAAAACCGCTGGTGGCGCTTGAAATAATCGTAGGGGATCGGTGCTGCGATCGGCGTGATCAGTTTCGCCAGTATGCCGTCCTGGATGGCGAGGTCGTTGCCGAACCCGGCCGCATCCATGAAATCGTCGAAGCCGACGATGACGTCGATCCAGTCATAGCTGGCGGTCAGCGGCATCTCGACTTCGGTGATGATGCCGTTGGTGCCGTAGGCATGCATCACCTTCAGCACGTCCTCGCCGGTGAGCTCCATGACACGCGGCTCAGCTTCCATCGTCACGGTCCTCAGTCGGATGACATTGCCGAGATCGCGCAGTCCGCCCCAGCGGATCGAGCCGATACCGCCGGAGCCGCCGGCTACGAAGCCGCCGATCGATGCCGTGTTGTAGGTCGACGGCGACATGCGGAGCTCCTGGCCGGAATGCGCCCGCGTCGCTCTGTCGATATCGGCGAGCACGGCGCCGGGACCAGTGACGACACGGCCGGGGGCGATCGTCTTGACCGCGTTCATCTCGGCGAGATTGAGCACGACGCCGCCGGACAAGGGCATCGCTTGGCCGTAGTTCCCGGTGCCGCTGCCGCGCGGCGTCACCGGCACGCCATGCCGGTGACAGGCGGCGAGAATGCGGACGACCTCGTCTTCGGTTTTCGGCGTCACGATCAGGTCGCCGGTGACGTGATCGAGCTGCTGCTTCAGCACCGGGCTGTACCAGTAGAAGTCGCGGCTCTTCTGCTGGACGATCGCCGGATGGTCGTCGATCTTCAAACCGTGCAGGTCGCGCTTGAGCGCCGCAATATCCATCATTCCACCATCAGATCATCGAGTTCGGCATAATCGGGCAACTGGCGCTCGATCGCCAGGCCGTCGCGTACAACGATGCGATCCGATTCGGGCCGTGACAGCAATTCCGTCCAGCTCCGCCCCTTGAAGACGACGAAATCGGCCGGCGCTCCGGCGGCAAGCGTGCCGAAACCGTCGAGCCGCATCACCTTGGCCGGCGTCGAAGTCACCGCTTGCGGCCAGTCGGCGACGGGATGGTCGAGATGCAGGATGCGCGTCGCCATCCGGTAAACCTCAAGCATGTCGAGATCGCCATAGGCGTAGAACGGGTCGCGCGTATTGTCGGAGGCGACGGCCACGGCAATGCCGCGCGCCTTCATCTCGTGCAGCAACGTCACCCCGCGCCAGCGCGGCGTGGTGTTGTCGCCGCGCCGGTCCTGCAGATAGAGATTGCACATCGGCAGCGACACCACCGCCAGGCCGGCCTTGGCGACCTTGTCCAGCGTGTCGAGCACGTCGAGATCGGGCTGGCGCGCCAGCGAGCAGCAATGGCCGACCAGGATGTTTCCCTCGAAACCGTTCCAAAGGGCGGCTTCGGCGATTTTCTTCAACGAGATCGCCGCGATATCGTCGGTCTCGTCGGCATGGAAATCGAGGTCGAGGCCGTGCTTGATCGCCTGCGCAAATACCTGGTCGAGCAGTTCTTCGAGATCCGGCACCATATAGGTGACGACGCCGAGCACGCCGTTGGCCGCAGCCACTCGCTTGGCCAGCCTCTCGAACCATTTCCTGTCGCGCACGCCCTCGATGCCGAGCAGGCAGGCCGCCTGCAGCTCGATGCGGCCGCGCCATTTATCCCGCATCGTCTCGAACACCGGCCAGGAGATCTCTTCTTGCGGCGCAACGCTGTCGAGATGCGTGCGCAGCGCCCTGGTACCATGCGCATAGGCCGAGCGCAGCGAAAAATCCATGCGGCGGGCAACGTCGTCGGCGCTCCAGCGCGCCGCCCGGTCGGCGCCCGTTGCGTTCAGCGCGCCCATGAAGGTGCCGTCCGGGTTGGGCGTTCGAGGCCAAATATGGCCCTTGTCGATATGGGTGTGGCAGTCGACGAAGCAGGGCAAGACGATCCGGCCGCCGAGGTCGATGGCGCCTGCCGGTGCATTGGATCGCTGATGTGCTGCAATGCTGGAGATTTTTCCGTTGGCGACGGCGATATCCGTAAGCGCAAAGCCGTCGGCATCGAATGCTGCGGCCAGTCTTGGCGTCAGCGACTGATGAACACGAACGTTTGCAAGATGATAAGGACCAGAGGCTGGTATCAAGCCGCACTCCCCTTTGTCCTGCCGGACATCTCCCCCTCAAGGGGGAAGATCGGCAGCTTCAACCGGGGCACACGCCTTGCCACGTCAGTAATTGGCGAAATCCGAAATGAGGTCCAATCTCCCCCCTTGAGGGGGAGATGTCCGGCAGGACAGAGGGGGGTAGCGGCGCCGACCATGCCTACCGCTCCTGCTTCAGCGCGCTCTCATGCCAGCGCCGCAAAATGAGATGCGATACCAGCGACAGCACCAGGAAGATCAGGATGCCGGTCAGCGAGATCAGGATCAGCGCCGCGAACAGCCTTGGCGCGTTGAGCCGGTAGCCGGCCTCGATGATGCGCGAGGCGAGGCCGGACGACTGGCCGGTGGCGCCGGCGACGAACTCGGCCACCACCGCGCCGATCAGCGACAGCCCACCGGCGATCTTCAGCCCACCGAGGAAATAAGGCATCGCCGCCGGCAGCCGCAGGTAGCGCAATTGCTGCCAGCGGGTCGCACCGTTGAGCTTGAACATGTCGCGCAGATTGCGGTCGACGGAATTGAGGCCGAGCGTGGTGTTGGAGAGGATTGGGAAGAAGGCGACGATCCAGGCGCAAAGCAAAAGCTTTGTCGTCTGGTTGTCGACATAGATGTTGATCAGCGGAAAGATCGCGACGATCGGCGTCACCTGCAGCACGATGGCGAACGGAAAGAACGACATCTCCACCCATTTCGACTGAGCGAACAGCACCGCCAGCCCGACGCCGCCGATGACGGCGAGAAGCAGGCTCAAGAAGGTGATCCTGAGTGTCACCAGCAGCGAGGAG
Source organism: Mesorhizobium sp. M1027 (assembly GCF_040318745.1). Lineage (NCBI taxonomy): Bacteria > Pseudomonadati > Pseudomonadota > Alphaproteobacteria > Hyphomicrobiales > Phyllobacteriaceae > Mesorhizobium > Mesorhizobium sp. M1027. Next base: position 276,037 of record NZ_JAMYMW010000001.1, on the reverse strand, counting down.
AACAGCAGCCCGGCATCGTCATGCAACGTCTGCAGCACCACGCCGGGACGCGGCAGAATGTATTTCGGGATGTCGTTCCAGACGCAGACACGGTCCCACAGCCAGATCGCCAGGATCATGATGGCCAGCGGCAGCAGCCATCTGCCGATGCGCTCGAAGCGCTCCTGGCGGACGCGGCGCGCCTCCTCCGGGTCGAGCGCCAGGACTGGTTCTTCAATGGCCGTCATGATGCGGTCCGGCAGTTGAGTTGATGGCGCCGATCAGCACGTCCGATGCCTGGCGGCAGAGCGCGGCATAGTCGGGCGAGGTGCGAAACGCCTCGTCGCGCGGATAGGGCGCGTCGACGGCAAGCTCCGCGAACACTCGGCCCGGCCGCGCCGCCATGACGACGACACGGTTGGAGAGGAAAACGCTTTCGAAGACGCTGTGGGTGACGAAAACGACGGTGAAACGCTCATCCTGCCATAGCTCCAGAAGGTCATTGTTGAGCTTGAAGCGGGTGATCTCGTCGAGTGCCGCGAACGGCTCGTCCATCAACAGAATCCGCGGCTTGGTCACCATGGCGCGGGCGATCGAGACGCGCATCTTCATGCCGCCCGACAGTTCGCGCGGCACCGCCTTCTCGAAGCCGGTCAGGTGAACCCGCGCCAGCATCTCCATCACCGTCGGTGCCGCCTTGGCCCGCGACACGCCCTTCAGCCGCAGCGGCAGCCAGACATTGTCGAAGACGTCGGCCCAGGGCAGCAGCGTCGGCTCCTGGAAGACGAAGCCGATATTCGAGCGGTCGCCGATATTCGAACGATCGCGGGCGCCGCTGCCGCGCCAGTCGAGCAGGCCCGAGGTCGGCGTCGACAGGCCGGCAATCAGCCGCAGCGCCGTCGATTTGCCGCAGCCGGACGGGCCGAGCAGGCTGAGGAAGTCGCCTTCCCGGATCGTCAGCTCGACATTGCTGAGCGCGGTGACGCCGTTGGAAAAAACCTTGCCGACGCCACGCAGCGCCAACAGCGTCGGCCGCGGTACACTTCCTGGCTGTTGCGCCACTTTCTCCAGCTTCACGGTCTACTTCTTCAGGTCGAGCCCGACGCCCTTGTTGACGAAGGAAAGCGTGTAGGCCTTCTTGATGTCGATGCCCGCCAGCGCGACCTTCGCCTTGACCATCTTGTCGTAAAAACTCTGGATGCGCGCGTCGGTCATGGCGCCGATGCCGAGCTTTTCGCTGTCGCCGGAATCGACCACGCCGAACTTCTTCAACTGCTCGATCGAGAAGGCGATCTGCTCATCCGTCATGTCCGGATTTTCCTTCTTGATCATTTCGTTGGCGGCCTTGTTGTCGCCGTAGAGATAATTGTACCAGCCCTTGGCCGAACCATCGACGAAGCACTGGACCACCTCGGGCCGCTTGTCGATCGTCTCCTGCATGGTCTCGACCGTCGTTGCATATGTGTCCCAGCCATAGTCGGCCAGCAGGAACTGGTTCGGCGTGAAACCGCCCTGCTTCTGAACGGCGAATGGCTCCGAGGTGACGTAACCCTGCTGGATCGACTTCTTGTTGGCGATGAACGGCGCAGGGTTGAAGGTGTATGGCACGCGCTTGGCGGCATCGAAGCCAAGGTCGGTGACCATCCACTGGAAGAAGGTCTGCGCACCTTCGTCGCCGAGGATGTACTGGTCGGCGTTCTTCAGGTCTTCCCATTTGTCCAGCCCCTGGCCGGGATGGGACATGATGACCTGCGGGTCCTTCTGGAAGTCGGCGGCCACGACGCGCATCGGTATGCCTTGCTGCACGGCATCGAAGGCCGACAGCAAATTGCCGCCCATGTAGAAATCGATCTTGCCGGCCAGCAGCAGCGGCCGGCCGCTGACCTGTGGGCCGCCCTGCATGATCGTCACGTCGATGCCGCAGGCCGTATAGGTGCCATCCGCCACCGCCTGGTAGTAACCGCCATGCTCCGGCTCGGCCAGCCAGTTGGTGCCGAAGGTGACTTTTTCGTTCGCTGCCGCAGCAAGCGTGCCTGCGCCAAGCAGCACGATCGCGCCGGCCGAAATCTTCAGTTTTCCGTACATCCACACCACCCTTTGTTCGCTCCGGCGCGTCACGCGGCGGGCTCGACACCGTTGTTTCAAGAAGCAAGACACATGCCACCGGCGCGTTGCGCCGGGACCGCCCGCTTGTGCAATGCCCGCCTGTGCAATGGCGGCGCGAAGGCCGGACGGGTCATGCTGTACGAAAGGCATCGTGCCTATTTTTTGATCGCCTGTCCACAATCGCCCTCGTGACATGCACCGCCATCTTGATGCCCGTATCGATCCCGCATTAGAGCGACGTGCGTCCACTTGGACGCACAAAGTATGCTCTAAAACTTCGTATCCTGTCGCATCGTGCTTTCCGAAAATCGATCTCGATTTTCGGGCCGATGCGATAGGCTGCCGTGAACGGAGATTGCCATGTTCAAATTTCTCACGCCGAAGTCGATCAAGCCGCCCTTCGCCCGCTACAGCCACGGCGTCGAGCTGCCGCCCGGCAAGCGGCTGGTGCTGTGTTCGGGCCAGGTCGCGATCACCGCGGACGACCAGATCCCGGAAGAGGCCGGCGCACAGGCCGAGCTCTGTTTCCAGAACATATCGGCGATTCTCGGCGAGGCCGGGCTCAGCCTGTCCGACATCGTCCGCATCAACGCCTACGTCACCGACCGCGCCTTCCTGCGCCCCTATATGGAGGTTCGCGACCGGCTGTTCGCCAGCCCTGCGCCGGCCTCGACGCTGATGATCGTTTCAGGTTTTGCCCGGCCGGAATTCAAGGTCGAGATCGAGGTCATCGCGGCGGGTTGAGCAGCGCTGGCCAGCGGCTGGAATCGACAGGCCGATGATCTCAAGTTACACGACAAAGGTTGGCGCTGCCCCTCATCCACCTGCCGGCGCCTTCTCCCCGTGTAGTGACGGGGAGAAGAGCTAGCCGGAACGCTGGCGATCCCCCTCTCCCCCGTCCTTCACGGGGAGAGGCTAAGGGTGAGGGGCAGCGCCCATTCAGTCTCTTCGAGGTTCAAAATGGCCGGAACAAAAAAGCGCGTATGGTGGGGTGACTACCGGACCACCGAATACGCGACCATCGATCCTGAGGCGACCATTGCCGTTCTGCCGCTGGCAGCGATCGAGCAGCACGGGCCGCATCTGCCGGTTTCGACCGACACCTCGATCATGAACGGTATGCTGGAAACGGTGATCGCCCGCCTGCCCGGCGATCTCGACATCCGCATCCTGCCGGTGCAGGCGGTAGGCAAGTCGAACGAGCACCTGCATGCGCCCGGCACCCTCACCCTGCCGGCGACGACCTTGGTCGAGGCATGGACCGAACTCGGCCTGTCGGTCGCGCGCGCCGGCGTCCGAAAACTGATTGTCGTCAACTCGCATGGCGGCAATGAAGAGATCATGGGCATCGTCACCCGCGAATTGCGTGTGCGGGCAAAGATGCTGGCGGTAAAGACCAGCTGGCAGCGCTTTGGCCGGCCGGCCGGTATGTACACCGATCTCGAAGACCGCCACGGCATTCATGGCGGCGACGTCGAGACCTCGCTGATGCTGCATTTCCGGTCCGACCTCGTCGATATGGCCAAGGCCGACAATTTCGTGTCCAAGGTTGCCCGCGCCGAAAAGGAATTTTCGCTGCTGCGCCACACCGGAACGCACGCCTTCGCCTGGATCGCCAGCGATCTCAACCCGAATGGCGTGGTCGGCGACGCCAGCATTGCCACCGCCGAAAAAGGCCGGCTCACCGCCGAGCATCAGGCCGACGGCTTCATCGGCTTGGTTAGGGACATGCGCAAGGCCAAGCTGGCGGATTGGCTGGCGTAGGTGTTTGATCCCACCAGCTCGGGCCCCGCTCACGAGGGGCGATTCCATTCGCGCGCGAGGATCCTCACTTCCCCTCTTGAAGCGGCGACACCGTGTAGATTTCGTCCAGTATCTTCACCATCAAGGTGTTGGCGGTCGCCTGGCCGTCGAGCGCGAGAGTCAGGTTGGTCCATATGACCAGGGTGACGTCATTGGTCGGATCGTAGCCCATGAAGGACTGGTAACCGGGCATCTCGCCTTCGTGATAGAAGATTTCGTTAGGCCCGAAGGTCAGCGTTAGGATGCCATAGCCGTATTTTTGCATGGCGGGTTCGCCCGGCTCCGGCGCCACAGGGCTTGCAAGCCACTGCCGCTGGAAGTCGGCATTGAAGAGCTTGCCCCCGACCAGCGCGCGCATCCAGGTCGCGAGGTCATCGGCGGTGGAGATGACTCCGCCAGCCGCAAAGTAGGCGGACGGGTTCTGCCATGTGTCGTCGTTGGGCTTGAGCGTTCCGGCCCTGGCCGCAGCCTGGAGGTCGTCCGGATAGGGCGCATCAGCCAGGGCGTACGAAGTACTGCCGTAGAGGTAACCGTTTGAGTATGGCTCGGGGATGGCGTTCGACGTGCTCGGCGGCAACGCCGTGTTCTTCATGCCGAGCGGCCCAAAAAGGCGGTCCCGGAAGATGGTCGAGAGCGGCTTGCCGTCGATCTTCTCGGCAACAAGGCCGAGCAGGTAGTAGTTGGTGTTGTTGTACTCGAATTCGGCACCCGGCGCGAAGTCCGGCGGCCGTTTGAACGCCATGCCGAGGACTTCATCAGCGGTCCATACCCTGTAAGGATACTTGTCCAGGCTTTCGGCAAGTTCCGGCGCATTTGTGAAGTTAGGGAGGCCACTCCGCATTGTTATGAGCTGCCGAATGGTTATCTCGTCGCCGTTGGGAACGCGCTGGACGTATTTTGAGATCAGATCGGCAAAGCTCAGTTTCCCTTCCTGCACCAGTTGCACGATAACAGCGGCGGTCATCGTCTTGGTGTTCGAGGCCGCACGGAAGTGGGTATCGGCGCGCGGCGGGTTCGTGGCACCCAGTTCAGTCGTACCGTAGCCGAAGACGAGGTTGCCCCGCGGAGTCTTGAGCAAAACCATAGCACCGGGCAGCATAAGTTCCTTGGCCAAACCCTCGACAGTGGCTTGAAGCGCTGCCAGGTCGATCGACTTGAGAGCCGGCATGGAGGCGGCCACGGCGCTGCCTGTCGTGCAGACCACGCCAACAACGATGGCCAAAATTCTCCCGATCATCATTCGCCCCTTGGCCGTGTCCTAGAACTCCTGCGCACTTTCCCTGGAACTTGTTTTAAGGTTCAGATTTTCAATTCGAACGGTGTGCCTTCGAAAGCATCCGCGCCGCGCCCGATCGCCTGGATCGCTTCGATCATCCGGCCCCTGCGATCGAGCAGCGTGTCGGCGATCGCGATCAGCCGCGGATTGGGTGTCGCCGTCGGCGACAGCCTGCGCAGAGTCTCGGCCAACTCGGCCTCGTCGCGCTTCGGCGCCAGCGCTGCCGCGATGATATAGGCCGAGGCGGTCGAGCGGCTGATGCCGGCATAGCAATGCACCACCAGCGGCCGCGAGCGGTCCCATTGGCGGGCGAAATCGAGCAGGGTCACAACGTGCTCCTCGCCCGGCATGGTCATGCCCTCCTGCGCCACCGCAATATCGTGCATGACCAGATGCAGATGGTTTTCCCTGGTGATCGAGGCCGGTCGCACCACCTCCGTTCCGGCGGCGAGCAGCGAAAGCAGCCGCCCGGCGCCGGTCTTCGTTACCGTTTCCTCGACTTTGGACAGCGAGCAGACATGAATCATTGGGTCGTTTCTCCCTTGGCATCATCGTCGCGCCGCGAGGCCCAGCCGGCAAGCGCCGATTCGAGCCGCCGCCATTCTTCGTCGGCTCCCGGCAGGCCGGCGCGCAGCACATCCGGCCGGCCGGCGAAATGCCGAAGCAGGATGCCGCGCTGGCCAAGCGCCGAAAACAGGCCGGCAGCGTTCGCCAGCCTGAGATAGCGGAACAGCGTGGTGCCACCGGCGACAGGCACGCCGAAGCGGCCGAACAGCGTGTCGAGCCGTGCGGCGTCCTCGGCCAGACGGCGCCGCATCCCGACCTGCCAGCCGGTGTCGGCAAGCGCCCTTATGCCATATTCGAGCGCCGGCCCGGCAACCGCCCATGGCCCGAATTGCGCCTCCAGCCGCTCGACCATCAGCGCGTCGGCCAATGCAAACCCAAGCCGCAGGCCGGCCAGGCCGAAGAACTTGCCGAACGAGCGCAGCACGACGATGCCGCCCTGGTCGACATCGCCGGCCAGGCTCTCGCTACGCGGGCCGACATCCATGAAGGCCTCGTCGACGACCAGCAGCCCGCCTCTGGCGCGTAATGCCCCGGCAAGTCGAAGCAATCTTTCGCGCTCGACGACGCGCCCGTCCGGGTTGTTTGGATTGACGACGATCGCAAGGTTGGCCGCCGCCAGGGCTTCGAAATCATCGACTTCAGCCGCCGCGTGGCCGGCGATCGCTGCTGCCCGCCGATGCTCGGCATAAGTCGGCCCGAGCACCAGCGCCTTGCCCGGGCTGACCAGCGAAGCGACGCGCGGCAACAGGATCTGCGTGCCGGGCGCCGCCGCGACATTCGCCGCCGACGGCGCACCATAGGCGCTTGCCGCGACTTCAGCCAAGTCGCGGCTGCGCGCCGTTTCCGGCAATCGCGACAGGGCGGTGGCGGGCAAATCGAAAAGCGGGTAGGAGTGCGGATTAATCCCGGTCGAGAGGTCGACGAAAGGCAGCGGCGCGTGAGGGAAAAGCGCCCTCGCCCGGCCAAGGCTTCCGCCGTGGTCCACTGCCGCCGTCACCCCATCAAGAGACTTCATGTCGATCCTGATCACTTTCCTGTCGCTGGCCATCGAACTTGTACTCGGCTACCCGGCCCGGCTCTTCGATGCCATTGGCCATCCCGTCACCTGGTTCGGCAGGCTGATATCCTTTCTCGACCGCAGGCTCAACCGCGCCACTGATTCCGACGCCGACCGTCGCCGCTGGGGCGTCGTCGCGCTGCTGGTGATCGTGCTGGTGCCGGCCGCCCTCGCCTTCTGGATCGAAGCCATGCTTTGGAGCATTCCCCTCGGCTTGTTGATCACCGCAATCCTGGCGACGTCGCTGCTGTCGCAGAAGAGCCTGGCCGAGCATGTCGAAGCGGTGGCCGACGCACTCGACAGCGGCGGACTGGACATGGGCCGCATTGCCGTCTCCAGGATCGTCGGCCGCGATCCGGAAAAGCTCGACAGGGCCGCTGTCTGCCGCGCAGCGATCGAAAGTCTTGCCGAGAATTTCTCCGACGGCGTCGTCGCGCCGGCCTTCTGGATCGGTATCGGCGGGCTCGCCGGCGGCGTCGCCTACAAGGCCGCAAACACCGCCGATTCGATGATCGGCCACCGCACTCCGCGCCACGAAGCCTTCGGCTGGGCGGCTGCGCGCTTCGACGACTGGATCAACCTGCCGGCGTCGCGGCTGACGGCGCTGCTGATCGTGCTTGCGGCTTTCCTGGTAAAGGGCGCCGACGCCAAAGCCGCCTGGCACGCCGTGCGGCGCGATGCGAAAAGACACCGCTCGCCCAATGCCGGCTGGCCGGAAGCAGCGATGGCCGGCGCGCTCGGCCTGGCGCTCGCCGGTCCCCGTTCCTATGACGGCGTGATGGTCGAAGACGCGTTGATGGGCGAAGGCGGCCGCCGCGACGATGTCGAGAGCACCGACATCCGACGGGCTCTGAAACTCTACCGGGTCGCCGACTTGCTGCTGATCGGGCTGTTCGGGGTGGTCGCAGTGGTTGCTATCTTGGCGTGACCTGGGCTCGATATCGACGGAAACAAAAAACCCGCCAAGCGGCGGGTCGTTGGAGCCAATTGGCACCATAGCGAAATTAGTAGCATAGCTGCCGGCACAAAGCAAGAACAAAATTGCCGGCCTTCATTCCAGCTTGGGTTCCTCGCCCCCACGAGAGTGGGGAGAGGTGGCTCGGCGAAGCCGAGACGGAGAGGGGGACTGCGCCCTACGAAGGCCCCCTCTCCGGCCGCTTCGCGGCCACCTCTCCCCCGCTTCGCCGCGGGCGAGGAACCCAGGTCTTGAGAGGTCGAGGGCAACCTCGGCAAGCGTCATCCGAGTTGGATCTTCCTCTGAACGTTCTGCCCGATCTCCAAATCCCTCAGAACTCAATCCCCTGCTGCGCCTTCACGCCGGCGGAGAAGTGGTGCTTGGTCACGCCCATCTCGGTGACCAGGTCGGCCGCCTCGACCAGTGCCGGCTTGGCGTTGCGGCCGGTGACGACGATATGCAGGCCTTCGCGACGTGACTTCAGCGCCGCGACCACCTTTTCGAGGTCGAGATAGTCGTAACGCAGCGCGATGTTCAACTCGTCGAGCACCACCAGGCTGATCGACGGCTCGGCCATCAGCTCAAGCGCCTTCGCCCAGGCGGCCTCGGCCGCCGCGATGTCGCGTTTCAGGTCCTGCGTCTCCCAGGTAAAGCCCTCGCCCATGGCGTGCCAGAGGACACGGTCGCCGAAGGCGGCAAAGGCGTCCTTCTCGCCGGTGTGCCATTTGCCCTTGATGAACTGGACGACGCCGACACGCTTGCCGTAGCCGAGCATCCTGAGCGCCAGACCGAAGGCGGCCGTGGTCTTGCCCTTGCCCGGCCCGGTGTTGACGATCAACAGCCCCTTCTCCACCGTCTTGGCTGCAACCTCGGCGTCCTGCACCGCCTTGCGCTTGGCCATCTTGGCGCGGTGGCGTTCCTCGTCCCCCTGTTCAATGGTCTTGGGATCGATAGTATCAGCCATGTCATTTCACCTTGAGCGGCAGCCCCGCCACCATCAAAAGCACGGTGCCGGCGACCGCCGCGACGTCCTGGTTCAGCCGGCCGGCGGCATCGCGAAACCGTCTTGCCAGCGCATTGTCCGGCACGATGCCCTGGCCGACCTCGTTGGACACCACGAACCACGGGCCACGCGGCCGCGACAGCACATCGGCCAGCCTTTGGCATTCGGCCTCGACATCATGGTCGGCCAGCATATGGTTGGTCAGCCACAGCGTCAGGCAGTCGATCAGCACCGGCTGGCCGTCGGGCAGTGCCTCGATCGCGCCGGCAAGGTCGAGCGGCGCCTCGATGGTCGTCCAGCCATCGCCTCGCCGCGAGCGGTGCAGCGCGATGCGCTGACGCATCTCCTCGTCATAGGCTTGCGCTGTGGCGATATAGCTCCACGGCGCCGGACAGGCGCTCACCAGCCTCTCGGCATGCGCGCTCTTGCCGGAGCGCGCACCGCCGATAACCAGGGTCAGCGCCCCGGCAGCGCGGTCAGGCAAAGCTGTCGCGCAGGCTGGTTGCCGCGCCGGTGAAGCGTCCGCGCACCAGCCCGACGACCATACCGAGCACCAGCCAGAACACCAGATTGGTCAGCGTCACCGCCACCACGAACTGATGATGCAGGCCTTCCGGGATCGCCGTCTCGAAACTGTCGGGCTGCGGCGCGCCGACAATATGCGGCGCAACGATCAACGCCACGGCAAGGATCGCCAGCGGCAGCGATCTGCGGAAGGCGATAAGGCCGAGACCGGCCGCTGTCGCCACCACTGTTGCCCACCACCAGATCTGGCGTTGGACAAGGTCGGCCGCCGGCATCGCCGGCAGTTCCGGCGCCAGGCCGAGGCCGGGCGCCAGCGTGAACACGGCAAAGCCGGCCAGGCCCCAGAACAGGCCCTGGCGCCAATTGCCGATGCCGCCGGCGAATTCCGAAACCGCGACCAGGACCAGTGCGAAGCCAATGCCGGTGACGATATTGGCAACGACGCTGAAACCAAAGCGCTCGAAGCCGTCGGCCGGCGCCCAGCCTTCGTCTTCAGCCGGAGCCATTGCTTCAGCCGGTGCCGGCGCGGCGCTGCTCATAGCCATCGTGCCGGCGGCGTTTTCGGCCGGTGCCGCAGGTGCCGCGGCATGGTCATGGCCGCCGCCGGCCTGTTCGTAGACTTCCGCTTTCAGGATGAGCGGCACGGTGGCGTAGGCCTGCATGCAGGCGAGAACGACGCCGGCCACAAGCCCTGCGATCGCCGCGATGAAGACGACGTTGCGAAACAGTGTCATGATGTCAGCCCCTTGTCAGTGGCAGGGAAAGCCCATCGAGTGGCGATAGTCGTGCGCGGCATTGTGGACCGCATCGATATGCGAGAAGCCGACAAAGCCCATGACGAAAATGCCGAGGAATGCAGCAAGCGCCAGCTGCAGGAGACGCGACTGCGAGGAGGCGGAAGCGCCGAGCGAAACGGAAGCGGTATTCATGTCTTGTCCTTTCGCCCTCCACCCGAGGGCATAGAAGTCAGTTTCCTGTCGCCGGCAGGTCTCCTGGCTCGCGGATCAGCGCCCTTCCCCACCTTCCCGAAGGCGAACCTTCAGTGGCATATGGAGAGGACTACCGCACACAGTTGCGGGGGCAGCCACGGCATTGGGCAAACAATTTCGCCCGCACCGCATTCCCTCTTGGTTCCAAACGGAACCGACGACATCAGCGACTATAGGCAGAATCGCCGCGCCCGGCAAACCAAATTCCGCCGGATCGTGTGGCGAATGCGCCGCCTCGCCAAACCGGAGAACTGGCGCCGCAGACGTCGCGATCTGCGCGGTCAAACAGAACGGCCTGCGTTCGATGCGGCACTGCACCGCTTCCACAATTGGGTGCGCGAGCGCCATGCGGCGCTCGAACATCAAAGCGATTTGGGCAGATAGCGCCAGGTGACGAAGCCGCAGATCGCCGCCAGCAGGCCGAGGGTCGCGAAAACCGCGCCCAGGCGGAAGAACGCCAGCACCACGGAATAGACCAGCGGCGGCGTCAGTTCGGAAAAGTCGAGATAGGTGCGGTAGACCGCCGCCATCTGTGCCCGCTCATACGAGCGCACCGAGCGCATGAAGGCGGTCGAGCCCAGCGCATCCAGCGCGATGGTGAAGAAGGCACCGCAAAGCAGCAAGGCGCCGGTGATGAGCGGTGCGGCCTCGCCGACGGCGCCGGCCGCCAGCAGCGTTGCCGACATCGCGAAATAGGCGAACGTCATGGTGCGCCGGCCGCCGAAACGCTTTCCTGCCCTGCCCCAGAAGATGGCCATGAACAAAAGCGCATTGCCGGCCGAAACCAAGAGGCCGCCGGCGAGCTTGCCCTCGCCGGTGATCACCATGAACAGCGGCCCATAGACGAAGAACGTCGTCCAGAAGCAGGAGCGGCCGAAGGCGATCAGCCAGGCCAGCCTCAGCCTTGGCTGCGCGACGAAGCGGCCGATATTGGCCAGCGGATTGACCGGCCGCGTCTTGCCGGGGCGGATCGACGGGTTATCGCCAAGCCGGTAGGTCCAGAACAGCGCCAGCAAAGCCATGGCGAAGACGGCCACCGCGCCATGCGCGGCATAGATGCCGAAACGCGTGTAGAGGTAAATGCCGAGGGTCGGCCCGGCGGTCCAGGCAAGCATCGACCACGCCATGCGCAGCGACTCGGCCTGCATGAAATCGGTCTTGCGGATATGGTCCATGATGTAGAGGTTGAGCGTGATCGCCAGCGCGCCGGCGCCGACGACGCGGCAGAGCATGCCCACCACCTGGCCGGCCAGCGTATGGGTGACGAAGAACAGCGAGCCGGCGGCCAGCAGGCAGGCGCCGGCGGTATAGACCCAGCGCCGGGCAAAGCGGGCGATCAGCATCGGCATGAACAGCGTCGCCGACAGGCCGAGCATCGCCACGATCGTGTAGAGGATCGAAACAATCTGCTCGTTGTGCAGTATCTCATAGGCCTGGATCGGGATGACGCTGGACACGGTGGCGCGCGCGAAGGATTCGACCGCATAGAGCGAGGCGAAGGTGCGGGCATCCGCCGGCCGCAAGGCCGCAAGCCAGATCGGATGGCGCACATGGGTAGCCATTGTGTTCCCCGAAGCCGAATCGCCCGAAGCAGGGTTGGAGCACAAATCTGCCGCGGCGATTCCTGGCCGGGTAACAGGAAACCGACGCCTTCACGGCAAAAAGCGAAGCCGGCCAAAGGCTTTCCGGCTCTGGCCTAAAGCAGCCCTGACGCCGACCGTCACCAACGCGACGCAAGGCCCTGCTTCTTTTGACGGTGGCAACCGTGATAGTCGTCTTGCCGGGGCTGAACCAAGACAGCGAGACCAATGAGCATCGACACGCCGAGCGCAGCCGTTCAGGATCAACCGAAGTCGAAGCGCATCGCCGCTATCGACATTGCACGCGGCATCGCATTGCTTGCCATGGCGAGCTATCATTTCACCTGGGACCTCGAATTCTTCGGCTACACCGATCCCGGCCTCACCGCCTTCGGCTGGTGGAAAATCTACGCGCGCTGCATCGCCTCGAGCTTCCTGTTCCTGGTCGGCATCAGCCTCTATCTCGCCCATGGCAAAAAAATCCGCTGGACCGGCTTCTGGAAGCGCTTCGCCATGGTTGCCGGGGCAGCGCTCGCAATATCGCTGGTCACCCGCATCGCCACGCCCGACGGCTTCATCTTCTTCGGCATATTGCACGAGATCGCGCTCGCCAGCTTGCTCGGCCTGGCGTTCCTGCGGCTGCCGGCGCTGCTGACGCTTGCCGTGGCGGCCCTCGTTATCGCCGCGCCTTTCTACTTGCGATCCGAGCTTTTCGATCATCCGGCTTTGTGGTGGGTCGGCCTGTCGGCGACCAACCCGCGCTCCAATGACTACGTTCCGCTGCTGCCCTGGTTCGGCGCCGTACTTGCCGGCATCGCGGTTACCAAGCTCGCCGCCACCTCCGGCGCACTGACGCGGCTGTCGGCCTTGGCGCCCGGCCGCTGGGCAAACCCGCTGGTCTTCATCGGCCGGCACAGCCTTGCCTTCTATTTGATCCATCAGCCGGTGCTGATCGGCTCGGTCTGGCTGTTTTCGCAATTCATGCCGGCGCAGGCCGAAACCAGGGAGGTGAGTTTTCTGAAATCCTGCCAGATATCCTGCGAGCAGGCACGCGACACCGGGTTCTGCTCCAGCTATTGTGCCTGCATGCTGGACACTCTCCAGGGCGAAGCCTCGCTTAACCGGCTCTACAGCAACGATCAGTCCCCGGAGTGGAAGGCGCATATTGGCGAGCTCGCCGGCACCTGCACCGCCCAAACCGAGGCGGCGGAACCAGGAACGCGCTAATCGAGGGAGGACAATAATGAGCGACAGTCACCCGAAACCCGTGCAGCAAAATCCTGGGCAGCCGAAGCTGGGGCACATCCCATGGCCACCGCTGATCTATATCGCCGCCATCATCGTCAGCGTCGCACTAGGGCTGTTCTATCCGCTGCCGTGGATCGGCGATCTTCTCGGCGACATCCTGTTCGCCGCCGGCCTTGTGGGGTTGGTGGCGGTTGCGGCGCTCTGGTTCACGGCAATCCGCACCATGATCCGCGCCAAGACGACGCTCAACCCGAACGGCGTGCCTGACCATCTGGTGACCACCGGACCCTTCGCCGTCAGCCGCAACCCGATTTACCTCGCCAACACATTGCTGCTGGTCAGCCTCGCCTTTGTCACGGGGATCGCCTGGTTCCTGCCGCTGGCGGTCATCGCGGCGTTCCTGACGCAGAAGCTGACGATCGAGAGCGAGGAGAAGGTGCTGACCGCCAAATTTGGCAAAAAGTACCGGGACTACGCCAAAAGGGTGCGGCGCTGGATTTGAGCCGAGGCTGACACCGCGCCTATGTGGTGACGCCGAGTTCCACCAGCCGCTCGACGCAGGATTCCTCGGCCTGGTCGAGTTCGGCCAGGGTCTCTTCGAGGTCGCGGCGTTTCTGGCGCAAATGCTCGCGCTTTTCCTCGATTCGCTTGATCATCAATTTGAGTTGGCCGACCTCGCCGGGCGGCTCCCTGTACATCTGGATGATTTCGCGGATCTCGTTGATCGAGAAGCCGAGCCTCTTTCCCCGCATGATCTGGCGGATCAGATGCCGGTCCGATGGGCGGAACAGCCGGGTGCGGCCGCGCCGTACCGGCTGCACCAGCCCTTCGTCCTCGTAGAAGCGCAACGTCCGCGTCGACACGTCGAATTCGCGGGTCAGCTCCGTGATCGAATAATATTCCCGCATCGTCACTCCAATGCCCCGGCCACGCCGCGAGTTCCAACTGGCCGGCGCCGCCGGCGCCCAGGCGTTTACAGAATCGGCGGACAAGGCACCTTCCAAAGCCTCGCACGGCATTTACGTAAAAGTCAATTGAGGTGCCGTTCAGCGCACGCCGAACCACCATGTGGCGAGCCCGAGAAAGGCAAAGAAACCGACGACATCGGTGACCGTGGTGACGAAAACCGCCGAAGCCACAGCCGGGTCGATCTTGAAGCGGTCGAGCAGCAGCGGGATAAGGATGCCCGCCAGAGCCGCCACGAACATGTTGATGATCATCGCAGCAGCGATGATGCCGCCGAGATTGCGATCGTGGAACCAGGCAGCAGCCACGAGGCCGATCAGGATGGCGAAAATGATGCCGTTGATGAAGCCCACCCCGATTTCGCGGCGGATGATGCGGCCGGCATTGTAGATGTCGAGGTCCCTGGTCGCCAGCGCCCGCACCGTGACGGTCATGGTCTGCGAGCCGGCATTGCCGCCCATGCCGGCGACGATCGGCATCAGCACCGCCAGCGCCACGATATGCTCGATGGTGCGGTCGAACAGGCCGATCACCGAAGCCGCCAGGAAAGCCGTCAAAAGATTGACCAGCAGCCAGGGCACGCGCGAGCGCGAGGTCGAAAAGATGCTGTCCGAGAGTTCTTCGTCACCGACGCCGCCCATGCGCAGCAGATCTTCCTCGGCCTCCTGCTGGATGACGTCGACGACGTCGTCGATGGTCAGCACGCCGACCAGCCGCTCGTTCTCGTCGACGACGGCGGCGGACAGAAGATCGTATTGTTCGAATTCGCGCGCCGCCTCCTCCTGGTCCATGGTGGCCGGGATGGCATGCCTGGTCTCATGCATGACCTCTTCCACCTTGACCGAGCGCTTGGTGCGCAGGATCTGGTCGAGGTCGATGGCCCCGAGCAGTTTGAAGCTCGGATCGATGACGAAGATCTGGCTGAAACGGTCGGGAAGATTGTTGTCCTCGCGCATGTAGTCGATGGTCTGGCCGATCGTCCAGAAGGGCGGCACCGCGACGAACTCCGTCTGCATGCGGCGGCCGGCGGTCTCTTCGGGATAATCGAGCGAGCGCCGCAGCCTGATCCGCTCGGTGAACGGCAGTTGCGACAGGATCTCGTCCTGGTCCTCCTGGTCGAGGTCTTCGAGAATGTAGACGGCATCGTCGGAATCGAGATCCTGCACCGCCTGGGCGATCTGCGCATTGGGCAGACTGTCGACGATGTCGCGGCGGATCGCCTCGTCGACCTCGGTCAGCGCGGAAAAATCGAAATCCTTGCCCAGCAATTCGACCAGCGCGCGGCGCTGTTCCGGGTGCAGGGCCTCGAGCAGGTGGCCGAGTTCCGACTGGTGCAGATCGTCGACTTCACGCTTCAGCGTCAGCGTATCGCGATCGGCGATCGCGGCACCGATCTGGGCGAGGAACGACGACAGGATGACGCCGTCCTCGTCATAGATGTCGGCGCGGCGCTCCTCGGCCGCCCTGGCGCCGGTCATCTGTTCGTCCTGGCCTTCCACCAGCGCCTCCCGCCATCGGATTTCCGGATAAGGTGCCTGTCAGGTCTAACGCATGACCCTGACAATCGGAATCGATTTTGCGAAAGGACCATGCGCAACGGCAAATTGCTACAGCGCCGTTCGCGCGTCCAAACGACGCAACGCATACCGGAGGGTAGGAGGAGAAGACGTTCTACAAACCTGCGGCGCTGCAAACCTTCGCGGCGGCAGGTAAAGGGCAGCGTATCTCCCCGCCCCGGTCAACCAGATGGGCAGATCGACACTGATTCAAAACGGCGAGGCCGACAGTGCGAGGGCCTCGCTGTATTGGAATGGAAGGCTTCCCGATCAGGCGGCGTGGCGCTTCGCCTCAGCCGCATAGCGGTCCAGGAGACCGCTCCAGCCACCCTCGGATTCGAAGGCCTCGCGCATCGCCTCTGCGGTTTCGCCCATGTTCTCCAGAAGCCTGTGCTCGAGTTCCACACGCGTCGCGTTCTCGCCGAGCGCGACAAAGCGGATCTCGACTTCGGTCAGCAGTGCCGGATCGTAGCGCCAGCCGGCTCCAATGCGCCAGGCGAGCGTCAGCCTTGACGGCGGATCCCAGGCGAGAACCTCGCCCCAATCGCATTGTGACCCATCCTCGCCAATCTCGTACCAGCGGCCGCCGGCTTTCGGTTCGATCACCGCGGTCGTCAGGGCGGATTTGCCGATCGAGTGCGAAGCCGGCCACCAGCGCCCGAATCCTGTGGTGAACACATCGAATGCCTTGTCGAGCGGCACCTCCACGGTCACCGACTTCCTGACCGGCGCGGGCTTGATCATGGTCGTCATTTCCTCTTCTCCTTGCTGTTGTCGACTTCCCGTTTGAAGGCGTCGAGCGCATCGCCCCACATGCGGTCGAGCCAGGCGCGCATCTCGCCGAGCCCATGCGGGTCGAGATGATAGATGTTGCTGGCACCTTTCGGCTCTGCGCGGACCAGCCGGGCTTCCTTCAAAACCTTGAGGTGCTGCGATACCGCCGGCTGCGAGACCGGAAGCACTCGCGTCAGATCGATGACCGAGCGTGGCCGATCGGCGATGAGCTCGAACACCTTGCGGCGTGTCGGATCGGCCAAGGCCACCATGCCTGCGTAATCATAAATCATGACTTATGATAAGCTAAAACTTATGATACGTCAACAGGAGGCGGCAGGCCGCGTTAAGCACCGACCAGTTCGGTTTCCAGCCCCCGGGGCAATCCCTTCACGCAGGGGCTTGGACAGCAAATGCGGATGCAAGATTACAGGGAAACAATCCGTCGCATGCGAGCCGGCGGCAAATGTCGACCACCGGGGAAAAGTAAACCTGGCGGCAAGGTTTTTACCTTATCGGTATATGTGTCTCTCCGGCGAAACGTTAAGAACGGGTAAATTGGTTTGGCCCTAACCACGGAAGCCTCTCGCTACAGGCCCTCCGCCATATGGCAATTGCGCCTCTCATTGTTCATGGCGACATATGTTTTAGGCGCATCCGCACTATACCCAGAAGTATTCTATACGTCTGCCTCAATCTATTCTCACAAATTTCTTGTTGGGATCCCGGTGTTGTTTATCGGTGGCGTCTGCTGTGCCGCGCTAATCCATGGCCGGCGGCAACCGGTTCGCTACGCACTGGATTTGGCTCAAGGGCGCTGGCGTGGTTGTCTGCTGGTGCTGCTGTTCTTCTTTGCCAGCTTGACCGCGTTCTCTACCTACAAGATCGCCATCCCGTCCGTCGTCCCATACTATGCCGACAACTGGTTGGCCGACGCTGACGAATGGCTGCACGGGATGCCGCCATGGGAGATCGTCCATAAGCTCGACAGCAACGATTGGTCGTCCGTCGTCTTCAACAGCTATGAAGTCATTTGGTTTTACCAGTGGTTCGGCACCATCCTTTTCGTGTCGCTCTGGTCGGACGAGATTGCCCGCATCCGCTATCTCTGCGCAGCAGCGCTGACGTTGTCCGTCCTCGGAACGGTCTTGGCCCTGGCGCTGGCATCGGTCGGACCGGTTTACTACCACCACTTTGTCGGCGTGGATCGCTTCCACGGATTGAATGCGGCCCTGGACAGGCTGGACCATAGTTACATGGTGCGGGAACCCGCGGCATATCTCCTGAAGGCTTACCAGAGCGGCCGGCCAAGTCTTGGCGGCGGCATCTCGGCCATGCCAAGCATGCATGTCGCCTTTGCCGTATTGAACGCCTATTTGCTGTCATCGATCAATCGCTGGCTTGGCGTTCTGGGTTGGACCTTTGCAGCCCTGATCCTGTACGGATCGGTGTTCACTGGCTGGCACTATGCCGTGGACGGCTACGCATCGATCGTTGTTGTATCGGTGATCTGGTGGGCGACCGGACGCCTGGTGCGCGAATAGTTATGTGCGCTTGTCGATAGATGGCCATGCCCGCCGATGGCCACTTCGCATAAGCCAAACTCGCGACCGCAATCAGGCACAAAGCACGTGCCCCCCACAAGGACGCTCCCCGCAGTGCGAGAATTCAACGAGGAAGAGATTCCGCTTTCGAATTTAATGGTGCGGTCGAGATGCAGCGCGCCGCAACGCCGCCCGCGTTGATTTTGAAGCATTTTTCTACGATTCCGCGGCGATTTGTATTGAGGGTGGTTCGACAGCGGCAAAGCACGTAGTTCCAGCCAGCCACCATCGGCAGGCAGCTGGCAGCCTTGCCATCACATCCTCCTCCTGACGAACACCTAGTGCGGTCAACCCTTAGGCGCCGCGCCGCGCCGCTCGAGCGCGGTTTTGCGAATGATTTCTGCGATCTCTGGGCTGCTGCTGCACAGCATCTGGAAATCCGCCGAGTGTAGCGACAGGAGTGAGACCACCGTTGTGGCGCTGACGGTCGCCGAGCGCGGTTCGCCGGTGATCAGCGCCATCTCGCCGAAGAAGGCACCAGGGCCCAGCTCCACCGGGTTCGGCGTCGCGACGCTGACGCGCCCCTCCACGACGAAGAACATCTGATCACCGGTCTCGCCCTTGCGGCAGATCACAGCGCCTGCCGGCACGATGCGAGGTCGTAATGCGCGCACGATCTCGACTAGTGTGGCCGGGCCGAGCTTCTGAAACAACGGCACGGCGGCGACCAATTGCCAATTGCGGACGAAATCCTCGCGACGGACTTCTTGATAAAAGCCGGTGGCAAGAATGCCAGCCCAGAGCGCGAAGATGCCGATGCCACTCATCATGACCGCCCCGGCAAGGACGCGGCCGGCGAAGCTTTCCGGAATAGCGTCGCCATAGCCGGTGGTGGACAGCGTGACCACCGCCCACCACATTGCCTGGGGGATGCTGCCGAACTTTTGCGGTTGGACGTCGCGCTCGATCACATAGGCTGCGAGCGCAACACCGAACAGAACGATGCCGAAGACCGTGGCGACGCCGATCAGGTTGCGCGCTTCGTTGGTCAGGATTCTGCCCAGCAGCGGGAAGAAAGTTGAATCGCGCAGCGGTTTCAGCAGCCAGACAGCGCAGTAGAGGCTCCGGTCGGGCGTGCCGACGAGCAGAAATGCGGCGAGTGGAACCAAAACCGCGAGCACATCAATGGCGATTGCCGGCGTCCTGTCCCGAACGTCTCCCGCCCGGCGCCTGAGCAGTTTCTCGGCCAATTCCAGGAGATAGATGCCCCAAATGACCGCGAGCATGGCAGCCAAAGCCAGTCTGCTTCGCCCGGACATGTCCGGTGTCGTGAGCGCAGCCACCGCCACAAGCCCAGTCGCAGCCAGCACCGCGTTGAGCGGCGCGTAAATTCTTAAGGACGGCAGTACCGACATTCTATGCCCACGAGCGGATGCTATCCTCCAGAATAGGATGCCTTCAAGGCAAGCGCAAAGGTGCTTGCTTCGCTGCGATGCCCATCACCAACCGTGAACTCAGATGTCCGGGAAAGTGAACAGACGGCATAGAACGCGAATTAACAAATTACGGTGACAGTGCACTTTTTGCCGTATTTGCACGGCTGTGCGACAAGCCTGAAAAATCGCAATAACTTCCACAGCCAAAAGACTGATTGGTGCGGTCGAGAAGACTCGAACTTCCACGGGTTGCCCCACAGCGACCTCAACGCTGCGCGTCTACCAATTCCGCCACGACCGCACGTGGTAGGAGCCGGAACCAACCGGCCCGCGGCGTGTAGCAAATCGTTTCCGGTGAAACAAGTAGCGCGGCCAGCAATAATCGGCCGGACATCGGCATAACTCTTCAAGGGCCGAACGCGCCGGAACTGGACGTTTGTACCGATTGCCGCCATATGAGTGGCGAGACGAGATATCATGACGGACCGCAGCCAGATCGCCACGTCGTTCCTGCCCTTGCCCGGCTCGGCGCCGGTCGAATGGCGCATCGAGCCCGGGCTCACCGCCTATCCCGATGCGCTCGCCGTGATGGAGGCGCGCGCCGAGGCAATCCGCAGCGGCGCCGCCGGCGAGATGGTCTGGCTGGTCGAGCACCCGCCCCTCTACACCGCCGGCACCAGCGCCCGCGTCGAGGACCTGATCGAGCCGGACCGCTTCCCGGTCTTTGCCGCCGGGCGTGGCGGCGAATACACCTATCATGGGCCAGGCCAGCGGGTCGCCTACGTCATGCTCGACCTGAAGCGGCGGCGCGAGGATGTCCGCGCCTTCGTCGCCGCTCTCGAACAATGGATCATCGGCTCGCTGGCCGCCTTCAACGTACGCGGCGAACGCCGCGAGGACCGCGTCGGCGTCTGGGTGGTGCGGCCGGACCGCCCCGCTTTGCCCGACGGCTCGGCGGCCGAGGACAAGATCGCCGCCATCGGCATAAGGCTGAGGCGCTGGGTGAGCTTTCACGGCATCGCCATCAATGTCGAGCCGGACCTTAGCCATTTTAGCGGCATCGTGCCGTGCGGCGTCCAGGATCACGGCGTCACCAGCCTTGTCGACCTCGGCCTTCCCGTGACCATGGCCGACCTCGACCTGGCGCTGAAATCCGCTTTCGAGGACGTGTTCGGGCCCGCCGCCGTGTCGCCTGTCGAAGTGTCCCGCAAGGCCGGCTGAAACACTCGCCCAATGCCTGCGCCAATATGCGAAGGCGGCCTTCGCTCATCAGCATCGAGCCCGCCCTTGAGCTCAAGCCTCACATCGCGCCGATCCAGATTGCCATGGAAATGAGGAACGTGCTCATGCACACCAGCGAAACGACATCCTGAACAAGATCGGTCATAACTCTCTCCTGTTGTTAGTATGTTCGTATTTTGTTCTAATTTTGTTCGAATGTCAACGATCGCAGTCCGGGTGTCACCGGAATTGCGCTCGGTCATTTCGACAGGGTTAAGAAAGGGTTGAGAGGGAGATGCCAAGCGTTTCGGGCCAACAGGCGCGCGAAAGCGGCGGGACGGCGCACGGCAGCCCGCAGGCCGTCATCGCCTCAATTGCAGCGCACCCTAAAGCGGCACAACCTTGCCGTCGGCCAGCGTCACGCGGCGGTCCATGCGCGAGGCGAGCTCATGATTATGAGTGGCGATGAGCGCCGCCAGGCCCGATTGCCGGACCAGTGCTGCCAGCGCCTCGAACACATAGGAAGCGGTCACCGGGTCGAGATTGCCGGTCGGCTCGTCGGCCAAAAGCACCAGCGGCGCATTGGCGACGGCACGCGCAATGGCGACCCGCTGCTGCTCGCCGCCGGAGAGCTCGGAGGGGCGATGCTGTGCCCGCTTGCCGATCTGCATATAGTCGAGCAATTGCGCCGCCCGCTCGGCCGCCTCCTTGCGCGGCAGCCCTTTTATCAGCTGCGGCATCATGATGTTTTCCAGCGCCGAGAATTCAGGCAGCAAATGATGGAACTGATAGACGAAGCCGACGTCGTTGCGGCGGATCGCCGTGCGCTCGTCGTCGGAAAGCCGGCCGCAGGCGCGCCCCGCCAGGATCACGTCGCCGGCGTCCGGTCGCTCCAGCAGCCCGGCGGTGTGTAGCAGCGTCGACTTGCCGGTGCCCGACGGCGCCACAAGCGCCACCATCTCGCCACGCTTCAGCGAAAAATCGGCGCCGTTCAGGATGGTCAGCTTGCGCGGTCCCTGCACATAGTGCCGTTCGACGCTCTTCAGCTCGATAATGGCTTCGGCCATCACTCGTACCTCAGCGCTTCGACTGGATCGAGCCTGGCCGCGCGCCACGCCGGAAACAGCGTCGCCAGGAACGACAGCGCCAGCGCCATGAGAACGACGGAGATCGTCTCGCTGGCATCCATGCGGGCCGGCAATTGGCTCAGGAAATAAAGCTCGGGATTGAACAGCCGCTCGTTGGCCAGCCAGGAGAAGAACTGGCGGATGCGCTCGACGTTGAGGCAGATCACGATGCCGAGCAGCACGCCGGCAATGGTGCCGACAACGCCGATCGCCGCCCCGGTCATCAGGAAGATGCGCAGGATCGCACTGCGCGTCGCGCCCATGGTGCGCAGGATGGCGATGTCGTGGCCCTTGTCCTTCACCAGCATGATCAGGCCCGAAATGATGTTGAGCGCCGCCACCAGCACGATCAGGGTCAGGATCATGAACATGACGTTGCGCTCGACCTGCAGCGCGTCGAAGAACGTCTTGTTGCGTTGCCGCCAATCGACAAGGCTGATCGGCCGCTGCGCCGCCTCTTCGACCTTCGGCTTCAGCGCGTCGATATTGTCGGGATTGTCGGCGTAGATCTCGATCGTCTGCGCCCGGCCGTCCATGTTGAAGTAAAGCTGCGCTTCGGAGAACGGCATGTAGACGATGGAACTGTCATATTCCGACATGCCGACCTCGAAAATCGCGGTGACCGGATAGCCTTTCATGCGCGGCGTCGTGCCAAGCGGTGTGATGTCGCCCTCGGGCGAAATCAGCGTGATCGTATCGCCAAGCACCAGCCCGAGATTCTCGGCCATGCGGCTGCCGATGGCGACGCCTTCGCCGGTGTCGAAGCCGACGATCGAGCCCTCCTTGATATTGTTGGCGACGATGGTGATCTTGCCGAGATCCTCGCCGCGTATGCCGCGCACCAGCGCGCCGGTGCCGCCGCCGACATTGCCTTGCGCCAGCACCTGCCCGTCGATCAGCGGGATGGCGTATTTGACGCCGGGCACGCCGTTGATGCGGCCGGCGACCTGGGCATAGTCCTCCAACGGCATGTCGAGCGGCTGCACGATCAGATGCCCGTTGACGCCTAGGATGCGCGTCAGCAGTTCGGCGCGAAAGCCGTTCATCACCGCCATGACGACGATCAGCGTGGCGACGCCCAGCATGATGCCGAGGAAGGAGATTGAGGCGATGACCGAGATCACCGTCTCCTTGCGACGCGAGCGCAGATAGCGCCACGCCACCAT
This sequence comes from Mesorhizobium sp. M1027, assembly GCF_040318745.1. Classification (NCBI taxonomy): domain Bacteria; kingdom Pseudomonadati; phylum Pseudomonadota; class Alphaproteobacteria; order Hyphomicrobiales; family Phyllobacteriaceae; genus Mesorhizobium; species Mesorhizobium sp. M1027. The sequence goes on along the minus strand of NZ_JAMYMW010000001.1, from coordinate 253,159 downwards.
GCGCTCGAAGCCGGAAAAAGGCCCGGCGCCCGATGGTCTTGCTGCCGCCGCTTTGTTCATGCGGCGGCACCGAAACGCTGCTTCACGTCCGCGATCGGCAGCGTCTCGCGCTCGCCGGTCCTGCGGTTCTTGATTTCGACCTCGCCGGCGGCGATGCCGCGCGGCCCGACGATCACCTGCCACGGCAGCCCGATCAGATCGGCGGTGGCGAACTTGCCGCCCGGCCGCTGGTCGGTGTCGTCGTAGAGCACCTCCTTGCCGGCGGCGACAAAGGCGGCGTGCAGCTCGCCGCAGACGCGGTCGCATTCGGCATCGCCGGCCTTCATGTTGATTAGGCCGACATCGAACGGCGCCACCGCCTCCGGCCAGATGATGCCGTTATCGTCATGGCTGGCTTCGATGATCGCCGCGACCAGCCTGGACGGGCCGATGCCATAGGAACCGCCAGAAACGAAATGATCCTTGCCGTCCGGGCCGGTCACCTTGGCGCCCATCGGCTTGGAATATTTGTCGCCGAAATGGAAGATATGCCCAACCTCGATGCCGCGCGCCGAGACCCGGTCGCTCGCGGGCACCTTCTCCCATGCCGCCTCGTCATGCATCTCGTCGGTGGTGGCATAGGGCGTCGTCCATGTCTTGACGATGGCGCCGATCTCGGCGTCGTTCGAAAAATCCGTGTCTGCGCCAGGCACTGCCAGCGAGAGATAATCGCGGTGGCAAAACACCTGGCTCTCGCCGGTGTCGGCCAGGATGATGAACTCATGGCTGAGGTCGCCGCCGATCGGCCCGGTGTCGGCGCGCATCGGGATAGCCTGCAGCCCCATGCGCGTAAACGTCCTGAGGTAGGACACGAACATGCGGTTATAGGCAGCCTTGGCGCCTTCATAATCGAGATCGAAGGAATAGGCGTCCTTCATCAGGAACTCGCGCGAACGCATGACACCGAAGCGCGGGCGCACCTCGTCGCGAAACTTCCACTGGATGTGATAGAGGTTGAGCGGCAGGTCCTTGTAGGACTTGACATAGGAGCGGAAGATCTCGGTGACCATCTCCTCGTTGGTCGGCCCGTAGAGCATATCGCGGTCTTGCCGGTCCTTGATGCGCAGCATCTCCTTGCCGTAATCTTCATAGCGGCCACTTTCGCGCCAGAGTTCGGCCGATTGGATGGTCGGCATCAGGATTTCGAGCGCGCCGGCGCGATTCTGCTCCTCGCGGATAATCCGGCAGACCTTGTCCAGCACCCGCTTGCCGAGCGGCAGCCAGGAAAAGCTGCCCTGCCCCTGCTGGCGGATCATGCCGGCACGCAGCATCAGCCGATGCGAGATGATCTCGGCCTCGCGCGGGTTTTCTTTGAGGATGGGCAGGAAATAGCGCGACAAACGCATGAATTGGTCCGTGAGAGAGGATGGCGGCCCCGGAATCGGCGCGGCACAGGCTTGCTTGCCCCGGCTTCATAGCCATTTCATGGCGGAATGGAAACCCGGCCCAGGCGCTGCACAGGCGCCGCAATTGCCGCACGCGGCTTGCTGGGCGTTTCGCAAGCAACGCCTGCCGTACTATTGTGCACTGCAGCACGAGATTGCCTGTTTCCGGGCAAAATTCTTCGTGACATTTTCACCCGCCTTAGGCTAGTGTGCCCACATAACCGAGAGGGTAGAGAAAAATCTGCCCTCCTACGCGGTCAAAGTCTTGGGAGGATGCGATCTAGGCGCGGTAACTCGCTGCCGCCGGACACCGGAAACAGATCGGACGCGTTTAAATTGCAAGGCCTCGCGCCTTGCATTTTTTTTGTGCAATCATTTGGTTAGCACGACAGATTACCAAACTACATGACGTTGCGTCAGCCCAAGCCCGCCCCGGGCTTTACTTGGGTTGACCTTGCTGGCTCAGCTTGATTTCAGGGGTCGGCTAGGCTGGGATAGCCGGACACGGTAGGTAGCCGGCTAATGCGCTGGGCTCTGGTTGAAATCCGGCACGATGTGCGGGATGTCGTCGATGCCGAGGCCAAGCCCTCTCGTGATGCCGTAGAAAATACCCATGAGGACCAGCGTGGCGATTGTCGTGCGCAGCGCCGCGCGCAGCATATGCGGTCCGCGCGGTGCGCTCGGAACCGTGCCAAGCGTCACGTCCCGGTCCTCGTCCTGTGTCCGCATGCTGAACGGCAGCACGGCGAACAACACCACCCACCATGTGGCGAAGAACAGGGCGACAAACGAAACCCAACTCATGCTTGCTCCAGTTCGACCAGCGTGCCGAAGAAATCCTTGGGGTGCAGAAACAATACCGGTTTGCCATGCGCGCCGGTCTTCGGCTTGCCGTCGCCCAGCACGCGCGCGCCGCTGGCCTTGAGACGGTCGCGTGCCGCAACAATGTCGTCCACGTCGTAGCAGAGATGGTGCATGCCGCCGGACGGATTCTTCTCGAGGAATGCGGCGATCGGCGAGGCTTCGCCTAGCGGCTCGAGCAACTCGATCCTGGTGTTGCCGACGTCGACGAACACCACCGTAACGCCATGCTCCGGCAGCGCCTGCGGCGCGGTTACGTGCGCGCCAAGCGTATCACGATAGACCGCCGCAGCCGCGGCCAGATCCGGCACCGCAAGCGCGACATGGTTGAGGCGTCCGAGCATAGGGTACTCCCGGGTTAGGGGGTAGGGGAGTAAGGCAGTAGGGGAGTAGGGAAAAAGGATCTAGAAGTGCAGACTGTTTGCGCTCCTACTTCCTACTTTCCCTACTCCCCTACTGCCTTACTCCCCTATTCCCTTGTTCGTCACCGCGTGACGAACACTGTCACCAGTGGCTTCTTGCCCCAGGCTTCGTTGGCCGCGCCGCGCACCGCGCGCCGCACCGCCTCCTGGACCAGGTCGAGGTCTTTTCGGCGCTGGCGGGGGATGGAGTCCACGGCGCCGATTGCCGCATCGATCATCAGGTCTTCCAGGCTCTCGCCGCTGCCGTCGGCCTCGGCGACGCCGATGGCGACGAGATCGGGATCGCCGGCAAGCTCGTATTTGTCGTCGAGCACGACGTTGACGGCGACATGGCCGGCAAAGGATAGCTTGCGGCGGTCGCGAATGCCCATCGCCTGATCGCTGCCGATCAGCCTTCCGTCCTTGTAGATGCGGCCGAACGGAACCTGGTCGATGATGGCGGCGGCACCCGGATACAGCCTGAGCATGTCGCCGTCGCGCACCTGCGCCACCTGGCCGATGCCGGACGTCGACATCAGCGAGCCCTGCGCCACCAGATGCGCCGCCTCGCCATGAACGGGAACGCCGATCTGCGGCCGCACCCATTCATACATCTTGCGCAATTCGCTGCGGCGTGGATGGCCGGAGACATGCACCAGCGCATCGCCGTCCTCGATGATCTTGATGCCGAGATCGATCAGGCGGTTCTTGATTTCGAGGATCGCCTTCTCGTTGCCGGGGATGGTGCGCGAGGAAAACACCACCGTGTCGCCGGCCGTCAGCGCCACCGACTTCATCTCGTCGCGCGACAGCTTGGCAAGTGCGGCAAGCGGCTCGCCCTGGCTTCCGGTGCAGATGATGACGAGGTTTTCGCGCGGGATGAAGCCGTAATCCTCCTCGGCGATGAATTCCGGCAACCCGTCCATGTAACCGAGTTCATCAGCCACATCGATGACGCGCTTCATCGAGCGGCCAAGCACCAGGCATTGGCGGCCGGCATCCCGCGCTGCCTTGGCGATCGAGACGATGCGGCCGACATTGGAGGAGAAGCTGCTGACGGCGACACGGCCCTTGGCATTCTGGATGACACCCTTGAGGCCCTCGCCCACCGCCACTTCCGACGGTGACTCCCCTTCCCGCAGCGCGTTGGTGGAATCGCAGATCAACGCCAGCACGCCCTTGTCGCCATAGGCACGGAAGCGTGCCTCGTCGGTCATCGGCCCCACCGTCGGCGCCGGATCGATCTTCCAGTCGCCGGTATGGATGACGACGCCGGCCGGCGTGGTGATCGCCAGCGACATCGGTTCGGGAATGGAGTGCGCGACGGGGATGGCCTCGATCTCGAACGGACCGACGGTGAATTTCTCGCCAGCCCGATAGATCGTCACCGGGATCTTCGGCGCCCCTTGCTCGCCCTGCCGCTTGGCTTCCAGCAGGCCGGCGCCGAACGGCGTCATCCAGACCGGCGCCTTGAGCTTCGGCCAGATGTCGTGCAGCGCCCCGTAGTGGTCCTCATGTGCATGGGTGATGACGATGCCGCGCAGATTGGCGACATTCTCCTCGATGAAGCGGGTGTCGGGCAGTACCAGGTCGACGCCGGGCAGGGTTGCATCGGGAAAAGTAACGCCGACGTCGACGACGATCCATTCGCGCGCATTGGCCGGCCCATAGCCGTAGAGGGCGAAGTTCATGCCGATCTCGCCGACACCGCCGAGCGGCACGAAGACAAGTTCGGCATTTTCCGCTGTCGCCATGGTCTTTCCTTCCTTGCCGGTCAAATTGTGGGCCGGTCAAATTGTGGGCCGGTCAAAATTGTCGGCCAATCAAAATTGTCGGCCGGTCAAATTCAAGCTGGTCAAATACCTGGCCAGTCAAACGTATTGGCCAGTCAACCGACGGCCGATGCGACCGCGCCGAAATGCACGTCGCCGGCGGCGATCGTCAGAACCGAGCCTTGATCGTCGCGGATCACGAAACGGCAGTCTTCGTCAATGGTCTCGAAGGTGCCGCGCACCACATTACCGTCAATTCTGACAGCAACCTGCCCGCCAAGCCCCGCCGCACGCGCCAGCCAGCGCCGCCTGACGGCGGCAAGCCCACGCCCTTCGTTCCACAGCCGGGCATTCTCGCTCCATGCATCCGACAGCGCCAGAAACAGCGTCTCGGCATCGCAAGCAGACCCCAGCGCGTTGAGCGACGTCGCTGGATAGGGCAAATCATTGGGATAAGCCACCACATTGACGCCGATGCCAACAGCCACCGTCGAACGGTCGCCATCCAGCATCGCCGATTCCAGCAGGATGCCGGCGAGCTTGGCGCCCGAGGCAAGCACGTCGTTCGGCCATTTCAACTCGAAGCGGTTCTTGCCCTGGCTCGCACCATCGAGGCCGATCGCAATCCTGCCTTTCGGCACGACGGCGTCGAGCGCGTCGGCCAGCGCCAGTCCGGCAACGAAGCCGAGCGTCGCGGCAAGTCGAAGCTCGGTGTTGGTGATCACCAGCAGCGTCGCCGCCAGGTTGCCTTCGGGCGTCGCCCAGGCGCGGCCGCGGCGGCCATGTCCCGCTTCCTGCTTTTTTGAGACGACCCAGAGTTTGCCCGGATCGCCGGCCCGCGCGTGCTCCAGCGCCAACGCATTGGTGGAGCCGACCGTATCGTGCGCCTCGAGCCGGAACCCTTCCGAAGCCGCGGTTGGAGCCAGCCTGAACGTCATTCCGTTAGAAGAAGGTCTTGGCCGCGGCGGCTGCGTAGGTTCCGATCGGGCCGCCGATCAGCACGTAGAACAGCACGAAAGCGCCGCAGGCGCCGAGCACGACGCGCAGTTCGGTCGCCATCGGCACGAAGCCGCCGACCGGTTCGTCGAACCACATGATCTTGATGATGCGCAAATAATAATAGGCGCCCACCACAGAGGCCAGCACGCCGATGATCGCCAGCGCGTAGAGGTCGGCATTGATGGCGGCGAGGAACACGTACCATTTCCCCCAGAAGCCGGCGAGCGGCGGGATACCGGCCAGCGAGAACATCATGATGGTGAGGATCGTCGCCATGATCGGGTTGGTCGCCGACAGGCCGGCGAGATCGCTGATCTGCTCGACATTGCCCTCCTTGCGCCGCATGGCCAGGATGAAGGCGAAGGTGCCGAGCGTCATCACCAGATAGATCAGCATGTAGATGGCGACGCCGCGCACGCCGTCCTGGCTGTTGGCGGCAAGGCCGACCAGAGCATAACCCATATGGCCGATGGAGGAATAGGCCATCAGCCGCTTGATGTTGGTCTGGCCGATGGCCGCGAATGCGCCGAGCGCCATCGAGGCGATCGAGATGAAGACGATGATCTGCTGCCAGTCGGCGGCGATCGGCTTGAAGGCGCCCATGGTGACGCGCACCATCAGCGCCATCGCCGCCATTTTGGGTGCCGCCGCCAGAAAGGCCGTCACCGGCGTCGGCGCGCCCTCATAGACGTCGGGCGTCCACATATGGAACGGCACCGCCGAGATCTTGAAGGCAAGGCCGGCCAGCACAAAGACCAGGCCGAAGACGAGGCCGAGCTGGCGCCCGCCGCCGCTCAGCGCCGCGGCGATCTCCTGGAAGCCGGTGTTGCCCGTGTAGCCGTAGACCAGCGAGATGCCGTAAAGCAGCATGCCCGACGACAGCGCGCCAAGGACGAAATACTTCAGCCCGGCCTCGGTCGAGCGCAGATTATCGCGGTTGATCGCCGCCAGCACGTAGATCGCCAGCGACTGCAGCTCGAGGCCGAGATAGAGCCCGATCATGCCGTTGGCCGAGATCATCAGCATCATGCCGAGCGTGCAGAGCAGGATCAGCACCGGATATTCGAACTTGTCGAAATGCTCCGCCTGGGCAAAGCGGACCGACATGACCAGCGTCACCGCCGAGCCGATCAGCGCCAACATCTTCATGAAGCGGGCGAATGGGTCCTGGATGAAGGCTTCGCCATAGGCGTTGCCCTGTCCCGGGGAAAAGATCAGCCAGGCGCCGGCGATCACCAGCACGGCAACAGCAAGGCCGCTCACCGTGACGGCGGTGTTGGCGCGCGAATAGGCGCCGAGCATCAACAGCGCCAAGGCGCCGATGGCGAGGATCAGCTCTGGCGTCGAGAGCGACAGGCTGGAGAGAAGGTCCGGCGTCATGGTTCGCAAACCCCCAGTCAGTTCGCCGCCGCGGTCTGCGCGGCGCCGATGGATGCGGTGACATTGGTAACGAGCGCCTTGACCGATTCGGCCGTCGCGTCGAAGATCGGCGCCGGATAGACGCCGAAGAAGATGACCAGCGCGACCAGCGGATAGATGATCACCTTTTCGCGCGTCGACAGGTCGAGCAAACCTTTCAGGCTTTCCTTGGTCAGTGCGCCGAAGATCACCTTGCGGTAGAGCCAGAGCGCATAGGCCGCCGACAGTATGACGCCGGTGGCGGCGAAGAACGCCACCCAGGTGTTGACCCGGAACACGCCGAGCATGGTCAGGAACTCGCCGACGAAGCCGCTGGTGCCGGGCAGGCCGACATTGGCCATGGTGAAGATCATGAACACGGTTGCATATTTCGGCATGTTGTTGACCAACCCGCCATAGGCGTCGATGTCACGCGTGTGCATGCGGTCGTAGACGACGCCGACGCAGAGGAACAGCGCGCCGGAGACCAGGCCGTGCGACAGCATCTGGAAGATCGAGCCCTGGACGCCTTCCTGGTTCATCGCGAAGATGCCCATGGTAACGAAGCCCATGTGAGCGACCGACGAATAGGCGATCAGCTTCTTCATGTCCTCCTGCATCAGCGCCACCAGCGAGGTGTAGATGATGGCGACAACGGAAAGCGTGAAGATCAGCGGCGCGAACATTTCGGATGCGATCGGAAACATCGGCAGCGAAAAACGCAGGAAGCCATACCCGCCCATCTTGAGCAGGATGGCGGCCAGAATCACCGAGCCGGCCGTCGGTGCTTCGACATGCGCGTCCGGCAGCCAGGTATGCACCGGCCACATCGGCATCTTCACCGCAAAGGACGCGAAGAAGGCAAGCCATAGCCAGGTTTGCATATTGGCCGGGAAATTATGCGTCAGCAGCGTCGGGATATCGGTGGTGCCGGACTGGAAGAACATCGCCATGATGGCGAGCAGCATCAGCACCGAGCCGGCCAGGGTGTAGAGGAAGAACTTGAACGAGGCATAGACGCGCCGCTTGCCGCCCCACACGCCGATGATGATGAACATCGGGATAAGGCCGGCTTCGAAGAAGACGTAGAACAAGACGATGTCGAGCGCACAGAACACGCCGATCATCAGCGTCTCGAGCAGCAGGAAGGCGATCATATAGGCTTTGACGCGCTTCTCGATCGATTCCCACGAGGCGAGAATGCAGAGCGGCATTAGGAAGGTGGTCAGGATGACGAACAGCATGGAGATGCCGTCTACGCCCATATGGTAGGAGATGCCGGAATCCAGCCAGGCAAACTTCTCGACAAACTGGAAGCCGGGTTGCGAATTATCGAAGCCGGTCCAGATAAACAGCGAAATCACAAACGTGAACGCAGTCGTGAACAGCGCGATGGCGCGGATGTTGCGGCGCGCGTTCTCGCTGTCATCACGCACGAAGAGGATGAGCAGCACACCAACCAGCGGCAGGAAGGTGACCAGCGATAGGATCGGCCAGGCGGTCATCAGAGCATCATCCAGGTGACGAGTGCGGCAACGCCGATCAGCATGGCGAAGGCATAGTGATAGAGATAGCCGGTCTGCAGCTTGACGACCCGGTTGGTGACGTCGACGACGCGCGCCGAAATGCCGTCCGGCCCGAGCCCGTCAATGACGGTGCCGTCGCCGGTCTTCCACAGGAAGCTGCCGAGGCGCTTTGCCGGCCGCACGAACAGGAAGTCGTAGAGCTCGTCAAAATACCATTTGTTGAGCAGGAAGGCGTAGAGCAGGCGATGGTTGGCGGCGACGCTCCGAGGCATTTCCGGCGCGCGAATATAGAACTGCCAGGCTATCGCAAAGCCGATCAGCATGGCGATGAACGGCGACAGCTCGACCCACAACGGCACTTCGTGGATTTCGTGCAGGATGTGGTTGTCCGGCAGCGTGAACAGCGACGCCTTCCAGAATTCGGCATAGCCCTCGCCGATGAAGGCGCCGTGGAAGATCACACCGGCGAGCAGCGCGCCAGCCGCCAGGATGAACAGCGGCACCAGCATGACCGGCGGCGATTCATGGACATGGTGCATGACCTCGTGGCTGGCCCGCGGCTCGCCGTGGAAGGTCATGAAGATCAGCCGCCAGGAGTAGAAGGAGGTGAAGCAGGCAGCAATGACCAGCAATATGAAGGCAAATGCGGCGACCGCATTGTGGCCGGCGAAGGCCGCTTCGATGATGGCGTCCTTGGAAAAGAAGCCGGCCGTGCCGATGATCGTTACCGGAATGCCGACACCGGTCAGCGCCAGCGTGCCGATCACCATCATCCAGTAAGTCGTCGGGATCAGCGTCCTTAGGCCACCCATTTTGCGCATGTCCTGCTCGTCGGAGACGGCGTGGATGACCGAGCCCGAGCCGAGGAACAGCAGCGCCTTGAAGAAGGCGTGGGTGAACAGATGGAAAATCGCCGCGCCATATGCGCCGACGCCGAGCGCCACGAACATGTAGCCGAGCTGCGAACAGGTCGAATAGGCGATGACGCGCTTGATGTCGTTCTGGACAAGACCGACTGTCGCCGCGAAGAAGGCGGTGAAGGCGCCGATGAAGGTGACCACCGTCAGTGCCGAATGCGACAGCTCGAACAGCGGCGACAGCCGCGCCAGCATGAACACGCCTGCCGTCACCATGGTGGCGGCATGGATCAGTGCCGAGACCGGCGTCGGGCCTTCCATGGCATCCGGCAGCCAGGTGTGCAGCGGCACCTGCGCCGACTTGCCCATCGCGCCCATGAACAGGAGCAGGCAGACGACCGTCATCGCGGCCTGCTTATCAAGCGCATAGCCGAGGAAGGTCAGTACGGCCGCGCCTTGCGGCGCGCCTTCCGCCGGAATGAACGTCGCCGCATTGGCGAAGATGGTGCCGAGATTGACCGAGCCGAACAGCACGAACACGCCGAATATGCCGAGCGCAAAGCCGAAATCGCCGACGCGGTTGACGACGAAGGCCTTGATCGCAGCCGCATTGGCCGACGGCTTCTTGTACCAGAAGCCGATCAGCAGATACGAGGCAAGGCCGACGCCTTCCCAGCCGAAGAACATCTGCACGAGGTTGTCGGCCGTCACCAGCATCAGCATGGCGAAGGTGAACAGCGACAGATAGGCGAAGAAGCGCGGCCGGTCCGGGTCGTGATGCATGTAGCCGATCGAGTAGACATGGACCAGCGCCGACACCGTATTGACGACGACCAGCATCACCACGGTCAGCGTATCGATCCGCAGCGCCCACGACGCTTCGAGGCCGCCTGACTGGATCCAGCGCAGCACCGGCACGGTGAACACCTCCCCGCCGCCGAAGCCGACCGAGAAGAAGGCAACCCACGACAGCACAGCCGCGATCACCAGGAAGCCGGAGGTGATGTATTCAGAAGCCTTGGCGCCGAGCGAAGTGCCGAACAGGCCGACGATCAGGAAGCCGAGCAGCGGAAGGAAGACGATGGCCTGATACATGGTGGTTCCGTCAACCCTTCATCATGTTCACGTCTTCGACCGCGATCGAGCCGCGGTTGCGGAAGAAGACGACGAGAATGGCAAGGCCGATCGCCGCTTCGGCCGCCGCGACCGTCAGCACGAACAGTGCGAAAACCTGGCCGACCAAATCGCCGAGCGCCGCCGAAAAGGCGACGAAATTGATGTTGACCGCAAGCAGGATCAGCTCGATCGACATCAAGATGACGATGACGTTCCTGCGGTTCAGGAAGATGCCGAACACGCCGAGCGTGAACAGGATCGCCGATACGGTCAGGTAGTGCGCGATGCCGACGACCATCTCAGACTCCTTCGCCCGTCTTGACCTTGCGGATTTCCACTCCGGTTGCCGCCGTGCGGCCGACCTGGGCGGCGATCGACTGCCGCTTGACGCCCGGCTTGTGGCGCAGCGTCAGCACGATGGCGCCGATCATGGCGACCAGCAGCACCAGGCCAGCTACCTGGAAGTAATAGAGGTAATCCGTATAGAGGATGTCGCCGAGCGCTGCCGTATTGGAGCGCGCGGCCAGGTCCGGAATGGGCTTGGCGACCGTCGCCGCCAGTTTCGGCGCGAATGTATAGCCGCCGAGCACCACGATCAGCTCCGCCGCCAGGATCAGCCCGACCAGCGCGCCGATCGGTGCATATTGCAGGGCGCCTTCCTTCATTTCGGCGAAGTCGACGTCGAGCATCATGACCACGAACAGGAACAGCACCAGCACCGCGCCGACATAGACGACGAGCAGGATCATCGCCAGGAACTCGGCGCCGGTCAGCATGAACAGGCCGGCGGCGTTGAAGAAGGTCAGGATCAGGAACAGCACCGAATGCACGGGATTGCGCGCCGAAATGACCATGAACGCCGATGCCACCGCGACAAAGGCGAAGAGGTAGAAAAAGGCCGCCTCTAGTCCACTCAGCATGGGCTCTCCCGGGTTTCCTGTCAGAACAGGACGTTCGTCCTGTTTTTTGCCACCGCCTCCGGTCGGCAAGTTGCGTGTTCCTATCGCATGTTCCGATCGGGTTGAAAGACCCGATCGAAAAGAAAACATGCGACACTCTTTCATTCCGGAGGATGATCTTGTCCGAAAAGTCTGCAGCTTTTCGGGATCATCCTCTGAACGAGGCCCTCGCCCCGTTCATGCATCAAATATCAGCGGTAAGGCGCATCCAGCGAGATGTTGCGCGCCAGCTCACGCTCCCAGCGGTCGCCATTGGCCAGAAGCCTGTCCTTGTCGTAATAAAGTTCCTCGCGCGTCTCCGTCGCGAACTCGAAATTCGGCCCCTCGACGATGGCGTCGACCGGGCAGGCTTCCTGGCAGAAGCCGCAATAAATGCATTTCACCATGTCGATGTCGTAGCGCACGGTGCGCCGCGTGCCGTCGTTGCGGCGCGGGCCGGCTTCGATGGTGATGGCCTGCGCCGGGCAGATCGCCTCGCACAATTTGCAGGCGATGCAGCGTTCCTCGCCGTTCGGGTAGCGGCGCAGCGCATGCTCGCCGCGGAAGCGCGGGCTGACCGGTCCCTTCTCATGCGGATAGTTGATCGTCTCCTTCGGCGCGAAGAACTGGCGCATCGACAGGAAGAAAGCGCTGACGAAATCCTGCAAAAGCAGTGACTTGGCGGCCTGGGATAGCGTACTCATTCAGCACCCCCGAAGATCTGTGTTGCAGCGATTGCGCCGATAAATCCGAAAAAGACAGGCATCAGGAAACGATATGCAAGTCTCGTCATCGACGCCATTATCTGCTTGTCCCAGCCAAACACCGGCACTCGGTAGTTTGCTGCCAACCTTTGGTCCTGTTGCCGCAAAACGTAGGGCAGCACAACGACGTTGCCAAAGAGCGCAACAAGCACGCCGACAGCTGCGCCTAGAAAACCAACGATCAGACTGCCCATCAGGCAAACCCCGTGATCTTTAGGAAAGCGGCGGTGGCGACCACCATGAACAGCGAGATCGGCAGGAAGACCTTCCAGCCGAGCCGCATCAGCTGGTCGTAGCGATAGCGCGGCACGAACGCCTTCACCATCGAGAACATGAAGAACACCAGGCAGACCTTGAGCACGAACCAGATCAGCCCCGGCACCCAGGTGAACGGCGCGAAATTGAAGGGCGGCAGCCAGCCGCCAAGGAACAGGATGGTGGCCAGCGCGCACATCAGGACGACGGCGACATATTCGCCGAGGAAGAACAGCAGGAACGGCGTCGAGGAATATTCGACCATATGGCCGGCGACGAGTTCCGATTCGGCTTCCACAAGGTCGAAGGGCGGCCGGTTGGTCTCGGCCAACGCCGAGATGAAGAAGACGATGAACATCGGGAACAGCGACAGCCAATGCCAGTCGAGGAAGGTGTTGGGCAGGCCGAGCCGCGTGCCCAGCCCGTCCTGCTGCGACAAGACGATGTCGGACAGGTTGAGCGAGCCGACGCAAAGCAGCACGGTGACGATGACGAAACCGATCGAGACTTCGTAGGACACCATCTGCGCCGCCGAGCGCAGCGCGCCAAGGAACGGGTATTTTGAGTTCGACGCCCAGCCGCCCATGATCACGCCATAGACCTCGAGCGAGGAGATGGCGAAGACATAGAGGATGCCGACATTGACGTTGGCGATCGCCCAGCCTTCATTGACCGGTATCACCGCCCATGCAGAGATCGCCAGCACCGCCGACACCAAGGGCGCCAGCAGGAAAACGCCCTTGTTGGCGCCGGACGGGATCACCGGCTCCTTGAACACGAATTTCAGCAGATCGGCGAAGGCCTGCAGCGTACCCCACGGGCCGACGACGTTCGGGCCGCGACGCAATTGCACCGCCGCCCAGATCTTGCGGTCGGCGTAAAGCACATAGGCGACGAAGATCAACAGAACGACGATCAGCACGACCGACTTCAAAAGGATCAGCAGCGCCGGCAGCACGTAGAAGGAGAAGAAGGTGTCCATGTCTACTCCGCCGCCTGCCTGAAGCCGTTTTTCGCCAAAGCCGAGCACTCGGCCATCACCGCGGAAGCCCGCGCGATCGGATTGGTCAGGTAGAAATCCTTGACCGGCGAGGTGAAGGTGCCCTTGTTCAGCCGACCGCCGAGCTTGGCCACCCTGGCGATGTCGGCCGGGTCGCCGGCCGCGACATGGTCGATGCGGGCAAGATGCGGGTATTGCGCATAGAGCTTTGCGCGCAATTGCTGCAGCGAATCGAACGGCAGCTTCTTGCCGAGCACATCCGACAGGGCCCGAAGAATCGCCCAGTCCTCGCGCGCTTCGCCGGGCGCGAAGCCGGCCCGGTTGGTCTGCTGCACGCGGCCCTCGGTGTTGACGAAGGTGCCCGACTTCTCGGTATAGGCGGCACCCGGCAGGATGACGTTGGCGCGATGCGCGCCCTTGTCGCCATGCGTGCCGATATAGACGACGAAAGCGCCGCCGATCTTTGCCATGTCGATCTCGTCGGCGCCGAGCAGGAACAGCACGTCGGTCTCGCCCAGCATGCCGGCGACATTCCTGCCGCCCTCGCCCGGCACGAAGCCGACATCGAGGCCGCCGACGCGTGCCGCGGCGGTGTGCAGCACGGCAAAGCCGTTCCAGTCGGCCCTAGCGGCGTTGACGGCGACGGCGAGCTTCGCCGCCTGGCCGAGCACGGCCGTCCCGTCCGGAAGCGCCAGCGCACCCTGTCCGACGATGATCAGCGGATGCGTCGCCTTCTTCAGCAGCTGGAAGAACTTGCCGTTGCCGTCGGCCAGATCCTTCAGCGATTCCGGCCCGGCGCCGAGCTGCTCGTAATCATAGCGCGTATCGCCGATATCGCCGATGACGCCGACCGGCAGATTGCCGGCCCGCCAGCGCTTGCGGATGCGGGCGTTGAGCAGGGATGCCTCGAAGCGCGGATTGGCGCCGATGATCAGCACTGCATCGACCTGTTCGATGCCTTCGATGGTCGGGTTGAAGACATAGCTCGCCCGGCCGAGCGACGGATCGAGTGCGGCACCGTCCTGGCGGCAGTCGGTGTTCCTCGAGCCGAGCGAAGCCATCAGAAGCTTCAGCGCGTAGATCTCCTCGACGGCTGCGAGATCGCCGGCAATGGCGCCGATCTTTTCGGGTGCGGCATTCGACACCGCTTCCTTGATCGCGGCAAAAGCCTCCGCCCAGCTTGCGGGGGCCAGTCTGCCGTCCTTGCGCACATAGGGCCGGTCGAGGCGCTGCGTGCGCAGGCCGTCCCAGATAAAGCGGGTCTTGTCGGAAATCCACTCCTCGTTCACCGCCTCGTTGGTACGCGGCAGGATGCGCATCACTTCGCGGCCCCGGCTATCGACGCGGATGGCCGAGCCGACGGCGTCCATCACGTCGATCGACTCTGTCTTGGTCAGTTCCCAAGGGCGTGCCTGGAAGGCGTAGGGTTTGGAGGTCAGCGCGCCGACGGGGCAAAGGTCGATGACATTGCCCTGCAGTTCCGAAGTCATCGCGCTTTCGAGATAGGTGGTGATCTCGGCATCCTCGCCGCGGCCGATCAGACCAAGCTCCGATATGCCGGCAATCTCGGTGGTAAAGCGGACGCAGCGCGTGCAATGGATGCAGCGGTTCATGATCGTCTTGACCAGCGGCCCGATATACTTGTCTTCGACCGCCCGCTTGTTCTCGTGGTAGCGCGAGGAATCGACGCCGAACGCCATCGCCTGGTCCTGCAGATCGCACTCGCCGCCCTGATCGCAGATCGGGCAGTCCAGCGGATGGTTGATCAGCAGGAATTCCATCACGCCTTCGCGGGCCTTCTTGACCATCGGCGTGTTGGTGAAGATTTCCGGCGGCTCGCCATTTGGACCGGGGCGCAGGTCGCGCACGCCCATGGCGCAGGACGCCTGCGGCTTGGGCGGGCCGCCCTTCACCTCGATCAGGCACATGCGGCAATTGCCGGCGATCGACAGCCGCTCATGGAAGCAGAAGCGCGGCACTTCAGCACCTGCGTCCTCGGCCGCCTGCAGCAGCGTGTAGTGGTCGGGTACAGTGATCTCTTTCCCGTCGACCTTGAGCTTTGCCATTTCGCCTCAAACCCCTGCGGACGTTCCGCAATCTTTCCTTCCGGGCGCAGCCGACGCCGCGCACGGTATTGAATTCAATTTTTGGCCTCGGCCAATGCGGCCGCCTGACCGATCCAGCCGTCACGGCCGATACGGCCCTTCAACGACAGGTAATCTTCGACCCAGGCGATCTCTTGTGGCGTCCACGCGGCAATCTGGTCGTATGTCCAGATGCCAAGGCCATTAAGCACCTTTTCCAGTTTCGGTCCGATGCCCGATATCGCCTTGAGGTCGACGGGCACGGCTGGCCGGTCCATCGGCTTGGGCTGCTTGAAATCCTCCGGCATCAGTCCGGCCGACGCGTCCGCTGCAACGGTGCTGGCATTCGCCACGCTCCGCGCCGCAGAGCTTGTTGCAATGTCGGTCACGTCATTAGCGAAGGACTGCGCCTCCGCAATCAGGATTTTGGTGGCTGCGCGCGCCTTGGTCGAGGAGCTTTTGCCGGTCGCGGAAACGCGTTCGGTCCGGGCCTCGAAATCCTCGGTGACCGGCTGCCAAAGCCGCTGCGAGGTCTCGGCCACGCCTGAAAGCACGCCCATCCAGACGCCAAAGGCGTGGTTGGCAAGCCCGATGCCGAGTGCCGTCATCGCCGCCGCGCCGGCGACAGGATGCGCCAGGAGATTGACGGCGCTGGCCATCTCCTTCGGCATTGTCCTGGTCAGGTCCTGGTTCATCTTCAAGAACGGGTCCCCATCGGGCGTCAAATCGTCGGGTATCGAAAACAGCGACATAGGTGGTCTCCTGGTCGTTTCCGTCTGCCCCGCGCTCGTTTCCTCGTTTCGGGCATTCGCCCGCATTTTTTGAATTCTTCTATTCCGCCGCCGCCAGCACCGGTTCGGCGCGGTGTGCGTTGCGCGAAAACTCGTCGATGCGCCGCTCCACCTCGCCGCGGAAATGCCGCATCAGGCCCTGGATCGGCCATGCCGCCGCATCGCCCAGAGCGCAGATCGTGTGGCCCTCGACCTGCTTGGTCACGTCGAGCAGCATGTCGATCTCGCGCTTCTGCGCCTCGCCGCGCACCAGCCGTTCCATCACCCGCCACATCCAGCCCGTGCCCTCTCGGCAGGGCGTGCACTGGCCGCAGCTCTCATGCTTGTAAAAGTAGGAAAGCCGCGCGATCGCCTTCACGACATCGGTCGATTTGTCCATGACGATGACAGCCGCGGTGCCTAGGCCCGATTTCAGGTCACGCAGCGCATCGAAATCCATCGGCGCGTCGATGATCTGCTCGGCCGGCACCAACGGCACCGAGGCGCCGCCCGGAATGACCGCCAGCAGATTGTCCCAGCCGCCGCGGATACCGCCGCAATGCGTCTCGATCAGTTCGCGGAACGGGATCGACATCGCCTCTTCAACGGTGCACGGATTGTTGACGTGGCCGGAGATGCAGAACAGCTTGGTGCCGGCATTGTTGGGCCGGCCGAAGGACGAGAACCAGGCCGCACCGCGGCGCAGAATGGTTGGCGCCACGGCGATGGACTCGACATTGTTGACCGTCGTCGGGCAGCCATAGAGGCCGACATTGGCCGGAAACGGTGGCTTCAGCCGCGGCTGGCCTTTCTTGCCTTCGAGGCTTTCGAGCAGCGCCGTTTCCTCGCCACAGATATAGGCGCCGGCGCCATGGTGCATGTAGATGTCGAAATCGTAGCCGGAGGTATTGTTCTTGCCGATCAGCTTGGCCGCATAGGCCTCATCGATGGCGCGTTGCAGCGCCTCGCGCTCGCGGATGAACTCACCGCGCACATAGATGTAGGCGGCGACCGCGCCCATGGCGAAGCCGGCGATCAGGCAGCCCTCGACCAGCGTATGCGGATCGTGGCGCAATATATCGCGGTCCTTGCAGGTGCCGGGTTCGGACTCGTCGGCATTGACGACGAGATAGCTCGGCCGACCGTCGCTTTGCTTGGGCATGAACGACCATTTCAGCCCGGTCGGGAAGCCGGCGCCGCCGCGGCCGCGCAGGCCCGATGCCTTCATCTCGTTGACGATCCACTCGCGCCCCTTGGCGATGATGCCGGGCGTGTTGTCCCAGGCGCCGCGCGCCATGGCGCCGGCCAGCGACTTGTCGAAGCGGCCGTAGATGTTGTTGAAGATGCGGTCTCTGTCCTGAAGCATTGCTCGTTCCTTCAGACCGGCTTCTTGCCGGTCGGCCGGCTCCCGTTTCCGGGCGACGGCTTGGCCGCTTCGGCGGCAGCCTTCGCCGGTTTAACCTTGGCCTCCGGCGCTTTGAAAGCAGACGCCGGCTCGGCCTTGTTCTTGGAGCCTTTGCGCTGTTTCGAGACGTCCTCGACCTGCGGCTCGGCCTTGTTGGCATTGGCGGCCGAATGCAGAGGCGCTGCAACGCTCGCCGCCTTCTCCGCCGCGGGCGCGACTTTTGTCGCCGACGGCGATTTCAGCGCGGGGCTGGTCTCGACCGCATCGGTCTTCGGCTTGCTGGCATTCGAGGGCGCAACTGGTGCCGGTGCAGGCGCGGCAGCAGGCGGAACCGGCGCTGCGGCGTCAGCTGCCGGCGCCGCTTCCTTGGCGGCCTTGGTCGCAGCCCTGGTTTCCCGGTCGCGGGTCGCCTTGAGGATCGCCTTTTCACTCTTAAGGGTCGTCAGGCCACTGGCCGGCTCGGAGGTGATGCGGCCGTTTTGCGGTCCCGGTTTCACCGCGGCGCCCTTGCCTGCGTCATAAAGGTCGATGATCTCGGCAAGCCGCTCCGGCGTCAAATCCTCATAGGTGTCCTTGAATATCATCACCATCGGCGCGTTGACGCAGGCGCCGAGGCACTCGACCTCCTCCCACGACAGCGTGCCTTTGTCGTTGGTATGGAACTGGTCGTGATGGATCTTCGAACGACACACATCCATCAGCGCTTCCGAGCCGCGCAGCATGCAGGGCGTGGTGCCGCAGACCTGGATATGCGCCCGGGTGCCGACCGGATTGAGCTGGTATTGCGTGTAGAAGGTAGCGACTTCCAGCCCGCGAATATAGGGCATGCCGAGCATGTCGGAGATCGCCTCGATCGCCGCCTTGGTCACCCAGCCTTCCTGCTCCTGCGCCAGCATCAGCAAGGGAATGATCGCGGATTGCTCGCGCCCCTTCGGATATTTCTTGATCCACTGCTTCGCCGCTGCCGCATTCGCCCGGTTGAAGGCGAAGGAGGCTGGCTGGAGGCTGGCTTCTGCGAGACGGCGGACTGACATTTAGCGATCGACCTCACCAAACACGATGTCGAGGGAGCCGAGAACGGCGGTGACGTCGGCCAACATGTGGCCGCGGCACAAAAAGTCCATGGCTTGCAGATGCGCAAAGCCCGGCGCGCGCAGCTTGCAGCGGTAGGGCTTGTTGGTGCCGTCGGAGACGAGATAGACGCCGAACTCGCCCTTCGGAGCCTCGACCGCGGCATAGACCTCGCCGGCCGGAACGCGGTAGCCTTCGGTGTAGAGCTTGAAGTGATGGATCAGCGCTTCCATCGAGCGCTTCATCGCCGCGCGCTTCGGCGGCACCACCTTGCCGTCGAGGTTCGACACCGGCCCGCCGCCCTCCTTGCCGAGCAACAGGTCGACGCACTGGCGCATGATTTTCGCCGACTGCCGCATCTCTTCCATGCGCACCAGATAACGGTCGAAACAGTCGCCGTTCTTGCCGACCGGAATGTCGAAATCCAGCTCGGCATAGCATTCGTAGGGTTGCGATTTGCGCAGGTCCCACGGCGCACCCGAGCCGCGCACCATGACGCCTGAAAAACCCCAGGCCCAGGCGTCCGCCAGGGAGACGGTGGCAATGTCGACATTTCGCTGCTTGAAGATGCGATTGCCGGTCAAAAGCGCGTCAAGGTCGTCGATCGACTTCAGGAACGGGTCGATCCACTTGCCGATGTCCTCGATCAGCTTCTTCGGCAGGTCCTGATGCACACCGCCCGGCCGGAAATAGGCCGCATGCATGCGCGAGCCACTGGCACGCTCATAGAACACCATCAGCTTTTCGCGCTCGACGAAGCCCCACAGCGGCGGCGTCAGCGCGCCGACATCCATCGCCTGCGTCGTCACATTGAGGATGTGCGACATGATGCGGCCGATCTCAGAGTAGAGAACTCGAATAAGCTGCCCGCGCTTCGGCACCTCGATGCCGAGCAGCCGCTCGGCTGCGAGCGCAAAGGCATGCTCCTGGTTCATCGGCGCGCAATAGTCGAGCCGGTCGAGATAAGGCACCGCCTGCAGATAAGTCTTGTGCTCGATCAGCTTTTCCGTGCCGCGATGCAACAGTCCGATATGCGGATCGACCCGGTCGACGACCTCGCCGTCGAGCTCCAGCACGAGGCGCAAAACGCCGTGCGCAGCCGGATGCTGCGGGCCGAAATTGATATTGAAGTTGCGGACGGAGGTTTCAGCCATGGAGGCGTCTCAATTCGTCTTGGCTTTTTCGTCGCCTGGAAGAACGTAATCCGTCCCCTCCCAAGGGCTGAGAAAATCGAAATTGCGGAATTCCTGCTTGAGCTCCACCGGCTCGTAGATGACGCGCTTGGCTTCGTCGTCGTAGCGCACCTCGACGAAGCCGGTCAGCGGAAAGTCCTTGCGCAGCGGATGGCCTTCGAAGCCGTAGTCGGTCAGAATCCGCCGCAGATCGGGATGACCC
Organism: Mesorhizobium sp. M1027; assembly: GCF_040318745.1. NCBI lineage: Bacteria > Pseudomonadati > Pseudomonadota > Alphaproteobacteria > Hyphomicrobiales > Phyllobacteriaceae > Mesorhizobium > Mesorhizobium sp. M1027. The sequence continues at coordinate 233,123 of NZ_JAMYMW010000001.1, read as the reverse complement.
GAAAACAGCACGCCATAGAGATCGTAGGTTTCGCGTTCGAACCAGTCGGCGCCGGGATATATGCCCGTGATTGACGGCACCAGCGTCTCTTCGTCGGCCTGGACCTTGATGCGGATGCGGATATTCTGCATCGGCGACAGCAAATGATAGACGACGTCGAAGCGCTTTGCCCGCGACGGATAATCGGCGCCGCAGACATCGATGATCGAGATGAACTGGCATTTCGGGTCGTCGCGCAGGAAGGTCACCACCTCGATCAGGTCGCGCGGTTCGACCGAGATGGTGAGTTCGCCATAGGCAAACACCACCTCGCCGATCCGGCCGGTCAGCTTCTCGCCGAGATAGGTCGAGAGGTCATTCAACGCCTGGGTCATGCCGCTCACCGTTCGATCGTGCCGGTGCGGCGGATCTTCTTCTGCAGGAGAAGGATGCCGTAGAGCAGCGCTTCGGCGCTCGGCGGGCAGCCGGGCACGTAGATGTCGACCGGCACGATGCGGTCGCAGCCGCGCACCACCGAATAGGAATAATGATAATAGCCGCCGCCATTGGCGCAGGAGCCCATCGAGATGACGTAGCGCGGCTCCGGCATCTGATCGTAGACCTTGCGCAGCGCCGGCGCCATCTTGTTGGTCAGCGTGCCGGCAACGATCATGATGTCGGACTGACGCGGAGACGCGCGCGGCGCGACACCGAACCTCTCGGAGTCATAGCGCGGCATCGAGGTATGGATCATCTCGACCGCGCAGCAGGCGAGACCGAAGGTCATGAACATCAGCGAGCCGCTGCGCGCCCAGGTGATCAGCGCCTCGGTCGAGGTGACGAGAAAGCCCTTGTCGGCGAGCTCGTTGTTGATCTCCAGGAAGAACGGATCATCCTCCCCCACCGGCCTGCCGGTGTTGGGGTCGATGAGGCCCTTGGGCTTCGGCGCGACGAGCGTGCCGGAACTGTCGTTCAATCCCATTCCAGCGCTCCTTTTTTCCATTCATAGGCAAAGCCGATGGTCAGCACCGCCAAAAACACCATCATCGACCAAAAACCGAGCATGCCGATCTGGCTGAACGACACCGCCCAAGGAAACAGGAAGGCTACCTCCAGATCGAAGATGATGAACAGGATCGACACCAGGTAGAAGCGGATGTCGAACTTCATGCGCGCATCGTCGAACGAGTTGAAGCCGCATTCATAGGCCGAAAGCTTTTCCGGATCGGGGTTGCGGTAGGCCACCAGGAAGGGTGCGGCAAGCAGCGCCAGCCCGACCACCAGCGCCACGCCGATGAACAGGACGATGGGCAGGTACGAACCTAAAAGTGCGTTCATGCTGCAGTTTCCGTTGGCGGCCAATCCACTCTGATTACAGCACCGGACCCACTTGCGGAAGCGTGACAGTTTAACCACTGAACCGTTTTAAGGGGGCTCTATGCTGCAACGCGGCGAGGGTTAGCGCAGCGCTTTCGGCGAAGCAAGTCAAACCTTGTTCAAATCGCGGTACTGGGCGGCATATCCGGGAAAACTGGTCAGATCCGCTCCTGTTTGATTTCTTTCACTTTTCACTCCACTTTTCTCTCCTGACATGGATGACGCCAAAACCCTGCTAGCATGGCGCGGAATCACAGATTCTCTGCTCTGTCCGGCATCATCAGGATACCGCCTTGATGAAGGAAAAAATCTCACTTCGCATGGCCCGCCGCATCGCGCTGGCGGCACAGGGATTCAATGACCCCCGCCCCGCCGGTACGCCCGACCGCCGGCATCTGGCCCGCGTGCTTGCCCGTACCGGCCTGCTGCAGATCGATTCCGTCAGCGCCGTGGTGCGCGCCCACTACATGCCGCTCTATTCGCGGCTTGGCCCCTACAAGCTGGCGCTGCTCGACGACGCCGCCATAACGCGCAAGCGCATGGTCTTTGAATATTGGGCGCACGAAGCCTCCTTCCTGCCGGTCGAGACCTATCCGCTGATGCGCTGGCGCATGCAGCGGGCCGAGCGCGGCGAGGAAATGTACAGCGGACTGGCCAAATGGGGCCGCGAGCACGCCGCCTATATCGAAGACATCTATCGCGAGGTCGCCGAACGAGGCCCGATCGCGGCGTCGGCTTTCGAAGGCCAGAAGGGTTCGGGCGGCTGGTGGGGCTGGAGCCATGCCAAGCACGCCTTCGAATGGCTGTTCTGGGCCGGCCGCATCACCACCGCGCATCGCCGCGGCTTCGAACGGTTCTACGATCTGCCGGAGCGCGTACTGCCGCCCGCGATACTCGCTCTACCGGTTCCCTGCCCCGAGGACGCCCACCGCGAATTGCTGCGCATCTCCGCCCGCGCCCATGGCGTCGCCACGGCAGGCGACCTGCGCGACTATTTCCGCCTCTCGCCCGCCGATATTAAGGGCCGCATCGAGGAGCTGGTCGAGGCTGGCGAGCTGTTGCCGGTGAGCGTCGACGGCTGGAGCAAAACAGCCTATCTCCACAAGAACGTCCGTTTGCCGCGCAGGATCGAGGCGCGCGCCTTGCTTGCGCCGTTCGATCCCGTAGTCTTCGAGCGGTCGCGCACCGAGCGATTGTTCGACTTCCACTACCGCATCGAGATCTACACGCCGGCCGAAAAGCGCCGGTATGGCTATTATGTGCTGCCGTTCCTGCTCGGCGACAGCATCGTCGGGCGCGTCGACCTCAGGGCCGACCGTCCGGCCGGCGTATTGCGCGTCCATGCCGCCTATGCGGAGCCCGGCGCCCCGCCACAAACCGCTGCCGAACTCTTCGAGGAATTGAAGCAGATGCAGGGCTGGCTCGGGCTTGAGCGCATCGAGGTGACGGCTGCCGGCGACCTTGGCCGGCCGCTCGCAGATATCGCCGCGTCATAGACGTGCGTTGACACGACTGCCTCCACAAGCCTAAATCCGTTCCAGACGGTCCCCTGCCCGCAACGGCAGGGGCCAAGAGGGAATGCGGTGCGAAATCTCGATTTCAAATCCGCGGCTGTCCCCGCAACTGTAAGCGACGAGCCAAGGCCGAAAACCACTGGGATATTCCCGGGAAGGCGGCACCAAGGCGATGACCCGCGAGCCAGGAGACCTGCCGTCTAGGACATAAGAATCCGATCGCCTGGCGGGTTTTCCGGGCAAGGAGCCTGATTTGGAACGCGACAGCAGTTTTTCGGCTGAGACAGCGGATTTATTGTCCGGCCCTGACGATTCCCCGGCCGGCGTTACCGTCATCGTCTGCTCTTCCTGCCGTGACGAGACCTGTTCGGACGCTCATCCCCGCGCCGGCGAACTGCTCGCCGAGGACACGCGCCGCGCCGCTTCCGGCGAAAACATCAAAATCCGCACCGTCGAATGCCTCGGCAATTGCAAGCGCCGGCTCAGCGCCGCCATGCTGCGCGACGGCTGCTGGAGTTACGTCTTCGGCGACCTGACCGCGACCAGCGGCGCCGATCTCGTGACCGGCGCAAAGCTGTTCGCCACCTCGACGGATGGGCTCATTCCGTGGCGCGGCCGTCCCGATTGCCTGAAGCGCGGTCTGGTTGCCCGCATCCCTCCCCTCGACCTTTTGAAGGACTTGATATGACCGCTGCCCCCCTTTCGCGCGTCCCCTGCACCGTCGTTACCGGATTTCTCGGCGCCGGCAAGACGACATTGATCCGCCATTTGCTCGAAAACGCCAAAGGCAAGCGGCTGGCCATCATCGTCAACGAGTTCGGCGACATCGGCATCGACGGCGAGATCCTGAAGGGCTGCGGCATCGACACCTGCCCCGAGGAAAACATTGTCGAGCTGGCCAATGGCTGCATCTGCTGCACTGTCGCCGACGATTTCGTCCCGGCACTCGACCAGATCCTGTCGCTGATGCCGAGGGTCGACCATATCCTGATCGAGACATCCGGGCTGGCCCTGCCCAAGCCGCTGGTCCAGGCCTTCCAGTGGCCGTCGGTCAAGAGCCGGGTGACCGTCGATGGCGTCATCGCCGTCGTCGACGGACCGGCGCTGGCGGATGGCCGCGTCGCCAACGACATGGACGCCCTGCAGGCGCAGCGCGCGCAAGACGAGACGCTCGAACACGACGATCCGGTCGAGGAAGTATTCGAGGACCAGCTCGCTTGCGCCGACCTGATCATCCTGTCGAAGCGCGACCTGATGGACGCAGCCGGCTCGGCCCGTGCCAATGCCGTCATCGGCAAGCATGTTGCGCGGGCGGTGAAGATCGTGCCGACTTCGCAAGGAAAGCTCGATCCGTCGGTGCTGCTCGGCCTCGGCCTCGCCGTCGAGAACGACATCGAGAACCGCAAGACCCATCACGACGACGAGCTCGACCACGAGCATGACGATTTTGACTCATTCGTCATCGACATCGCGTCCGTGTCCAACCCGGACGAGCTCGCACAACGCGTCGCCACGGCGGCGGCGGAGGAAAACGTGTTGCGCGTCAAGGGCTTCGTCGAGGTTGGCGGCAAGCCGATGCGGCTCCTGCTGCAGGCCGTCGGCCCGCGCGTCAACCATTATTACGACCGCGCCTGGACGGCTGAAGACGATCGCCGCTCGCGCCTTGTCGTCATCGGTCTGAAAGGGCTGAACCGCCCGGCGATAGAGCGTATCCTCGCCGGCTGACCCCAGGTACGAGCCGCGATGCACATCCTCACCACCACATCCGCCTCGCTCGACGATCTCGCCGAGCCTGTCGATCTCAGGCAAACGCCTGCGGATGTCGTGGCTCTGTCCTTCACCGACAGCGACCTGGCCGGGCTGGCGGCGGCGTGGAAGGCGGATGCGGACCGCCTGCCCTCGATGCGGCTCGCTGCCTTGCGCGACCTGCGCCATCCGATGTCCGTCGACCTCTGGACCGAGAGCGTCGCCCGCCACGCCAAGGTCATTCTGGTCCGCATTCTCGGCGGCTACGAGTGGTGGCGCTATGGCTGCGACCAGCTCGCCGTTATCGCGCGAAATCGCGGTATCAAGCTGGCGCTCCTACCGGGCGAGAGCCACGACGAGGATTTGCGACTGATCGAAGGCTCGACGCTGTCGCGCGAGGAGTTGGACGCCCTGCTGGGCTATTTCCGCGAGGGCGGGCCGGCAAATATGACGGCGCTGGTGCAGAGGCTGGCAAGTCTCGCTGGATCGGGTGCGGCGATAGCCGAACCTGTTAGTGTGCCAAAGGCGGGATTTTACGAGCCGGGGCTGGGGGTCGTCCCCCTCCCCCTCGAGGGGAGGGTCCGGCCGAAGGCCGGCGGTGGGGTCCTCTCCGAAGCGCGCCAACACTTTGAAGCGCGCCGACAGAAAAAAATGTCGAGCACTGCCGCAACGACCCCCGGCCCTTCGGGCCACCCTCCCCTCGAGGGGGAGGGAGAAGTCGTGCCGATCCTCTTCTACCGCTCGATGCTGCTCGCCGCCGACGTCGCGCCCATCGACGCGCTTTTCGAAGCGCTGAGCGCGCGCGGCATGGCTCCCGTGCCTATCTTCGTCTCCAGCCTCAAGGACCCGGCCTCACTCGCCTTTGTTGAAACCGCGCTTGCAACGCTGAAGCCTGCCGCCATCATCACCGCCACAGCTTTCGCCTCCGGGGCCGAGCCGGGCGTTGAAACCCTGTTCGACCGCGCCGGCGTGCCGGTGTTCCAGGTCATCGTCGCAACCACCCGCCGCGACATCTGGCAAACCAATCAGCGCGGCCTGGCGCCCGCCGACCTTGCCATGCATGTCGTCCTGCCCGAGCTCGACGGCCGCATCCTGGCCGGCGCCATTTCCTTCAAGGGCGAAAGCGAAACCGATCCCGCATTGGCCTTCCGCGCCTTCGCCAACCGGCCAGAGCCCGACCGCGTCGCGCAAGTGGCGAACCGTATCGAGGCATTCGTGCGCCTGCGGCGGACGCCGCGCGCGGAACGCAAGCTCGCCATCCTGATCCCCGACTATCCGAGCGCCCCCGGTCGCACCGGCTACGCCGTCGGCCTCGACGTGCCGTCCAGCGTGCTGGCAATGCTGCACGACCTGAGCGAACAGGGCTACGCCGTTGAAAGGATTCCGCAAACGCCAAGGGAGTTGTTGGATTTGCTGGAACGGGGCGGCCATGGGCTGGCATTGAAGGAGTATTTGACCTTCTCGACGGAATTGCCGCCGTCGGCCATCGCTGCGGTGGAAGCCGCATGGGGAAATCCAGAAGATGAGACAGGTTTGTGCGAGGCACCCCCCTCTGTCCTGCCGGACATCTCCCCCTCAAGGGGGGAGATTAGCAGTTCCGCCACCGGCTCTCCCTTAAGGCCCTCGGTAATTGGCGAAAGTAGAGACAACAGCGCAATCTCCCCCCTTGAGGGGGAGATGTCCGGCAGGACAGAGGGGGGCGCGACAGAACGCCAACCTTCGCTGCTGGTCAGCGAAAAACAATTCGCCTTCCGCACGGCCACGTTCGGCAACATCACCGTGGCGCTCGCCCCCGATCGCGGGCGCTCGGTCGACCGCCGCGCCGACTATCACGACCCGACATTGCCGCCGCGCCATGCGCTGGTCGCCTTTGGCCTCTGGCTGCACCAGTCGCTCGGCATCCATGCAATTGTCCATGTCGGCGCCCACGGCACGCTGGAATGGCTGCCCGGCAAGACCGTTGCGCTCAGCGAAAACTGCTTTCCCGAAATCGTCACCGGCGCCCTGCCCGTCATTTATCCGTTCATCGTCTCCAACCCCGGCGAGGCAGCGCAGGCCAAGCGGCGCGTTGCCGCCGTCACGCTTGGCCATCTGCCGCCGCCGCTGACCGGCGCCGGGCTGGACGAAAACCAGCACAGGCTCGAACGACTGGTCGACGAATATGCCCAGGCCGACGGGCTCGACCGCCGCCGCCGCGACCGCCTGGCGAAGCTGATAGTCGAAACGGCGGAAAAGACCGGCCTCGCCTCAGAGGCTGGTGTCGCCAGGACCGACGCAGCCGACGAGGCTTTGCGCCGCATCGACGCCTGGCTCTGCGATCTCAAGGATTTCGCCATCAAGGACGGCCTGCACATTTACGGCCGCTCGCCGGAAGGCGAAGCTGATCCGGTACGGCGGCAAAGTGCGGCAGCTGAAAAAACCGCGCTGCTTGCCGCCCTCGACGGCCGCCACGTCGCTGCCGGTCCGGCTGGCGCGCCGGCGCGTGGCCGGAGCGATGTGCTGCCGACCGGCCGCAATTTGTTTACCGCCGACCCGCGCACCATGCCGACGCCGACCGCCTATGATCTGGGTAAGGCGGCAGCGGAAGAAGTCGTCCGCAACTACATGCAATCGCATGGCGACTGGCCGCGCTCGCTGGTCATCGACCTCTGGGGGTCGGCCTCGCTGCGCACCGGCGGCGAGGAGATCGCGCAAGGCCTGGCGCTGATGGGCTGCCGGCCGCAATGGGATTCAGCCACCGGCCGCATCACCGGCATCGAGGTGCTGCCGCCGGCAACGCTCGGCCGCCCGCGCGTCGACGTCACCTGGCGCATATCGGGCCTGTTCCGCGATATGTTCCCGACCCAGATCGCGCTGATCGACGCCGCGGCCAACGCCGTGGCGACCCGCGACGAGCACGATTCGGAAAACCCGCTGGCGGCCAGGACCCGCATCGACGGCAAGATCAGCCCGCGCATTTTCGGCACTTCGCCCGGCACTTACGGCGCCGGCGTCGAGGACATGTTGTCGAGCGGCGACTGGTCGGCGCGCGAAGAGATCGGCCGCGCCTATCTCGACGCCACTTCGCATGCCTATGGCGGCGCCGAGGGCGAAGGCATTTCGGCGCCTGGCGCGTTTGAGGGTCGCATCGCTGAGGCCGACCTTCTGGTTCATACCGGCGACGACCCCGGCCGCGACATCCTCGAAGGCTCGGCCGACGTCGCCTTTATCGGCGGCTTTTCGGCAGCGCTTGCCGCGCTCGGCAAGAACGCCGACGTGATCGTGCTCGACACCACGGACCCGCAAAAGCCCAAGCCGCGCTCGGTTGGTGAGGCCGTATCCCGGGTAGTTCGCGCCCGCGCGGTCAACCCGCGCTTCATCGCCGGCCAGATGCGGCACGGGCCGCGCGGCGCCTCGGAATTCGCCGAGACGGTCGACCGGCTGGTCGGCTTTGCCGAGACTACCCATGCCATATCAGGCACGCTGATCGAGGCCGTGCACGACGCCTATCTCGGCGACCCCGTGGTGCGCGCCTTCATCCTGCGCGAGAACCCGGCGGCGGCGAAGGTGATTGCCGAGCGTTTGCTGTCAGCACGGCGGCGCGGGCTCTGGCATCCGCTGCGCAACTCGATCGATAACGATCTCGCCGCACTGATTGCCGAAGCGCAAGCTCTGGGAGTGGCGGCATGAACGCTTTCTCGCGCCGTGGCGCCTGCCCTGCCTTGTCCGCGCCGATGCAAACCGGCGACGGGCTGCTGGTGCGGCTCAATCCGGTCGCTGGAGGACTGTTGCCGAAGTCGTTGATCGGACTCTGCGAATCCGCCTTGCGCCATGGCAACGGCATCATGGAAGTGACCGCCCGCGGCGGCCTGCAGATACGCGGCCTGACGCACGAAAGCGCCCGGCTACTGGCGATGGAGGTCGATGCGCTCGGCATCGCCGTGCGCACCGGCGTGCCGGTTGAGACCGGCCCACTGGCCGGGCTCGACCCGGAGGAGATAGCCGACCCGCGCCCGATGGCGGAGCGGATTCGGGTGGCGATTGAAGAGGCTGGTCTGACGGCAAGGCTCGGTCCGAAGGTTTCAGTCGTCATCGACGGCGGCGGGCAACTGACGATGGATGCGGTGACGGCCGACATACGACTGGCTGCGATCAGAACCGACGCGGGCGTCCGCTGGCTGATAGCCGTTGCTGGCGACGGGCAGAATGCCAAGCCTCTCGCCATGGCCGAGGAGGAAGCAGCCCGTGATATCGCCGTCGCGATTCTCAGGATGGTCGCCGAAAAAGGCCGCGACGCTCACGCAAGGGATTTGACGGAACGGCAGCGCAGATCTCTCGCAAGCTGGCATTCCTTCGCGCCCCCCTCTGTCCTGCCGGACATCTCCCCCTCTAGAGGGGAGATCGGCAGTTCCGCCGACGGCCGTCCTTCTGCTGCCTTGGTATTTGGCGCGACTTCGGCGATTAGCGAAGGCGGAGACCAAGGCGCAATCTCCCCCCTAGAGGGGGAGATGTCCGGCAGGACAGAGGGGGGCGCCGTAGAGCGCCATCGCCCGCCCATTGGTATCTTCAACCTGAGTAACGGCCACGCTCTCGGCATCGGCCTGCCCTACGGCAGCATGCCCGCAGATAAACTCATCGGCCTCGCGCAGAGTGCCCTCACTCTTGGCACAGTCGAAATCCGCCTGGCCCCGAGGCGGGGCCTGCTTCTCCTCGGTCAGCCGGCAGCCGCCAACCAGCCCCTTCAAAACACCGCCGCAACCCTCGGCTTTGTCACCGACGCAGCCGATCCGCGCACGAAAATCGCCGCCTGCCCTGGCGCACCCGCCTGTGCCTCCGGCCGCATCGCCACCCGCGACATCGCCGAGATCATCGCTACAGAAAACGGCGACATCCTCGATTCCTCGCTGACGCTGCACATCTCCGGCTGCGCCAAGGGCTGCGCCCATCCCGGTCCGGCGGAGCTGACCCTGGTCGGTGGCGAAAACGGAGCCGGACTTGTCGTGGACGGGACGGCAAAGGCATTGCCCGCCGGATACAGGCCGGGCTACGACGCCGCGCACGGCATCGGCCGCGTTGCAGCGGCGATCCGCAGCGCACGACATCCCGGCGAAACCGTTGCCGCCTGCCTGGCGAGGCTCGGCACGGCGGGCGTCGTCAAAGCTTACCGACAGGAATGAACATGACCGCCTACGACTACATCCATGATGGCACGGCGATCTATGAGCGCTCCTTCGCCATCATCCGCGCCGAGGCCGACCTGTCGCGCTTTTCCGAAGCCGAGGCCGACGTCGCTATCCGCATGATCCATGCATGCGGCCAGATCGAGGCCGCGCGGCACTTCGTTTTCTCGACCGATTTCGTCGCCGCCGCGCGCACAGCGTTGGGCGCCGGCGCGCCGATCTTCTGCGACGCGCAGATGGTCTCGCACGGCGTCACGCGCGCCCGGCTGACTGCCGGCAACGAGGTAATCTGCACGCTGCGCGATCCGCGGACCGCCGACATCGCGAAAAAGATCGGCAACACCCGCTCGGCCGCGGCGATCGACCTGTGGGGCGAGCGCATGGCCGGTTCGGTCGTCGCCATCGGCAATGCGCCGACCGCCCTGTTTTATCTGCTGGAAAAGCTGCGCGACGGCGCGCCGAAGCCGGCGGCGATTATCGGCATGCCGGTCGGGTTTGTCGGTGCCGCCGAATCGAAGGATGCGCTGGCCGAAAATTGCTATGGCGTGCCTTACGCCGTCGTGCGCGGCCGGCTGGGCGGCAGCGCCATGACCGCCGCCGCCCTCAATGCATTGGCGAGGCCGGGCCTATGAACGTGATCGCAAAAGGTCGACTGGTCGGCGTCGGCACCGGTCCCGGCGACCCCGACCTGCTGACGCTGAAGGCGGTGCGTGCGCTGGCCGAGGCCGATGTCGTTGCGCATTTCGCCAAGCGCGGCAACAACAGCAATGCGCGCGCCATCGTCGGCGCCCATTTTCGCCCCGATTTGATTGAACTGCCGCTGCTCTATCCGGTGACGACCGAGATCGACAAGGATCACAGCGATTACCGCTCGCAGATCACCGATTTCTATGAGCAATCGGCCGAAAAGGTCGCCGCGCACCTCAGCGCCGGCAGGATGGTCGCGGTGCTTTCGGAAGGCGATCCGCTTTTCTACGGCTCCTACATGCATCTTCATGTCCGGCTGGCGCACCGTTTTCCGACCGAAGTCATCCCAGGCGTCACCGCCATGTCCGGCTGCTGGTCGGCGACCGGCCTGCCGATCGTCCAGGGCGACGACGTGCTGACGGTGCTGCCGGGCACGATGAGCGAATTCGAGCTGACGCGTCGCCTCGCCGATACCGACGCTGCGGTGATCATGAAGGTCGGCCGCAACCTGCCCAAGATCAGGCGCGCGCTGGAGGCAACCGACAAGCTGGCGCGGGCCATCTATGTCGAGCGCGGCACCATGCCGGGCGGCGTCTCGATGCGGCTGGCCGACAAAAAGGACGACCAGGCGCCCTATTTCGCCATCGTGCTGGTGGCCGGCTGGTCGGGCCGGCCTAGCGCATTGAGAGCCGAAGCATGAGCGGCCGCCTCACCGTCATCGGCCTCGGGCCCGGCAATGCCGATCAGGTGACGCCGGAAGCCAGCCGCGCCGTTGGCGAGGCAAAATTCTTCTATGGCTACAAGCCTTATCTCGACCGGCTAGATCTGCGCCCCGAGCAGACCCGCGTCGCTTCCGACAATCGCGAGGAACTCGCGCGCGCCAGGGACGCGCTGCTGAAGGCTGCGGAAGGCCACGATGTCGCCGTCGTGTCGGGCGGCGATCCCGGCGTCTTCGCCATGGCGGCGGCCGTCTGCGAGGCGATCGAGGCGGGCCCACCCGAATGGCGCACGGTCGACATCGCTATCGTGCCCGGCATCACCGCCATGCTCGCCGTCGCCGCCCGCATCGGCGCGCCGCTCGGCCATGATTTCTGCGCCATCTCGTTGTCCGACAATCTGAAGCCGTGGGATTTGATCGAGCTGCGCCTGCTTGCCGCGGCGGGCGCCGGCTTCGTGATCGCGCTCTACAATCCGATCAGCAAGGCACGCCCTTGGCAGCTTGGCCGCGCCTTCGAGTGCCTGACAGCGATCCTGCCCGGCACCACGCCGGTGATCTTCGGCCGTGCCGCCGGCCGTCCCGACGAGCGCATCGAGGTTTTTCTGCTGGCCGACGCCGATGCCGCGAAGGCCGACATGGCGACCTGCATCATCATCGGCTCGCCGGAAACCAGGATCATCAAGCGGCGTGACAAGGCCGCGCTGGTCTACACGCCGCGTTCGGCAGCGGGCCCAAGAACATGAACGACCAGAAAATGATCGACCATAGCGGCAAGCGATTCGATGGTTTCGGCCGACGTAACGTCCGGCAACGCCGGCCTGCGGATCATGACCACCTCGACGCCGAGGGCCCGCGCCGCCGCGATCTTGCCGTAGGTCGCCTCGCCGCCGCTGTTTTTGGAAACGACGACATCGATGCGGTGCTCTTGAAGCAGCGCGCGCTCATCGACCTCATGAAACGGCCCGCGCGCCAAGAGATAGGCCGCGTCGGGCACAGCGAGCCTGGGCTCGACCGGGTCGACACTGCGGATGAGATAATGATGCCGGGGAGCTGCCTCGAAGGCGGCGACCTCCTGTCGCCCGAGCGCCAGGAACACACGGCGCGGCACCGATCCCAAAGCCGTCACCGCGCTGGCAACGGTGTCGACCAACGTCCAGCGATCACCTTCGACCGCCTCCCATCCGGGACGCCTGAGCGCAACGATAGCCACGCCGGTCATGCGCGCTGCTTCCGCCGCATTGGCGGAGATTTGCGCCGCATAGGGATGCGTGGCGTCAATCAGCAGGTCGATCTTGTTCTGGTGGAGATAAAACGCCAGCCCGCCGGCACCGCCGAAGCCGCCGACCCGCACCGGCACCCCCTGCGCGGCCGGGTTTTCGGTGCGACCGGCCAGCGACAGCATGACCGAAATATCCGCGCGCGCGGCAAGCTTGCCGGCCAGTTGCCGTGCTTCGGTGGTTCCGCCGAGGATCAGAATGCGGTGGGTCATCATGCCTGCTGAAGCTCCGCGCGGCGCCAAGCTCACCTCAAAGTGGCTCACGATCGTCGGCATCGGCGAGGACGGTGTAGCGGGTCTCGGCGACGAGGCCAAGCGGTTGATCGCTGAGGCCGAGTTCGTCTTCGGCGGCAAGCGCCACCTCGCCCTTGTCGCATCACTGGTCAAAGGTGAAGCGCGCGCCTGGCCGACGCCTTTCGATGCCGAGATGCGCGACGTGCTGGCGCTCTCCGGCAGACGCGTCTGCGTGCTGGCCTCCGGCGATCCCTTCTACCACGGTGTCGGCGTCATCCTCGCCCGCAAGGTCGCGGCAGAGGATATGCGGGTGATCCCCGCGCCCTCGGCCTTTTCGCTGGCCGCCTCACGCCTGGGCTGGGCGCTGCAGGACGTCGAGACCGTCTCGCTGCATGGCCGCTCGCTCGACCTGATCCGGCCGTTGCTGCATGATTGCACCCGCATTCTCGCGCTGACTTCGGACCGCGATGCACCGGAAGCGATTGCCCGTCTCCTGACCGAGCTCGGCTTCGGCGCGTCGCGGCTGACGGTGCTGGAGGCGCTGGGTGGGCCGAACGAAAGGCTGCGCTCGGCGAGCGCCGGCACCTTCGACCTCGCAAAGATCAATCCGCTCAACGTGCTCGCGATCGAAGTTGAATCGACTCCGCAAGCACCCATCCTGCCGCTGACAGCGGGACGTGCCGATCTTTTGTTCGAGCATGACGGCCAGATCACCAAGCGTGAAGTGCGCGCCGTCACCCTGTCCGCTCTCGCGCCAAGGCGCGGCGAACTGCTGTGGGACATCGGCGCCGGATCGGGCTCCATCGGCATCGAATGGATGCTGGCCCATCCTTCCATGCGTGCCATCGCCGTTGAGGCCGATCCGTCCCGCGCCGCCCGCATCCGACGCAACGCCGCGGCCTGCGGCGTTCCCGGTCTCGCCGTCGTTGAAGATTCGGCACCGCAAGCTCTTGCCGGGCTGGAAACGCCGGCAGCGATCTTCATCGGCGGCGGCGGCAGCGATGCCGGCGTGCTGGAAACAGCCATCGATGCCTTACCTGCCGGCGGCCGCCTAGTCGCCAACGCAGTGACCCTGGAGATGGAGGTACTGCTGCTTTCCCGTCACGCTGCGCTCGGAGGCGAGCTTACCCGGATCGCTATATCCCGTGCTTCGCCGGTTGGTTCGATGCAGGCCTGGCGGCCGGCTATGCCGGTCACGCAATGGAGTTGGGCCAAGCCATGATGGTCGCGGGCATCGGCAGCCGCACAGGTGTCAGCGCACGCGACGTGCTTGCTGCGGTAGAAACCGCGCTGGAGGCGCACGGGCTTGCCCTGCCCGCGCTTTCAGCCCTCGCGACCGCGTCTCTCAAGCAGGATGAAGCGGCAATCTTCGCCGCCGGACGTGAACTCCGCCTCCCGGTGATCGTTGTCGAGCAGGACGAACTCAAAGCTGCATCTACGACCAGCCGTTCCGACCTATCACAGGAGCATGCCGGCACGCCGTCTGTTTCCGAAGCCTCGGCGCTTGCCGCCGCCGGCAAAGGCGCAAAGCTGCTCGGGCCGCGCACGGTGCTCGGTGCTGTCACCTGCGCCATCGCCATCAGCGGAGATGCGGCATGACCGTTCACTTCATCGGTGCCGGCCCGGGTGCTGCCGATCTCATCACCTTGCGCGGCAGCCGCCTGCTCGGCAGTTGTCCCGTCTGCCTCTATGCCGGATCGATCGTCGCGCCGGAGCTGTTGCAGCACTGCGCGCCCGGAACGAGGTTGATCGACACCGCGCCGATGTCACTCGACGAGATCGAGGCCGAATATTTGGCCGCCCACGCGGCCAGCCATGATGTCGCCCGCCTGCATTCCGGTGATCTGTCGGTCTGGAGCGCAGTTGCCGAGCAGATCCGCCGGCTGGAGAAGCATGGTATCCCTTATACGCTGACGCCCGGTGTGCCGTCCTTCGCCGCTGCGGCGGCAGCGCTGCGCCGCGAGCTGACCATTCCGGAAGTCGCGCAAAGCCTGGTGTTGACCCGAATCTCCGGCCGCGCCTCGAAAATGCCGCCCGGCGAAACGCTGGCCGGCTTCGGCCGCACCGGCGCCACGCTGGCCATCCACCTTGCCATCCACGCCATCGACCGCGTCGTCGCCGAGCTGACGCCGCATTACGGCGCCGACTGCCCGGTCGCGGTCGTCTTCCGTGCCTCCTGGCCGGACGAGCGCGTGCTGACCGGCACGCTGGCCACCATCGAGGCGCAATTGGCCGCCGATCCGATGGAGCGCACGGCAATCATCTTCGTCGGCCGCTCGCTGGCGGCGGAAGGCTTTGGCGAAAGTTCACTGTATGACGCGCACTACCAGCGGCGCTTTCGCGGACGGGACGGATTGTGAGCGGCAGCAATAGAAACACTACGGTCGAGCAGGCGCTCACCCGGCTGAACTTCAAGCCGCGCCAGCTGGAGCCCGGTCATGTCTGGCTGGCCGGTGCCGGCCCTGGCGATCCCGGCTGCCTGACGCTGGAAGTGCTGGCCGCCCTCGGACAGTGCGACGCGCTGGTTTATGACGCGCTGGTCTCGCCCGCGGTAGTCGCCGTCGCGGAGGGCGCGGAACTGTTCTATGCCGGCAAGCGCGGTGGCAAGCCATCGATGAAGCAGGACGACATTACCGCTCTGCTGGTTCGGCTGGCGCGCGCGGGCCGGCGCGTCGTCAGGCTGAAGGGGGGCGACCCCTATATTTTCGGGCGTGGCGGCGAAGAGGCGCTGGCGCTGGCCGGGAAAACCATCCCGTTCCGCATCCTGCCTGGCCTGACGTCCGGCCTCAGCGCGCTGGCCGCCACCGGCATTCCCGGCACCATGCGCGGCATCAACAAAGCGCTGATCCTGGCGACCGGTCACGCCGCCGGCACCGATGACGACCTCGACTGGGCGGCCATCGCCCGTACCGGCCAGCCGGTGGTCATCTATATGGGCATGGCCAATCTGCCGCTGATCGCCGCCTCGCTGCTCGAGGGCGGGCTGGCGCCTTCGACGCCCACCGCGGTGATTGTCGCTGCGACGACACCGCAGGAACGGATCGTCGTCGCCACGCTCGCCACCATTGCGGAAGAGGCAGCAGCCGCCGGTCTGACCTCGCCGGCGCTGATCGTCGTCGGCGGTATTGTCGCTATGCGTGCGGCACTGGCGGGCGAGCCATGACCCGCGCCATCATCATCGGCGCGCCGCGCTCGGGCTCGGGCAAGACCAGCGTCACCATCGGCATTCTGCGCGCGCTCGCCCGGCGCGGCCTGAAGGTGCGCGGCGCCAAGTCCGGCCCGGACTATATCGATCCCGGCTTCCACACCGCCGCCACAGGCTTGTCCGGCATCAACCTCGACAGCTGGGCAATGCCGCCCGCCCTGCTTAACGCACTGGCCGGCGAAGCGACCGAAGATGCCGATTTTATCTTCCTCGAAAGCGCCATGGGCCTGTTCGATGGAATTCCGGCTGCTCCGGGCCGCACCGGCTCGGCCGCCGACCTTGCCCGACTTTATGGCCTGCCGGTGCTGCTGGTGCTCGACGTTTCCGGCCAGTCGACCACGGCGGCGGCCGTTGCCAAGGGCTTTGCTACTTATGACCCCGATGTGCGCATGGCCGGTGTCGTGCTCAACCGATTGGGCAGTGAACGCCACCGCCGACTGTGCGGCGATGCCATCGAAGCGCTCGGCTTGCCTGTCGTCGGCGCTATCCTGCGCGATCCCTCGCTCAACCTGCCCGAACGTCATCTCGGCCTCGTTCAGGCCGGCGAATATGAGAATCTGATGGCGCATCTCGACCGGCTGGCCGATATGGTCGAGCACTCGCTCGACCTCGACGCCATCATGGCTCTGGCGGCGCCATTCACGCCCGCGCCGGGCAATTTCGGCGACGCGCTGCCGCCCCCCGGCCAGCGCATTGCACTCGCCGAGGACGCCGCCTTTACCTTCCTCTATCCGCACGTTGCCGCGCATTGGCGCAAGGCCGGCGCCGAGATCGTCCCATTCTCGCCGCTCGCCGATGAAGCGCCCGGCGACAATTGCGATGTCTGCTGGCTGCCCGGCGGCTATCCCGAGCTCCACGCCGGCCGCCTCGCCGCCGCTGCGAATTTCAGGGCGGGCATGGCGAGGTTCGCCGCCACGCGGCCGGTGCATGGCGAGTGCGGCGGCTTCATGGTGCTCGGCGAGGCGCTCGAGGACGCATCGGGCGAGACGCATCGGATGCTTGGCCTGCTCGGCCATTCGACCAGCTTCGCCAAGCGCAAGATGAATCTCGGCTACCGCGAGGCGCGGCTGCGGTCCGGCTGTCCGCTCGGCAGCCAAGGCACGCTGATCCGCGGCCATGAGTTCCACTACGCGCAGATGGTTGCGACCGGCAATGACGAGCCGCTGGCCGATCTCGCCGACGGGCAAGGCAACCCGCTCGGCGCCTCCGGCTACCGGCGCGGCAATGTCAGCGGCACGTTCTTCCATGCCATTGCGAGGGGCGGATGAAGGCCTCGCAACAGCAAATTCTCGATGATATCGCGCTTTGCCTCGTCTTCTTTACCCGGCTGCCGCTGCCGCGAGCCGACTTCCGTGGCCGCAGCCTTGCCGCTGCGATCTGGGCTGCACCGGTCGCCGGTCTCGCCGTCGCTATGGCCGGTGCGCTGGCCTACGCCGTCGGCACGAGGCTGGGCCTGGCCGGAGGTCCTGCTGCAGCGTTCGCCCTTGCCGCGATCTTGCTTGTCACCGGCTGCCTGCATGAGGACGCGCTGTCGGATGTTGCTGATGGTTTTGGCGGCGGCAAGACCCGCGACAGGAAACTGGAGATCATGCGTGACAGCCGCATCGGTGCCTACGGCGCCTGCGCGCTCGGCATCTCGCTGCTGATCCGCTGGAGCGTGCTCTCTGGATTCGCCGGCCCAGCCCACGTGTTCTTGGCTTTGATTGCCGCGCATGCCGCCTCGCGCGGCCTGCTCGGCGCCTTCATGCACCTGCTGCAGCCGGCCCGCAGCGACGGCCTTTCGGCCGAAGCGGGCACCGTCTCGGCTAAAACAGCTGGCATCGGTGCCGTACTCGGTGCGGTCGCACTGCTGACGCTTGGGTTCGGCGCTGCCGTTTTCGCGATCATCCTGCTCGGTCTGTTATTCGCCGCCTTCCGCGCGCTTTGCCTCAATCAGATCGGCGGCCAGACCGGCGACACCGTCGGCGCCCTTCAGCAGCTGGGCGAGATCGCAATCCTGCTCGTCGCTTCCATTTCCCTTTCCTGACTCTGTTTCGGAGATTTTGCCCCCATGCCTTTCAAATCGCTCGATGAACTGCGCGCCGCCTGCCTCGGCCTGCCCATTGGCAGCGACGCCGCGGCCAATACCGTCGCCCGCCGCCAGGACACGCTGACCAAGCCGCAAGGCAGCCTTGGCCGGCTGGAGACAATAGTCGCCTGGCTGGCGCGCTGGCAGGGCCGCGACATGCCAAAGCTCGACCGTGTCAAGGTCTTCGTCTTCGCCGGCAATCACGGCGTCACCGCGCAAGGCGTGTCGGCCTTCCCGTCGGAGGTCACCGTGCAGATGGTGGCGAATTTCGCCGGCGGCGGCGCCGCCATCAACCAGCTTGCCCGCATCGCCGGCGCGGAGCTAGACGTCATCCCGCTTGATCTGGATCATCCGACCGGCGATATCACGCAAGAGGTGTCGATGGACGACGAGGCCTTCCTCGCCGCTGTCTCGGCCGGCTACGACGCGGTCAGCAAGGACCTCGACCTCGTCTGCTTCGGCGAAATGGGCATCGGCAACACCACGCCGGCGGCGGCCATCTCAACCGCGCTGTTCGGCGGCGGCGCCGAACGATGGACTGGGCGCGGCACCGGCGTCGACGATGCCGGCCTCGTGCGCAAGATCGTCGCCATCGAGGCCGGCCTGAAGCGCCACGCCCCGGCGCTGGCCGATCCGCTGAAGGTAGCGGCAGCCCTCGGCGGCCGCGAGCTCGCGGCGATCCTTGGTGCGACGCTGGCTGCGCGTCATCTCGGCGTGCCGGTATTGCTCGACGGCTTCGTCTGCACCGCCGCAGCGGCACCCTTGGCAGCGCTGCACCCTGCTGGCCTCGCCCACACGCTGGCAGCCCATGTCTCGGCCGAATCCGGCCACCGTCGTCTATTGGAGGCGCTCGGCCTGCCGCCCTTGCTCGACCTCGGCATGAGGCTCGGCGAAGGCTCCGGCGCCTGCCTCGCAGTCAACATCGTCCGCTCGGCACTCGAATGCCATGCCAGGATGGCAAGTTTTGCGGAGGCTGGTGTTTCGGAGAAGTGATCCAGTTCAACATCGGCCTATGAGCTTGATCCGCAAGAGGTTGCGGCTGGCATTCTGGGACCGCAGCATGGATCCTGGTTCGCAGATCACAGTGACCCGCTAGATTGCCATGAAGGTCAAGTTCAAGCCCGGCCTTGACAAGCCCGCCCATAACACAGCTGTGGCCGGCCGGGCCTGCACATTCTACGGCGCTCTATTGGACTTACTCACACGCTCGATGCCGACCAACGTGCATATTTCGTCAAGGCAGTGGTCCAAGTTCTGATGAATTTCCGTCCCTGTAAATCGTAAGACGGTCCATCCTTGGCCATACAACCAGCGGTCTCGTTTTGCATCGTGGGTACGCTGGTACTTGGTCTTATGATATTCATGTCCATCGAGTTCGATGGCTATGCGCTTGTCGGGGATCGCAAAATCCAAGCGATATTTCCCGACAGGATGCTGTGGATATATATGCAGGTCTAGAAAGGCGAGCTCGTAGAACATCCGCTCAAGGGGAGAATCGAAGATATTCGGAGAAAAGGCATGGCGAACGGACGGGTCGCGCGTCAGCATCTTCGAAATAATTTCTTCGCCCTCAAAGACCGGAAGGATCAATTCTCCTTCTGCAGAAGCCCTCCCCTCTGAGATATCCACCGCAGGTGTGATATGGCCGGGCGCCTTGGTGTACCACATATCTACGATCCGGCATCCGACGCATGGGCAGTGCGGTGTTGCCCGGCAACCCCGTGATATGACACGCCCGTCCACGGTCGGCGAAACATAAGAATGGGTAAAAGTGCCGTCCTCCTCACGTTTGATGATGACAACGGCATCTGGAAATCTGAAAATCTTGTCAAGCTTCTCTTTGTTAATCGTACCCTTGTAAGCCTTGTACTTGTGCTTAGGGCCGAAAAGAAAGGTTTCTCCTTCCTCTGTGAATGAATAAGCCATCAGATTTTCATCCAGAGCCTTCGATCCATCAAGCTCAAGGACCGAGAATTCGGCTTCGCCAATCAGCACTTTCGACGAGAACATCATGCAGCCGATGCAGCCGCAATTCGAGCCGGAACAGCTCTTGGTAAGGACAAAATCACCGAAAATTTCAGAAATTATCACGAAGATTCTTCGCGTCTCTTCCGTATAAACGATGGCATAGTGATCAGGTACCAAGCGTTTTCTTCTCAATGACTAGAAGACAGCAAGCTCGGAAATTGCCATCTGTCTTTCCGTACGTCTAGCCAAGAGAAAAAATTTACTGCTGCTTCGCAGCTGAGCATCAAACCGGCGCCTTATCGCCACAGGCCCGAGACGCGTCAACGCGTCTCGCATTCCAGGGTCTTTTCCACCAAATTTTTGAAATCTTTGGTGGGTGCGCACAGGATTGAACTGTGGACCCGCTGATTAAGAGTCAGCTGCTCTACCAACTGAGCTACGCACCCACTCGGCCGGTAAAACCGGCGTTGGCGGGCATATAGCCGCCGCCATCCGCCATGTCCAGCCCCGTGGGATTCATTTCCCGACAAATCGCCGAAGTGCCGAGGTCGTCAAACAAAAAGCCTGCCTTCAGCCACCTTCACCGCATGGCCGCCGATGCGGGCGGCGGCCAGTTTGCCGCCGTCGACATTCAGTTCGAGGCGAATGCGCGAAGGCCGGCCCATCTCCAGCCCCTGCTCGATCCACAGTTGTGAAACGCCGTCTGTCGGGCCGTCGAAATGCATGATCGCGCCGGCGAACGCGGCCGCCGCTGATCCGGTCGCCGGGTCTTCGTAGGACGGATTGCCGGGCACCATCATGCGGACGTGGAAGGCACTGTCATGGTGCACCGTCTCGCGGCAATAGACATAGGGGCTGGCGAAGGCCCATTCGCTCTTGCGTGGTGCCAACTCCGACCACGCCTGGTTGTCCAGCCTGATCCGGGCGGCCGCCTCCAGATTGGCGACGGGGATGGTCACGTAGGGCACTCCCGCCGACCAGAACGAAACGCGGTGGTTCTCGAAGCCGATCTCGTGCGGCCCAAGGCCAAGGGCCGCGCCGATCGCCTCGGGATCGGCCGACAATTCCAGCTGGGCCGGCAGTTTCGCCAAGTCGAACTCGGCAAAGGTCGAACCATCGTGCTTGCTGACAGCGCAGCGCACCGGGCCGATATTCTCCTCGAGCACGAAGATACCGGCGGCCTCTCCCGCCATTTCGGCGAGCGCTATCGCCGAGCCAACGGTCGGGTGGCCGGCGAACGGCATTTCATAGTCGGGCGTGAAGATACGGATGCGGGCCCGGTGCTTCGGGTTATCAGGCGGCAGCACGAAGACGGTTTCCGACAGGTTGAACTCGCGCGCCACCGCCTGCATCGCAGCAAGGTCCAGCCCGTTACAGTCGAGCACCACGGCCAGCGGATTGCCCGCCAGCCGGTTGGTGGTGAATACGTCGTAAAGTAAGTAATTCCGCGGCTGCATCTCAGTAAGTCCTCTGCCTCATTCCCAACATGGGCGAAATTTAATTTGAATTTTGAACCATAAGGCCTGATTTGTGCACTGATGGGAAATCACTGAACATAGGGGTCCGGCGTGGACCAGATTGTCAATCTGCCAAAGACGGAATCCGCTTCCGCCATCGAGACGGCGCTCGGGCTCGACCACCAGGGCCTGAAGACAAAACGCCGTCGCGGTTGGCTTTACGCGCTGCTTGCGCTACTCGCGGTGGCCGCGGGTGTCGTCGGCTACCCCTGGTATGCGGGCGCGCCAGCCAAGATCGAGTATACCACGACACTGGCCGCCATGGCCGACCTTACCGTCGCGGTTTCGGCTACCGGCACGCTGCAGCCCCTCACCCAGGTCGATATTTCCAGCGAACTCTCCGGCGTCGTCCGCTCGGTTTCGGTCAACGAGAACCAGCTGGTGAAGAAGGGCGATGTGCTGGCTGCGCTCGACACCGCAAAGTTGGAGGTGCAGATCGAGCGCGCCCAGGCCTCCGCCAAGGCAGCGACGGCGAGCGTCGAGGACGCCACTGTGACCCTGGCCGAAAACGAAAAGGCGCTGGTGCGCGCGGCACAACTGACCAAGCGCGGCATGGCGACGGACCAGTCGCTCGAAGCGGCAACCGCCACGCGCGACCGCTCGAAGGCGGCGCTCGATATTGCCAAAGCCAACCTCGCCATGGCCAGTGCCGATCTCAAGGCGCAGCAGACGGATCTTGCCAAGAGCACCATCTACGCTCCGATCGACGGCATCATACTGACGCGCTCGGTCGATCCAGGCCAGACGGTCGCCTCTTCGCTGCAGGCGCCGGTCCTGTTCGTCATCGCCGCCGATCTGAAGAACATGGAGTTGAAGGCGGCGGTCGACGAGGCCGATATCGGCGCCGTCAAACCCGGCCAGCATGCGCGCTTCACGGTCGATGCCTTCCCGGAACGGCCGTTCGACGCCGAAATCCGAGACATCTCCTATGCCTCGGTCACCACCGACGGCGTCGTCACTTACGATGCAAGGCTGGATGTCGACAACAGCGAACTTCTGTTGCGGCCCGGCATGACAGCCACCGTCTCGGTCGTCACCAAGCAGGCCAGGAACGTGCTCACCGTGCCGTCGATCGCCTTCCGCTACCGGCCGGCCCAGACGGCGGAGCGCGGCTGGAGCCTCACCGACCTGTTCACCGGCCGCATGGGACGCCCCGGCGGCAACCGCCGGCACCAGGCGGCGACGAAGCCCACCGACGGCTCGCGCACGCTCTACGCGCTGGAGAATGGGCGGCCGCATCCGGTCAACGTCAGGGTCGGCTCGACCGACGGCGAACTGACCGAGATCGTCTCCGGCCTGGAGGAAGGCGCACAAGTCATTACCGCCTCGCAGCAGCGGAGTTGATCGTGGCATCGGGCGCGATCACCCTCATAGGCTTCGACAAGGTGTGGAAAAGCTATGGCCGGGGCGAAGCCCAGGTACATGCGCTGGCCGGCGTCGATCTCGCCATCAGGCGCGGCGAATTCGTCGCCATCATGGGCCCGTCCGGTTCGGGCAAATCGACGGCGATGAACATCATTGGCTGCCTCGACACGCCGACCGCTGGGACTTACAGCTTCGAAGGCATCGACGCCGGCCGTCTCGACCGCAACCGCCGTGCTCAGCTGCGCAATCTCTATGTGGGCTTCGTCTTCCAGGGCTATAATCTCTTGCCGCGCACTACGGCGGCGGAGAATGTCGAACTGCCGCTGATCTACCGCGGCGTTGGCGCCCGCGAGCGTCGCGGCCTTGCTATGCAGGCACTTGCCGAGGTTGGCCTTGTTGGCCGCGAGCATCATACGCCAGCCGAGCTGTCCGGCGGCCAGCAGCAGCGCGTGGCGATCGCCCGCGCCATCGTCACCAAGCCGACGCTGCTCGTTGCCGACGAGCCGACCGGCAATCTCGATACCGCCCGCACGCACGAGATCATGGAGCTCCTGACGCAGCTGAACAGCGAGCTCGGCCTGACCATCGCCATGGTCACGCACGAAGCAGATGTTGCCGGCTATGCCCAGCGCACGATCCGTTTCCTCGATGGCCATGTCGCCTCGGATACAGCCAGTCTCGAGATGGCCTAGCCATGATCTGGGAAACCGTCCGCCTCTCGCTCCGCTCCATCCGCCGCAACGTGCTGCGCTCGTTCCTGACGCTGCTCGGCATCGTCATCGGCGTTGCCGCCGTCATCGCCATGCTGACCATCGGCTCGGGCACCACCGAAAAGGTCAAGTCCGATATTTCCAAGCTTGGTAGCAACCTGCTCGTCATTCGTTCCGGCCGTCCGGCGGGGCCTGGCGGACCTGGAGGGCTCGATCAGGTCGTCCGACCGCTGAGCGACAGAGATCTTGCAGCGCTTGTCGCGCACCTGGACGGCGCGCGCGCCATCTCACCGGCGTCGCAAAAGCAGGTGCGCGTCATTTTCGGCACCGGAAGCCTGACCTCGGGCGTTACCGGCACCGACAGCGCCTATCTCGAGGCTCGCGACTGGAAGCTGGTTTCGGGCCGCCCGTTCAGCGATTCGGAAACCCGCTCGGGGACCGGCGTCTGCCTCGTCGGCGAGACGGTGCGCCAGCAGTTCTTCGGCGCCGGTGACCCCGAAGGCGAGATCATCCGCGTCAACCGCACCTCCTGCAAGATCATCGGCTTGCTCGAACCGAAGGGCTATACCGGCTTCGGCCAGGACCAGGACAATGTCGTGCTGATGCCGCTCGCCGCCTATCAGCGTCGGATTGCCGGCAATCGCGACATCGAATCGGTCTATGTCGCCGCCGACGACCGTACGCCAACCACGGTGCTGCAGCAGCGCGTCGAGGACATCTTGCGCGACACACGCCGCATCACGCCCGACCGAGACGATGATTTCTCGATCCGCGACATGACCCAGATCGCCGATGCCATGGCCAGCGCCACCACCACCATGACTGGCATGCTCGGCGCCGTCGCCGGCGTCAGCCTGCTCGTCGGCGGCATCGGCATTATGAATATCATGCTGGTGTCGGTAACCGAGCGCACGCGCGAGATCGGCATCAGGCTCGCCATCGGCGCCCACGAAAAGCACATCCTCATCCAGTTCCTGGTCGAGGCGACGGTGCTGTCGCTGCTTGGCGGCATCATCGGCATCCTGATCGGCCTGGCATTGGCCGGCCTCGCCTCGCTGACGCTGACGATCCCGTTTGCGCCAAGCCCGGCGGTCATCCTGCTTGCGGTCGGCTTTTCCGCGCTGATCGGCATGGTGTTCGGCTTCTTCCCGGCGCTGCGCGGCGCACGGCTCAACCCCATCGACGCGCTGAGGCATGAATAGAGCGTTGCAGCAAATGTCGCCTTGCGACGCTGCCAATTTTATAAGCAACCTGCCCTTGTCGCAGCACAATCTGCAATGATAACAATGCTGTTGGGGACTAAGGGGGAACAATGGATGAGCAAGAGAGGGCGACTGGCTCTGGCGATGGTGATCGTCGAAGCCGCATGGGCAGGGCTTTGGTGGAATTTGATCCGTTATGGAATGGATAATCCCGATCGCGTCACAGCTGACTTCCAGCAGGTAATTGGGCAGACGATGGGAACGGCCATGGGGGCACTCCTGGGTCTCGGCGTGCTGCTGTATTTTGTCGCTGCCCGCAGCGACCGCAAGGCTATTGAAGGCAGGTCGCGACGTTAGAGTCGGAATCCTTGCGCGAAGTGCCATTCGATCAGCGGTCTCATATGCGGCATCAATCCGTCCGGCAGGTCGGCTGCATTGCGGATGATCACAGGACCTTCGATTTCAGGCTCTGACTCGGCCGCGACGAAAGCGCGGATCCGCTGTGCCAGGTCGTCGGCGGAGGCCGTCTCGCGGTAGCGGCGAAAGATCACCGTGCCGCTTGCCGTCGACAGGGCGTAGTGGCGCCTGCCGCGTGTCGCGCCTGATAGGTCGAGGCCGGTTTCCTCCCGTACCTCGCGGATCATGTTGAAGTCGACGTCGACAAGGCCGTCGCGGAAATCGGTTGGCTCGAACGAACCGGCGGCGAAGTAGATGCGGCCGGCATTGACCGTATGCGGCGCCATGCGGATCGCCACCAGCGCATTGTCGCCAGCGACCAGCATGGCGTGCGCGTAGGCATGTTCGGCGCCAGGCACCTGTCTATTGCTGCGCCAAAGCATGAAGGTCGAATACCGCACGGCATGGCAGCGGCCGACGAGGCGATTGTCGCGGTAGCTGAGTGCGGAAAGCAGCACCACAGTGCCGTCGAAAAGCGCCGGCTTCGATGCGGTCTCACGCCGCCAGTTCGCCGCGATCGCCTCGGCATTATCGCGCTCGAACGGATGCGGGCCAGGATCGAGCCTGACGTCGATGGCATCGACCGGCAGGATGACGTTGCGCGGCAGGTCGAAACTCACGCCTGTCTCACGCCATGTCGAGGCCAATTGCTACCGGGCAATGGTCGGATGCCTTCGGCCGGTCCCACCCGGCGCGTGGGAAGCGCTCGACCTCCTGGCCTGCCGGAAATATGGTGCGCCAAGGCTGCCCGTTACGGATGATATCGGGAACGGCGGTGGCGTTCTGCCTGGCTAGCGCCCTCGACAAAAGGATGTAGTCGAGTTGGCAGAGATGCCGCTCTTCCGGTCCGCGCGTGTGATAGAAAGTCCAACGGTCCATTTCCGGCCGCCGCTCGACCGCGTTTTCGCAAAAACCGCCGGCGGTGAGCACGTCGATGCAGGACCGGGTCTCGTCGATCACCTCGAAGCGATAGCCGTCGAAAACATCGCCAGTGATCTTCACGCGCTGCCGGTAGTCGTTCATGTCGCCGCAGATTGCCCAGCGCTTGTCGGCGGCATGGTCCTTGCCGAAGCGCTCCTCGATGATCCGGCGCACCGCCTGCGCCTCGGCGATGCGCAGCGGCATTGTCGCCTCGCGGCCGTCGAGGCCGTTACGGGGCGAGCCCATCGACTTGAAATGCACGAGATAGAGCGTCAACGGCGCGCCAGCCACGGTCAGATCGATTTCCAGGCAGTCGCGCCGGAAGATGCGCTCATTGGCCTGATGTCCAAGTGCTGCCAATTCCGCCGTGTGCAGCCCGAATTGCTCGAACGTGACATAGGCGTAGCTGGTCATGCGCACGAATTCGATCGGCTGGCCCTGCGCGGTCTCGTTGCGCATCATCACGGCGACGTCGATGCCGCGCGAATCATTGCCGGCGGTGGTGTATTTCTGCCGGTAGCCTTGCCCCACCATCTTGAACAGATAGCCATATTCGAAGGCCCTCAGCGCCTCGATATTGTCGACCTCCTGCATGCAGATGATGTCGGCGCGGGTGGCCGCGATCGCCAGCGCCGTCAACTGCCGCGTATCGTCGGACTGCGCGATGGCCCGCGCCTGCTCGAGCATCTTGTATTCGGCCTCGCTCTGGATGTCGAAAAGCGCCAGCGTGCGATCTTCGTTGAGCTGATTGCGGTATCCGGAATAGTCAAACCTGTTCATCAGGTTTTCGACGTTGAAAGTGGCAAGGCGCAGCGACATGGCTTTGACCTTTGCCCGCAAGCGCGCCCGAAAACAAGGGCGCAGAAATCAGGCGGCTCTGCTTGATCGCGCGCCCGCTATGGCTGACGGAACCTTTTTGTTCATCTTCCGTTCAGATGGAAAGTTCCATCAATAGGCCCTTCCCCGGGGTATTCTGGGCGTGGGGCCTGAATCTTCGGAGAGTGCGATGAAACCGCTCTTTTTATCTTCTGTCAGATCCGGGCTGATGGCCCTCGGTCTGATCTCCGGCCTCTCGGCCCCCTCGCTTGCCGGGCCAATGCCCAAACCCCTGCTGCCGGTGGCGGGCAACGCTGCCGACATCGTGCAAATTCGTGAAGATTGGGCAGGCGGCAATGACAGGCAGATCTGGCGTTGGCGCAATCGCGGCTTTCGGCAATGGCACGGCGGCGACGATTGGAGATGGCGGTCCCACAATTTCCGCGGCCGTCATTTTTCGAGACACTGGGATAATGGCGGCTGGGACGACAGCTGGCGCTGGCGCCACCATCGCCGCCATTACCGCGGCGGCTACTATGATGATGGTGCGGGTGCCGCGATTCTTGGCTTGGGCCTGGGGCTCGGCCTTGGCAGCCTGTACAACAGCTACAACTACTACGACGCGCCGCCACCGCGCCGCTATTATCGCGCAGGGCGGCTTTCCAGTGCACATGTCCAATGGTGTTACAATCGCTACCGGTCGTACCGCGCCTGGGACAATACCTTCCAGCCCTATTACGGGCCGCGCCAGCAATGCTACTCGCCCTATAGGTAAGCAGGCCGACAACAAGCATCGTTCGGCGCCGTGCTTCGCGGCGCCTTTTTCTTCCAGCCAGGAACCGCGAACATCTCCCAGTCCCGACTGCTGATAACGCTATTTTTATCAGGCAGGTCTAATAATCCTCCCGATCAGAACGCCCGAGACGCGAAAAATGGCTGGATTGCGTGCGATGGCCGAGGACGAACAGAGGGACAAACGCCGGCAGCGCGTCTTGAAGGGCGCAACGATCCTGACCGGCATGACCAATTCCGAGGTCACATGCACGCTGCGCAACATGCATGCCGGCGGCGCCGAATTGAAGGTCTCGATCGACGCGCGCGTGCCCGATGAGTTCCTGCTCTATGTTCCGACCGACGGCATCGCCTACAAGGCCGTGGTCCGCTGGCGCCGCGAGGACCGCATCGGCGTGATGTTCACCGGCACCGAACCAAAGCCCAGTTGGCACTACGGCTGATATCTACCGGCGCTATCCGGGTGGCAGGACTTGCAGTGTCTGCTCGTCAAACAGCGGCTCATCCTGGCCGACGCGAACGAATAGAAGCTTTCGCAGTTCGGGTGATTGCACCTCGAAATACTGAATGCCGTCCGGGGCTTCGCCCCATTCGCCGCAAGGCGGTTCGCCGACCTCGTCAGGGTTGGCGACGGTCTTCAATTCCTCACGATAGGCGGCATCGGGACTGAAAACATACCGGAGGATGCGCGCGGGCGTCGCCGCGTCGGTGTAAGGCGTGAGCACGCAACGTGTGCTGATGGCTTTCTCGGTCTTCTGCGTAAAAATGCGCTGCAACGCAGCATCGGCGGCCTCGCCCGGCAGCATATCGAAGACTTCGACGACGGGATCGGCCGAACCGCCATCGCTGTATTTGATGGCAAGAGCATTGCCGCCAAGCTCGAAATGAATCCGGCGAAAACCGAAATCGCAGCGCTGTACCCAGGCAGCCAGCCCGACATCCCTGTCCGCCAAGCGTTCCCAGCTGCATTTATCGATAGGTGGACGCGACGGCTTGCTTTGGTCGGCACCAGCCCCCGTGGCCATGGCCACAAGGAACGACAGGGTGCAGATACAGGCCGGCAGACTCTTGTTATTCATCGCTGCAACCCGTCAACGTAAAGGCATCCCAAGCCACGCCGTCGGGATTGGCTTTGGCGAAATCGGGCCATTCGATAAAAATCGCGCCGAAGTCAGGCAACAGCAACCCTGCCGGTGCCGGCGAGGCTTCGCGGGAACTCAGCTGCTCGGCACCGCCTGCATTGAACGCATAGACCTGCCCATCCCACACTCTGCACAGTCCGGTGCCGTCCTCGAGACCCGCCTCGCGATCGTCGTCGGTGCAGGTGTGCCGGATCGTACCCACAGGAAATGAGTACTTGCCATTGGTCCAGGTGATGTCCGACGGCAGACGAAGGTCGGTGTTGGGTACGATCAGCGAAAAGACCTCGGTCGTCAGCGCAGCCGGCTCGTTGTCTGTGGGCCGGAACTGTATCGTCGCTCCCGAGCGCGGCTCGCGATAGGTCGCATGGCTGAGCGAACATTCTGTTGCGTTCGCTGCTTGCGACAGGCTCAGCATGCCCAGAAAAATAGCTGCTGCTTTGCGGATGATCATTTAAGTCCCTGGAGCAGCATCATTGTGAAGTCTAAGCATCGATGCTTTAGCATGGCCGATGTCATGGTCGAAAGAAAGAATCGATGATCCGAAATCTCTTGATGCTCATTTCGATCTCAACATTTTCGTGCGGGAGCGCCTTTGCCACGGAACCCTATGTCGGCACATGGTCCCGGGACAGATCGAACTGCACCGCCGTTGCGGATGTTCAACGCCAGACTGTCTACACATTGTACCGCGATGCGCTGTCGGTCCCTGCTCTCGGCTGTGAACACGCAATGTTTCTCAAGACACCCACGGGTTGGGTGGCGCGGGCCAGCCAATGCTACGGATCCGACCCGTCGGCGGAAGAGCCGTTCTCCCGTGTCATCCATATTGTGGTCGACGGGGCGACGGTGAGATTGACATGGCCTGGCTTCGACAGCGGAGTTCTTGTCAGGTGCTGAAGACAAGTGCCCTTCCTCTGGATCTACAGCGTCGAGGACGGCAGCTTCAGCCTTAGATCACCCCCACAAGCAGCGCGGCTCCACCTATGAAGCCAACTGCGCAGACCCACAGAAGCCAAAGCCCACTCACCCTGCATTCGAGAACCGCGGCAGCCGGATTGGCGGGATCGTAGTGGACTTCGACCTTGTCGCCCTCGAGGTAGCGCCGTGATTGGCCGCTGACGAGGCTCGGCAGCGAAGCCGTCACGTTTGCGCCGAAAGCGATGCGATCGGCGGCGTAGCGCTGGCCGGCGACGCTATAGCTGTAGACGATGCGGGATTTGAAGACTGTTCGCCAGGGCCGATAGCCGCCTCCGGACCTGTCGCGGGTCTCAAATTTCTGCAAGCCCGAAGCATCGATGTGTCCTGCCGTGATGGGCCATTTCGCCGCCTGTTCCGCTAGTGACTTCTGGGCGAAGCCCATGCGCAGGACAAACAATCCCATGAACAGCAGCAGGGCCGCGGCGCCGAGGTTCTGCGGCTTGGGCAAAAACGGCCGGATCGCTTCCAGGGCGCCGCCGACGGAGAAGACCAATACCAGCGCGCCAACCACCAGCCCAGCCGAAAGCTGGACCATGAATTTGAAGGAACCTTCGGGCATGGTGCGTTCGATCACGGCCTTGGCTGGATCGGCCGGATTGTAGAAGACGGTTACGCCAGAGCCGTTTGGAAATTTCGCAAGGGTTTCCGCCACGGCAAAGTTTCCAAGGTTCTCCTGCACGCTGTAGTGCGAACTGCGAAATGTCTTGCCGTTCACCTTGTATTCGAAGGTGATCGCCGGGAAGTTGCGCATTTCGGTCGACCCTCTGCTGTCCGAACCGGATCCCGAACTGGTCACCTCGCGAGCCTCGACCCGCGACGAGACGATCTTTCCCAGCGTCGGAGACCAGCGGCTGACCGCCCTCACCTCCCACCACTTCAGGAACGTGACGAGGGAGAGCATGCCGGCAACCGCGCAGGCAAACCCGACCAACAGAAATTTGAGTTCCAAGTCTCAGCCCCCTTTGGCACTTCTGTGCCATGCCCCGCACAGGCATACCACGGTGATGAGGATAATGCGCCTGTCCACAAGCGTGGGAACCACACAATCTTTATGCGAAAAGGCCGGCGGATCGCTCCGCCGGCCTTTCTTGATCGGCAATGAAATTGCGATAGTTCTTGGCCTTGTCGACCAGCTTGTTTTTGGAAATCCCCCGCGCGCCCGCAGCGCGAAGCCTGAGGACGCGCAACGAAACGAATGTGGATTTCCTTCAGTTCTTGGCCTTGTCGACCAGCTTGTTTTGGAAATCCCCCGCGCGCCCGCAGCGCGAAGCCTGAGGACGCGCAACGAAACGAATGTGAATTTCCTTCAGTTCTTGGCCTTGTCGACCAGCTTGTTCTTGGAAATCCACGGCATCATCGCGCGCAGCTTGGCGCCGACTTCCTCGATCTGGTGGCTGTCATTGTTGCGGCGGATGCCCTTGAAGCGCGACATGCCGGCGCGGTATTCCTGCATCCATTCCGAGGTGAACTTGCCGGTCTGGATATCCTTCAGCACGCGCTTCATCTCGGCCTTGGTCTCGGCGGTGATGATGCGCGGGCCGGAGACGTATTCGCCCCATTCGGCGGTGTTCGAGATCGAGTAGTTCATGTTGGCGATGCCGCCTTCATAGATCAGGTCGACGATCAATTTGACCTCGTGCAGGCACTCGAAATAGGCCATTTCCGGCGCGTAGCCGGCTTCCACAAGTGTCTCGAAACCGGCGCGGATCAATTCGACCAGACCGCCGCACAGCACAACCTGCTCGCCGAACAGGTCGGTCTCGCACTCCTCGCGGAAATTGGTCTCGATAATGCCCGAGCGGCCGCCGCCAACGCCGCAGGCGTAGGAGAGCGCCAGGTCGAGCGCATTGCCCGAAGCGTCCTGGTTGACCGCGACCAGGCACGGCACGCCGCCGCCCTTCTGGTATTCGCCGCGCACCGTATGGCCGGGCCCCTTCGGCGCGATCATCACGACGTCGACCGAGGCTTTAGGCTCGATCAGGCCAAAATGAACGTTGAGGCCGTGGGCAAAGGCGATCGCTGCGCCATCGCGGATGTTCGGCGCGATCTCGGATTTGTAGATGTCGGCCTGCAGCTCGTCGGGCGTGGCCATCATCATCAGGTCGGCCCACTTGGCGGCATCGGCCACGCTCATCACCTTGAGCCCGTCGGCCTCGACCTTCTTGGCGGTCGCCGAGCCGGCCTTGAGGCCGATGGCGATGTCCTTGACGCCGGAATCCTTGAGGTTGAGCGCATGCGCCCTGCCCTGGCTGCCATAGCCGATGATGGCGAGCTTCTTGCCTTTGATCAGGTTGAGATCGGCATCGCGATCGTAATAGACACGCATTTTTCTTCCTTCCCGTTTTGAATTCAGAGGCCTTGCGGCCCGGTTTTTGCCCCGTAAAGAGCTAGAAACTGCTGCGTCGCCCGGACGGCATCGCCGCCGATCGCCGCATCAGTCAATTCCAGCCGGTCGCCAAGCAGCAGGCGGATCTGCACGTCACGGGCGACCAGCCCGAAAAAGGTGCGGAACGCCGTCTCAGCATCGGAAAACTCGAGGAAACCAGCTTCCTTGCCTGCCTCGAGCACCGGCTTAAGGCGCCTGGCCAGTGCGAAGCGGCCGTTCTCCAGCACGATGGCGCCGAGATCGTCTTTCCCCGAACTAGCCTGGCCGACCGCCACCCGGTTCAACGCGATCGAGGTGTCGCTCGAAATTACCTTGAGCCAGTCCGAAGCGAAGCGTTCGAGGCTCCCCGTCAGCGAAGCAAGGTCGAGCCCCTTGCGATCAACCGGCACTACCCGCACCTTGGACGCCTGCCATTGCACCGTTGCCGTCAACAGCCCGTCGCGATCGCCGAACCATTTGTAGAGCGTCTCCTTAGAGCAGCTCGCCCGCCGCGCCACCGCGGTCATGGTCAACTGATCGCCCTCTTCGACCAGCAGGCGAAGGGCAGCGTCGAGCACGGCTTTCTGCCGCTCCGTCAGCGTCTCGCTGGTGTCGACGTCGGTCACAGCGTGCAACACGGTCTTTCCTCAGGAGGCGAACTCGCCCGCAGTTCAGATAGGAGCTCGATAGCGTACCGTACGTTACGGTTCGGCTTTATGGCGTATTGCCCGACCCGGCGCAAGCCTTTATTTCTGTAGCTTGCTCCATGCGGGGCATCACGGGAGACAGGGATCATGCTCGCCGGATTGCTTGCCTTGACCGTTACCGCAGTGTTCGCAGGCGCGGCTATCTACGTCAGCGTAGCCGAACAGCCGGCGCGGCTTCGCCTCGAGGACAAAGCATTGCTGCAGGAATGGCAGCCTTCCTACAAGCGCGGCGCCGCCATGCAGGCCTCGATCGCCGTCATCGCCTGTATTCTAGGCCTCGTCGCTTGGTGGCTGACCAGCAATCTCGCTTATCTGGCCGGCGCCGTGCTGATCATCCTGCCTTGGCCATGGACGCTGCTGGTGATGATGCCCGCAAATAGGTTGCTGGAGGCGATGGACGCGAACACCATCAATGCTGAAGCTCGGACATTGATCGTCAAATGGGGCAATCTGCATATGGTCCGCGTCGGGCTTGGTGTTCTGGCGACATTGGCATTCCTGTTGGGCAGTGCCTGACCTCGCCAATCGGCGCGTCTTCGCCATGAAGGCGTGTCACTCCAGGGCGGGCGGAACTCGCAGGCGCCCAAGCAGAGCTGACAGCGCATCGAGCTCATCATTGGAAAGCCGGGAGCCGACCAACTCCGCGATCGAGCGGCCGTAGACAGCCCACATGCGGCGACGCGTCTCGCGCCCCTTGTCGGTGACACGGACGGTTTGCCCGCGGCCGTCATCGGCAACGGGAAGCTTCTCGACCAGCCCGTCGGCTTCCAGCCGCGCCAGCAGCCGGGAGATGTTGTACTGCGCAAACAGGGTGCGCTCGGTGAGTTGGAACGGCCGCAATCCACCCTCGCCCGCCTCGGCAAGCTCATGCAGGACGTCGTACCAGGCAAGCGGCGGCAGGCCACTGTCCTTCAGCGCGTCCTCGGCTCGTTCCAACAACTGGCGCGAAACCCGCATCAGGCGGGCCCAGGCTTTGATTGCTGGAGGTGTAGGAATCCCGGTCATGATTGCATCGTAGGGGATAGATGCAATTGCATCAAGCTTGACGATCGATGCAAATGCATCTATATAGATGCAGTCGCATCAATCATGAGAGGCAAATTCCGATGAAGTATGAAATCTGCAGGATCGCCGGCGTTCCGGAAACAGGCAGCCTGATCGCTCCGTTCTTCGGCCGCGAGGTCCATGTCTACCGCAGCGGCGAGCGTATCCGCGCTGCCGCCAACGTCTGCCTGCATTTCGGTGGCCCGCTCGACTGCAAGGACGGCAAGCTCGTCTGCCAGTGGCACGGCGCCTCGTTCGACATGGCTAACGGTGATCGCCTCGAAGGCCCGGCGCCGAAGGGCTCCCGCCTGATGTTCCTCTCCACCCGCGTCGAGGACGGCGCCTTGAACTATGTCTGGGGAGAGTGAGATGACCGGTAAGCTCATCCTCGTCAGCCACCATCTTTGTCCCTATGTGCAGCGCGCGGCGATTTCACTTCGCGAAAAGGGCGTGCCGTTCGAACGCATCACGGTCGATCTCGCCAACAAGCCTGCCTGGTTCAAGGCGATATCACCGCTCGGCAAGGTGCCGCTGCTTCGCGTTCAGCATGACGGCCAGGAAACGGTGATCTTCGAATCGGCGGTCATCCTCGAATTCCTCGAGGAGACCAAGCCAAATCCACTGCATCCCACCGACCCCTATGTCCGTGCCCGGCATCGCGGCTGGATCGAGTTCGGCTCGGCAATCCTCAATGCCGTCGCCCGCTTCTATTCAGCGCCTACGGAAGCCGCGCTGCTCGCTGAAAGCGAGACGCTATCGGGAATGTTCGATCGCCTGGAAGTGGAACGGGCGAATGGCGCGGCTGGGCCATGCTTCGACGGCGAGCGCTTTTCACTGGTCGACGCGGTCTACGGCCCGATTTTCCGCTATTTCGACGTCTTCGACCGGATCGGCGATTTCGGCATCCTGGACGGAAAGCCGCATGTCCAGGTATGGCGCGAGGCGTTGCGCATACGCCCATCCGTGAAGGGCGCGGTCGCTCCCGATTATCCGCAACGCCTCCATGCATTCTTGCAGGCTAAGGGTTCGCACCTTTCGGAAATCATCCGCCAAGGCGATCCGGCCATAGCGCTTCCGCAAGCCCTATCGGCTTGAATGGATTGATCACCGTTCCTGTAACCATGGAAGCAAGAAACTGCGGCGCCGGCGGGACTTTTGCCAGCGTCGCCACCAGCCTGTCGCGGACGAACGGCATCACAATCGAATCCGACTGATAAAACGGCGTCAGCACCAGCGACAGCGCCTGGAAGACCCGCACATGCCATCGCCGCGTCCGGACATAGGCCTCCAGTGCAGTGTCGACACGGTCCGTTCCCATGAGTGCGTAGTTGAGCGCGGCTGCATCGAGCAGCGCCATGTTCGCGCCCTGGCCGAGCTGCGGGCTGGTTGAATGGGCCGCATCGCCGATGACAGCCAATAGCCGTCCGGCTGGCGTCTTCATCGTGTGATGGCCATAGCGCGCCAGCGACAGCTGCTCGAAACTGTCGATCTGGTCGATGAAGGCCGCGCATTCAGGCCACAGCCCGACCAATCTCGCCATCCATGCCTCGAGACCTGCCCCCCAGACGTACTCGGCATCCGCCGGCTTGAGGCTCCAGAAGAATGCCGCCATCTTCTGGGCATCCGGCTCGGGCCGGCCGATTGGCAGCACGCCGATCATCACGCTTGCGCTGTCGTAGCGCTGCAGCAGCGCGTGCTCGTCGAAACCCTCGCCGCGCCAGCCAAGCGATGCCCAGAAAGCGCCATAGGCGAGCGATCGCGGTTCGCCCGGATTGTTCACGCACCGCCGCAGTTTGGAGCGTGAACCGCTGGCGTCCACTACCAGGTCGAACGACCCCATCCGTTCGTCCGTTGCCGCAGATCAACGTTGCCCGTTCGCCGGTTTCCAGCGTCTCAAGCTCGATACCTGTCTCGATGTGGACCGCTTGGCGCCGGGCGGCGCGGAAAAGCACGCCGAACAGAGCCGCGCGATGTACCGCCAGCCCGAAACGGCCGCCACGCCGAGCATCGTAGCGGACGTCGAGCACTGTGCGGCCGGTCTTGGCATCTGCACCATGCAGGCGGTCTATGCGGCAGCCCAGCGCCAGAATGTCTTCGAGCAGGCCGGGATCGGCAAGCACCGTCAGCCCGGTCGGCTGCAGGATCAGCCCGGACCCGACCGGTTTTGGCTGGTCGAAGCGCTCGAAGATCGTGACCCTGTGTCCGGCGCGCTCGAGATAGAGCGCGGTGGCAAGTCCAGCCGGCCCGGCGCCGGCAATCGCGATATCCAGAGAATTGCCCATCTGCCCGCCCCAACCCAGGCCGGACAATCCTTCAGCGCTGTCGCTAAATCAAGGCGCCGTCTCGGCCTGGAGGCTCAGCCTTCGGCAGCATCGAAAACCTTCCGCGCCTCGCGTACAGCGCCGTGATTGAGCTCGGCCCATTGGATCAGCTGATGCAAGGGTCCAAACATCGAGCGCCCGAGATCGGTGAGGCTATATTCGACGCTGGGCGGCTTGGTCGGGAAGACCTGGCGATGTACATACCCGTCGCGCTGCAGATCGTGCAACGTCTGGGTGAGCATGCGCTGTGAAATATCGGGCACGAGGCGCCGCAACTCGCCGAAGCGGTACGGCTTCTCGGCCAAGGCCTCCATCAGCAGCGAACTCCATTTATTGCTGATCCCCTGGATCACGTCGCGAACCGGGCAATCCGCAAGGTTTCCGCCCCCGCTGCCTGCTTTGTATATCTCGAGCTTCGATCTCAGATTGACGATCTTGCCGTCCATGGCTGGTTCCCTGAGTGTGCCTACCTCCCGCAAAACTGCCTTCTTTACGAGGATGGGTCAATTCCTATTTTAGTGCTGGTCTCTTTTTGAGACTAACATATGCACCCGCCGCTCCGGCGCAACGTCAGGACCTTTCATGACCGACACCCTTCTTGTCACCGGCGCCTCCGGCCAGCTTGGCCGCGGCGTC
The DNA here is from genome assembly GCF_040318745.1 of Mesorhizobium sp. M1027. Lineage (NCBI taxonomy): Bacteria > Pseudomonadati > Pseudomonadota > Alphaproteobacteria > Hyphomicrobiales > Phyllobacteriaceae > Mesorhizobium > Mesorhizobium sp. M1027. The sequence continues at coordinate 196,220 of NZ_JAMYMW010000001.1, read as the reverse complement.
ATCAATCATCTGCTTGACACGCTCAAGATCTCCCCTCAGCGCATCATCGCCGCCACCCGCAATCCGGAAAATCTGGCCGATCTGGCAGCGCGCGGCGTCACTATTAGGGCGGCCGACTTCGACGACACCGCATCGTTGGCCAGTGCATTTACCGGCGCCGACAGAGTTCTGATCATTTCGACAAACGAGCTTGCCCTTCCGGGCAAGCGCCTGAAGCAACATGAGACCGCGGTCGCCGCCGCAAAAAGCGCCGGCGTTTCGCATCTGCTCTACACATCGATGCCCAATCCGGAGCCAGGATCGCCGGTGCTGTTTGCGCCCGATCACCACGGCACCGAGCAGGCGATCAAGGCGAGCGGCATTCCCTACACCATCTTCCGCAACGGCTGGTACCAGGAGAACCTGTTCATGGCGCTGCCGCACGCCATCGCCTCGGGGCAGTGGTACACATCCGCCGGAGACGGCCGTATTGCCCATGGCGCGCGCGACGATATGGCCGCGGCAATCGCCGCCGGTCTCGCATCGGGGGCAACCGAAAGCACGACATACACGCTGACCGGTCCGCAGGCCTATACGGTCGCTGAAATCGCGGCCCTCGTCACCGAAGTTACCGGCAAGCCAATCGAGGTCGTCCAGCTTTCGGACGAAGCGCTGACCGGGGGATTGAAGGCAGCTGGCGTCCCCGAAGGTTTCGCCCCGGTCATCGTTTCCTTCGACACCAATACCCGCTCCGGCCGCATCAGCATGGTGACGGACGCGATCGAGACGCTGTCTGGCAGGAGACCGCGGCCGCTGAAGCAATTTCTTGAAGCAAACAAGGCGGCTCTGGTAAGCTAAGCCTGACAAATGGTCGTGCCCTTCGAAGGGCACGACCATTTGTTCAGATAGCCACCTGCGTCCCGATCTCGACGACGCGTCCGGTCGGGATCTGGAAATATTCCGTTGCATCGGCCGCCGAGCGCGCCAGCCCGATGAACAGCTTGTCCTGCCAGACCGGCATGCCGGAATTGGGCGAGGCCTTGAGCGAGCGCCGCGACAGGAAGAAGGAGGTCGTCATGATGTCGAACTTCCAGCCCTGCTTGCGGCAGATCGCCAGCGCACGCGGGATGTTGGGCTGCTCCATGTAGCCGAAGGTCAGCGTCACCCGCATGAACAGCTCGTTGACGGTCTCCATCTTCACCCGCTCGCTGTCGGGCACGACCGGCTGCGGCGCCGTCACAACCGAAAGGATGACGTTCTGCTCATGCAGCACCTTGTAGTGCTTGAGGCTGTGCATCAGTGCCGTCGGCGCGCTCAGCGGATCGCTGGTCAGGAACACCGCGGTGCCCGACACCAGATGCGGCTTCTTCTTCAGCAGATTGCCGGCGAGGAAATCGAGCGGGATCTCGTTCCGGCGGGTCTTGTCGAACAAATAGCGGCTACCGCGGATCCATGTCCACATAGTCATCACGATAACTGCGGCGATGGCAAGCGATGCCCAGCCACCTTCAAACACCTTGACTATGTTGGCGGCAAAGAAGCCGGTATCGACGAAGGCGAACACGGCCATCAAGGCGATCGCGACGCCAAGCGGCCATTTCCAGATGCGCGTCATCACAACAAAAAGCAGCACATTCGTCACCAGCATGTTGCCGGTCACCGAAATACCGTAGGCCGAGGCCAGGCGGCTGGATTCGCCGAAGCCGACCACCAGCAACATCACGACCAGCGCCAGCATCAGGTTGATGCGCGGCAGATAGATCTGGCCCGACTGTTTTTCCGACGTGTGCTGGATGACGAAACGCGGCAGCATGTTGAGCTGCACCGCCTGCCTGGTCAGCGAGAAAGCGCCGGAGATCACCGCCTGGCTTGCGATGACGGTCGCAGCGGTGGCGAGAACGACCATCGGAATAAGCGTCCAGCCTTCGTTCATCTCGAAGAAGGGATGACCGACCACTCCGTTTTTCGCCAGCACGAATGCGCCTTGTCCGAAATAGTTGAGGAGCAAACAAGGGAACACGATGGCCAGCCAGGCGAGCACGATGGGCCTACGGCCGAAGTGGCCGAGATCGGCATAAAGCGCCTCGGCGCCGGTGACGGCGAGGAAGATGGCGCCGATCGTCACGAAGGCGACGTCTGGTGAATTGATCAGGAACGCGACGATGTAATGCGGGCTGACTGCCAGCAGGATTTCCGGATCGGCGATGATGTGGTTGAGACCGGAAAGGCCGATGGCCAGGAACCAGACTGCCGTGATCGGGCCGAAGATCAGGGCGACGCCGCCGGTTCCAAACCGCTGTGCCGAAAACAGAATCGCCAGGATGACCAGCGTCAGCGGCACCACATAGGGCTGGAAGGTCGGCGTGACGACGTTCATGCCTTCGACCGCCGACAGCACCGAGATCGCCGGCGTGATGACTGCGTCACCAAAAAAAAGCGAGGCACCGACGATGCCGATGCCGAGGATCACCGCCGAGCGGGTCGGGAAACTGTTGCGCGCCAGCGCCATCAGCGACAGCACACCGCCCTCGCCGCGATTGTCGGCCCTGAGCACGAACATGATATATTTGATGGTGACGATGATCGTCAGCGACCAGATGATCAGCGACAACACGCCGAGGATGTCGCCACGGTTGGCGACTTCGCCCCCCGACGATGCCACCAAGGCCTCGCGGAAAGCATAGATCGGGCTGGTGCCGATATCGCCGTAAACCACGCCGAGTGCGCCCAGCATCAGCACCTTGGTGCTGTGCTGCTCGACCTCAGAATGGCTCGATTGTTCGACCGGTTCTGCCTCGTTACCAGTACTGGTAAGGGCCATAGACAACACTCCGATAAGCGCGCGGTGCTCTACGCTTGCTGCGCTGCAATATCAAGTGCCGTCACGTAATGGCTCCGTCCCGATATTGCGAGTCCTCCACGACCTGGCAGACTCAGTCCCATCGGCAGACTACCTGGAATGTCGCAACGGAAACGTTTTTAAATAGCCACCTGCGTCCCGATCTCGACCACCCGTCCGGTCGGGATCTGGAAATATTCCGTTGCATCGGCCGCCGAGCGCGCCAGCCCGATGAACAGCTTGTCCTGCCAGACCGGCATGCCGGAATTGGGCGAGGCCTTGAGCGAGCGCCGCGACAAGAAGAAGGAGGTCGTCATGATGTCGAACTTCCAGCCCTGCTTGCGGCAGATCGCCAGCGCGCGCGGGATATTTGGCTGTTCCATGTAGCCGAAGGTCAGCGTCACCCGCATGAACAGCTCGTTGACCGTTTCCATCTTCACCCGCTCGCTGTCGGGCACGACCGGCTGCGGCGCCGTCACAACCGAAAGGATGACGTTCTGCTCGTGCAGCACCTTGTAGTGCTTGAGGCTGTGCATCAGTGCGGTCGGCGCGCTCAGCGGATCGCTGGTCAGGAACACCGCGGTGCCCGACACCAGATGCGGCTTCTTCTTCAGCAGATTGCCGGCAAGGAAATCCAGCGGGATCTCGTTCCGCCGGGTCTTGTCGAACAAATAGCGGGTGCCGCGGATCCATGTGGACATGATCAGCCCCATGCCGCAGGCGACCGTGATCGACACCCACCCGCCTTCGAGGATCTTGACGACGTTTGCGAGGAAAAATCCGGTATCGATCGTGCCGAACAGCAGTGTGAGCGCGGCCGCCAGTGCAAGCTGCCATTTCCACCGGAACCGCATCACCACGAACAGCAGGATGGTCGTCATAAGCATTTCGCCAGTCACCGAAATGCCATAGGCGGAAGCTAGCGAACTCGAACTGCCAAAGCCGACCACCAGCAACATCACGCCCAGCGCGACCACCAGATTGACCCGCGGCATGTAGATCTGGCCGGACTGCATCTCGGAAGTATGCTGCACCTCGATACGTGGCAGCAGATTGAGCTGCACCGCCTGACGGGTCAGTGAGAAAGCGCCGGAGATCACCGCCTGACTGGCGATCACCGTCGCTGCCGTGGCCAGCCCAACCATGGGCATTAGCGCCCAATCCGGCAGCATCTGGAAGAATGGATTGGTGGGTTTGCCGCCGTTGGCAAGAACGAACGCGCCTTGTCCGAAATAGTTGAGGAGCAAACAAGGAAACACGACAGCAAACCATGCCAGCACGATCGGCCTGCGCCCGAAATGGCCGAGATCGACATAGAGGGCTTCGGCCCCGGTGACCGCCAGGAACACCGCCCCGACCGTGACGAAAGCGCCGGTGGGCGTATTGGCCAGATAAGCGACCGCGTAATAGGGATTGACCGCCAGCAGGACCGACGGATCGTCAAGCAGATGGTAGACCCCGGCGGCGCCGATGGCCAGGAACCACGCTGCCGTCACCGGCCCGAACACGGCCGCCACCCTGCCGGTGCCGAACCGTTGCACGGCAAAGAGCATTGCCAGGATGACAAGAGTGATCGGAACGACAAAGGTTTCGAGCGTCGGAGCCATCACTTCCAGGCCCTCGACAGCCGAAAGCACGGAGATGGCGGGCGTTATTATCGCGTCGCCGAAAAAAAGCGCCGCGCCGCAAAGTCCGATCCCCAGAATGAACGGGGCTCCCTTTGGATAAGCACTACGCGCAAGCGACATCAGCGACAGCGTGCCGCCCTCGCCCTTGTTGTCGGCTCTGAGGACGAAAGCGACGTATTTTATCGTGACGATGATCGTCAGCGCCCAGACGATAAGCGACAGCACGCCGAGGACGTCGTTGCGCGCTACCGGTCCCGACGACGCGTGCAGTGCTTCGCGAAACGCGTAAATTGGGCTGGTGCCGATATCGCCGTAAACCACGCCCAACGCGCCCAGCATCAGCACCTTGGTGCTGTGCTGCTCGACGGTGGAGTGGCTGGATTGCTCGATGGGTTCTGCCTCGCTACCAGCGTTGGCAAGGGCCATGGACGACACTCCCATAGACGTTCGGTGCTCTATGCTGCGGGGATGGAAAGGGTGCGCTGCCATGCCGGGGACGCAGGGCTATCGGCTCGCCTCTCTCTACCAGCCACAAGCCTTCAGAAACCGCCTGACCGTTCCAGCCATGCCATACTCCAACGCATCGGCTGTCAACCCATGCCCGATCGACACTTCGGCCAATGCCGGGATGCGCCTGGCCAGTGCCGGCAAATTGCTCACCACAAGGTCGTGCCCGGCGTTGACCTGGAGCCCTGCGGCCAGTGCGGCATCCGCCGTCTTTCCCAATTTCTCCAATTCCTTCGCCGCTTTTGCCGAATCGGAATGATAGCTGCCGTACGGACCCGTATAGAGTTCGATCCGGTCGGCGCCGGTGTCGCGAGCGGCTTTCACGCCATCGGGGTCAGGATCGGAAAACAGCGACACGCGAAAGCCTCCCTTCTTCAGGCGCTTGACAACCGGTGTCAGGAACGCAGCCTCGGCAGCGAAGTTCCAGCCATGATCGGAAGTCGCTTGCGCCGGGTCGTCGGGCACCAGCGTCACCTGCTCGGGCTGATGCTTTTCCACAAGCGCCAGGAACTCCGCGGTCGGATAGCCCTCGATGTTGAATTCCGCATTCGGGAACTCGTCGTCGATCAGCGCCCTGATCTCAGGCAGATCGGAATGCCTGGTGTGCCGCTCGTCGGGTCGCGGGTGCACCGTCAGCCCGTGCGCGCCGGCGGCAAGGGCAATGCGTCCGAGCCCGGTCACGCTTGGCCACGGCAGGTCCCGCCGGTTGCGCAGCATGGCGATGGCGTTGAGGTTGACGGAAAGCTTTGCAGGCATTTGCACGGTTCCAGACTGATCTCGGCGCGCATCTATACCGCCTTTAAGGGGAACAGACAGAGGGTTTCAGGTGTTCCAAGGTGAACTAAGAAAATCGAGCGCAAGGAGTTGCCTGTTGAATTTTCTCGATGCCGTGCCGGCGATCCGCCGCATCGATACCGATCGCGAAGACCTCCTCGCCATCGATGTCGTCGGCCATGTCGCAGCGGCCGACGCCGAAAACCTGTTTGGATTGCTGGAAGCGGCCTACGCGCTGCACTCGAAAATCGACGTGCTGGTGCGCCTGATCGATCATGAGGGTGTCGACTGGACCGACGTATCGGACGAGACGATCGAACAGGGCATAGCTCATGCAGTGGAGCATATCGGCAGCTGCGCCGCGGTCGGTGAGCCGAACTGGATAGCCGAGGCAAGAGCCTTTCTGCCTGCCTCTGTGCCTATCGAACTCCGGCATTTCGAGGCCAAGGACGAGGCCGCCGCTTGGGAATGGCTTGGCGCCAACCCGATCGCCCAGCGCTGATGCGGCCTATCGAACGATCGTCAGCCGTTCGGCCGCGCGCGTGATAGCGGTGTAGAGCCAACGCTGCCGGGTTTCCTTGAACGCCCAGCTTTCGTCGAAAAGCACGATCTCGTTCCATTGCGACCCCTGTGCCTTGTGCACGGTCAGCGCGTAGCCATAGTCGAAATCGTCGAAACGCTTCTTCTGCTGCCAGGGAATGTCGGCGTCCGGATCTTCGAACGCCGCCTTGAGCAGCTTGATCTTGGCGACGCCGCGATCCGGGTCGTCTTCCTCCGGCGAAACCAGCAGATTGATGCCGGGCTTGACCGTCTCGCGCGACGAGGTCATCACCTTCCACAGCGAGCCGTTGAGCAGTCCCTTGGCCGGATCGTTGCGCAGGCAGACCAGCTTGTCGCCGGCTTGCGGATAATCGGCGTTGAACCCCTTCAGCTCGCGCAGCCGCTGGTTATAGCGGCGGCGCGTGCGGTTGGTACCGACCAGCACCTGGTCCGCCTTCAGCACCAGTTCCTGGGTGACGTCTTCCTTGCCGATCACTTGCGCCGCGCCATAGTCGCCGCGCATGAACTCGCGGCCCTCGCGCACGTCGAGCGCCAGCCTGATGATCGGATTGTCGCGCGCCTGGCGGTGGATTTCGGTGAGCAGAATGTCCGGCTCGTGGTCGGTGAAGAAGCCGCCGCCGGAGATCGGCGGCAACTGGCCGGGATCGCCAAGCACCAGGATCGGCGTGCCGAAGCTCATCAGGTCACGGCCAAGCTGCTCGTCGACCATCGAGCATTCGTCGATGACGACGAGCTTGGCTCGCGAGATCGGGCTCTGCCGGTTGAGCGAAAAGGTCGGCGACATCGAGGTTTTGCCGGTCACCTCGTCCGCTACCGATTCCTCGCCTTTCGGCCGGTAGATCAGCGAATGGATGGTGCGGGCATTGACCGCGCCCTTGGAACGCAGCACCTGCGCCGCCTTGCCGGTAAACGCGGCGAACTGCACCTGGCCGTCGACATGCTCGGCGAAATAGCGCGCCAGCGTCGTCTTGCCGGTGCCGGCATACCCGAACAGCCGGAACAGCTGCGGCTTGCCGGCTTTCAGCCAGCCGGCCACTGCCTTCAGCGCCTCGTCCTGTTGAGGAGAGAATTCCATCAGCGCGACAGACCGGATTCGCGAGGGAAAGACAAGGTGAGTGCCATCACCATCAATATCACCGCCGGCAACTGCGCCGCTGCGACAGGATTATCAGTGACGAACAGGAACGTAAAGAGAACAAACCAGGCGACCGCAGCTTACCGAGCCCGCTGTGGATCGTTCTCCAGCAGGATCGGCTTGCCATGCGGTGTTGCGTGCGCGGCGCGTTCCCAGGCAGCGGCAAGGCTGTCGACGTCGTTCTTGCCGGCAATGGCTTTGGCCGACAGCAGCTTTTCCAGCGCCGCCAGCCAGTGCTCGTAGTAATCGTGACCGTCGCGCGCGGCGCCCGGCCGCTTCACCTCTGCCGACAAAGCATCCGCCCATTCGCTCCACGAAAACAACCCGTTATCGTGCAGTGCTACCGTCATGGCAAAGGCCTCTGCTTGCCACGGCTCGGCAAACACAGGCGCCTCGACACCGGCTGGCGGCATAGCGGCGATTGAGCTCGTCTCACGCCGGCTCAAGGTAGTCCTCCCAGGCATCGATCGAAACGACAAGTGTCGGGTCGGCGCCCTCGCCCCAGATTTCGCTGCCGGTGAAGGCCACCGTATAGACCCATTGCGGGTTTTCACCCTGGCCGTGCGCGTTTGTGTCGGGAAAAACAAAGCCGCCGCGCACAGCCTCGACGACACCTTGCTTGCCGCGTGCATAGCGCGGGAGCCTGGTGTGGCCCGTCGGATGGAAATTCTTCGTACGCACAGTGTCGCCCGCCTTGAACCGCGCCGGCGTAGCGACCGGCCGGTCGCAAGGCCCGCCCTTGGCCAGCACCGCCGGAACATCTTTAGCCTTCAGCACCCGTTTGGGTGTCGCTGCCGGGTCGACTGCGTCGCCCGTGGTCAGGTCGCGGTCGCTGACGAAACCATGGCGTTTGAGCAGCACCTCCAGCGCCTTGATCCATATCTGGTAGTAGCTGGAGGCATAATAATCCGCTGGATGCAGCGATTCCCGCGCGTGCCGGCTCTCGTCGATGTTCCAAGCGCCCATGGCGCCGGCGCACAACGTCACACCCAGCGCCCGCCTTTCCCAATCGGCATGGAAATAGGGTTCGTCCGGTTCGGGCGCGACCGGCCCGAAACCCATCTGGCCGCCGAGATCCTGCGGCCCGTTCATGCCGACTCCCGCGCCAACGCGGTGCCGATCATGGCATCGCGCGTCACAAGATCGGCGAGCCGTGCCTCATCCCAGCCCTCAGTGCCCCTTGGCTGCATAGGCACCACCAGATAGCGAAGCTCGGCGGTCGAATCCCACACCCGGATTGTTGTCGTCGCCGGCAAGATCAGCCCGAATTCCTCGAGCACGCCGCGCGGATCGATCACTGCGCGCGAACGGTAGGGCGGCGCCTTGTACCAGACCGGCGGCAGGCCGAGCACCGACCACGGATAGCAGGAACATAGCGTGCAGACGACGAGGTTGTGTGTGTCGGCCGTGTTGAAGACCGCCTGCATGTGCTCGCCTTGCCGGCCGGTGTAGCCTAGCGATTCGATTGCCGCCGTCGCATCACGCTTCAGCCATGCGGCAAACGCGGGATCAACCCAGGCTTTCGCCACCACCTTTGCGCCGTTGCGCGGCCCGATCTTGGTCTCGTAGGTGTCGACAATGACATCGATCGCCGCCGGATCGATCAGGCCTTTGCGGGTGAGAATCGTTTCCAGTGCGCGCACGCGAACCGCAAAAGGATCAAGCTCGTTGTCATGGTGGTGACTATGCGGCATGCGTCAAATTACGATCGCGGACCCCCGGCCGCAAGCACCACGGCTTGGGCCAGCGCTATTCGGCTGCCGCCTTTTGCGGCACTGGTTCTTCCTCCTCGTCGAACAGTGACGGCTGGTCGACCGCTTCGACCGGCATCGGCTCGCCCAGGCGCCGCGCCCACAGGCTGACCAGCCAGCCGGAAAAATGCTCCATATAGACGTAGATGACGGGCGTGACGAACAGCGTCAGTGCCTGCGAGGCGACCAGACCGCCGACCACCGCCACGCCGAGAGGCTGGCGCAGTTCCGCACTGGCACCGGTGCCGAGCGCGATCGGGATGGTACCCATCAGCGCCGCAAGCGTGGTCATCATGATCGGTCGGAAGCGCATCAGGCAGGCCTTGTGGATGGATTCGACAGGCGACATCCCCTCGCGCCTGAGCTCGAGCGCCACGTCGATCATCATGATGCCGTTCTTCTTGACGATGCCGATCAGCATCAGGATGCCGATCACCGCGATCACCGACAGGTCCATCCCCGCCAGCCGCAGTGCCACCAGCGCGCCAAGCACCGCCGACGGAAGCCCGGTCAGGATGGTAAGCGGATGAATGAAGCTCTCATAGAGCATGCCGAGAACGATATAGATGGTGAGGATCGCGCCGCCGATCAGCAGTCCCTGGTTGGAAAGCGAATCCTGGAAGGTCTTCGCCGTGCCCGAGAAAGTGGTCGAGATCGTCGGCGGCATGCCGATCTTTTCCTTCAGCGCATTGATGTGGCTCACGCTGTCACCGAGGGCTACGCCCTGCGGCAGATTGTAGGAGATGGTCACAGCCGGAAGCTGGCCGAGCTGGTTGACGGTCAAAGCACCGGCGGTCCGATCGACACGGGCGAACGCGCCGAGCGGCACCAGGCTGCCGCTCGCCGTTCTCACCTTGATGGCCAGCATCCGCTCGGGCGACCACTCGATCTTCGGATCGAGTTCCATGATCACGTCGTAGCTGTCGGCCGAGCCGAAGATGGTCGACACCTGCTGGGTGCCGAAACCGCCATAGAGACTGGAGCGCAACGTATCGGTATCGACACCGAGGTTCGCCGCCTTGTCGCGGTCGATCACCAGCGTCGCCTGAAGCGCATTGTTCTGCAGGTCATTGGTAACGTCGGTGAAGGCGGCATGGTCGGCAGCCATCGCGTCCGTCAGCTTCTGCGCCCAGACGTTCGTCAGGCGGGTATCGAGGCCCTGCACGGCAAGCTGGTAGGCACTCGCCGAAGAACGCGCGCCGAGCCGCAGGTTCTGCACCGGCTGCATGTAGGTTTCGATGCCGGGCACGTTGGCAAGTTGGCGCCGCAGGTCCGAAAGCACCTTGTCGATGCTCGGTCGCTGGTCCTTGTCTTTCAGCTGCACAAACAGCTGGCCCTGGTTGAGCGCATTGCTTCCACTGCCCGCCGACCAGCCGACATGCGCGACGTAGGGCGAATGGGTGAAGACATCCGCCACTTGCCCCTGCAGCTTCACCATGGCGTCAAACGAAATATCCTGGCGCGCAATGGTCGTCACTGAGACCTGGCCGATATCCTCCTGCGGGAAAAAGCCCTTCGGCGAGATCTGGATCAGCCATACCGACAGCCCGGCGGTCACGAGGAAGACAAGGAAGACAAGGAAATTGTGGCGCAGGCAGAATGTCAGCAGCCTGTCATAGCCCCGCATGAAGACGTTTTGTCGGTGGTCTCCGCCATGCGCTGCTTTCTGCTCGGCTTTCGATAATGACAACAGCCGCGAGCACAGCATCGGCGTCAGCGTCAGCGAGACGAACATCGACGCCAGGATGGCGACCGTCACCACTACCGCGAATTCGTTGAAGATGCGCCCGATCACGCCGCCCATCAAAAGCACCGGAATGAACACTGCGACCAGCGAGATCGAGATCGAGATGATGGTGAAGCCGATCTCGCGCGCGCCCTTGAGCGACGCCTCGAGGGCCGAGAGCCCGTCCTCCTCCATATGGCGGAAAATATTTTCCAGCATGACGATGGCATCGTCGACGACAAGGCCGACCGCCAGCGTCAGCCCCATCAATGAGACGTTGTCGATGGAAAAGCCGAACAGGTACATCACACCCATCGTGGCGATGAGCGAAATCGGCACCGCCACGGCGGGGATCACCGTCGCCGTCACCCGGCGCAGGAACAGGAAAATCACCATCACCACCAGCGCGATGGTGAGCAGCAGCGTGAACTGCACGTCGTCCACCGCCTCGCGGATCGACGTCGAGCGGTCGTTGAGCAACTGGATGCTCGCCGCCGCCGGCATCTGACCCTCGAAGGAAGGCAGCATCGCCTTGACGCGGTCGACGACATCGACGGTATTGGCATCCGGCTGACGCTGCACCGCCATGATGATGGCGCGGGTGCCGTCGTACCAGCTTGCCGTCGTCGTGGTCTCGACCGAATCGATGACGCGGGTCACCTCGCCGAGCCGCACCGGATGGCCGTTCTTGGTTGCGATGATGATGTTGGAGAATCCCGCCGCGTTGGTCAGCTGCGTGTTCGCGGTGATCGTCAGCTGCTGTTTGTTGTTCTTGAGCACGCCGAGCGGCGTGTTGCTGTTGGCCGAGGCAATGGCCGCCTGCAGCTGGTCGATCGAGATGCCGCGCGCGGCGAGCGCCGTCGGATCGATCTGGACGCGTACGGCATATTTTTGCTGGCCGTAAATCGAAACCTGCGCAACGCCATCGATCGTCGACAGCGATGGCGAAATCACATTCTCGGCAAAGGCATCGAGATCGGTCAGCGGAATGGTGTCGCTGACCAGCGACATCAGCAGGATCGGCGCGTCGGCTGGATTGACCTTGCGATAGCTCGGCGGGCTGGTCATCTCCGGCGGCAATTGTCGTTGCGTGCGTGCGATCGCCGCCTGCACGTCGGCGGCGGCGTCGTCTATGTCGCGGTTGAGTACGAACTGAATGGCGATCGAGGTCGAGCCGAGCGAGTTGGTCGTCGAAATCGAATCGATGCCGGCGATGGTGGCAAACTGCTTGATGAGCGGCGTTGCCACCGAGGTCGCCATGGTTTCTGGCGAGGCCCCGGGCAGCGAGGCCGAGACGTTGACCACCGGAAATTCCGCGCTTGGCAGTGCCGCCACCGGCAGGAATTTGTAAGCAAATAGCCCGCCCAGAACCAGAGCGAACGACATGAGCAGCGTGGCGACGGGCCTGCGGATGCAGAATTCGGAAATCATGGCTGTGTTCCGCCCGTCCGGTCAGCCTCGGCGACCTTCGGAGCCGCCTGGTCGCCGGTGCCGGTCGAAGCCTTGCCTTCGCGCACCGCCGCGCCGTTTTTCAGCTTGGTCTGGCCCTCGACGACGACACGCTCGCCGCTTTTCAATCCTTGGCTGATCGCGGTGTTGGCGCCTTCTGTCAGCGCGACCTGCACCGGCCGCATTTCAACGGTGTTGTCCGGCTTGATCACATAGACGAACGGTCCCTTCTGGCTGGGCTGGACGGCAACCGTCGGAACCGACGTCATTTGCGGCATAATGCCGGCATCGAGCACGACATTGACATATTGGCCCGGCCACAGCGAAAGATCGGCGTTGGGCACGCTGGCCCGCGTTGCGATCGTGCCGGACGCCGTGTCCACGCTGGAATCGACGAAATCCACCGTTCCCTTGCCGATCGGCTTCGGGTCGCCATCCTTGGTCAGCGTCACCGCGCCTTGCTGCGGCGCCGCCAGCGCTTTGTGCAGTAACGCAAGATCGCTTTCGGGGAGATTGAAATTCACCTGCAACGGGTCGACCTGCGTGATCGTCACCAGCGGGGTCGACGTGCTGCTGCCGTTGCTGGTGGTGACGAGATCGCCGACGGCGACGCTGACCGCGCCAAGCCTGCCGGAGATCGGCGCCCTGATCGTGGCGAAGCCAAGCTGGATTTGGTCGGCATCGATCGTTGCCTTGTCGGCGTCGACGGTGGCCGCCGCGGATTTCTGCGCCGCGACAGCCTGATCGTAGGTCTGCTGTGTGCCGGCTTGCCTGGCGACAAGATTTTTGGCCCGCAGAAGATCGGCCGTAGCGCTGGCAAGCAGCGCCTGATCTTTTGCGAGCGTCGCCTGATCGCGTGCCAATTGCGCCTTCAACGAACGATCGTCCAGCGAGAACAGAAGGTCGCCTGCCTTCACCATCTGTCCGTCCTTGACCGCGATTGCGACGATCTGGCTCGAGACCCGTGCGTTGATGCTGACCACGGCAGGAGAGGACACGAAGCCGATGGCATAGCGCCGGACCGGAAAATCGGCCGTCGAGGCGGTGGCGGCAACCACCGAAGTCGAACGCGCTGCACTTGCCGCTGCAGCGGGTTTGTCCGCCGCCGCCGTCTGCTTCGCCGACAGCAGGTGCTGAAGATCGCTCATTGCGCTGGGCGAAAGATAGAGCCACGCCGCGGCAACGCAGGCTGCAGCGATCACCGCAAATACGATCTTTCCGCGCATCGACAAAAGGCCTCTCGATCCGACACGCCGCTATCCGGTGGCCGTAGTCTAGCTCAACTCGCAGCCGATTGCCGCGCTTTTGCCAGATAATAGAGGATGCCGAAGGCGAAAAAGGGCCAAAACCCGTCATTACGAAGATTTAATGTGCAGTGCACAATAAATCGGCAGCTAACGCAGCATCGGCCACAGCGTAGCCGCCAGCATCATGCCCATGGCGATGTTGAACCATTTGAGCCGCACCGCATCTGCCAGAAAACCGCGCAGCGCCATGCCGAAACCGGCCCAGGTCGAAATGCTCGGCAGCATGACGACGGCGAACGCAGCCGCGATCAGCACCACGGACACAAACGGGCGCTCCGGGTTCGTATAGACGGCCATGGCCGTAATCGCCATCACCCAGGCCTTGGGATTGACCCACTGGAAAGCCGCAGCCTCGATGAAGCGCATCGGCTGGCCCTTCGCCTCGCCTTCGCCGCCGAGCGACCGCGACATGGCGATCTTCCAGGCGAGATAAAGCAGGTAAAGGCCGCCGGCGATCTTCAACCCGGTATGCAGCACCGGAAAGGCCGTCAACACGGCGCCAAGCCCGAAGCCTACGGCAAGCAACAGCACGAGGAAGCCGAAGCCGATGCCGAGCATGTGTGGCACAGTCTTGACCAAGCCGAAATTCACACCCGAGGCCAGAAGCATGAAATTGTTCGGACCCGGCGTGACCGAGGTCACGAAGGCATAAACCAGCAGAGCAAGGAATGCATCGAAGGTCATGCCGTTTCCCTAAATCAATGCGATCGGTGGCAAAGCGATGAGACAGAGCCAAGCTGGATGACTACATCCCTTGCGGGCCGCGGTTCATCGCCGCCACCCCGGTGCGGCAGATCTCGACGAGCCCGAGCGGTTTCATGATGGCGATGAACTGATCGAGCTTGGACCCCTTGCCGGTGATCTCGAAGATGAAATGCTCGGTGTTGGCATCGATGACGCTGGCGCGGAATGCATCGGCGAGCCGGAGCGCCTCGACGCGGGCTTCGCCGGTGCCGGCGACCTTGACCAGCGCGAGTTCCCGCTCCAGTGGCCGCTCCTGTCCAAATTCCTGCGACCGCACGGTGAGATCGACGACGCGGTGCACCGGCACGATGCGCTCGAGCTGGTGCTTGATCTGCTCCAGCACGTGCGGCGTGCCGCGCGTCACGATGGTGATGCGCGACAGGTGCTTTTCGTGCTCGGTTTCCGAGACCGTCAGGCTCTCGATGTTGTAGCCACGTCCGGAAAACAGGCCGATGACCCGGGCAAGCACGCCCGGCTCATTGTCGACCAGGACCGAAAGCGTGTGGTTCTCTGGTTTTTCCGTCTCCTTGGCGATGAAATAGGCAGAGCCGGTCGGTTGCAACTGTGCGTTCATGACATGAATCTCGATTTAAAACTTTTGCGCTAATCTGCTGTTTCCGCACAGCTTCCTCGAACCAGGCTACACCAGTTCCCTGCCCTTGGCGTCGATCGCGTTGGCCACAGCTTCGTCGGTCGCCTCGTCAGGCAACAGCATCTCGTTATGCGCCTTGCCGGACGGGATCATCGGGAAGCAGTTGGCGAGCGTCGCCACGCGGCAGTCGAAGAGGACGGGCTTCTTGACCGCGATCATCTCCTTGATGGCGTCATCGAGCTCGTCCGGCTTGTCGCAGCGAATACCGTGGCCGCCATAGGCTTCGGCGAGCTTGACGAAATCCGGCATCGCCTCGGTGTAGGAGTGCGACAGCCGGTTGCCGTGCAGCAGCTGCTGCCATTGCCGCACCATGCCCATATACTGGTTGTTGAGGATGAAGATCTTGATCGGCGCCTCGTGCTGCACCGCCGCGCTCATCTCCTGCATCGTCATCTGCACCGAAGCGTCGCCGGCGATATCAATGACCAGCGCATCCGGGTGCGCGATCTGCACACCGAGTGCCGCCGGCAGGCCGTAGCCCATCGTGCCCAGTCCGCCGGAGGTCATCCAGCGGTTCGGTTTCTCGAAATGATAGTGCTGCGCCGCCCACATCTGGTGCTGGCCGACCTCGGTGGTGATGTAGGTGTCGAGGTCCTTGGTCAGCGCATAGAGCCGCTGGACGGCATATTGCGGCATGATCACCTCGTGGTTCATCTTGTAGGCGAGCGAATCGCGGGCGCGCCATTTGGCAATCTGCTCCCACCACGGGTGAAGCGCTTTCTTGTCGGCCTTGGCGGTTGCCCGCCACAGCCGCACCAGATCCTCCAGCACACGCCCGACATCGCCGATGATCGGCACGTCGGTGTGGACGTTCTTGTTGATCGACGACGGGTCGATGTCGATGTGGATCTTCTTCGAATTCGGCGAAAACGCCGTCAGCCGCCCGGTGATGCGGTCGTCGAAGCGCGCGCCGATGCAGAGCATGACGTCGCAATCGTGCATCGCCATATTCGCCTCATACGTGCCGTGCATGCCGAGCATGCCCATCCAGTTCTTGCCCGACGCCGGATAGGCGCCGAGGCCCATCAGCGTCGAGGTGATGGGAAAGCCGGTCAGGTCGACCAGCTCGCGCAGCAGATGGCTCGCCTCCGGGCCGGAATTGATGACGCCGCCGCCCGAATAGATGATCGGCTTCCTGGCGCCGGCCATCAGCTCGACCGCCGCCTTGATCTTTTCCAGGTCGCCCTGGACCTTCGGCTGGTAGCTGGTGCGCGGCGCCGTCTGCGGCGGGACATAGATACCCTTGGCGAACTGAACGTCCTTCGGAATGTCGACGACGACCGGACCGGGGCGCCCTGTCGTTGCCACATGGAAGGCCTCGTGGATCGTTGCCGCAAGCTCGTTGACGTCCTTCACCAGCCAGTTGTGCTTGGTGCAGGGCCGCGTGATGCCGACCGTGTCACACTCCTGGAACGCATCCGAGCCGATCAGCGAAGTCGGCACCTGGCCGGTCAGGCAGACCAGCGGGATCGAGTCCATCAGCGCGTCCTGCAATGGCGTCACCGCATTGGTGGCGCCCGGCCCCGAGGTCACCAGCATGACGCCGGCCTTGCCGGTCGAGCGCGCATAGCCTTCCGCCGCATGGCCCGCTCCCTGCTCGTGGCGGACGAGGATGTGCTCGACCTCGTCCTGCTGGAAGATTTCATCGTAGATTGGCAGAACCGCGCCGCCCGGATAGCCGAAAACATGCTTGACGCCATTGTCCTTCAGCGCCTGCACCACCATTTCGGCGCCAGTCATTTCAGTTCTTGGCATTTCAGTTCTTGGCATGTCGCGCCGCTCATTCTGTCCGCTGCTCATCGGTCTGGTCCCGTACTGTTCGCCATCTGGCGATTGCTCGTCGTTTAGTCGTGTTTCGGGCAATAAAAAAGGCCCCCGAGGGAGCCTGTGTCTTGCGCATGGGAGGTCATCGCCCGGCGGTTACACCGCCTCGCCCACGCGCTTTCCTACGAGAATGAGTGCCTTTTTCATGGTGGCGGACAATAGAATTGGTTTGACGCCGCTGTCAACGGCGAATGTGCACGGGCCGGATCAGGCTGAACCAATGCGTTTCCAGTAGATGAGGGTGGCTGTGAGCCCGCCATGCGGCTTCAGCGCATAATCCGGTATTTCGCCGGCCAGCGTGAAGCCGAGCTTTTCATAGAGGCCGGAAGCCCCCTCCTCTTTTGCCGTGTCGAGGACCAACAGCGTGCGGCCTTTCTCCACGGCAACGACTTCCGCCGCCTCCATCAGGCGGGTTGCTATGCCCTTGCCGCGGCAATCGAGGCGGGTCATCAGCTTGGCGATCTCGGCCCGGTGCGGCTGGTTGGGAGGGCAGTCGAGCAGCAAGGTGACTGTACCGACCAGAGCCTCGCCGTTCCAAGCCCCAAGCACCGCCCTTTTGCCTTTGGCGGCCGCCTGAAGCGACTTGCTCCAGAAGGCCGCGGCCATCTCCGGCGCTAGCGGATGCATGAAGCTGACCGAGCCGCCGGCAGCGACTGTCCCGATCAGCAGATCCGCCAGCATTTTTTGCGTTCCGTCAGTATTGCTGAGTGGCCTGATTTCGATCGAACTCATGTGGTTTCCCCTTCGCCGCCCGTCAGTCGAAATGACTGGTCCGCTTCCGCTTCCTGGCCCGGCGGATTTCCGCGATGCGATCGGCGTCTTCCTCTTGCAGATGTCGCCCGCGTTCCAGCAGTTCGAGCGTGTATTCCTCATAGGTCAGGCCCAGCCGCTCGGCGTTGTCCAGCCGCATCAGCATGATCTCGCGGCTCGGCGCTTTCCATGCCTGGGCATGGGCGGTCCGCCAGGCAAGAAAGACATAGGGATCGCCCTTGCCCCAGGGCGGACCGTCATAGTCGTCGAGCGGCGGCCCACCATTGTCGGAGCGTTTCGGACGGCGTGCCTTCACCTCAGCGCCTGGCCAACGCAACCAGATAGTCGGCGGCGTCCGGCCCCGGAGCGTGGAAGACGCAATCTGATGGCGCGCCGAGCGCCAGGCAGTCGCCGGTTTCGAGCTTGTGAACGATGTCGCCCTCGGTGAATTCGATGCGCCCGGAGATCAGCCATATCTGTTGCCTGATGAAGGCATAGGACGCCGCCGGGAAACTTACCTTGGCGCCGGCCGGCAACTGGACCCGGATCAGTTCGAGCGGCATGTCGGAGACCGGCGAAAGATGCCGCCGCACATAACCCGTAGCCGGATCGCGCCACAGCGGCTGGTCACCTTCGCGAAGCAGGCCACCGCCCTGCAATTCCGCCCTTGCGATCAATGTGGACAGCGTCATGCCGAAGGCGGCCGCAATGCGCACGAGGAGTGCCGCCGTCGGGCTGGTCATGCCGCGCTCGATCGTGCTCAGCATGGCTTTCGAGACATCGGACCGCTCCGCCAATTCAGCCAGGGACCAGCTGCGAGCCACCCTTTCGGTGTGTATCCTTCTGCCGATAGTCGAGGATATATCGTTCGCTATATCATCCATTAATCCAATATATCGAAATTTTTCTGCGAGGCAACAACCGTTTCGTCCAGTTTTCGCAAACTCCTTAATGTCCGCTAAACCATCCGGCCTCATCCCACCTTAACCCCGTTCGCCTAGGCTCATCGCTTGGGAAAAGGGGACCGGCCTGTCCATGCTCGTTGAACGCGAAGCCTCCATTGGGGAACCGACTTTGTTGGAGCGCCGCAGGGCGGAGCAGAACGACAAGCGCATTCTGGGCAATGTCGTGCAATGCGACGGCGCGCGCGCCACCATCAGCGCCTATGCCGACGACATCGAAGGCACGGTCACCGGCCTGTGGAGCGTCGGCAAGATGATCTCGATCAATCTCGGCACATCACGAACCGTCGGCCTTGTCTATGAAATCGGCAAGTCGGATCGTGCCTGGAGCAGCGAGGGCCAGAATCCGATCGAGGTCAGCATCGAATTGATCGGCGAGGTGCGCGACGGTGCCGAACCCGGCGCGAAGCCGATCTTCGACCGTGGCATCACAACCTACCCGCATATCGGCGCCATTGCCCATCGTATCCGCAGCCGCGACCTGCAGGCCGTCTACGATCTCGCCGGTCGTCATTCGATCACCATCGGCACGCTGTCGCAGGACGAGGCCATCGACGCCAATATCGCCATCGATGATACGCTGGCGCGCCATTTCGCCATTGTCGGCACCACTGGAGTTGGCAAATCGACCGCCGTGTCGCTGCTCTTGCGCAAGTCGATCGCCGCCCGGCCCGATCTGCGCGTGCTCATCCTCGATCCACACAATGAGTTCGCCGCATCGTTGCCCGAACATTGCGTCAGGGTCGATTCGACGACGCTCGACCTGCCCTTCTGGATGTTCAAGCTCGAGGAATTTGCCGAGGTGCTGTTTCGCGGCCGCGAGACGGTCCCGGAAGAGGTCGACGCCTTGCGCGATCTCATCCCCGCGGCCAAGAACCTCTACCGCAATCCGAACTCCGGCAACTACCTACGGCGCAGCACCGACGCGCTGACCGCCGACGCGCCGGTGCCCTATCGCATTGCCGACCTCATCAAGCTGGTCGACGAGCGCATGGGATTGCTGGAAAGCAAGAACGATCGCCCGACCCTCAGGTCACTGAAGGCACGTATCGAATCGGCGGCATCCGATCCGCGCTACCGTTTCATGTTCAACTCGCGCCTGATCGAGGACACCATCCACGAGACGATCGGCAACATTTTCCGCGTGCCGCATCACGGCCGCCCGGTAACCTGCTTCGAAATGGCCGGCATGCCGTCCGAGGTGGTCAATTCCGTTTGCTCGGTGCTGGCGCGGCTGGCCTTCGACCTGGCATTGTGGAGCGAAGGCCGCTTGCGGCTGCTCTTCCTGTGCGAGGAAGCGCATCGCTACATGCCGGCCGATCCGCGCCTCGGTTTCGCGCCGACGCGGCACGCGCTGTCGCGCATCGCCAAGGAAGGCCGCAAATATGGCTGTTATCTGGGCGTCGTCACCCAGCGCCCGGGCGAACTCGAACCGACCATCCTGTCGCAGTGCTCGACGTTCTTTGCCATGCGGCTCGCCAACGAGCAGGACCAGGCGATCATCCGCTCGGCGATCGCCGATTCCTCGGCCTCGACGCTGGCGTTCCTGTCTTCCATGGGCCAGCGCGAGGCCATCGCCTTCGGAGAAGGCGTGGCGACGACGATGCGGATGAAGTTCGAAAAACTCTCCGAGGATTTGATCCCAGGCACCGCCAAACGCGAGAATGCCTTGCCGTCCGAAACCGGCGACGAGGTCGACCTAGTGGCGATCGTCGAACGGCTGCGCAACATGCCGAAATCACAGCAGGCAATGCCTTTCGCGGAAGTCGTCGATCCGGGCCGGCAGGCCGGCGATTCGGACTATCGCAAGCCGTCGGCCGCACGCACCCAGCGGAACGACGATTTCGACTTGCGATACGGCCTCAAGCCGGCGACCTTCGGGCTGCGTCCGCCAGAATGATCGAGCCGAGCGACTTTTAGGCAGCGCTCGCAGATATTACAGCTGAGCTTCGATGGCTGTCTTGTCTATAATTGACCACACCTCGCGAATTTTCCCTCTCTGAAACTCATAGAATACGTTCTCGGCAAACGAAATTCTCTTCCCGCTCACATCGAGCCCAAGGAACATTCCCCTTGGCGTGCAGTCGAAGCTTAGCCGGCTCGCTACATAAGGCGGATCGGCAACCAATAGCTGAATGTCGAAGTAAAGGTCCGGAATTTGGTCGAAGTCTCTCACCAACATTTCGAGATAGCCGGACAATCCGAGCTTGCGACCGTTGTGGGTCACTTCATCATGGACAAACCGCCCCAGGTTTGGCCAATCCTGCTTGTTTAGACATGCAATATAGCCCCGATAACGATCTGAGAGGTCGGATTTAGTCACGGCAACACCTCTATTTCCGGCAAGCCCCACAAAGGCAGCATCTCAGCTTGACTGGGTGACGTCGGTCTGCGTGCACCGGAAACGCAAAAAAGGATACCAGACGGCCAGCATCACGAATTTCCACATCACGAATTTGACGACGGAATTTCAGGCGCAGACGCGGTTGCGCCCTTGCCTCTTCGCCTCATAGAGCTGGCGATCGGCGCGGCGATAGAACTCCTCGGCGGTTTCCTTGCGATCCCAGACAGCAAGCCCGACGCTGGTGGTGATTTTCAGTCGGACATTACCTGTCAGCACCGACATGTTGGCGATCGCCTTGCGGATGCGCTCGGCGAATTTGGATAGCAGCTCGGCATCCATATTGGGCGTGACCACCGCGAACTCCTCGCCGCCGAGGCGCGCCACCACGTCGTGATAGCGTGTCATGTCCTTGAGACAGTTGGCGACCGCCCGCAACACCTCGTCGCCGACATCGTGGCCGTGGCTGTCGTTGACCTGCTTGAAATGGTCGAGGTCGAGGATCATCAGCCCGACTGGTTTCTCGATGCGGCGGAACTCTTCGAGATATTCCTTCAGCGCATCGTCGAAGTAGCGCCGGTTCTGCATGCCGGTAAGGCTGTCGGTGAGCGCCGCATGCTCCAGCGTCTCTGAACGCGCGCTGAGCGAAACGGTCATGGCACGCAGCTTGCCTTCTTCCGTCGCCTGCTTTCGGATCAGCGGGTAGATGAAGAAAATGCCGAAGAACAGCGCAGTCGCCAGCAGCACGCCGGTCACAAACAGCAGCTTGTTGAGATAGATGATTTCATCGAGTTCCGAAGGCGTATTGCTAATGTCGGCGGCCAAGGTTTGCAGGAGCCCATAGGCGTAAAGCGTCACCAGGCCGGCGGCCAGGATCACAAAAATAAAGACGAAAAAGGCTGATTCCGCCTTGTGGAAACGCATCTGCTCCCCGTTGGAAAGTTCCTATCGATCTTATGGCATGCGGGAACTTACGGACAGTTAACCTGGACAACTTCAACGCGAAATGGCCCCTCGGTGTCGACTTTTCAGGTTGCGCTCGAAGGAGGGGGTGAGGGCATCGAGTCGATCCCCTCACCCGGACGCAATCTCCGCCATTCCGGGCCCAATTGGTGCCTGAACCAGGTCGTCTGCCGTTTGGCATATTGCCGCGTCGCGATCTTCGCGCGCTCGATGGCCTCGGGAAAACTGATGGCGCCGGCCAGCGCGGCCTGGAGCTCGCGAACACCGATCGCCTTCATCGCCGGCAGGTCGGGATCGAGGCCGAGCGCCGAAAGCTGCTTCACCTCGTCCAGTGCCCCCTTGTCCAGCATGCTGTCGAAGCGGGCATCGATCCGCTCCACCAGCGCCGCTCGCTCCGGCTCGATGACGAAAAAGCGCGCGCTGCTCCTGTCGATCAACGGCCGGCCACGCGCGGCCTGCCATTCCAGGATGGAACGGCCCGATGCGTCGAGCACCTCCAGCGCCCGCACGATGCGCTGGCCATCCGTCGGCCTCAGCATCATGCCGGCCGCAGAATCCTCGCGCAACAGGATGCGGTGCAATCTCACTGCGCCCTGTTCCTGGAGTTCGTAGCGCCAGCGATCGCGGATCGACTTCGGAATGTCGGGCATCTCCGAGATACCTTCCGTGAGCGCCCGGAAATAAAGCCCGGTACCGCCGACGAAAATCACTGGCCGCTCCGAGAGCGTGCCGTCGTCCATCAGCTTCGTGACATCACGCAACCAGGCGCCGGTGGAATAGGCGGTGGACGGATCGACGTGTCCATAAAGAAAGTGAGGGACGCGGGCGAGTTCGGCAGGACCTGGCCGCGCCGTCAGCACGTCGAGCACCGAATAGCCTTGCATGGAATCGGTGTTGACGATGACACCGCCATTGCGCTCGGCGAGGTCGAGTGCGATCGCCGACTTGCCGCTGGCGGTCGGCCCGGCTATCAGGATCGCGTTCTTCACGCGGCCTTCGCCCGCCTGTCCGCTGGAATTTTCGATGCCGCTGATCGCCACGCTTCTATCCCATCCCGCTGGCCGCGCATTGACGCCGACGCTAGCGAATATGGCCTCGCGGTCGGTCGGCGCAAGCGCTGTTCGCTGGCTGGCCGAAGACATCGCCTGCGAGCTCGACTTGCCGGAGACCGCCGACGCTTCCGAAATAACGGCGCGCCTGCATGCCGCGCTTGCTTCCGAACCGATCGACGTGGCCGTCCAGCCGGCTGAGAACAGGCGCAAGAAGATCCTGATCGCCGACATGGATTCGACGATGATCGACCAGGAATGCATCGACGAGCTTGCCGACGAGATCGGCGTCAAGGATCGTGTCGCCGCCATCACCGCGCGATCGATGAACGGCGAGATCGCATTCGAGCCGGCCTTGCGCGAGCGCGTAGCGCTGCTCAAGGGTCTCGATGCCGCAATCATCGACCGCATCATCGACAATCGCCTGACGCTTGCCTCCGGCGGCCGCACGCTCGTCCAGACGATGGCGGCCCGCGGCGCCTGGACGGCGCTGATCTCCGGTGGTTTCGACATCTTCACCAGCCGCATCGCGGCATTGCTCGGCTTTCACGAAAATCGCGCCAACCGCCTGATCGAGCAGGATCGCCGCTTCACCGGCTTGGTCGCCGAACCGATCCTCGGCCGCGCCGCCAAGGCCGAAGCCCTTATCGAGATTTCCGGCCGCCTCGGCCTGACACCTGCCGATGCCATTGCCGTCGGCGATGGCGCCAACGATCTCGACATGATCCGTCTTGCCGGCATCGGCGTCGCCTTGCATGCCAAGCCGGCCGTGGCAGCCGCGGCAAAGATCCGCATCGACTACGGCGACCTCACCGCCTTGCTTTATCTGCAGGGTTATCGCCGGGAGGAATTTGTCGAATGACGCCGATCTGCACCGAGCGCCTGATCCTGCGCAACTGGGAAGATCGTGACCGCGAGCTCTTCCATCGCATCAATTCCGACGAGTTGGTCATGGAATTCTTTCCGTTTCGCCGCGACCGCGCCCAGGCTGACGCCAAGATGGAGGAGTTGCGCGTGGCTATCGATCGCGACGGCTTCGGCTTCGCGGCCGCTGAGATCGCAGCCACAGGTGAATGCATCGGCTTCGTCGGCATAACCCGAACGGATCATTTGCCATTCCTGCCGCCCGGCACGATCGAGATCGGCTGGCGGCTGGCACCCGAATTCTGGGGCCGCTTCTATGTCACCGAAGCAGCCGAAGCCTGGCTCACCTATGGCTTTGAAAGACTTGGCCTCGACGAAATCGTGTCCTTCGCAGTCAAGGATAACAGCCGGTCCACTGCCGTCATGGAGCGCCTGGGCATGATCGCCGACCCCGCCTCCGACTTCAACTATCCAGGTGTTCCGGACAACCACACCGCACTCAGGCGACATGTCTTCTACAGGCTGTCACGCACAGACTGGCAGGCAAGAAAAAGAGCGGCCCGCTAGCCGCCCTTTTCCTTTCAACATCAGAGTGTTGCAGGCTCTTCCGGACTCAATCCATCCGGATTGTCACAAACCTCAGCTCGCCGGTCTTCGACGCCAGCATCAAAAGCGCGTTCTTGCGCCCCTGCTCCTTCAGCGCGCCGATCCGGTCCATGACGTCCTTGGGCGTTGCGACCGATTCCTGCGCGATCTCGGTGATCACCTCGCCCGGCTGGATGCCGCGTTCGGCCGCCGCCGAATCCTTTGAGACGTCGGTCACGACGACGCCGGAGATGTCGGCGGCGATGCCGAATTTCGTGCGCGTCTCGTCGTTGAGCTCGCCGATCGTCATGCCGAGCACGGAAGCCGTCGAAACCGCAGGCGCCTTGTCGGCGTCGTCCTGGTCGGTGTTGCCGTTTTCACCGCCGCTGGCGAGCTTTTCGCCGTCTTCGAGCCGGCCGAGCGTCACCTTGACCATCTGCTCGACCCCTTTGCGCACGATGATTACGTCGACCGCCTTGCCGACTGGGCTCTCCGCCACGACGCGCGGCAGGTCGCGCATTTCATGGATGTCCTTGCCGTCGAACTTGATGATGACGTCGCCGGCCTGGATGGTGCCGTTGTCGACCGGCCCGCCCTTGATGACGCCGGCGACCAGCGCGCCCTTGGCGGTCGCCATGCCCAAGCTCTCGGCAATGTCGTCGGTCACCGGCTGGATGCGCACGCCAAGCCAGCCGCGCCGCGTCTCGCCGAACTGGCGAAGCTGGTCGACGACGCCCGTGGCAAGCTGCGACGGGATCGAGAAGCCGATGCCGATCGAGCCGCCCGACGGCGAGATGATTGCCGTGTTGATGCCGATGACCTCGCCGCTGCTGTTGAACAGCGGTCCACCTGAATTGCCGCGGTTGATCGCGGCATCGGTCTGGATGAAATCATCATAGGGACCGGAATTAATGTCGCGATTGCGCGCCGAGACGATGCCGACCGTCACCGTGCCGCCGAGACCGAACGGATTGCCGATCGCCATTACCCAGTCGCCGACACGCATCTTGTTGGAATCGCCAAACTTCACAGCCGTCAGCTTGTGCCCTTTCGGATCGACCTTCAGCACCGCGACGTCGGTCTTGGTGTCGGTGCCGACCAGCGTCGCCTTGAGCGTCACCCCATCGGAGAAATTCACCTCGATGTCGTCGGCATCGGCAATGACGTGGTTGTTGGTCACCACGATGCCCTGCTCGGCGTCGACCACGAAGCCGGAGCCCAGCGATTGCACCTTTTGCCCGCCGCCGCCCTTGTCGCCGCCACGGTTCTTGAAGAAATCGTCGAAGAAGTCCTGGAAAGGCGAGCCTTCCGGCAGCTGCGGCATCGGCACTGCGCCCGGCCCCTCAGTGCCTTTAACAGTCTGCGACGTCGAGATGTTGACCACGGCGCCAAGCAGGCCGGCGGCGAGATCGGCAACCGAGGGCGGCCCGTCGGCTGCCATCGTCGGCGCCACGAACGAGGGAACGGCAACGGCGCCGACCAGAAGCGCAGCGGCCCCGGCGATGAACGTCCGCCTCGCTGCACGCAGAAGGGTGGTGGATGTCATCGAAAGGCCTCCGGGTGTTCTGAAAAAACCGCTTCGGCAAAAATGCCGGTCCGCGTCATGTTGGCAAGAAATAAGGCACGTTTGCGGCTATGGCTACGGCCAGAGGATAAATCCTCCGTTACGCCGGCGCCCCTGCACCGGCCCTACTGGCCGGTGCCTGGCTGTGCCGCCGGTGCGGCGGGAGCGGCAGGCGGTGGTGCCGCCGGTGCCGCAGGCGTTTCCTTGCTGTCCGGGTCGCGGAAAAAGCGGAAGAACTCGGAATTCGGCGACAGCACCATTGTCGTTCCGGTGCTGTTCAGCGCCGTGCCATAGGCATTCATCGACCGATAGAAATCGAAGAAGGCCGGATCGCGCTGATAGGCACCGGCAAACGTGGCGCTGCGCTGGGCTTCACCTTCACCACGCAGGATTTCAGACTCTTTTTGCGCTTCGGCGACGATTTCCACCACTTCGCGGTCGGCGCGAGCCCTGATCCGCTGCGCTGCTTCGTTGCCGCGCGCTCTCAGCCGCTCGGCTTCGGCGAGACGTTCGGCCTTCATGCGGTCGAAGGTCTGCTGCGAAACTTCGGCCGTGAGATCGGTGCGGCGGATGCGGACATCCTCGATCTGCAGGCCAAGCGAGGTGGCATCGGGCCTCAGCTGATCGCGCACCTCGCGCATCATCACGGCGCGCTCTTCCGAGAGCGCCGCCTCGAAGTCTCGCAGGCCATAGACGCGGCGCAAGGCGGCGTCGAGACGCGTCCTCAGCCGGGCCTCGGCCAGTTCGATCTGGCCGGAGACCGCGGCGCGGAACACACGCGGGTCCGAGATACGATAGGCGATAAAGGCATCGACCTCATAGAACTTGCCGCCCGAGACCTGGACGCGGATGTTGTCGAGGTCGAAGCGCAGCACCCTGTTTTCGATCAGCTGCACGGTGTCGGCATCGAAAAAGGAGAATGGCGCCTTGAAATAGATGCCCGGCTGGTTCTTGACGTCGACGATTTCGCCGAACCTGAGCACCAGCGCCTGCTGGCGCGCATTGACGACGAAGACCGACGAATAGAGCAGGAACAGGATGACCGCGGCGATGACCGCAATGACGGGAAGACGGTTGGCCATCACTGGTTTCCTCCGGTGGCCGGTGCCGGCGCCTTCTGCTGCAATGCCGGCAGCGGCAGGTAGGGAACCACCCCTTGCCCATTGCCCTGCTCGACGATGACCTTGCTCGAATCCTTCAGCACCCTCTCCATCGTCTCCAGGTAGAGCCGCTTGCGCGTCACTTCCGGCGCCTTTGCATATTCGTCATAGACCGAGATGAAGCGCTGCGCCTCGCCTTCGGCCTCCTGCACGACCCGGTTCTTGTAGGCGGCCGCGTCTTCGCGGATCTGTGCGGCCGCACCGCGCGCCTGGCCGAGCTTCTGATTGGAATACTGATTGGCCTGCTCGACGAACTTGTCCTCGTCCTGTTCGGCCCGCTGCACCTCGTCGAACGCGTCTGCCACCTCACGCGGCGGCGCGGCGTCCTCGATCGAAATTGCGTTGACGTTGAGGCCGGCCTTGTAGCCGTCCAGCGTCGTCTGGATGATCTCACGCACCGACGCTGCAATGCCTTGCCGGTCGTCGCGGAAAATGTCCTGCGCCGGGCGCCGGCCGACCGCTTCGCGCATCGCGCTTTCGGCGACCTGCTGCAGCATGCCGTCCGGGTCGGACACGTCGAACAGATAGGCCTTAGGGTCGGAGACCTGATAGGCCACAGAGAACTGCACGTTGACGATGTTCTGGTCGCCGGAAAGCATCAGGCCATTGCCGCTGGAACTGCCGCCGCCGATACTGACAAGCTGCTCGGCGATGTTGGCGGTCTCGACCGTTTCGATGGGCCACCAATGGAAATGCAGGCCAGGCTGCGAGAGCTCCGCCTTCGGCTTGCCGAACCTGAGCTCGACCGCAACTTCGTCGGGCTGCACAGTGTAGACCGCCTTGAACGCCCATAGCACCACCAGCGCCGCGGCAATCAGCCCGAACACGGCCGGGCTCGCGCCACCGCCGCCCGGCAGCGCGCGCCGCAACCTGTCCTGCCCGCGCCGGATGATATCCTCGAGATCGGGAGGCGAGCCTTGTGGGCCGCTGGGTCCCTTGGGTCCCTGACCCCAAGGCCCCTGATTGTTGCCGCCGCCCCACGGGCCGCCGCCGCCGCTCTTGTCGTTCCAGGGCATGGGTGTCCTTTCGCTTGGAATTCCCTCAAGCGCCGGCTCACCGGCGCAAAATCCAATATTATTCTTCTATAGGGATGCAACGGCACGCTTTCAACGCGATCGGCTGCCGCCACTGTCCGCCTTTTGGGTCCATTTAGACCTGTCGCGATCCTTTGTCGTCTTCAATGCACGTCGCGCCGCCGCTCGTAAACCGAATAGCGCGTCGCATGGCTGTCCTTTTCGCCAGCCGCCACGTCTTGCGAGCGGACGATCCGCCACCGCGCCGGATCGATCGGCGGGAAATGGGCATCGCCTTCGACCGTGGCCAGAACATGGGTCACGTGCAGCCGATCAGCCAACGGCAGCGCCTGAGCGTAGATCTCCCCGCCGCCGATGACGCAGATCTCGTCGGCGCCGGCCATGCAGCGCCCGCGCACCGTCGCCAGCGTGATCGCGTCCTCGATCGAGTGCGCGACTTCGACGCCCTCGGCGCGCCATGCCCTGTCTCGTGTCACCACGATGTTGAGCCTGCCCGGCAATGGCCGGCCGATGCCTTCATAGGTCTTGCGACCCATGATGATGGGCTTGCCCATCGTATCGGCCTTGAACCGCTTGAGATCGGTGGAAAGCCGCCACGGCAACCCACCCTCGCGTCCGATCACGCCGTTCTCGGCGATGGCGACATAAATCGCGAGATCCATCAGCCGCCGTTCCCGCCATCGGATGGCTCCAGCAGCAATATGTCGATGTCGTGCTCGGGGTAGAAGTCCTGCGCCTTCATCTCGAACGTGGTCGGTCCGATCTTCCTGACGTTTTCGCCGCAAAACGAGACAAGGTTCTTCGGATCGCCCTTGTCGACGGTCAGCTTGAACGTACCGATGTTTCCCGAGGCCCAGTTGCCGCCCGTGGTCAGGATATAGGCGATGCGGTTCTCGAAATATTTGGGGTAGCCGTCGGGATCGTCCTTGGCTGCCTTGCGCACGGCATTCTCGAAGGCATCGTCCATGCAGTAGCGTGTCTTGTAGGCGGCATACTGGCCCTGGAACTGGCCGTCATAGAAGAAGCTGACCGAGGAGGTGCCGCCGACGCTCGGCTTGTAGCGATGCGAGACATGGACCGCCTTGTTGGCCGGAAAGGTCGAGCGCCACCAATAGGTCGAGCGCAATTGCCAGAACGGCGTATAGACGGTCTTCATGCCCGAACCGTCGTCGGCGGTGTCCTCGATGATGATGCCGCGATTGACCCAGTCGTCGGTGACCGCTTGCGGCAGCTTTGCCAGCGCTGCCTTGGCCGCATCGCCGAACGGATAGAACGGCACGCCCTGCGCCTTCAGGTCAGCGCCGATGTCGATGCCGAGCGCGAACACCTTCTGCTCGAGCTGCGGCTTTGCCGGCACCCCGTCGACCGTCACTTCGAAGCCGAGGAAATTATCGCTCTGCGCGTCCGGAATTGCCGGTATTTCTTCGGGGTCGCCTTCGATGTCGGGCATCGGGAAGGCGACGATCGCATTGACATCCTTGTCGGTGTTGTTGCGGAAGACGTAGTCGACCGTCACCTTTTCCGGCGAGATGTAGAGATCCTCGCTTTCCATCGCCACCGCATCGCTGCGCGAAAGGATCAGCCCACCAGTGCCGAGTTCGGCGACCGAATCATTGGCGAGCGCAGGCGTAGCCGAGAGCGCCAAGGCTGCGGTCAGGACGTAACGGAACATGGAGACTCCCCCGGCGAGAATGCCAACATGACTCTAGCTGTTCAATGTGGCGTTTCAAAGCCTTTCGGCAAATGCGCCGGCGCCTGCCGGCATGTCGTGTCGGTCTGGACACACCGGTTCCGATCGGGCAGGAGTTGGCCCATGCGCAAGCTTCTCGTCATCGGCATCGGCGCCGGCAATCCGGAGCACATAACGGTCCAGGCCATCAACGGCCTCAATCGGGCCGACGTGCTGTTCATTCCCGACAAGGGCGCCAAGAAGAGCGATCTCGCCGAATTGCGCCGCCAGATCTGCGACCGCTTCGTCACTAATCCGAACTCGCGCCGTGTCGAATTCGAGGTGCCGGTGCGCGCCGAACCGGCGCCTTCCTACCGCTCGACCGTCGACGACTGGCACGAAGCGATCGCCGTGATCTACGAAGGCCTGATCCGCGACGAACTCCCCGAAGATGGCTGCGGCGCCTTCCTGATCTGGGGCGATCCATCGCTCTACGACAGCGCGCTGCGCATCCTGGATCGCGTGCGCCTCAGAGGCAATATCGCGTTCGAGCTGGAGGTCGTCCCTGGCATCACCGCCATCCAGGCACTCGCCGCCAGCCACAAAATGGCATTGAACCGAATTGGCGACGCCATTTTGATCACCACCGGCCGCCGGCTCACCGAGGAAGGTCTGCCCGAAAACGCCGGCAGCACCATCGTCATGCTGGACGGCAAATGCGCCTTCAACACGCTGGACGACAAGGACGTCACCGTCTACTGGGGGGCCTATCTCGGCACCCCCGACGAGATCGTCATCTCGGGCCGGATTGGCGACGTTGGCGACAAGATCGTGAGCACCCGTGACGAGGCCCGCCGGAAAAAAGGCTGGATCATGGACACCTATCTGCTGCGCAAGCCGGGCGAGCCGGAGGAGTAGCAGGGATCGAGCGCGGCATGAATTCCGCCGAGTTCACGCAGCGTCGATCTCGGCCTGCAGCGCCTCCATATGCGCCGCCGCTGCTGAAGACGCAGCCCGCTCGATGGCGCGGAAGCGGCTGACCACAGCAAGCCCGACCGACGTCAACTGGGCGCCACCGCCTTTCTTGCCGCCCGTCTGTGCCGCAACCAGCGGCTTGCCGAACACCCGGTTCATATCTTCGACCAGATCCCATGCGTGCTTGTAGGACATCTCCATGCCGCGTGCCGCGGCCGAAATCGAGCCGAAGGCGGCGATCTCTTCCAGAAGCTCGATCTTGCCCGGCCCGATGCGGCCATCCGGATCGAGATTTATCCGCAAACTCAGCGACGGCATTTGCTCCTCCGCGGTCACGCTATTCTACAAGTTCTGCAGCGATACCGCTATTCCCAAACGATATAGCGAATCATCGGCCGTTCACCCATCCGCCTCGGCCGGCAAGCCGGTGCCGGTATTCGCCCGGTCGAAGCTCACTGTCTTGACCACGGCGAAGACCTGTCGACCAAGCCGGAGCCCCAGCGTCTGCCGCGACTTTTCGGTGATGCGGGCAAGCACGGTTGCGCCATTGCAGTCGAGGCCAATCTCGACCGTAGGCCCTTCGCCCGGCTCTATCGCCACGATCGTGCCCGGCAATATGTTGAGCGCGCTGAGGCCAACCGGCTGCTCGGTGGCGATCATCACGTCGCGGGCTCGGATGCGGACGCGCACCGGCGCACCGACTGGCGTTGCCAGAAGCGGCACCCGGATCTCGCCCGCCAATGAGCCTAGCACCGTCATGCCAAAGGCTTCGTCGTGGCGCAGAACCGCGGTATCCAGCACGGCACCGCCCTCGCCGCGCTCTTCGGCCGGCAATAGATCCAACCGCTGCATGATCGCTCCGGTCGGACCGGAAGCGGCGACCTTGCCTTGCATCAGCACCACGACGTCACTCGCCAGCCGCGCCACTTCGGCGATCGAGTGGCTGACATATACGATCGGAATTTTTGTCTCGTCGCGTAGCCGCTCGATATAAGGCAAGATCTCGGCCTTGCGCGCCTCGTCGAGCGACGCCAGCGGCTCGTCCATCAGCAGCAATTTCGGACTGGCAAGCAGCGCCCGGCCGATTGCCACGCGCTGCTTCTCGCCACCGGAGAGTTTTGCCGGCCGCCGGTCGAGCAGATGACCGATGCCGAGCAGTTCGACCACGCCATCGATATCAGCGTAGCGCTCGGCAGCCGGCGTGAACCAACGGCCGTAGCGCAGATTGCTCGCCACGCTCATATGCGGAAACAGCCGCGCATCCTGGAACACCATGCCGATCCGCCGCTTGTGTTTCGGCACGAACAGGCCGGCGTCGCTATCGACCAGCACGCGGCCCTCGGCCGCGATACGGCCTTTGTCGGGGCGGATCAGCCCGGCAATCAAATTTATAAGCGTCGTCTTTCCGGAGCCGGAAGGCCCGAACAGCGCAGTCAGCCGCCCGGCGCTCTCGAAGCGGGCATTGACGGCGAAACCGCCAAGCCGGTGGCTGATGTCGACCTGAACCGTCATTCGATGTCCATCCGCCGGCCGACACGCCGCGCCAGCACTTCCGAGGCCACGAGTGCCGCCATCGATATGACGATCGAGATCAGCGTCAGCCTGAGCGCTCCGGCGTCGCCGCCGGGAACCTGCGTGAAAGTGTAGATAGCCGACGGCAGCGTCTGCGTCTCGTTCGGGATGTTGGAGACGAAGGTGATCGTCGCGCCGAATTCGCCCATCGCCTTGGCGAAGGAGAGGATCGCACCGGCGATCAGGCCGGGCAGGATAAGCGGCAGGGTGATCGTGCCGAATACCCATAGCGGATTGGCGCCGAGCGTGCCGGCGGCCGCCTCGATTTTGCGGTCGACGGCCTCGATAGACAGCCGGATCGCCCGCACCATCAGCGGAAAACCCATTACGCCGCAGGCGAGCGCGGCGCCCGTCCATCGAAAGGAAAAAACGATGCCGAAATGCTCGGCCAGGAAAGCCCCGGCCGGACCGCGCTTGCCGAAAGTCAAAAGCAGCAAATAGCCGGTCACCACCGGCGGCAGGATCAGCGGCAGATGCACCACCCCGTTGAGCAGCGTCTTGCCCCAGAACTGGCCGCGGGCAAGCACGAGGGCGATTGCTACGCCCGGCGGCAGGCTGGCGATCATCGCCACGGTCGCCACCTTGATCGACAGCCGGACCGCGTTCCATTCGTCGGGAGTAAGATCCAGCAGCCAGTTCATACGTCAGCGCGTTGCCCTAATTGCTCGGCGCGAGCACGGTAAAACCTTGCGCCTTGAAGAGTTCGCCAGCCTTGGCGGATTGCAGGCATTTTAGGAATGCCGGGGTATCCTTGCTCTTAGAATCCGCAAGCTGGGCGACTGGATAGATGATTGGCGGATGGGTACCCGCGGGGAAAGTGCCGATCACCTTCACGCCGGGCTCGGCATGCGCGTCGGTGGCATAGACGATGCCGAGTGCTGCCTCGCCGGTCGATACCAGTTCTAGAGCGGCGCGGACATTCTCGGCCTGCGCCACCTTGCCTTCGACGGAAGACCAGACACCGAGCGAGTCGAGGGCTGCCTTGCCGTATTTGCCGGCCGGCACCGCCTTGACATCGCCCATGGCAAGTTTGCCGTCGCCGACGAGCCCGGCAAGAGCGAACCCCTTTTCAATCCTGGTCTCGACCTTGGAATCCCGCGGCGCGACCAGCACGATCTGGTTACCGAGCAGTTTCACTTCGGTTTCGGGCTTGGTCAGCTTCCTGTCGGAAAGATATCTCATCCAGTCGAGATCGGCCGAGATGAACACGTCTGCCGGCGCGCCGCTTTCGATCTGCCTGGCCAGCGCCGAGCTCGCCGCGTAGGAAATGGTTGCCACCTCGCCGACGTCGGCCTCGCAGGCTTTGTTGACGGCGTCGAGCCCTTCCTTGAGGCTCGCCGCGGCAAACACGACCACCTTGTTATCGGCATAGGCCGCCGGCACCACGACCATCAGCATGGCGGCGAGACCGACTTTGGCAATCGTCGTCGAACCCTTGCGCGTCAGCATGAAACTCTCCTCGTCCCGGATCGCCCGAAGCCGTCTATCGATATATCCATGTGAACATAACAAGGAAAGGTTCTTTACCGGCCACGGTCTTCTGGGCTGAGGTTTTCCTGGCCTGCGATAATCTTCGTTGGATACAGCGGTATCGAGGCCGAAGGAAATATTGCATAAAAACAGCGACCAGGGATTGCGTCAGGTCGACGTCGGCCGATCAAGTTGAATGCTGACAACGCCCAAGGGCGTAGCCGCAGTAGGCAATTTCGATAGGGACGGTCAGGTAGGGTGCTAAACCGCGATCGGTGCCTTGATCGTCGCGTCGGCGAAATAGTTGTCGAGCCGGAAATCCTCGAAGCGGAAGGCAAAGAGATCCTTCACCTCGGGGTTTATCCATAGCGTCGGCAACGCCTTGGGCGTGCGCCGCAATTGCTCGCGCGCCTGCTCGAAATGGTTCGAGTAAAGATGCGCATCGCCGAGCGTGTGGATGAAATCGCCGGGTTTCAATCCGGTCACCTGCGCCACCATCAGCGTCAGCAACGCATAGGAAGCGATGTTGAACGGCACACCGAGAAAAATATCGCCCGAACGCTGATAGAGCTGGCAGGAAAGCTTGCCTTCCGAAACATAGAACTGGAACAGGCAGTGGCAGGGCGGCAACGCCATGGCTTCCACCTCGGCCGGGTTCCACGCCGAAACGATCAGCCGCCGCGAATTAGGATCTTTGCGTATCTCCTTCAGAAGATTCGCAATCTGGTCGATGGCGCCGCCATGGCCGTCCGGCCACGACCGCCACTGTTTGCCATAGACCGGGCCAAGATCGCCGTTCTCGTCGGCCCACTCATCCCAGATCGAGACGCCGTGATCGTTGAGATATTTGATGTTGGTGTCGCCGGCCAGGAACCACAAAAGCTCGTGGACAATCGACTTCAGGTGCAGCTTCTTGGTGGTGGTGACCGGAAAGCCGCGGGCCAGGTCGAAGCGCATCTGGTAGCCGAATACCGAGCGCGTTCCGGTGCCGGTACGGTCGCCGCGATCAGCGCCGTTTTCCAGCACATGCTTCAGAAGAT
This sequence comes from Mesorhizobium sp. M1027, assembly GCF_040318745.1. Lineage (NCBI taxonomy): Bacteria > Pseudomonadati > Pseudomonadota > Alphaproteobacteria > Hyphomicrobiales > Phyllobacteriaceae > Mesorhizobium > Mesorhizobium sp. M1027. The sequence goes on along the minus strand of NZ_JAMYMW010000001.1, from coordinate 161,346 downwards.
CGAGATACTGGCGCATCGGCTCCGGTCCGATTCGGGTTGTCAGCCATCATAGCCGAATGACCGTCGGCCGAACACAGCAAAGCGAGACGATTCCAGCAGAAGCATCACCAGCATCAGCGGCGAGGTTGCTCAGAGCGAGCCGAGCATGCCCAGATCCCTGGCGACAAGGTAATAGAACGTCACCCGGCTCTTGCTGTTGTCGGCCGCCATCGCCTTGCAGGCCTTTTCGATAGCCGCATCTGCCTTGGCGCCGTCGGTGACGCCGAGCTTGCCGGCGACCCAGCTGTTCCTGACGCGCTTCAGTTCCTCCGGGTCGGTGCAGGACACCAGCGAGGAATCGCGGTTCCTGAGCGCGATGCCCAGATGTTTGACGATCTTGGCGACCGCGTCGGCATCCGCCGCCGCATCATATTTCTTTACGTCTGCAAGATAATCGGCCATCGAATTTCCCCTCGTCGGCGCCACGGGATCCGGTTGATGAGGATTGTGGCGCGCTGCCGCAAGTATGCGCTAGGTCTCCCCACCGCCACAAAGCTTCGGTTGAGACCGGCTGCAAGTCAACCCTTCATGATCCACTTTGGTACGGACGAAAGTGGCATTCCGGCCTTTCATTTTCCACCGCCAGTCCCTATATTCGCTTCGTCGGCTCGACCGACTATGGCGATAAACAGGCGATGAAATAAGCCGTTCGGACCCGGGGGCGGTACCCGGCGCCTCCACCAAAAACCGCTGCTCAGGAGCGGCTTTTGCTGGGGGCGAAATAGGATCGACGAAGGTGTAAAGATCGTACTTTTGCCCGGCATTGTACCACCGTTATCGGGCTAAACTTATAGTTGCCAACGACAACTATGCGGAAGCACGTCTCGCCGCGTAAGCGGTGCGATAGCTTCAATTCAAGCCCTAGTGGTTCGCACTTCTAGGCGGGGTTCGGAGGTACCTGGCAACAGAAACCTCCATTTCTCCCTTTTTGATATGCGCAGCTGCAGGTTGGCCGGCGGCTTTTTTATGCGCCCTGACAGACCCAAGGCGCCGCGGCGTTTATACCAATCCCTGGCTGACCGCATCGATCGCGCCGGCGAATGTCTCATCAACGTCTCAGGCTGAGGCGTCTCAGGCTGAGGCGAAAGCCCAAGGGCTTGCCATTATCGGAACCTCCGATGGCAGCATTCGTATCTTCCCGTTTCCCTTCTCTCATGCCTTTGCGGGACAAGGCCTCAGGTTCTCGCCGCGTGTGGTCATGCCCGGCGAGCTACCTGATGGAGACAAGATGAACCAGGAAACCACACCAAAACACGAACGCATCCTGATCGTTGGCGGCAGTTCCGGCATGGGGCTTTCGCTGGCCGAACAGCGGCTTGCCGCCGGCGCTGAGGTTACGATCGTCGGCCGCTCCCAGGACCGGTTGTCGGCCGCACGGCAGCGCTTGCCTCACCCGGAAAGGCTGAGGACGATCGCAGCCGACGTCACAAGCGAGGACGAGGTCCGACGCCTGTTCCAGGATGTCGGTACGCTCGACCACATCGTCTCGACCGCCGCCGACGTCACCGGCGTCTATGTATTGCTTCCCGAGATGGACATCTCGTTGGCGCGGAAAGTGATGGATTCCAAGGTCGTCGGACCGCTTCTTCTTGCCAAACATGGCGCGCCTCGTCTGACGCCCAGGGGATCGATCACGCTGACCTCGGGCATCGCCGCCTATCGTGCGGCGGCGAAAGGTTCGGTGGTGGCAGCCGTTAATGGGGCCCTTGGCTCACTCGCCTACGCGCTTGCCGTCGAACTGGCGCCGATCCGCGTCAACGTCGTCTCCCCGGGCTGGGTCGACACGCCGATTTGGGATGCCGTCGCCGGCAGCGGAAAGACGGCTGCGCTGGACGGCATGGCAAAGCGCCTGCTCGTCGGCCGGATCGGGCAGGCAGCCGACATTGCCCACGCCATCACGTCCCTGATGCATAACGGCTTCATCACCGGAACGGTGCTTCATGTCGATGGTGGCCAGCGGCTGGTCTAGCAATGGCCAAATTTCGCGAACCATTGCGAGGAACAGCCGCAACACCGGCGCTTGAATGCGCCGGTGGCGCCATACCATGGTGACCGGCGTCACCGGGCTGCTTCCGACCCAAGGCAACACGACGATATTGGCATCGGCCGCGGAAGCCACGAGACGAGGAACCAGCGCGCATCCAAGGCCAGCTGCAACAAGGCCCCGTATCGCACCCATGCTGGCGAACTCGCCGACGAGTTTTGGACGGTCAGGCAATGTTGCCGCAAACGTTTCGTCGAACATCCGCCTATAGACGCAACCGGGCTGGGTGACGAGGAAGGCCTCGTCAGCCAGGTCGTCGGACCTTATGGCAGTATATCCGGCCAACCGGTGATTTGCCGGCATTATGACGACGAGCTCTTCCTCGGCTATCTGCTCGCTTCGCAGCTCCGGCGCCGCCGCCGGGACGGCTCCGAAATGGAACGATACGTTCAGCGCCCCGCTTGTCACGCCGGCACGCAACCCACTGCTATCGTTCGCCCTGAGGTCCAGTTCCACATCGGGATGGCGCCGATGGAATTCCCCCAGCAAAGCAGGCAAGCATGTCGAGCAAAGCGTCTCCAGGCCGCCGACCGTCAGGCGACCGGCAACCGTACCGCTCGCGTCGGCGACAGCGGAACGGGCTTCGTCCGCAAGGTCGAGGAGATCGTTTGCGTAGTCCAGCAGGCGCTGTCCTGCCGCCGTCAGCTTCAAGCCACGCCGTGACCTGTCGAACAGCGACGTGCCCAGATCGGCTTCCAGCGCCTGGATCTGTTCGGTCACGCTCGATTGGGCAAGATGAACCCGCTCGGAGGCGCGCGTGATGTTCAAGGTGGTGGCGACCGCCACGAAGGTCTTGAGATGTCTAAGCTGCATGTCTTGAACCCGTCGTATAGGCATAGGCTGCTTTGAACCGGGACCGCAAACGTGAAAAGGCCGGGAACATCGCCCGGCCTTTTTGTCTCGATAGGTGAAGCTTACTCCGCCGGCGCTTCCGCAACGTCCCGGCTGCGGCCGAGCGTTATCTTGGCCAGTGTGAAGGAGATCGCCGCGCACAGCGTGATGCCCGCCACCATCGGCAGCGGCGTGCCGTCGAAAAACACGCCGGCGACGCCCATGGCGACCGCGCCGATGGCGAAGTGCAGCGTGCCCATCAACGCCGAAGCGGTGCCGGCGATCTCGCCATGCTCTTCCATGGCCAGCACCGACGTTGTCGGGATGACCAGGCCGAGAAAGCCGTAGCCGATGAACAGCAGCGCCGCCATTACGTCGAGCCGGTCGACACCCGATGCCATCACCGCAAACAGCACCACCATCGTCGTCGCATAGCCGGTCACCGCGACGCGCACCACGCGCTGCAGCCCGAACCGCTCCGATAGCAACCCGGTCAGCTGCGACATGCCGATGAAGGCAACCGCATTGATCGAGAAGAACACGCTGTAAACCGAAGGGGACAGACCATAATGGTCGATCAGGATGAAGGACGAGCTCGACAGATAGACGAAGAAGCTCGCAATGCCGAAGCCGGCGATGGCCGTCAGGCCAAGGAAGTTGCGGTCGCCCATCAGGAAGCGGTAGCCGGAAAGTGCCGTCCCGAAGGACGAACCGGCGCGCTCTTCGACCGGCCGCGTCTCCTTGAGAGAGGTCGCCAGCAGGATGGTCGCGAGCACGGCCGCGCCCGTCACCGTCCAGAACACGGCGCGCCAGCCGAAGTTCTCGATGATCTGGCTACCGGTCAGCGGCGCCAGGATCGGCGAGACCGAAAACACCAGCATCAGCAGCGACATCAACTTGGCGGCCTCGGTGCCGGTATGCAGGTCGCGGACGATCGCGCGCGGTACGGCCATGCCGGCGCTGGCGCCGAGCCCTTGCAGGAAGCGGAAGGCGATCAGCCATTCGATCGAGGGAGCCAGCGCCGAGCCGACGCCGCCGACCATGAACAGCGCCAGGCCGCCGTAGAGCGGCAGCTTGCGGCCGACCATGTCGGAGATCGGTCCGACGACGATCTGGCCGAAGCCCATGGAAAGAAAGAAGATCAGCAGGCTCATCTGCACCGCGGCAGTGCCGGCCTGCAGATCCTCGCCGATTGACGGCAGGGCCGGAAGATACATGTCGATGGCAAACGGGCCGATCGCGGACAATAGGCCGAGCACGACCGCAATGCGGAGGAATTTGGCGTTCATGATAGCAGGCTCTTTCGAATTCTGGTTGCCGCCGAGGACCGGCGCGTAACCCTAGGACGTTCCATCCCATGGAGTTCCGACTCTTCTGCGGAACGAAACTCCCTTCGTGCAGTCCACAAATTTAGACAGGCTTGTCTAATTCGTCAACCACCTCTATATAGTTTTGCATGAAGGCCAACGTTTCTCCTGACATTTTCCCGCCACGGGGCCATGAGGCCAAGCGGATGTCGATTGTCGATGCCGCCACCTCGGTCTTCTGCCGCGAAAGCTTCGCCGGTGCCAATATCGACATGATTGCCGCCGAAGCCGGCGTCTCCCGCCAGACCATCTACAATCATCACGGCGACAAGGAAAAACTCTTCGTTGCCATCGTCCGCGACCTCACCGAACGTTGCAACGCCGGCATCTTTGCCACGATTTCCACTTTTCCCGATCAGCCGAAGGATCTCGAGGCCGACCTCATCGCTTTTGCTGTGCGGATGAATCACAACTGCATCTGCAACCGCGACGGCAAATTCCTGCGCAAGCTGATCCAGACCGAGGGCGGGCGCTATCCCGAGTTGTTCGCCGAATGGCGCGAAGAAGGACCGGGCAGGACATGGCCGGCGATCGCCGCCCGCTTCGCCCGCCTCGCTCATGCCGGCTTCCTTGATATCGATGATCCCGACGTCGCAGCGCGCCAGTTCATGGCGCTTGCCAATGCCGAGTTGCAGACGACGTTCATGCTCGGCGGCACACCGACCGAGGACGAGGTGGTGCAGTCGGCGACAAATGGCGTGCGCGCCTTCCTGCGCGCCTTCGGCAAGCGGCGGCCTGTGGCTGGTAAACAGGGCGCGCTCGCCAGCGCTTGACGATCAAAGCCGTTTGACGATCAAATCGTCGCCGATGGGCTTCGCTTCCGCACGCAGGCGATCTATATCCGGTTTACGCCGCGCTCAAGCTTGATTACAGCTATCAGGACGATTCAACGGAACCCGACAGCCACATGGCCGACGACCACATCCGCTACGACATTCTGGCCCAGGAGGCGTTGCGCGGCGTCATGCGCAAGGTCCTGGCCGAGGTCGCGCGCACCGGTCTCCCGGGCAACCATCACTTCTTCATCACCTTTCTCACCGGCGCTCCGGGCGTGCGCGTGTCGTCACGGTTGCGCGAGCGCTATCCCGAACAGATGACCATCGTCATCCAGTTCCAGTATTGGGACCTGAAGGTGAGCGACACCGGCTTCGAAGTCGGGCTGTCGTTTTCCGACGTGCCGGAGAAACTGGAAATCCCGTTCTCGGCAGTGCGCGGCTTTTACGATCCATCCGTCAACTTCGAGCTCGAATTCGACGTCAAGACCGATACCCCGGCGGAACAGGAGACAAAGACCAAGCCTGCTCCCGAGCCGCTGGCCATCGTCGCCGAGAAAAAGCCTGAGACGAAGAAGAAAAACGCTGAGGTGGAAAAGAAGCCTGCCGCGGCGGACGCCGGTGCCAAGGGCGCCGACGTGGTGTCGCTCGACGCCTTCCGCAAGAAATGACCCGACGGGCGGCGTGACATGGCCGAGATCGTCAATCTCCGTCAGGCACGCAAGCAGAAGGCGCGAACCGAGAAGGAGCGCCTGGCCGAGCAAAACCGGGCGCTGCATGGCCGTTCCAAAACCAGCCGGGATCGCGACCGCCTGATCGCCGACAAGGCCGATAAGTTCGTCGCCGGCCATCGCCGCGAAAAATCGGGCGATTCGGACAAATCCGATGCTTGAATGTGAATAGGATCGTCGCGTGAGCCCGGTCGAAAAGCGCTCGGTCACGATTCGCGGCCACCGCACCAGCTATTCGCTCGAAAAGCCTTTTTACGACGACCTGATCGCTATTGCGGCCGTGCGAAAACTGACGCTCGCCGCCCTTGTCGCCGAAATCGACGAGAGCCGCCCGCGCGATGCGAACCTCTCCTCGGCGCTCAGGCTCTATGTGCTGGATTGGGCCAAGCGCGGCAAGTTTTAGCCTTCAGGCAACGCTATCCTGTTTCCTGCGCCGGATACGGAAGCCCAGCAAAGCCGAGCGGTCGCGTTCTTCGGCCTGTTTCTTCGATCTGACGCGCATCAGGTCCTTCCAGCCGACATAGCCCACCAGCCGGGCATTTTCTCGCGTGACGACCGGCAAATGGGACACGTTCGCCATCAGCAGCTTGTCGGAGAGACCCTCGAGATACTCATCCGGATAGGCCAGCGTGACCTTGCTGCCGGCCAGCAGTTCGCCAAGCGTCGTCGTGCGGTGCTTGCCGGCGCGCCTCCAGCGCAGGATCGCCGGCGGGTCGATGACGCCGAGCACGTGGCCCTCTTCATCGACGACCGGAAAGCTCGGATGCCGTGTCTCGGGCGCCGTCAGGAACGCTGCCGCGCCGTGCAGCGTCATTGTCGCCGGCACACTCTCGACCTCGCTGGTCATCACCTCGCGCACCTTGGTCAGGGCGAACGGATCGACACGGTATTCACGAACCATGTGATGCCCTCGCCGTGCGATTTTTTCGGTGAGGATCGAACGCTTCATCAACAGCACGGTCACCGCATGCGCAGTGGCAGTTGCCGCGATCAGCGGCACCAGGACATGGGTGTTGCCGGTCAGTTCGACCGCAAAGAAGGTGGCGGTTAGCGGCGCACGCATGGTGCCGCCCATCGTCGCCGCCATCGCCAGCAGCGCCCAGAAGCCCGGATCGGCGGCCGGCAGGAAGCCGGCGAGGACCGCGCCCATCGCCCCGCCCATGATCAGCAGCGGCGCCAGCACACCTCCCGACGTTCCCGAGCCGAGTGCGACCGACCAGATGATCGCCTTCACCACCAGCAGGGTGAGCGCAGCGGTCGCTATGGTGCGGCCATCCAGCATGTCGGCGATATTGTCATAGCCGACGCCGAGCGCCTGCGGCTCGATCAGCCCGCCAATGCCGACCACCAGGCCGCCGAGCATCGGCCACCACATCCAGTGGATGGGCAGCTTCTGGAAACCGTCCTCGCAGGCATAGACCATCTGGGTCAGGAACCCCGATAGCAGCCCGGCTGCCATGCCGACCAGCACCCAGCCGGCAAGGCCTGGAAATGAAACCTCCATGCCGCCCTGAAACGGGAAGATCGGCCCCGGCAGATGCAGCATGGTGCGCTCGACCTCGGCAATAACCGCGGCGACCGCTACGGGAATGAAGCTGCGCGGCGTCCATTCGAAGAGCAGCAATTCCACCGCAAGCATGATGGCAGCGATCGGTGTTCCGAACACGGTGGTCATGCCGGCCGCCGCACCCGCCACCAGCAGCGTCTTGCGTTCATTGTCGCTGACCGGCAGCATCTGCGCGATCAGCGAGCCGATGGCGCCGCCGGTCATGATGATAGGCCCTTCCGCGCCGAATGGCCCACCGGTGCCGATCGAGACTGCCGACGACAACGGCTTCAGGATCGCCACCTTGGCGTCGAGCCGCGAGCGTCCGAGCAGGATCGCCTCGATGGCTTCGGGAATGCCATGGCCGCGAATCTTTTCGCTTCCGAAGCGAGCCATCACACCGATGATCAATGCCCCGATGACCGGAACAAATACCGAGGCATAGCCAAGCGGCGTATCCTGCAGTTTCAGGTCGGCGAGCGTGAACTGGCCAAAATAGGCGATGTTCGTGGCAAGCCGGATCAGCTTCAAAAGGGCAATGCCGGCAAACAGCCCCACCGTCGCCACCACCACCGCTATGCCGGCAATGAGCAGCACCCGGGCATCGGTGGTAAAATCGCGCAGATGGCCGGGGTTGGCGTGATCGGACTTCATTTGCAAACCTTGCTTTCTGGCGGCGTGCCGACTTGCGGATGGGTCGCTGGCCGTGCCACCGATGATGGCGGGCACGAGCCATGTTGGTGCGCTCTGTATCGTAACACGATATAAATGTTCAAGGCCGTTTGCGGCTTTGTCGGAAAGGATTCGATGGCAGACACTTCGAAGCCACAAAAGCGCGGCGCAACGATCGGGCCGGCCGATTACCAGAGGCTGTCCGAATTTCGTTACCTGATCCGCCGCTTTCTCGAATTCAGCCAGATCCAGGCGCAGGAAGCCGGCCTGACACCACGCCAGCATCAGGCCCTGCTTGCAATCAAAGGGTTTCCCGGCGGAGGGCCGGTGACTATTGGCGACCTCGCGGAGCGCCTGCGCATCCGCCATCACAGCGCAGTGGAATTGGTCAACCGTCTTTGCGAAGCCGGGCTCGTCGCGAGGGACCACGACGAGGAGGACCACCGCCGCGTGCTGCTGCGGCTGACCGAGCGCGCCGACGACAGTCTCGCCGATCTGTCAGCCGCTCATCTCGACGAACTCGGGCGGATCGAGCCGATGCTCAAGCGCTTGCTTGCTGGACGCGACACATAAGGGATGCGCCGTCACCCGCCATTCAGCGATTTTAGCAAATCGTCGATCGACGAGGGATCGAACTTGAGCTTTGGCGGGGGCTGCACTGGCGGTGGCACGTTATTTGTGGCCGGTGGCGCCCGTTCCGCTCGCTCCGCCGCGGCCTTGCGTTCGGCGTCGAGCCTTGCCTTCTCTTCCGAGGCGATCCGCAACGCCTCTTCCGCCCTCTGGCGTTGCTGTTCTTCGGCCTGCGCTGCTTCCTCGGCAGCCTGTTGCGCCGCCTTGGCTTTGGCTTCGGCATCCGCTTTGGCCTTTGCAGCCGCCTCGGCTTTCACCCTCGCCTCGGCTTCGGCCTTCGCCGCTGCATCCGCCTTCGCCTTGGCTTCGGCCTGCGCCCTGGCCTCCGCTTCGGCTTGGGCCTGCGCCTCAGCTTCGGCCTTTGCCCTGGCGTCCGCTTCGGCCTTTGCCTTGGCTTCAGCCTGCGCCCTCGCCTCCGCTTCGGCTTGGGCCTGAGCCTCGGCTTCGGCCTTTGCCCTGGCGTCGGCCTCAGCCTTCAGCCGCGCCGCTTCCTCCTCCTGCTTGCGCCGTTCCGCCGCCGCTCTTTCACGCTCGGTTTGCAGGGCAGCGTAGTAGCGCACCTCACGCCGCAGCCTTTGTTTCTCGAGCAGTGCGGCTTGCATGGCTTCGACTCGCTGCTGCTCCTTTTCCAGCGCACGCTGGGTCAGGAACTGGGCCAGCGGCTCGCTGTCGAACTGCCGTTTGGTGGCGCCGAACGGACCGTCGACCCTGAAATTCAAAATCGGTTCGGAGCCGACCAGCGCCTCATCGCCGGGCCGATAGGCGATCTCGCCCTTGGCATCGACGGTGCTGGTGTTCAGATCGGCGGTGATGTCGGCGGACAGCGTCGCGCCCGGGCTTTCCAATTTGACCGGCGGCGCCCTCAGCGTGCCGCCGGCGATGGTGAAGGCAATATCGGTGTCCTGCGCCGGAAAACTGCCCGCCGCGGCGATCTGCGGCACAAAGCCGGCAGTCTTCGACGCGTCGATATCGCGCCCGATCGCGTCGGCCTTGGCAATAAATGCGCCAAAGGCATCGGGATTAAAGCCGGCAATAGTCATACCCTTCAGCGTCGCCGTGCCGGAACCGGACAGCGCCGCGACCATCGCGTCGACCGATTTGCCGCTGGTCGAAAGCGCCGTCGAGAAATCGCCGCTTCCGCTGATGCCGGCCTCCGGCAGCACAGCTGTCAAATCGGAGCCGGCGAGTTTCATCTGACCGGAGAAAAGCCCGGTGCCGTCATTGTTCTTGAGCTCGAACAGGCCACTCAACTCGCCCCCGAGGAATTTTGCCTTGAGGTCGGAAACACGGATGCCCTCCTGGTCGAGCTGCAGCGAAAGCGCAGCGTCATAGGCGGTGGCAAGCGGGCCAGCGGCAAGCGACGCCGCCGTCAGATCGAGATCGGCGGTAAATGGCAGACTGGATTTCTGGCTGAACGGTGCCGTCGGCCAGGTCCTGTCATTGACAAGGAAAGCCTGGTCGCCGAACAGCATCACCGCCATCGGATCGAGGTCCAGCTCGTCCAGCGACAGCGCGCCGGCAAGATGCGGCAGTCCCTCTTTGATGTCGATATTTACGTCACCGGAAACCGCCGCTTCGTTGACGGCGCCGCTGAGCCCGCTCAGCACCAGGAGACCATTGCCGTAGTCGGCATCGGCAGCAAGCGACGTCGACATGCCGGTCTCCATGCCGGGCAGGCCGACGCCGGTCGTCATCAGCCATGGCGAGATGTCGGCTGTTTCAAGGCTGACCTTGCCCTTGGCGGCCGCGCCCTGAGGCGTGTCGGCAATTGTCCCGTCGAAACCAGCTTTGAAGTCATTGCCGGCCAGGCTGAATCGTGTCGCCAGGCCGCCGCCAAGCGTGCCTTTGGCCGAGACGTCGGTGGTCGCCTCGCCGAGCATGCCGAGCGGCAGCGCCGGCAGACCGTAAAGCGCCAGAAGCGCGGTGGCGTCGGCGTTCCTTGCGTTGAAGGTCAGCGTCACCGGCGCTTCGAGAGGCCGGTCGAGCGCCCCTTTGCCGGACAACGACGCCGAAAAGGCCGAGCCACCGGCCTTGCCCTGTGCGCTCATGGCCAGTCCGGTCGTACCATCGCCATTGTCTGCGGCACTCGTGACCGCGTCGATACGCGCATCCTGGAACAGCTCGGGATAGGCAGCAGCGCGCTCCGCCAGCCACTTCAGCACCGCATTATCTGGATAATGCTGGACGGCGACGTCGATCAGCGGCTTGAGGTCGACGGCGACCACCGAGGCGTCGAGCTTGCCGGTCGGGCTCGCCGGGAAATCCTTGATCCGGCCGGTGGCGCTGATCGAGGCGCCGGCAAGTCCGCCGACCGACAGGCGGTCGATCTCAAGCAGCCCCTCACGCAATCTAAGTGAAGTATCGACGCTATCGGCGGTCAAGCCGCCGGCGCTGACCGGCCCGGCCTTGATCTGGAAATCGAGGTCGCGATCGGAAAAGCGGTTGGCGCCCTTGTCGCTGACGAAGATCGAGGCGAAGGCAGCGAGCCCATCGACGTCGAGTTCGCCACCTTCGAGTTGCATCAGCACCGATGGACGGGTTTCGTCGGGCTGGTTGGAATCGATGCGGCCGGAGAACTTCGCCTTGCCGAGGATGAGTTCGAGATCGCTGAAGGCCTGGTGTTTTTCGCTCAAATCCACCTTGGCCTTGAAGCCCGCGGCCGGCAAACGGCGGATCGCCTCGTCGACGTCCTTCGACAGCCAGGCGGCAAAGCCGGAGGGCTGCGCCACCGCCAGAAGCAGCGATCCGGTAAAACCGAAATGGTCCTCGACGCTGACCAAGCCATTGGCTTCCAGCTTGGCGCGGCCGGGCAGCGTGGCGGCCAGCAATTTTACCGCCCAGCCGCCTTCGGCCGGCTCGGCGGACAGATGCACGTCGCGAACCGTGGTGTCGCCTGCGACCACCGCCGGCAGTTTCACCTCGACCTTGCCCGGTATGGTCGGCTTCGGCAGATCGAGCAGCGCCTGCTCGAGCGCCGCCACCCGTTCGGACAGCGTCAATCCGGCCCCGGCCGCCGCCCCGACGGCCTCGTCGAACTGCACCTGCGCGCCATTGGCCTCGATAGAGAAATGCGGCTTCAGCCCAAGGTCGACCGCAGCCTTGCCGTCGGCGGTGTAGGGATTGTCGAGCGGCCCGGTCTCGAAGCGGAATTCGTCGACGCCGAGCTTCTGGTGGTCGAGCGAAAACTTGCCGTTCAGCCTGAAGCCCGGGTCCGGTTTGCCGGCGCTGACCTTCAGCGCCTCGCCGCCGGTGCCGCGCGGCCGCGCCGCGGTCCGGTCTGCGCCCGATATCTTGAACTGGCCCGAATAGACGGCGGCCCCCTCGACGAGGCCCACATTGCCGTCGGTCTCGATGACCAGCGGATAGGCATCCGGATCGGCCTTGAGCCTGAGCCGCATTTGCCCGTCCGGTTCGGCCTTGCCGGTAGAAGCGGCGATCGTGGTCCGCAACCCGTCCAGCAACAATGAGCCGTCCAGCCGCCAGGGGCCGGCCAGCGACTTGGCCGAGATCGTTGAGTTGATCTCGGAAATAAGATGGCTGCGCCCGCCGGCGGCGTGGCTGAGCGCGATCTGTCCTTCCGTCACCGTCAGCTTCTCGATGGAAATCTGACCGGGATCGAAGGGCGAGGATGGCCGTATCGTCCAGTCGACCGTGCCGTCGGCGGCGATGTCGATCGTCGCCTTCGGCCGCACCAGCCGCATGTCGAAGATCAGCACTTCACCGCGCAGGAATGGCGCGAGTTCTGCATCCATCGAAAAGGTTTCGACCGTCATCGCCGGCTGGCCGTTGGGGCCACCGGCAACGGCGACGTTGGAAAAGGTCACCGAGGGAAACGGCAACAGCCTTGCCGTCGCATCGCCTTGCACAGTCACCTTGCGGCCGAGGACGGCACTCGCCTCGCGCTCGAAATCGGCACGGTAACCCGTCCAGTCGACAAAGTACGGCACCACCAGCGCCGCACACAGCACCAGCACAAGAAGCCCACCGAAGATCACGAACAGGCGTGCGAGCATGAGCTCCTGGATAGTTTTGGTTGAAAGTCAGTGGCACTCTACCCGCATCAGCGTGTCGATAAAGAGGCAAATGGGGGCACGGCAGCGGCCTGAAGGTCAGCCCTTTCCAGGCAATATCTTGCCGGGGTTCATTATATTCAGCGGGTCGAGCGCCTGCTTGATCGTGCGCATGATGTCGACGCCATGGCCAAGCTCGTGCCGCAGGAAGCCGATCTTGCCTTGCCCTATGCCATGCTCGCCGGTGCAGGTGCCGTCCATCGCGATAGCGCGCATGTTGAGCCGCGCCACGAATTTTTCCGCCAGCGCGATCTCCTTCGGATCGTCCACGTCCATCAGCACCAGCACATGGAAATTGCCGTCGCCGGCATGGCCGACGATCGGCGCGATCAGGCCCATCTCGGCGATATCCGCCTCGGTCTCGGTGACACATTCGGCAAAGCGCGAGATCGGCACGCAGACATCGGTCGACAGGCCCTTGGCACCCGGCCGCAGCGTCAGCGACGACCAGTAGGCATCGTGCCTGGCCTTCCACAATTTCGTCCGCTCTTCGGCGACGCTGGTCCATTGGAACGGACCGCCGCCATTTTCCTCGGCGATCATGCCGAAGGTTTCGGCCTGCTCGGCGACGCCGGCATCGCTGCCGTGGAACTCGACGAACAGGCACGGGCTCTCCGGATAATCAAGCTTTGAATAGGTCTTCATCGCCCGCATCTGCAGCGCGTTGACCAATTCGATGCGCGCCACCGGAATGCCCATCTGGATGGTCGCGATCACCGCATTGCACGCCGCCTCGACACTGGGGAACGGGCAGACGCCGCCCGAAATCGCCTGCGGAATGCCCTGCAGCTTCAACGTCAGCTGAGTGATGATGCCGAGCGTGCCTTCCGAGCCGATCAGCAGCCGTGTCAGATCGTAGCCGGCCGAGCTTTTCTTGGCGCGCTTGCCGGTCGTCACTGCTTCACCGTCGGCCATCACCGCAGTCAGCGACAGGACGTTTTCGCGCATCGTGCCGTAGCGCACGGCGTTGGTGCCCGAGGCCCGCGTCGCCGCCATGCCGCCGAGCGAAGCGTTGGCGCCCGGATCGATCGGAAAGAACAGGCCGGTGTCGCGCAGGTGCCGGTTCAGATCCTCGCGCGTCACACCGGGCTCGACGGTGCAATCGAGGTCCTGCGGATTGACCGCTATGACCCGGTTCATCCGTGACGTATCGAGGGAGATGCCCCCGCCCGGCGCGTTGGTGTGGCCTTCCAGCGAAGACCCGATGCCGAAGGCGATCACCGGCACGCGATGTGCCGCGCACGCGCGCACGATCTCCTGCACCTCCTGCGTGGTCTCGGCAAAGGCGACCCCGTCCGGCGCCTGCGTCGGAATATAGGTCGTGGTGTGCGCGTGCTGGGCGCGGATCGCCTGGCCGGTCTGGAATCGCTCGCCGAGCTGCTGCTTCAGGATGCCGAGCACGGCGGCGATGCCTTCTTCGTTGCGCTCGACCGGATTGAGGTCGCTTAGAGCCATCGATTCCTCCGCGAATGGACCAGCGTCCACCCTTGTTCTGCATCTAGGGATGCGTAGTCTCACCAACCACGCTCTGTCCAGTCCACGCTCATCCCGGCATGACGAGAAGGAAGTTTCCAATGCCCATCCCCGCCCCTTTCGTCTCTCGCGCCATGGACATCGAGGAGGCCTGGATCGACTACAACGGCCATCTCAACATGGCCTATTACAACGTGCTGTTCGACCGGTGCTCCGACGAAGCCTTCGAGATGATGGGGATGGGGCCGGATTATGTGAAAGAACGGCGGCTGACCATCTACACCGCGGAAGTCCATGTCTGCTACGTCCAGGAATTGCATCTCGACCACAAGGTCACAGTCTCGTTCCAGTTGCTGGACCATGACGAGAAGCGGCTGAGGGCCTACCAGGAAATCCGCCATCTCGACGGCTGGCTCGCCGCCACCTCCGAAACGCTGTCGCTGCATGTCGACATGGCTGGCCCGAGGGTCGCGCCCTTCCCCGCTGACGTCCTGGCCAGGGTGGAAGCGATGCGCGCCGCCCATGCTGCCCTGCCGATGCCGGAGCGCGCCGGCCGCTCGATCGGTATTCGTCGTAAGCCGGCTTGAACCAAGAGAGCGCTTGAACCACTGGCCAACCGCCGTTAACCTTACCGAGGTTTTAACGTGAACAAGCCGAATTGAGACGTTGAACGACTCAGCGCGGCGTTGGAAAACCATCCGCATCGAATTGCGATACGGGCGGCGGAGCAGCAGCGGTTCGGGGAACGTGCATGAAAACCGACATCAAGGTCGAGGCGGACAGGCTGGCGGCTGATCCACGCATCACCGACTATGATTTCTGGCGCTCGCTGAAGAACCTCAACAACGAGATCTTCCACATCGCCAACAACAACGAGCCGATTCCCTTCGCCATGATCCGCTGGCGCGCCATCCTGAAGCAGGCGCGGATCAAACGCGGCCACGCCTGAACGGTGCGGGAAGAAACAGACCGGCCGTCCGGTTTGTATTTCTGGTTGCGCTGCCCTTCATCCGGCTGCCGCCACCTTCTCAGCTTATAGTGACGGGGAAAAGGGTTGGCCGCAGCCTCGGCGCTCTTTCAGCAAACGCTGGCAATTGACGAAACCATTGATGACAGCGTCCGAGAAGTGCCCGCAGGGCGATGAAGGGGCGGCGCGACGTTTCGAGTTAAGCGGACGACGTGCTGACGAACGACCCCAAGCATCAAAGCTGGCGCTTCACCGCCCCCAGCGGCGAGCGCGGCACCACCGGCGACGACTGGATGATCGCCGTGTTGGTCATCGCATGGGGTATGATCCGGTCGATCACTCGCTCGAGCTCGGCCACCGAGGCGACATGCGCCAGCGCGATGAAGCAGTCCTCACCAGTGACCCGGTCGCATTGGGCGATTTCCGGCAGGTCGCGGATGATTTCGGCCACGACGGCGAGTTGCCCCGGCACCGGCCTGATGCGCAGCCATGCCGACAGCTTCATGCCCAGCGCGGCCGGATTGATGCGCACCGTATAGGCCTCGATCACACCGCTTTCCTGCAGCCGCTTGATGCGCTCGGCCACGCTCGGCGCCGACAGGCCGACCGATCGCGCCAGTTCGGCGGTGCTGGTGCGCGCGTCCTTTTCCAGCAGGCGCAGGATTTTCAGATCCGCCGGGCCCAGATCGGTATTTTCATTTCGAAGGCGTTTCAGCGGAATACTCCTTGATTTCGGAAAGCAAATAGCCGCAATGACCGGCCATCATCCATATCAATGGCAAAAATCGCCTGCGATACTGATCCCATGCAAGATCGGACGCAAGCCCCCGCAGCAAGTCCGGCACTCGCCGGCCCCGCCTTTACCTTGGCAAACGCGGTCCCGCCGCATCTCTGGTTCGGCGTCAGCGCCGTGTTCCACTATCTCGGACCGGCCTTCGCGGTGCTGCTGTTCCCGCATGTCGGCGTGCTCGGCATGGCTTGGCTGCGCATCGCCACCGCGGCACTCGTCTTTGCCCCGTTGACCCGGCCATGGGCGGTCTTCGCCCGCGCCGATCGCTCGACGCGGTTGTTGCTTCTGGCCTTCGGCGTCTGCCTTGGCGTGATGAATTGCTCGTTTTACCTGGCGCTCGACCGGCTGCCGATCTCGCTGGTGGCGGCGATCGAATTCGTCGGCACTATCGGCGTTGCGCTTGTTGGCCTCAGAAGCCCGCGCAATCTCGCCGCCCTCGCAATCGCTGTCGCCGGCACCCTGTTGCTGATCGACGTCAAATGGTCGAGCGATCCCGTCGGTCTGTTCTGGGCCTTTCTCAACGGCACGCTGTTCGTTGGCTACATCGTGCTCGGCCACCGCGTCGCGCGCGGCGGCGCCGGCGATGGCATCGTCGGGCTGGGTGCCGCCATGGCGGTCGCCCTTCTCGTCGTTCTGCCGATCGGTTTCGCCGATGCTCTGCCGGCTTTCTCGGCGCCGCCGCTGCTGCTTGCGGCGGTCGGCGTCGGCATCTGCTCGTCGGTCATCCCCTATATATGCGACCAGCTTGCCATGTCGCGGCTGCCGCGCTCCAGCTTCGCGCTGATGCTGTCTTTGCTGCCGGTCACCGCGACGTTGATCGGCGTCATTGTGCTGCGGCAGGTGCCGAGCCTCACCGACTGCATCGGCATCGCGCTGGTGGTGGCCGGCGTCGCCCTTCACAAACCGGCGCCGGCGCCCACCTGATCAGGCCAGCTTCTCCTTGAGGAAAGCGATCGTCCGGCCCCAGGCGAGGTCAGCCGCCTTCTTGTCGTAGCGGGCCGCCGACGTATCGTTGTTGAAGGCATGGTTGGCGCCTTCATAGACATAGACCGAGTATTCGACATGAGCCGCGTCGAGTGCCTTCTTGAAGGCATCGATGCCGGCATTGGTGCGGGTGTCGAGGCCGGCATAATGCAGCATGAGCGCGGCCTTGATCTTCGGCACGTCCTCGGCCTTTGGCTGCATGCCGTAATAGGCGACGGCGGCGGCGAGGTCCGGCGCGTTGACGGCCAGCATGTTCACCGTGCCGCCGCCCCAGCAGAAGCCGACGGCGCCGACCTTGCCGTTGCCGTCCTTGTAGCCTTTGAGGTAGGCGACAGTTGCGACGGCATTGGCGGCGACCTGTGCTGGATCGAGCTGGGAAAACAGGTCACGTGCCCTGTTTTCATCGTCCGGCGTGCCGCCGAGCGGTGTCATGAAGTCCGGCGCAAGCGCCACGAACCCTTCCAGCGCAACGCGCCGCGCCACGTCGCGAATATGCGGGTTGAGACCCCTGTTCTCGTGCACCACGATGACGGTGCCAAGCTTGCCGGTCTGGTCCGCCGGCCTGACCAGATAGCCCTTCATCTCGCCAGTGCTGCCGGGATAGCTGATGTCCTCGCCTTTCACACGCGGATCGTCTTCCGCCACGATTGCCGCCTGGGCCGAGTTCGCCGCCAGCAGCGGCGCGATCGCGGCAGCTGCCGCACCCGATCCGGCAAGCCTGGTCAACTGCTCCATGAAGCGCCGCCGGTCGAGCGTCAGATGGGTGTATTCGTCATAGGCATCGATCATCGCCTGGGTAATGACAGGCTCGGCGGCAGTGGGTCCGGCAGGTGTTGTCATGGCTTGCTCCTCGCCCCCCCGCGGCAACATAGAGCCGAAGCTTGCCTGGTCCAGTCACGGCTGAGTGAGGCTGCCATAAGTCCCTGCACGAGGGCCGTGATGCCGCGCGCCGCACTGTCGTTAAATTTTGGTCCTTTGTGGCAATGCTAAATGCACGCACCACGATGTAAAAAGAAGTTACCGGGCTATGCCTCATTCGGGCCATCTGGCGAACGAGAATGGCCATTTGGCGGGAAAAGAATGCGTGATTGAGACGAAGGAATACGCCCATGACCTTTCCCTCCCCGCTTCTGGCAAGTGGGTTCGCCCTCGCCGCCATGGCTTTGCTGGCGCTTCGGTTCACTGCCTTCCCCGCCTTCAAACGATCGTTGATCAAGATCCGCGTCAACCGGCACCCGCCCGCAAACACCAAAGGTCTGAGGAAAGATCATGGACGTTCAGGACATCATCAACACCGTCTCCCAGAAATCCGGTCTCAACCAGGCTTTGACGGAAAAGATCGCCGGCACGATTTTCTCGGTGCTTGAACACGAGGCGGAAGGCACGACCCTGTCCAGCTTCTTTGCCAAAATCCCGGGAGCCGACGCCCTGGCCAAGCAATATGATGTCATGGCTCCCGGCGCGGCTTCCGGTGGTGGCCTCCTGTCCTCGCTGGAGGGCGCGCTCGGCGGCGCTCTCGGCGAAAAGACCGGCGCGCTGATCAACGGCGTCGCCATACTCAAGGCATCAGGCCTTACGCTCGCACAGATCAGTCAGGCCGGCACGATGCTGGTCCAGCAGGCCGAGGCAGCCGCCGGCCCGCAGCTAACCAATGAGGTCCTTGCATCGGTACCCGACCTGAAAGGGCATCTCGGGCTCTGAAGGAACTTCTCTATTTCGGCAGCGTATAGGCCATTACATAATCGCCCGGCTTGGTGCCGACCGAGCCGTGGCCGCCGGCAACGATGACGACGAACTGGCGTCCGTCGGCTACCGTGTAGGTCATGGGTGTCGACTGCCCGCCGGCAGGCAGCCGCGCCTGCCAGAGCTGTTTGCCGGTCGTCAGGTCATAGGCGCGCACATAGTCGTCGACCGCCGCACCGAGGAAGGCGACGCCGCCGGCAGTGATCATCGGCCCGCCAATGCCGGGCACGCCGACCTTGAACGGCAGCGGCAGCGGCGTCATGTCGTAGACGGTGCCGTTGCGATGCTTGTAGACGATCTTGCCGGTCCGAAGGTCGGCACCCGCCACATAGCCCCAGGGCGGCGCCTGGCAGGGAATGCCGAGCGGCGACAGGAACGGCTTCAATATCACTGCGTAAGGCGCACCCTCATTGCGGTTCAGGCCTTGTTCGCTGCCCTTGGTGTCACCGGGCGGCGGCACGTCGGCGCGCGGCACCAGTTTGGAGATGAACGCCAGGTATGTCGGCATGCCGAACATCACCTGCCGGACCGGATCGACTGCCACACCGCCCCAGTTGAAGGTGCCGAAATTTCCGGGGTAGATCAGCGAGCCCTGCAGCGATGGCGGGGTATAGCGGCCCTCATAGCGCAACTTCCGAAGCTCGATCCGGCAGGCCAGCTGGTCGAACATGGTAATGCCCCACATGTCGGCGCCGGTCAGCGGTTTCGGACTGAAGCTCAGGTCCGAGAACGGCTGCGTCGGCGAGGTATGGTCGCCCTCGATCGCGCCGCCGGGTGCCGGCACTTCCTTGACCGGAACGATCGGTTCGCCACTGCGCCGGTCGAGAATATAGAGGTCGCCCTGCTTGGTCGGCCCGACCAGCGCCGGCACCACGCCACTTTCCGTGGTGATGTCGACCAGCGTCGGCTGCGCCGGCACATCCATGTCCCAGAGATCGTGATGCACGGTCTGCCGCACCCAGCGCAATTGTCCGCTGTTGAGATCGAGCGCGGTGATCGACGAGGAGAATTTCTCGTCATTGGCGCTGCGCCCGGCGCCGAGCTGGTCCGGCGTCTTGTTGCCGAGCGGCACATAAAGCAGGCCGAGCTTTTCGTCGGCGCTTGCCGTCGACCACATGTTGGGCGAGTTGTTGGTGTAGGTCTGGCCCGGCGGCAGCGGCGTTGTCTGGTCTGGATTGCCGGAATCCCAGTTCCACAACAGCGCGCCTGTGTCGGCATCGTAGGCACGGATGACCCCGGACGGCTCCTGCGTCGAATAATTGTCGTTGACCGCGCCGCCGACGATGATCTTGTTGGCGACGATCAGCGGCGCCGAGGTCGAATAATAATAGCCGGGCTTCGGATATGGCATGTTGGCTAGCAGGTTCAGCGTGCCACCCTCGGCAAATGTGGGGCAGACTTGGCCATTCGCCGCATCGAGGGCGATCAGCCGGGCGTCGGATGTCGGCAGATAGATGCGTGTGGCGCAGGGCTGGCCGGCGGCGATCTTGGCGTCGGCATAATAGGACACGCCGCGGCAGGTCTGGTGCTGGCGGTCCTTGTTGAGCTTGACCTGTGGATCGAAGTGCCATTTCTCCTTGCCGCTCGCGGCATCGATGGCGATGGCGAAATTATGCGGCGTGCAGATGTAGAGCGTGTCGGCAATCTTCAGCGGCGTCACCTGATAGGTCGTCTCGCCGATGTCGTCGGGCCCTTTCACGTCGCCGGTTTGATAGGTCCAGGCCGGCTGCAGATTGGCGACGTTTTCCGGGGTGATCTGGTCGAGCGGCGAATAGCGCTGGCCATAGGGCGTACGGCCGTAATAGTGCCATTCGCCGGGCGGCACATTGCCGCCGAGATCGGCCGTCGGCGTCACCTTGTCGGTGTTGAGTTCACCCGTAATATCCTTTGGATCGACCGTCATCGAATAACCGGCGACAGCAAGCGATGCCAGCACGGCGAGGATAAGCGGTGCGCGTCCGTCGGGACCGGTAAGCCCGCGCCGCGCCCATGGCGTCAGCAGCCATAGCGCGACAAGCACGATGATGCCGCCGCGCGGGCCGAGCTCCCACCAGTCGAAGCCGATCTCCCAGACCGCCCAGGCGAGCGTGCCGAGCACGATCGCCGCGTAGAGCCACAGCGCGGTGGATCTGCGCCTGTAGAGCAGCCAGGCCGCGACAAGGAAAGCTAGACCGGCGATGACGTAATACCAGCTGCCGCCCAGCGTCACGAGCCAGATGCCGCCGCCGCCAAGCGCCAGGCCGATGAGGAAAAGGATCAGGGAGGTGATGACCACAGCCAAGACGGTGCTCCTTCGACTGGTGCGCTCCGCGACGCGTCCATGGGCAACCCGGCATTGCGCTCCTGCCCCGAGCACAACTTTCTCCGGCCCGCCTCCCCTGTCAAGCAAGCTCGGCGTTTTGCGGCGCCAGCCCGTCGCAAGCCCGGCGTTTTGGTTAGCAGACCTATTCAGATTGTGAGTCTACCGACTGGACAGAGAACAAAACGGAGACGCTTCTGGCCTTTCGCTGCCGAATCACTACATTCGGGGAGAGATGTCCGGCTTTTCGGAAGACATGCCCTTTTTTGACGAACCGAACGCGCGGCCTGTGGCCCCGTCGGGCATTGCCGCGCGCGCCATGGCTGCCCGCAGCAACCAGAACAACGCGCCCGATTATCTCAACGGCCTCAACCCCGAGCAGCGGCTGGCGGTGGAAACCACCGAAGGCCCGGTGCTGGTGCTGGCCGGCGCCGGCACCGGCAAGACGCGGGTGCTCACCACCCGCATCGCCCACATCCTTGCCACCGGCAAAGCCTTCCCTTCGCAGATCCTCGCCGTCACCTTCACCAACAAGGCGGCGCGCGAGATGAAGCAGCGCATCGGCCTGTTGATCGGCGAAGGCAATGTCGAGGGCATGCCGTGGCTCGGCACCTTCCATTCGATCGGCGTCAAACTGCTGCGCCGGCACGCCGAGCTGGCCGGGCTCAAATCCGACTTCACCATTCTCGACACCGACGACGTGGTGCGCCTGATCAAGCAGCTGATCCAGGCCGAAGGGCTGGACGACAAGCGCTGGCCGGCCAAGCAGTTCGCTCAGATGATCGACGGCTGGAAGAACAAGGGCCTCGGTCCCGCCGACATCCCCGAGGGCGATGCCCGTGCCTTCGCCAACGGCAAGGGCCGCGAGCTCTACAAAGCCTATCAGGAGCGGCTGCAAACGCTGAACGCTTGCGACTTCGGCGATCTATTGTGCCACCCGATCCGCATCTTCCGCGCCAATCCGGACGTGCTGAAGGAATACCACAAGCGCTTCCGCTACATCCTCGTTGACGAGTATCAGGACACCAACACCGCGCAATACATGTGGCTGCGGCTGCTGGCGCAGCGGCCGCAATCCTCCCCCCTTGAGGGGGAGGTGCCCGCGAAGCGGGCGGAGGGGGTTGCCGCAGAAGGCACCGCTAGAGCGTCGAGCACTGCCGCCGGTAGGTCGAGCACTGCCGCACGGACCCCACCCGACCGGGCTTCGCCCGGCCACCCTCCCCTCAAGGGGGAGGGAAGCCCGCGCCTGTCCACCGTAAATATCTGCTGCGTCGGCGACGACGACCAGTCGATCTATGGCTGGCGCGGCGCCGAGGTCGACAATATCCTGCGCTTCGACAAGGATTTTCCTGGCGCCACCATCATCAGGCTGGAGCGCAACTACCGCTCGACCGCGCACATCCTCGGCACCGCCTCCCACCTCATCGCCCACAATGAGGGCCGTTTCGGCAAGACGCTGTTCACCGAAAAGATCGCCGAGGACGACGAGAAGGTGCATGTCCACGCCGCCTGGGATTCCGAGGAGGAGGCCCGCGCCGTCGGCGAGACGATCGAGGCCTACCAGCGCCAGAAGCACAATTTGAACGATATGGCGATTCTCGTCCGCGCCTCCTTCCAGATGCGCGAATTCGAGGACCGCTTCGTCACGCTCGGCCTCAATTACCGCGTCATCGGCGGCCCGCGCTTTTATGAGCGGCTCGAGATACGCGATGCGCTGGCCTTCTTCCGCGTCGTCGCGCAAGGCGCCGACGACCTCGCTTTCGAGCGCATCGTCAACGTGCCGAAACGCGGGCTCGGCGAGGCCACCATCCGACAGATCCACGACACCGCACGTGCGCTGCGCATCCCGATGCTGGAGGCGGCGGCAAAACTTGCCGAGAGCGACGAGCTGAAGCCCAAGCCGCGCGCGGCACTGCGCGAGGTATCGGCCAATTTCGAGCGCTGGCAGAAGGCGCTGGAAACCACGCCGCACACCGAGCTCGCCGAGACCATTCTCGAGGAGAGCGGCTACACCGACATGTGGAAGAACGACCGTTCGATCGAAGCGCCCGGTCGGCTCGAGAACTTAAAAGAACTGATCCGCTCCATGGAGGAGTATGAATCGCTGCGCTCCTTCCTCGAACATGTCGCCTTGGTGATGGACGCCGAGCAGAACGCCGAGCTCGATGCCGTCAACATCATGACGCTGCATTCGGCCAAGGGCCTGGAATTCGAAACCGTGTTCCTGCCCGGCTGGGAGGAAGGCCTGTTCCCGCACCAACGGTCACTGGACGAAGGCGGCCGCTCCGGGCTGGAGGAAGAGCGCCGCCTCGCCTATGTCGGGCTGACCCGCGCCAAGAAGAACCTGCACATCTGGTTCGTCTCCAACCGCCGCATCCGCGGTCTGTGGCAATCGACCATTCCCTCACGCTTCCTCGAAGAACTGCCGGAAGCCCATGTCGAAGCTTCCGAGAGCGGCAACAGCTACGGCGGTTACGGCAATTCCTACGGCGGCGGCTCGTTCGCCTCCGGTCGCGGCGGCCAAGGGGCAGGCAGGCAGAACCCCTATGGGGCGTCGCGCTTCGACAACATAGGCGGCAATTCCGGCGCCGAGAAATCCGGCGCTTTCTCCAGCACCTATGCGACGCCGGGCTGGCAGCGCGCTCAGGCGAACCGCACCGAGGCGACCGACCGCAATTGGGGCACCCGCTCCGGCCACCAGGTCGAGCGCATCGGCTATGGCGAAACCGACTCCGGCTACGGCGCCGGCCGCACCTCGGTCAAGGGCCGCACCATCGACGGCGAGCTGGTCGCCAAATCCGTCGCCGACACGCCATCCCCCTTCAGCGTCGGCGACCGCGTCTTCCACCAGAAATTCGGCAACGGCAACATTGCCGCCATCGAAGGCAACAAGCTGACCATCGACTTCGACAAGGCCGGCCAGAAACGCGTGCTGGACGGGTTTGTGACGGGGGTTTGAGGTCGCCGGTCACCGATACCGCGCCTGGTTCCACTTGTGGCCGAGCAGCGACAGGATGATGATCAGGCCATTGAAGAACTGGACGTAGAAGCCGCTCAGGCCTGCCGCGACGACGCCGGTCTGGATGAAAGAGACCGTGACCGCGCCGATCGCGCCGCCGACCACCGTGCCGATGCCGCCCCAGGTCGGCGTGCCGCCGACGAACACCGATGCCAGCACCGGCAGCAGGTATCCGTCGCCAGCCGTCGGCCACCAGGTGAAGTTGATCATCACCGAAAACGTGCCGGCGATCGCAGCGCCAATGCCGACGAAGACGAACACTTTTACCCGCACGCGCTTGACGTCAATGCCCATCTGCTGGGCGCTGTCGGGATTGTCGCCGACCACCTTGACCTGCGCGCCGAAGCGATGGCGGTTGTAGAGCAGCGCCGACAGCACGACGAAGCCGATGGCCCAGAAGATCTGCACCGGAATGCCATAAAGCTGGCTGGAGAAGATCTTGTAGGCCCAGCTGTCGGCAAGGCCGGTCAGTGCCGTCGACCTGCCCTCGTTGATGATCTGGATCAGGCCGCGCAGCAGGAAATTCATGCCGAGTGTGGCGATCAGCGACGACAACCCGCCATAGACGACCAGGGAGCCGACCAGGAAGCCGAGCAGCATGCCGGTGACGATTGCGGCGGCGATGCCGAGGAACGGGTCGTAGCCGGCCTGCACGACCAGCGCAAACACCCATGAGGCGAAGCCCATCGTCGCCGGAAACGACAGGTCGATCTCGCCGCAGGTGACGACGAAAACCAGCGGCACAACTACGAACAACGCCACCGGCAGCGTGGTCAGCACGGAACTGTAGAGATACCAGGTGGTGAAGACCGCCGGATTGGCGATCATGAACACCGCCATCATAACGATGAACACGGCCAACGTGCCGAGTGCGGCGCGGTTGTCGAGGATGAACCCGCGCAGCCAATTGTCGGACGGGTGTCGCCACTCTTTCCCGGCGGCTTCGCCATGCGTGCCGCCGAGGGGGCTCTGCAGATCGGGTTCCATGGTCTTGCTCATCGTGCCGCCCTCCCGGCGTCGCCCGCGTCGTGCAACCCCGGCAACCCGCTGGGGTGGGCGACGTCTTCCATAAAGTTGATCAGGTCTTCGGCCGACTTGACCTCGCTGCGGTCGGCGGTGAGCGCGACCTTGCCGCGGTCGAGCACCACGAAGCGATCGGCGATATCAAAGACGTGGTGAATATTGTGGCCGATGAACAGGATCGAGCGCCCGCTCGCCCGCACCTGGCGCACGAAGTGGAAGACCTTGGCGGTCTCGGTCAGCGATAGCGCGGTCGTCGGTTCGTCGAGGACTATCAGCTCCGCCTTCTTATAGATGGCCCGTGCGATCGCCACGCCCTGGCGTTCGCCGCCCGAGAGCTGGCCGACGATCGACTGTGGCGTGAATACTTTCGAGGTGAAGCCGATCTCGCGCATCAGCCGGCTCGCCTCCGCGACCTCCTTGTTGACCTTCAGCCAGCCAAGCCAGCCGGTGAGTTCGCGGCCCATGAAGATATTGCGCACGATCGTCTGCTGCACGGCGAGGGCCCGGTCCTGGAACACCGTTTCGATGCCGGCGTCGCGCGAGCGCGCAGGGTTCCATCCGGTCACCGGCTTGCCGCGGACGAGAATCTCGCCGCTGGTCGGTTTGACCACGCCGGACAGGATCTTGATCAGCGTCGACTTGCCGGCGCCATTATCGCCGATCAGGCCGACCACCTCGCCGCGATCGACGCTGAGATTGACCCCGCCCAGCGCATAGACCTGGCCATAGGACTTACTGATGTCGCGCAGTTCGATGATGCGTTCCGCCATGGCGATCCTCGCTTGATTGTCGCGTGCCGGCCTTTTCGCCGGCGGTCCCGCCGGCCGGGCTCGATCCCGGCCGGCGGCTTGGGAGGTCAGCGCAGCGCCTGCTTGGCGAGCTCGGCGACGATCTCGTAATTCTGCGGCGTGACGAAGCCGGCGCCGGTGTCGACATTCATCGGTGCGAGACCCAGCACAACCTGCTGGCAGAGGCTGAGGATCGGCAGATAGCCTTGCAGGAACGGCTGCTGGTCGGCCGTCAGCTGCACCCAGCCGCCCTTGAAGCCCTCGACGATCTGCGGGCTGGTGTCGAAGCCGAAGTTGAAGATATCGCCCGGCTTCCTGCCCGCCGCCTGCATATAGGTGGGCACATTGCCCAGCATCTGGCCGCCGGGATAGCCAACCGCCTTGACGTCGGGATTGTTGAGCAGTGCCGCGGTGATCACCGGAAGGGCCAGATTTGGGTCGGAAGCCCATTCGCCGCTCGGCGGCGAGGAGAGCTGTATGACCTCGACACCCGCTTCCTTAAGGGCAGCGACAGTGCCGCGCTCGCGCGCGCCGCGGCTCTCGTTCTCGAACGGGCCGATCATGATTGCCTTGTCGCCGGCCTTGAGCCCGGCCAGCTTGACCGCCTCGGCGCCGAGCGCGCGGCCCTGCTGCTCCTGCTGGGCGCCGACATAGCCGCCGCCGAACGCCGCCGTGACCGTCGGCACCGGCACGTTCTGGTACATCATCTTGATGCCGTCCTTGTGCGCCTGTTCGGCCAGCGGCATGATCGCGGCGTCGCCGGGGTGGCCCATCATGGCGATGCCTTGGGGCTTGACCGCGACAGCCTCGCGCAATTGCTGCACCATCTTCTCGACATCCCACTGGGAAAAGATGTAGTCGACCTTCGGCCCGAGATCGGCCGCCGCCTGCTTCGCGCCATTATAGACGATCGTGCCGAAGGCATCGCCCTCGGCGCCGCCGACGAAGAAACGGATATGGACATCCTTGCACCACTGGGCATCGAGCGCCTGCGCCGGCAAGGTCGAGAGTGCGGCGGCGAGCACCATCGCGGCTGCCGCGACGGTCGAGCGCAGAACTGTCCTTCTCATCGCAATGCTCATGCACTTATCCTCCCTTTGTTCCCTCGCTAGCCGAGGGGTTTCGACGATCGCTTCGGCATTGCGCCGCAATCTTTCGCTGGCCGGCACCTCCCGCCGGCTTGTCCTGTTTTTATGCATGTCGTTGTCGCAAAACCGCTGGGCACTTTTGCGCGACATGCATTAGCCTCACACCGGGTTCGGCAGGTAGCTCGCGCCTCCCCGGCATTGTTGGAGATAATCCAGCGCACGCGCCTGGCCGGTGATCTCGAGATCGCCGCGATAGACCGGGTCGTGCCAGCCCTCGATGTCGATGGCACCTTTGTAGCCGGCCAGCCGCAGCTCACTGATCACCCGCGCCCAGTCGCTGTCGCCGAAACCCGGCGTGCGCATCTGCACGAACGGCAGGCGGCCGAACACGCCATGTTCGCGGATCACGTCCCAGCGCACCGTCGCGTCCTTGCCGTGGACGTGGAAGATACGCGGCGCCCATTTGCGGATCTGCGGGATCGGGTCGATCAGATAGACCAGCTGGTGGCAAGGCTCCCACTCCAGGCCGAGATTGTCGTTTGGCAATTCGTTGAACATCAGCTCCCAGGCGTCCGGGTTATGGGCGATGTTCCAGTCGCCGCTGGCCCAGTTGCCGTCCATGGCGCAGTTCTCGAAGGCGATGCGCACGCCCTTGTCGGCGGCCCGCTTTGCCAGCTTCCCCCAGACCTCGCGGAAGCGCGGCAGGCTGTCGGGCAGCGGCTTGCCGCGGATGCGGCCGGTAAAGCCGCTGACCACATTGGTGCCGAACAGATGCGCGTTGTCGATGATCGTTTCCCACGCCTGGAGCACGCCGCGATCGACTTCACCGCTCTCCAGCGGGTTGCCGAACACCCCGATTGACGAGACGACGACATCGGCATCGCCGATCGCCTCGCGGATCTCGCCTGCCAGCCGTGGAATGTCCTTGCCGCCCAGCGTCTGCCAGAAGAACGGCTGGATGCTCTCGAAGCCGAGCGGCAGAATCTGCCTGACATAGGCGGCCGGGTCGTCCAGATTGGCCCGCACCATTGTGCCGATCCTGATGTCGAGCAGCGGGTTTGGCATCATCATCCTTCCTTTTGAGCGATAGCGACCCGGCGCCCGGTTTCGGCGCTCTCGATCGCAGCGAAAACCATGGCCAGGCTTTTGATGTTGTCGGCGCCGCGCGTCTCCGGCGCGGTGCCGGTCTCGACGGCGCGGACGAAATCCTGGATGATGCCGAGATGGCCGCCGACGCGATCTGCCGGGTCGAGCGGCGGCACGGCTATCGATTCGGTGCGGTCGAACAGGCCTTCACGGACCGGCCGCACGACTTCCGCCTTCAACCCGTCCGCGCCGTCCCAGACAATGCTGCCGCGCTCGGCGACGATCCGCCATGTACTGTCCCAGCTGGTACGGAAGCCGGCCGCGCACCAGCTGCCGGCATAGGTGAACAGCTTGCCGCCGCCGAGGTCGAAGCTTGCGGTTGCCGACGACCCTTGCCGATACCAGGAATTGACCGGCTCCCACTCCTGGCAATAGACGCCGGCCGGTTCGCCGGCCACCATGTAGCGGGCTGCATCGAATGTGTGGATCGCCATATCGAGCAGCAGCACATGGCGCATCTCTTCGCGAAAACCGCCGAAATGCGGCGCAACGAAGAAATCGGCGTGGATGCTGGTTGGCGCACCAATGGCGCCGGAATCGAGAAAGCGCCGGATGCGCCTGACATTGGCGACATAGCGGCGGTTCTGCACGACGGCATGGATGCGGCCGGCGCTGCGGGCCGCCTCGACAATGGCACGCGCATTGTCCGGGCTGTCGGCCAGCGGCTTTTCGGTCAAGAGATGGCAATGGTGGGCAAAGGCGGAAAGCGCGACCTCGCGGCGGGCGGCGGGAACCACGACGTCGAATACCGCGTCGGGCCTGGTCTGGTCGAGCACGGCGTCGAGCTCGGTTCCGATGACGGCACTCGAAAGCTCGTATTCGCGCGCCCTTGCCCGCGCCCTTTCGGCGTCGATATCGACCAGGCCGACAATGGCGAGCTCGTCGATCTGCCTGGCTGCATCGAGCCACGCCTTGCTCATCGCTCCGCAGCCGACCAGGACGACATTGATCATCCAGCACTCCTCCCTCTCGGCCCCTCCAGACCGATCGTCACGACGTTCACGGCAGAGCCGCAAACGTTCTTCCGTAAACGTTTACGAGAACACACCCGATGGCGTAGAATGTCAATTGGCCGGCTGTGAAAAATCGTGGCGTCGGCTTGGCCCGGAGAGCAGCCGGTGCTAGCCAAGCAAGGGGGAGAACTGTCCTTTGGCGTCCAGCATTCACGACCTTGCGCGTCACCTGAATATTTCGATCGGCACGGTGTCGCGCGCGCTCAACGGCCGCGCCGACGTCAATGCCGACACACGCCAGCGCGTGCTCGATGCGGCCAAGAAGCTGAATTATTCGCCGAACCAGTCCGGCCGCAGCCTGCGGCGCGGCGCTACCCATTCGATCGCCTTCATGCTGCAGCCGCATCCGGGCGACCAGGAATATGGCGAGCCGTTCTTCATTCCGTTCCTGACCGGGTTGCAGGCCAAGCTCGCCGAAAGCGGCCTCGACCTGATCGTGGTGATGGGCGCGCCGGGCGACTATCAGCAGGAGCGCCTGCGCCGTGTCGTCGAGACGCGGCGGGCCGATGCCGTGGTGCTGGCCTGGACGCGGCGCGAGGACGAGCGCATCGACTATCTGACCCAGGCCGGTTTCCCGTTCGCGACGCTCGGCCGCAGCCGCTCCGGCGGCGATTCCTATCCCTCGCTCGACCTCGATTTCGAAAAAGCCGGGGCTGACGCGGTCGATCGTCTCGTCGCGCGCGGTCACCGCCGCATCGCCGCCATCCGCCCGTCGCTCGACCTCAATTTCGGCTATCTGTTCCTCGCCGGCTATCGCAAGGCGTTGCGGCGGCACGGCATCGAATTCGACCCCGAGTTGATCGCCGACGGCTTCATCAACGAGGCCGGCGGCTACGCGGTGATGCCGAAGGTCATGCACTCCAAGGACCCGCCGACGGCCATCATCTTCAACAACGACGCGATGGCGCTTGGCGGCTGCAAGGCTCTGGCCGAGGCGGGCATCAGGCCCGG
Source organism: Mesorhizobium sp. M1027 (assembly GCF_040318745.1). Lineage (NCBI taxonomy): Bacteria > Pseudomonadati > Pseudomonadota > Alphaproteobacteria > Hyphomicrobiales > Phyllobacteriaceae > Mesorhizobium > Mesorhizobium sp. M1027. Next base: position 131,359 of record NZ_JAMYMW010000001.1, on the reverse strand, counting down.
CCACGACGTTGCGGTGATCGTCATCGTCGACACCCCGCTCTGCCGCTATTTTTCGCCGGCGCTGACCGGCTTCCGCCCGGCGCTCGAGCCGATGGGCGAGCGGTTGGCCGAAATGCTGCTGGCATCGATCCCGGCTTACGCCGGCGCCGAAGGCGCACGCATCATCCGTGAAGTCTGGCCGCTGCAGCTGATCGCGCGCGACAGCGATTGAGCGCGGCACTTCCCTTCTCCCCTTGGGGAGAAGGTGGCCGAGCCCACGGGTCTTGCCTTCGGCAAGCCAGAGGACAGGCTCAGCTCGGTCGGATGAGGGTGCTCCAGCTCGGCACCGAGGCACTCCGTCCAGCACCCCTCTTCCGTCTCGGCGCTGCGCGCCGATCCACCTTCTCCCACAAGGGACGAAGGAACAAGCGCCCTCTGTCACGCAAGTATCATGTTCGCGTCCTAGACATTTTTCGGAAAGCGCTGGCGGCATGTCGATGCGACGCCCGCTTCGGCTGTTTTGTCACAAAGAGGATTTCCATGAAAAACCTGCACCGAAACGCGTCCCTCGCGGTCGCGCTGGCGATGTTCACCGCCTTGACTCCGGCCTTGGCTGAAAACGCAGCGACCGTCGGCGGCGTCAGCTTTGTCAACAAGGGCCTGGTCGGTGTCGGTCGCATCCCGGCCAGCCAAAGGGACAAGTTCGGCGAGACGTTTGGCTCCGGCTCGGGCATGGCGATCGACGCTGCCGGCTGGACGCATGGCGCCGATGGCTATAAGGGCTCGCTGTGGCTGCTGCCGGATCGTGGCTACAATGTCGTCGGCACCACCGATTACCGTCCGCGCATCAACACGATTGCCATCGAATTCGCCCCGATCGCACCGGGTGCGGCACCAGCCGCCGGCCAGGAACAGTCGGGCCTCAAGGCAACCCTTGCCGACACCATGCTTTTGACCGACGACAAGGGCGCCGACGCAACCGGCCTCGATCCGCTCAACGGCGTGCGCGCCGCGACCGACGACATGCCGATCCTGCCCGAAGCCAACGGCAAGCTCGCGCTCGATAACGAGGCGATCGTGCGGCTGCCCGACGGCACCATGTTCATCTCGGACGAATATGGTCCGAACATCTACCACTTCTCCGCCGATGGGCGTCTGATGTCGGCAACGCAGTCGCCGGCGGCGCTTGTCCCGATGCGTCATGGAACGCCGAACTTCGCGTCCAACAATCCGGGACCGGGCGCGGCAGACCCAGATCCGACGGATCCCGAAACCGGCCGTCAGAACAACCAGGGCCTCGAAGGCATGGCACTGACGCCGGACGGGAAGTTCCTGATCGCTGTGCTGCAATCGGCCCCCAGACAGGATGGCGGCGATTCCGCTTCGACGCGCCAGAACACGCGCGCGCTGGTCTACGATGCCTCGGATCCGGCCCAACTCAAGCTTGCGCATGAATATGTTGTGCCGCTGCCGGTGTTCACCGATGCCAAGGGCAAGACCAAGATTGCCGCGCAGAGCGAAATCGTGGCTCTGTCGGACAAGACCTTCCTGATGCTGGCGCGCGACAGCGGCAACGGCCAGGGGGTGAAGGGCGACACCTCGCTCTACCGCGAGATCAGCGTCGTCGATGTGTCGGCGGCAACCGACATCGCCGGCACCGAGTTCGACAAGGACAAGCCGGTTGCGCCCAAAGGTGAGCTCGATCCCTCGGTGACGCCGGCCAAGCTGACGCCGTTCATCGACATCAACGACAAGACCGAGCTCGGCCACTTCGGGCTGCACAATGGCGCGCCCAATGACCGCAACAACCTTTCGGAGAAGTGGGAGGCGATGTCGGTGGTGAGCGTCCTCGATCCAACACGGCCCGACGACTATTTCCTGTTCGTCGCCAACGACAATGACTTTCTCACCCAGGACGGCTTCCAGGTCGGCGCGGCCTACAAGGCCGAAGATGGCGCCGATGTCGACACGATGTTCCTGGTCTATCAGGTCACGCTTCCAGGCCTAGCCGGGAAGTAGCGACACCCCCAGGCAGGCGGACGCGCCGAACGCGTCCGCCTGCCTGGCACGATCGAACGGTCGGGCCCTTCAGTTGCGGCTCGCCGGCACAAGGATTGTGTTCTAGTGGGTTTGCAAAACCTAAGACTGATGATCCGTCGAAGGCACTTACCTCAACATCTCCGCGTCCTTTGGCACGCCCGCATCGATCGGCTCGGCCGTCCTGTCCGACACGGCGGCGATCTTCCCGGCGGCCGACAGGTTCGGGCGCACGAAGACCGGCGCGACGCCGTCGACGCGGCTGTAGAGGTCGATAATGTCCTGATTCATGAAGCGCACACAGCCGGAGGAAGCGTTCTTCCCGATGGAATCCCACTCCGGCGTGCCGTGCAGCCGGTACATCGTGTCCTTGCCGTCGCGGAAGAGATATAGCGCGCGTGCGCCCAGCGGGCTGTGCGGGCCGGGCGGCATGCCGTCCTTGTATTTCGCCAGTTCCGGCCGGCGCTGGATCATCTCCGGCGGCGGCGTCCAGACCGGCCACTTCTTCCTCGCCTGAACCACGGCGCTGCCGGTCCATCCGAAACCGGCCTTGCCGAGGCTGACGCCATAGCGAATTGCCTTGCCGCCGTCGCGCACCAGATAGAGGAAGTGCTCGGAGGTATCGACGACGATCGTGCCGGGTTTTTCTCCGGTCGGATCGGACACGATTTGGCGCACGAATTTCGGATCGACCTTGGCTACCGGGATTGCCGGCAGTTGATAGCCCTCGTCGACGCGCGCCGCATACATACTTGCGGCATCGCCGAAAGCCGGATCGCTTGGCGCCGCGGTCACTGGCGGCGCCGCTACGTCCGTCGTGGTGCACGCCGAAAGAGCCACGGAGGCCGCGCCCAAAGCGGATGCACCAAGAAACGCACGCCGTTCAGGCGCTCAAAAAACAGCGGAATATCGGACATGAACCCCCGGCTTGCCCATGAGATCTAGGAAAGATGCGGCCCCACGCGTGCAGGATCAATATACGATTCCGGAAGCTTTGAGAACATGATTGGATCAAGGCACGCCAGGCGGAATTCGCAACGCTGCGTCGACCTGTCTCGTTAAATCGGCAATCATTGCGGACCGGACTCAAGATAAGCCTTCGCCGAGTTGCCTGCCATGGACGACAAGATGCCCGCACGCCGGCGGACCAGCGACCTCACCAGTGGACCTATCCCGCGTACATTGCTGCTGTTCGCCCTGCCGGTGCTCGGCTCCAATGTTCTGCAGTCGCTCAACGGCTCAATCAATGCCGTCTGGGTCGGTCGTTTCCTCGGCGAAGCGGCGCTGACCGCCACGTCCAATGCCAACCTCGTGCTGTTTTTCATCCTCGGCACCGTCTTCGGCATCGGCATGGCGGCGACCATCCTGGTCGCGCAATCGGTCGGCGCCCGCGATCTGCCCGAAGCCCGCCGCATCGTCGGCACCAGTGCCACCTTCTTCTTCCTTGTCTCGGTGGTGTTCGCGGTCTGCGGCTGGATCTGGGTCGATACAATCCTCAATGCGCTCGGCACGCCGGCCGATGCGTTGCCGCTGGCGCGTTCCTATCTGCGTATCATTTTTCTCGCCGTACCGATGATGAACCTGCTGTCCTTCGTCATGACGGTGCTGCGCGGCGCCGGCGATTCGCGCACGCCTTTCCTATTCATGGCGCTGGCCGTCGTGCTCGACGTCATTTTGAACCCGTTGCTTATTCTCGGCATCGGCCCGTTCCCCGAACTCGGCATCGCCGGCTCGGCCGCCTCGACGCTGATCGGCCAGACGGTAAGCGTGGTTGCCATCCTGATCGTGCTTTATGCGCGCAAGCACCCGCTGCGGCTGGCCGGCGCCAATCTCGCTCTGCTGCGGCCGGACCCGGCGCTGCTGCGCATTGTCGTCTTCAAGGGCGTGCCGATGGGCCTGCAGATGATCGTCGTTTCGGCCGCGGCGCTGACGGTGATGGGCATGGTCAACTCGTACGGCTCGCAGGTCGCGGCTGCCTACGGCATAGCCGCACAGCTCTGGACCTATATCCAGATGCCGGCGCTCGCCATCGGCGCCGCGGTCTCGTCCATGGCGGCGCAAAATGTCGGCGCCGGGCGCTGGGACCGGATTGGCCGCATCGCCACCTCCGGCGTCGGCTTCAACCTTGTGCTCACCGGCATGCTCGTCGCGCTGCTGTTCGTATTCGATCGCGCGGTGCTCAGCCTCTTCCTTGGCAGCGACAGTGCAGCAATCGACATCGCCACTCACATCAACAAGATCGCGTCGTGGTCCTTCATCCTGTTCGGCATCACCATCGTGCTCTTCGCCACCGTGCGTGCCACCGGCGCGGTGATGCCCCCGCTGATCATCCTGGTGATCTCGGTGCTGCTGGTGCGCACCAGCTTCGCCTATTTCTTCCGAAGTGCGATCGGTGAGGAAGCGTTGTGGTGGAGCTTTCCGGCCGGCTCTATAACCTCGCTCGTGCTGGCCGCGGCCTATTATCGCTTCGGCCGCTGGCGCAGCCTGCACATGATCGAAAGCCGGCCGGCTGCCGGCGAACCGCCGGATACCGGCCTCGGCGTACCGCGCCAGCGCGCGCATCTTTCGCCCGAGACACCGAACGGCTGAAAGGTCGGCTCAGCGCGCGTATTTCGCGCCAAACCCGAGAGCGACCAGGGAAAAGACGACAATCATGCCGGCAAAGGCCAGGCTTGCCACGGTCGCACCTGCCACCGTCGACAGAACGCCGATGCCGATCACCGGCAGCGCGTTGCCGCAAAAACAGCAGATGAAGAAGGCCGAGACGACTTCGGCGCGCCGGTCCGCTGGCGCGATCTCGTTCACCACTTGCAAGCCGCCGCGATAACCGAGCGCTGCCGCCACGCCGCACAAGGCGGTCCCGGCAATCATTGTGGCCATCGATGCGAAGACCTGCGCCGCAACAATCAGCGCGACGGTTGGAATCATCAGCGCAAGCGCCGCGAACATCGCGGCTCGGCTCGAAAGACGTGCCGTCACTACAATGGTGGCGGCCGTCACGATCGCCAATTCAAAGAACAGAGCGCCCGCTTCGGCATGGTTGGTTACCTGCAGCTGCTGCGCCAAAATGCTCGGTGCGAGTGCTGCATAAAAGCCGACCAGTGCCATTGCGCCAAAGCCGGTCACCGCCGGCGCAACGAAATTTGGGCGGATGGCATCGGGCACGGAAAGGCGCGGCCGCGTCGAAACGTCAGCCAGTTTCCCCGGCCGCGAAACGGTTTCCTGCGTGCGCCAGACCAGCAGGGTTACAGTCGCGAGCATCGCCAGGTAGACGACGAATGTCAGCCTGAGCGGCCAAGGCGCGTATTCGGCGAGCAACCCGGCCCCCAGCGCACCAAGGCCGAGACCGAGGAAATTGGTGCTGGTGGCAATCGTCGCCGCCTGTGACTTGTCGTCGGTCGGGAGCAATTCGGCAAGCCAGGCGGTGCCGGTACCCGCGCCGACGCCGATTCCCAATCCGCTCAGAATTCGGGCGACGTCGAGCCAGGCGACATTTTCGGCGAACAGGAAAACCACCGCGCTGACGACGGCCACCGCCATTCCGGCCAACGCCATCGGACGGCGCCCGATGACATCTGACACACGCCCCAACATCAGCAGCGCCGCCAGATTGCCGATGACATAGACGGCGTAGACCAGCGTCAAAGTGATCTGCGAGAAGCCGAAGACCTGCTTGTAGATGATGTAAAGCGGCGTCAGCGCGGTGCTGCCGGCGAAAAGAGCCGCGATCATGGCGGCCACGGCGGCCGCTGCAGCGCGCCCGCCGAGTTCGTAATCGCGCGTCATGACTTGAGCGTGAGCAGTCATTTTTCGGACCTTCTTGCTGTTCGGGATCTGACACCCTAACGCCTTTTTTTCGTCAGCCGTTCCCCCCTCCCCGACTTGCTCCTGACAATTTTGGCAGCTTTGCGATGGCGCTGAGCGAGATCCTCTTTTAACTTCAGCGGATTGTCAGGGGAGATTGATGGGCAAGGGACGAGTCGAGGCATTCACCGATGGCGTGGTCGCCATCATCATCACCATCATGGTGCTGGAATTGAAGGTGCCGCATGGCGAGGATTTTTCCGCGCTGGCGCCACTCTGGCCGGTATTCCTCAGCTATGTGCTGTCCTTCATCAATGTCGGCATCTACTGGAACAATTTGCACAACATGTTCCATACCGTGCAGCGGGTCGACGGCCGCGTGCTGTGGGCGAATCTCAACCTGCTGTTCTGGCTATCGCTGATGCCGGCGACGACAGCCTTCATGGGTGAGAACCATTTCGCGCCGGTGCCGGTCGCCGTTTATGGCGTCGACCTGGCGCTCTGCGCCATCGGCTTCAACATCCTCACCATAGCCCTGCATCGGCTGCACGGCAGCGAAACCCTCTTCGCCAGGGCTTTGGGCAATGACCTCAAGGGAAAAATCTCGCTGGCCCTCTATATCGCCGCCGTCGCGCTGACCTTCGTCAATCACTGGATCGGTGTCTCGATCTATGTCCTGGTGGCGATGGTCTGGCTAGTGCCGGACAGGCGCTTCGAGCGGCTAATCGAGAAATAGGCAGACCAAGATCCCGAACCGAAGGACCGCGTCAACGAAAAGTGGATGCCGGTTTTCGGAAAAGATCATGAGAAGATAGAGCCCATACCGAATCTTATCGAATGAAACAGGCTCTAGCCTCGCATTTCTTTGAGCTTTTCCGCTACCGAAGCGGCAAGGTCGGCGTAGCGCTCCTCCAGCCGCTCGGCCGCTTTGATCACTGAAAAATCATGGCCGAATTTTTCCAGCGCCATGCGCAGCTTTTCGACGAATTCGGCCTGTTTTTCGAGCGCCGAAAACAGCGTTTTCACTTGCGCTTCGCTGATGTCGGGGTTGGCAAGCATTTGCGGCACTTCGCGGCTCATCTGGTCGCCGGTTGCGGTCTGTTCTTTCAGGATCTCGATCCAGTCGGTCAATCGTCAGTCTCCTTTTCGATATCAGCATGCGCAGCGCCCGCCGACGCGGTCAACCCGAAGATGTCGCACCGGCTTGCGCGAGCCTCTTTCCGCGCTAAGTTCGCCGCGGCCAGAACAGGAGAAAATCATGACCACCGACGCCGAGATCCAGACCGCCCTGCCCGCACTTGCCTCCGGTAATGTCGCCGTCATCACCGGCGCGGCCAGCGGCATCGGCCTCGCCGCGGCCAAACGGCTGGCGGCGATGGGCATGAAGATCGTGCTGGCCGATATCGGCGGCGCACGCCTCGATGAGGCCCGACATGCCGTCGCTACCTTCGCCGGCGAGAGCGCCGTGCTTGCTGTCGCCACTGACGTCTCGAAAGCCGACGACCTCGAACGGCTGGCCGAAAGGACATTCGGCACCTTCGGCGACGTCTCGCTTCTGATGAACAATGCCGGCGTCGGCAACAACCCCGGCAAGCCGTGGGAGAACCGTGACGCCTGGAAGCGACTGCTGGACATCAATTTCTGGGGTGTCGTGCATGGCGTCGAGGCCTTCGCGCCGCGCATGCTGGCGGCTGGAAAGCCCGGCCTGATCGTCAATACCGGCTCCAAGCAAGGCATTACCACGCCGCCCGGAAACCTCGCCTACAACGTCTCCAAGGCCGGCGTGAAGACCTATACCGAGGGCCTTGCACACGCGCTGCGCAATGAGCCCGGCGCAAACGTCGCGGCGCATCTGCTCATTCCGGGGTTCACTTTTACCGGCCTGACCGAAGGCGCCACCGAAAAGCCGGCCGGCGCCTGGACCGGCGAGCAGGTCATCGACTTCATGCTGGCCTCGCTGCTGCGTGGCGACTTCTACATCCTGTGTCCCGATAACGAGGCGACCCGGTCGATGGACGAAAAACGCATGGCGTGGGCGATTGGCGACATCATCGAGAATCGTCCTGCTCTGTCGCGCTGGCACCCGGACTACAAGGAAGCCTTTGCAGCATTCATGGAATGATCCCGCGACCGTTCGGGCAGGAACCCGGACAACAAGCTCGCTCACGCCGCCGCGTGCTTCTTCGCGTTGCGCTTTTTAGCCACCGCCTTGGATGCGGCCATGTCGGCGATCTGTTCGTCGTGCCGCTTCGCCGCGCGTTCACATTTGGCGCGGATTTCCTCGAGCTCGGATTCGGTCAGGTGCTCGATGCCGATAAAGGTATTTTTGGCTTTGCTGACGCGGATCAGCTCGTCAAGCTTGGCCTGGATCGCCGCGCTGTCGCGGTTCTGGGTGTTCTGGATGAGAAACACCATCAGGAAGGTGACGATCGTGGTGCCGGTATTGATGACGAGTTGCCAGGTATCGGAAAAGCCGAAGACCGGACCGCTTACCGCCCAGACCACAATGATCAGGAAACAGACGGCAAACGTCGGCGGCAGACCGGCAAGATGGGCGATATAGTTGGCGATCCTGGTGAACAGCTTTTCGATCATGGCAGGGAGAAACAATCGGCAACTGCTTCGAGTTCCCTGCGAGGAGGAATTCACTGTCAAACCGTGCACGCGCCGCGCTCGCAACGATCAGGTAGCGTCGTTTTCCCAGCGGTCGAGGAAAGCCTCGATGGGCAAGGCCTGCATGTCGGGGACTGCCCTGGCCAGTTTCTCGACCGGCCAGTCCCACCAGCCAAGACGTTCGATCCGGGCCGCAGTTCCCGCGCTGAAGCGCTGCCGCAATGGCCTGGCCGGAACGCCGGCGACGATTGCATAGGCCGGCACGTCTCGCGTCACAACCGCATTGGCACCGACGATCGCGCCGTTGCCGATCACCATGCCAGGCATGATCACGGCGCCATGGCCAATCCAGACATCATGGCCGATGCTGACGGGTCTCGCCCGCCGCCGGTCGCGGAATGCCTGATCGACACCCAGCCAGCGAAAGTACTCGTTGGGCCGATAGCTGACTTTGTGCTGCGTCAGCCGCTCGACCGGATGCTCCAGCGCATTGATGCGGCTGTTGGCGGCAATCGAGCAGAATTTGCCGATCGTCGTATAGATCGCCTCGGCATGCCGCTCGAAGTAGGAAAAGTCGCCGACCATCACCTCGCGCAGGATGACCCGCTCGCCGATCGATGCGTAGCGTCCAAGCTTGCAGGCCTTCAGTTCCGCCGTCGGATGGATGCGCGGCTCGGGATCTTTCAGGACAAGGTGTTCGGGACGGTCCATGCGGGCGCTTTACGCCCGCGCGCATAGTCTCGCAAGCCGAGTGCAGCGCCGCGCATCCGTTTGGACGCGCCAAGGACCCCGGAGCACCTTCAGTCTCTATTTCGGCTTGCCGCTGGTCCACACCACATTCTGGCCGTAGAGCGGCACGGTGGTGACCGACATTTTTGCCGAGCCATCCTGCACCTGGCGCGAATGCGAGAGGTAGATCAGCGTCTCGTTGGCCTTGTCGTAGATGCGGCACCACCTGCTTTTTCCAGATCAGGCTGATGCCTTGCTTGAACACCTCCTCGCCGGCCTCGCTCATGTCGATGTCCCCAATGGTGATCGGCCCGGTCTGGCGGCAGGAGATCGAGGAATCGGACGGGTCCTCGAACCAGTTGCCTTTCTGCAGGCGGTCGATCATGCCACGGTCGAAATAGGAGACGTGGCAGGTTACCCCCTCGACCTTCGGATCCTTGATCGCCTCGACGATGATGTCGTTGCCGAGCCAATCGACGCCGACCTTGCCGACTTCCTCGGCGGCGGCGGCGCCAGCGCCAATGACAAGGCATGCGGCCAACGCGCCGCCAATCAGTTTTCGCAAAGAGGCCTCCTGCGGTTCGAATTTTGCCGACCTCAGGTGGGACGAACGGCCGCGCTTTGCAAGCAGATCTCCTCCCACAGCATTGCCGGTTGCGGCAACGCGACATCTTTGCGTCGGCGCGACCGAACCGCTAAGAGTGTTCGCCAAGCCAGGGCTTCATGGCGCCAATCCGGCGCCCGATGGAAATGACGACGGACTTCACTGATGATGCGTTCAATTCTGGTCGGTATTCTCGTCCTGATGGCCGCTGGCATCGGCTGGCTAACGTTCGACTGGTACCGCGGACATTATGGCGGCGAGCCGTTCGGCGCGCCGTTCACGCTGGTCGACCAGAAGGGCGCACCGGTCACCGAAGCCGCCTTTCGTGGCCACCCCAGTGTCGTCTTTTTTGGCTTCACGCATTGCCCGGAAGTCTGCCCGACCACGCTTTTCGAGTTGGCCGGCTGGCTGAAGACGATGGGCGACGACGGCAAGAACCTGCATGCATATTTCGTTACGGTCGACCCGGAGCGCGATACGCCCGAAATCATGAACACCTATGTCAGCAATTTCTCCGATCGCATCCTCGGCATCACCGGCGATCCCGATAAGGTCCACGCCATGGCCAAGTCCTTCGGCATCTACTGGAAGAAAGTCGACACGAACGACGGCGACTACACGATGGACCACACCGCTTCGGTGCTGCTGCTCAACGGCAAGGGCGATTTCGCCGGCACCATTGCCTATGGCGAAAGCCCGGACGCCGCCATCGCCAAGCTCAAGCGGCTGGCGGCGGAAGGTTGACGTATCCGGGAATGACGCAGACGCGTTTGTATTTCACCGCGGGCAAGATCGAGGCTGATCGCATCTTCGCGGCGCTCGGTGCGGCGTTCGACGAAGAGGGCCTGCCGGTTGCGGTGCTCGAGGTCGACGAGGACCGCGATATCCACGAAGTATCGCTCTATGCCGACGACGACGTCGATGCGGTCGAGGCGCGGCTTAGGGACATCCTGGCCGGACTGTCGCTGTCGAAACCGATAGAGCGAGAAGCGCTGCCCGACATCGACTGGGTGGCGCGCTCGCTGGAGGGATTGAAGCCGGTACGGGCCGGGCGCTTCTTCGTCCACGGCGCGCATGACCGCAGGAAGCGCCACAGCGGCGAACTCGCCATCGAGATCGAGGCCGGCCTTGCCTTCGGCACCGGCCATCACGGCACCACCGCCGGCTGCCTCGAAATGCTGGAGCAGGTCATACAGCGCGAGCATCCGCGCAACGCGCTCGACCTTGGCACTGGCAGCGCGGTGCTCGCCATCGCGGTGGCCAAGCTCGCGCATGTTCCGGTGCTGGCAACGGACATCGATCCGGTCGCCGTCAAGGTGGCCGCTGCCAATGCGCGGCTGAACCACGTCAAGGGGCTCATTGAAACGGTAGCGGCGCCCGGTTTTCATCATCCGATCTTTGCCGCGCGTGCGCCCTTCGACCTGATCGTCGCCAACATATTGGCGCGGCCGCTGATGCGTCTGGCGCCGCAAATGGCCGGGCATATCGCGCTCGGTGGCTCGATTGTTTTGTCGGGCATCCTCGAGCGCCAGCGCGATGCGGTAATCGCGGCCTATGTCCGCCAGAAATTCCGGCACGTCCGCACCTTGCACCGCGAGGGCTGGGTGACGATTCACCTCAAGCGCTGAGGCGCGACGCTTTCAACGCAAGCCGGAACCTGCTCGGACCTAGCGCGAGTTCGCCGCTTTCTTCAGCTGTTCGCGATCGTAGCCGTGAGCTTTCAGCGTTTCGTCATCAAAGCCAAGCAGAACGCCGCTCACATACCGGCTCGCTTCGCGCTGGCGAGCTTCGATCAGCGCTTTCACAGCGTTTCTGAAAAATCCGCGTCTGGCTGAAATCGAGGACATGACGGTCTCCTTTGCAGGGCAACAGGACTTTTCCTCCACGTTAAGAAGGTAAGCTCTGCTGACGCTTTTTGAAATCGCCGATTCTGCATGGCCTCCATGCACAAAAAGACACTGCGGCGACCAGGGATGATCGTTCCGAAAATCGATTCCGATTTTCGAAGTCATGCGCTACGGTCGCGCCATCATTCGAGGAGAGCCGACATGTTCCAGTCCTTCGATTCCGCCGGCGATCCGGCCGTTGGCAAGCCGCGCGTGGCAATGCTGCGCCAATGGTTGGCGTCGAACGGGCTGGATGGCTTCATCGTGCCCCGTGCCGACGAGCACCAGGGCGAATATGTCGCCGACCGCTCGGCACGGCTGAAATGGCTGACCGGCTTCAGCGGCTCGGCCGGTGTCGTCATTGTACTTGGCGAGCGCGCCGTCATGTTTGTCGACGGGCGCTACACGCTGCAGGTGCGCCAGGAGGTCGATCTCGACATCTTTTCGATCGAGAGCCTTGTCGACAACCCGCCGGCCAACTGGATCAAGGACAATCTCGGCAAGGGCGTGCGATTGGGCTTCGATCCGTGGCTGCATACGATCAGCGACGTCAAGGCGCTGAAAGCCTCGGCCGAGAAATCCGGCGCGACACTGGTGCCGCTCGAAGAGAATCCGATCGACGCGATCTGGCAGGACCAGCCTGGACCGCCACTGGCGCCGGTCGAGATCCACCCGATCGGCTTTGCCGGCGAACTGGCTAAGGACAAGCTGGTGCGGCTGGCAGCGGCCATCGAGAAGGATGGCGCCACCCATGCCGTGCTGACCGACCCCTCCTCGATTGCCTGGGCCTTCGACATCCGTGGCGGTGACGTACCGCACACACCGCTGGCGCTCGGCTTTGCCGTGCTGGCCGCCGACGGCTCGCATCTGCTTTTCATGGACCAGCGCAAGTTTTCGCGCACCGTTGCGGCCTACCTGACGCAGCTCGCCGAATTGCACGAACCAGGTGAATTCGGATCGGCAATCGTCACCCGGGCCAAGGGCGGCGCAAAAATCGCGCTGGACCCGGTTCTCGCGGCGGACAAGCTCAGAATGCTGGTCGAGGATAATGGCGGCACCGTCATTGCCACGGCCGATCCGGCCCGCATTCCACGCGCAACAAAGAACAAAGCTGAGATCGCCGGCGCCCGCGCCGCACATCGCCGCGACGGCGCCGCGGTCGCCAAGCTGCTGTGCTGGCTCGACCGCCAGAAGCCCGGCACGCTCGACGAAATCGCCGTTGTCACCAGGCTTGAGGAGACGCGCCGTCAGACCGGCGAAGAAACGCAGATGCCGCTGCGCGACGTATCGTTCGACACCATCTCCGGCGCCGGCCCTAACGGCGCCATCATGCACTACCGCGTCTCCCGCGCCACCAATCGCAAGCTGGGGGATGGCGAGCTGTTCCTGCTCGATTCCGGCGGGCAGTACCAGGACGGCACCACCGACATCACCCGCACCGTGCCGATCGGCGCGCCGACCGAAGAGATGCGCGAACGCTTCACGCTGGTGCTGAAAGGCATGATCGGCATCTCCATGCTGCGCTTTCCCCAGGGCACGCGCGGCTCCGAAATCGATGCGGTGGCGCGCCAGGCGCTATGGAGACACGGCTGCGATTTCGCCCATGGTACCGGGCACGGTGTCGGGTCCTATCTTGCCGTGCATGAGGGCCCGCAACGTATCGCCAAGACCGGCACCGAAAAGCTGCTAGCCGGCATGATCCTCTCCAACGAGCCCGGCTATTACAAGGAAGGTTCCTACGGCATCCGCATCGAGAACTTGATTCTGGTGACACCGGCCGAGGCAATCGAGGGCGGCGACATCGCCATGCACGGCTTCGAGACACTGACGCTGGCGCCGATCGACAAGCGGCTGGTCCGATCGGACCTTTTAACCCGCGACGAGTTGCATTGGCTTGACGAATACCATGCGCGCGTACTGGCCGAGATTGGACCGATGCTCGACGGCGAAACGCTGGCCTGGCTGGAAAAAGCAACCGCCCCTCTGCCGCACGACTTCAAGCAATAGCCGCGGCCGCAACGCCGAGTGACAGACTTTGCTCCGCAAGCAGTCCCTGCAAAGCCGTGACGTTGGGAGAATCGGCTCCCTTGCGCCAAAACAACACCGTGACGGCGTTGTCTTCGTCAGCGGGCAGTTCGTGCAGATTTAGCCAGTGGCTCTCTGGGAAACCCGAAAGCACACTTTTCGGCATCAGCGCTATGCCCATGCCAGCCACCACGCAACCAAGGATGGCATGGTATGAACCAAGCTCGATGGTTTTCTCGGCCATGAACCCTCTTCGCGCATACCATTGTTCCAGCCGCCGGCGGTGCGGGCAGCCGTGCTCGAAGGCTATCATTGTTTTGGGCATGTCCAGGCGGTCGTCGATCGAAACGCGCGATGCCGCCGAGACAATGACCAGCTGCTCGTGAAATGCGGGCAGCTTTTCGAACGGAGCGTCGGCGATCGGCTCGGCGGCGAACGCTGCATCGAGGTCGCCGGCAAGCATGGCCGTCGCGAGAACCTGCGGATTGCCGGTGCGCAACTGGATTTCCACGTCGGGATGACGTGCGTGATATTCGGCGAGCAGACTTGGAAGCCGTGCCGCGGCGGTGCTCTCCATGGCACCTAGGCGAAGCGTGCCGCGCGGGCGTGGATCAAGCATCGCCGTTCGCGCCTCCTCTGCAAGCGCCAGCAACCGATCCGCATACCCGACCAATTTGTGACCGGCGGGCGATACGTGCAGGCGCTTGCCCTCCCGGATAAACAGCTGCACGCCGAGATCCTCTTCGAGCTGCCGGATGCGTGTGGTCACGTTCGATTGCACGCGAAACAGTTTTTCCGCCGCCCTGGTGATTCCGCCCTCGCGCACCACCGTGCGGAAGATGCGCAGATCGGCCAAGTCCATACATCTCTCCTGGAGAACATAACGATCTTAATTATTCATTTTAGCTGATTATGCCTTTCCCGTAAATCGCCGGTGTAGCTGCCGATGAACACGGCAAACCTGGCGAGATGGAAATGTCGCGTGAGCCCTTCGGCATCCAGCCGACCGATCTAAGCGCATTGACGCCGAAGCAGCGCGAAGCGCTCTATAGCGACGCCGTCCGTCGCGCCCACCAGAAGAGATCGGAGGCGATCCGGCTGAGCCTGTCGCGGGTCAGCGCCGCAATAGTCGCTGCGGTAAAGCGCATGTGTGCTCTCGCCGCCAAGGCAAAAGTCGATCAGCCGACGACCTGCCGCGCGAGGATCAGCACGGCAGCACCCGCCAGGAACATCGCCATAAGGCCGCCGCGCAGCGAGACCAGGCCGGCGACGACCAAGGCCCCCCATTCCGCCGGTCCGGCGCTCAGCGCTGCCGGCGCCACAAGCGTGGTCAGCACCGCCGCCGGCACGGCGTTCAGCCCGGCCTCAACACGCGGATGGATATGGTCGAAGCGTGAGATCACCAGATGACCGCCAATGCGTGTCAAATAGGTCGCGATCGAAGCGGCGACGATGATCCACAACGTCGTGCTCATGGTCGTACCTCCACGCCGCTGTGGCGGGGCGGCAGGATGACGGCGAGCAGCACGCCGGCCAGCGCGCCGATGGAGACATGCCAGGGCGAGCCGACCGTCTTGTAGGCAATGATGGAGGCGGCAGCGCTTGCGACGACCACCGGCAGCCACAGCGGCCGCTTGCGGAAGCTCATGACCAGGCCGAGAAAATAGATCGGCAGCAGGAAGTCGATGCCCAGCGCGTGGGTGTCGGGAATAAGTTTGCCGAACACCGCCCCGAGCGCGCTTTCGATGACCCAGAACACGTAGACCGGCAGCCCGAGCCCCATATACCAGGCAAAGCCGACGGTCTCGCCGGCCTCCGCCTTGCGCTCGGCCACCGCGAACTGCGGATCGGTCAGCACGAAGTAGCCTATCGCCTGCTGCACCAGCGGCCAATGCGCGATTCGCCGGCCGATACCGGCCGAATAGAGCACATGCCGAAAATTCACGGCGAAGATCGACAGCACGATCAGCCACGGCGCGACATGCTGCCCGAACAGCTCGATGCCGACCATCTGGCTGGCGCCGCCGAACACCGTCGCGCTCATCAAGAACGCCTCGATCACGGAAAAGCCGTTGTCGACGGCGAGCGCCCCGAACAGCAATGCAAACGGTGCCGACGCCACCACGACGGGCATGCTCAGCCGCACGCCGTCCCAGAAATCGCTTCTCGCACCGTTTTCGGAGATTGCTTCCGCCGACATCGACCGCTCCTTGGGAAGGGCCGTATGTAGAGAGGGCGGTCCGGCTTGTCACACCAATTCGCTTGAGGCAAACGATCAGCGGAAATGATAGCTGAAGCATCGCGGCAAGTTCGCTTCCAGACTTGTGGACAAAATCAGAGGCTTGGTACCTGAGCGCATATTCGTTGGCGACGATCGGTCCTTGCCGAAGCGACGGCCATAGACCAACCTGCTGGGCCGGACAGGTGGTTCCAATGAGCGAATTTTTCATCGATCCAAAATTCGGCCGCCTGGCCTTCGGCGCCGATCCCGGCAGCTATCACGCGACGCGACCTGGGTATCCTGATTGGGTATTCGAAATTCTATGTGAGCGGTGCCGTCTCGCGCATGGCACGGCGACGTTCGAGATTGGCGCAGGTACAGGAACTGCAACGCGCCGCTTACTCGAACTGGGCGCGAGCCCGTTGCTCGCCATTGAGCCGGATTCCCGCCTCGCGACTTTCCTTTGCGAGACTATTCAGGACAAGGCGCTCTCGGTGAGCGTCTCTGCGTTTGAGGATGCCGTCCTTGAGAAGGCCGGTTTTGATCTCGGTGTCAGCGCCACTGCCTTTCATTGGCTGGATGAGGACACGGCGCTGATCAAGGTCGCAGAGCTGCTTCGGCCGGGCGGCTGGTGGGCAATGGTCTGGAATGTATTCGGCGACGACAGTCGCCCCGATCCCTTTCATGATGCGACCAAGGCGCTGCTTGACGGGCCTTCGAGCCCGTCGGCGGGCTCAAATGGTATTCCGTTCGCCCTTGATGCCGAGGCCCGCGTGGCGGCACTGGAGCGAACCGGCGCGTTCGATGCCATCGAACATCGGACAAGTGTCTGGTCGCTCGTCCTCGATCCTGACCAGACGGTCGCCCTCTATGCCACTTTTTCCAATATCAACATCCGCAGTGACCGCGAAGCAATCCTGGCGGAGCTGGGTCGCATCGTCCGCGACGAGTTCCAAGGCTCCATAACCCGCAACATGACCACCAGCCTCTACACTGCGCGGCGCAGCTGACCGTCTGACTTTTCCGCTAGCGCTGCGAAGCCTTGCCTTCGATCGCCCTGCCCCAGTCGAGCAGCGGTTTTGCCCGCATGACGAAGTCGACGAGTTCGTCGACCAATCCAGCTCCGTAGATATCCGCCGGCTCGATTGCGTGCCGGACGGCGAAATGCCGGTTGCGGATGGCGGCCACGAGATCGGGCTCGATAACGTGCTCGAAGCCGCGCGGCGTGCGCTTCATACAGCCGTCCGGGTCGAGCTCGAGATCATTCTTCTTCAGCGCCGCGACGAGCGTGCGGAACTCAGCGGGCCGCTTTGCGATGGCGTTGCGCAGCGCCAGCAATAGCTCCGGTCCGGGCTGCCACCAGGCAACAGCGGCAAAGCAGCGCTCGAGCCCGATGTGGATGTAAAACACGCCCTGTTCCATCTTGGTGCCGTCGGGCGAAAGGATCGCCGACAGATGCCGGTTGTAAGGCCGTTTGTCCTTGGCGAAACGCACGTCGCGATTAATCCGGAACAGCGACTTCTTGCGGTCGCCGCGCAGGCCGAGCCCCAATGCCGTGAAGCGCTCGGAGAGCGCCTCGACCAGATCGCCGAAGGGATTGCGCAGGTCCCGCTCGAAAAGGTCGCGGTTTTCCAAAAACCACTCCCGGCTCTGATGAAAATCCAGTGCCTTGAGGAAGGGAATGGCCTTGTCACCAAAACCATTGAATTCAGCCGGCATCACGAGCCCTTGCCGATCCGCTCGAGCCAGGCATCCTCATCGATGACTTCGATACCGTGTTCGGCAGCCAGCTTGAGCTTCGAGCCAGCACCGGGCCCGGCGACGACGAGGTCGGTCTTCGCGGAAACCGAGCCGGCGACCTTCGCGCCGAGACGTTCAGCCATCGCCTTGGCCTCGGGGCGCGTCATCCTTTCGAGCGTGCCTGTAAACACGATCGTCTTGCCGGCGACCGCACTATCGGCTGAGACGTTCACGATGTACGGCTTCGGATGGACCTGCGTGAGCAGCGCTTCGAGCACGGCGTCGTTGCGTTCATTGCCGAAGAAATCGCGAAGAGCGCCTATCACGGTATCGCCGATGCCGTTGATCGAAGGAAAAACGCTGTGTGGATCGGCTGCCGCTGCTGTCTCCTTGCCAATGCGGATCAACTCCTCGATCGTCGAGAAGGTTCGAGCGAGCACAGCGGCCGTCGTTTCGCCGATATGGCGGATGCCCAGCGCAAAGATGAAGCGATCAAGTTCCGGTTCGCGGCGAGCGTCGATGGCAGCGAAGAGCTTGTCGAGACCTTCATAGTTGCGTTCCTCGACACCGCGTACATTCTTCCGCGTTTTGCCCGATGCGGCCTCACGCTGTCTGGCCTGCTCCTCCCGCCGCTCCGCCAATGCCTTGATGACGGCGGGGCGGCGATCCCGGAGAGTGAAGATATCGGCTGCTGTCTTGACCAACCCGGCATTGAAGAACAGGTCAATGTTTTCAGCGCCCAGGCCTTCGATATCCATGGCGCCGCGTGACACGAAGTGACGCAATCCTTCCACGGCCTGGGCGGGGCAGATCAGTTCGCCAGTGCAACGTCGGCGGGAATCTTCCTTGCCGGTCTTCTCGTTGATCTCGCGCGTTGCCGGCGAGCCGCAGATCGGACATTTGTGCGGGAATTCGTAGGGCACGGCATCTGGCGGACGCTTGTCGACCACAACGCTGACGATCTGCGGAATGACGTCCCCCGCCCGCTGGATGACCACCGTGTCGCCGATACGTATGTCGTTGCCGTCGCGGATCGGCTGGCCGTTGCTGTCCAGACCCTTGATGTAGTCTTCGTTGTGAAGCGTGACATTCTCGACCACGACGCCGCCGACCGTGACGGGCGCAAGCCGGGCAACGGGCGCCAGCGTACCGGTACGGCCGACCTGAATGTCGATCCTGCGCACGGTCGTCATCGCCTGTTCGGCCGGAAATTTGTGAGCGATGGCCCAGCGTGGTTCGCCGGTGACGAAGCCCCATCTGCGCTGCAGCTCCAATTGATCGACCTTGTAGACCACGCCGTCGATGTCGTAGCCAAGCGATGAGCGCTGGGCCTCGATGAGGTGATAATGCGCGATCAGTTCGTCGACCGACTTTGCCCGGACCATCAGCGGACTGACCTTGAATCCCCACTCCGCGAATTTTTGCACGGAATCGTATTGGGTCGGAGCTGGATCCTTCGAAGTATAGCCCCAGGCGTAGGCAAAGAATTTGAGGTTGCGGCTGGCGGTAACGGACGGGTCCTTCTGACGGAGCGACCCGGCCGCCGTATTTCGCGGATTGACGTAATCCTGGCCGCCGATCGCCGCCGAGCGTTGCTTCAGCGCCTCGAATTCCGCGTAGGTCATATAGACCTCACCGCGTATTTCGATGACCTCGGGCCAGCCCGATCCCTTCAAGGTCTTGGGAATGTCGGCGATGGTCTTGAGATTGGCTGTGATGTCCTCGCCGACGACGCCGTCGCCGCGCGTTGCCCCCTGCACGAACACACCGCCTTCATACCGCAGGGAAGCCGATAGCCCGTCGATCTTCGGCTCTGCCGTGAAGGCGATGTTCAGATCCTTGTCGCGATCAAAGAATCGCCGGCCCCGTTCTATGAAGTCCGCGACGTCCTGGTCGCTATAAGCCTTGGCCAGGCTGAGCATCGGCACCGCGTGCCGCACCTTGGCAAAACCTTCCGCCGGCGGCGCGCCGACCCTGCGCGAGGGCGAATCCTCGCGCACAAGATGCGGGAACCGCTGTTCGATGGCGAGGTTGCGCCGGGTCAGCGCGTCATATTCCGCATCCGTGATTATCGGCGCGTCCTCGCCATGGTAGCGCCGGTCGTGCTCGGCGATCTCGTGCGCCAACCGCTTCAACTCGCTTGCCGCCTCGCTGTCGCTGAGCGAATCAACTGGTTTTTCGTCCATGCACTGCTCCCTCCACGGTGGCGCGACACAGTAGAACAGGAATCTCTCATGAGGGAGAGACCAGACGCCGAAAATCATTCCTGAACAGCAGGATGGCGCCATCCCCTGACTCCGGTCGCGAGCGCCGGAAACGAACTCGTCTGGAGCAATTCCAGGAAAACTGTGAAACGGTTTTCCGTCCGGAATTGCGCAAAACAAAGAGGTAGAGCGGTTCGGCGTTTCCGTGAAGGATGAACCGCTCTAGGCTGCCGCGGTGTTCTCCCGCAGCAGCCGCTCGGCCGCCGCGCGCGCCTCGTCTGTAATGGTGGCGCCGGCGAGCATGCGTGCGATCTCTTCCTGCCGTGCCGCCCGGTCCATCTCGGCGATGCCGGTCGAGACGCGGTCGGCACCGCCTGATTTGGAGATCAGGAAATGCGTCGCCGCGCGCGCCGCCACTTGCGGTGCATGCGTGACCGAAAGCACCTGCACGCGTTTTGCCAGCCGCGCCAGCCGCTGGCCGATGGCGTCGGCAACCGCGCCGCCGACGCCGGTGTCAATCTCATCAAAGACCAAAGTGGGCGCCGACCCGCGATCGGCCAGCGCGACTTTCAACGCCAGCAGGAAGCGCGAAAGCTCGCCGCCGGAAGCGACCTTCATCATTGGGCCGGGCCTGGTGCCGGGATTGGTGCGCACCCAGAACTCGACCTGGTCGATGCCTTCTTCCATGCGGCTCTCGGCATCGCTTGCGATCTCGACGATGAACTCGGCCCGTTCGAGCTTCAGCGCCGGCAGTTCGGCCATTACCGCCTTGGTCAGCCCGACGGCCGCCTCATGGCGAAGCGACGACAGCTGGGCCGCCGTAATGTCGTAGGCCTGGCGCGCCGCCGCAGCCTGTTTCTCCAGCGCATGCAGGCGCTCCTCGCCGGCGTCGAGATCGGCAAGGTCGGCAGCCATGGTGTCACGCAATTGCGCCAGGTCATCCACGGCGACGCTGTGCTTGCGCGAGGCGGCACGCAGCGAAAACAGCCGCTCCTCAGCCTTCTCCAGCCGCTGCGGATCATATTCGGTCGCGCGAAGTGCTGCTTCGACGCCCGACTGCGCCGCGTCGAGCGACAGCATCGCTTCGTCGAGCGATTTGACGACGTCCTCGAGCAGCCCCGGCGCTTCGGTCGCCTTTCGCTGCAGCCGCCTGAGCAGGCTGGCCAGTTGCGGCAAGGGCGAGGACGGGCCCGAGAGCACATCCTGCGCATCGTGGATTTCCGAGGCGATCTTTTCGGCACGCATCATCGAGGCGCGCAGTTCGGCCAGTTCGGTCTCTTCGCCCGGTTGCGGATCGAGCCTGGTCAATTCGGCGACCGCAGCACGCAGATAATCGGCCTCACGGGCAGCTGCCTCGACTTTGGCCCGGTGCCGTGAAAATTCCTGCTCGCAGGTACGCCAGTGCCGCCACGCCTCGCCGGTTGCCCGAGCAGCGCCGAGATGGCCGCCGAAACTGTCGAGCAACTCGCGATGGGCGCCGGGATCGACCAAAGCGCGCTCGTCATGCTGGCCGTGGATCTCGACCAGCGCACGGCCGATGTCGCGCATCAGCGTCACGCTGGACGGCTGATCGTTGACGAACACGCGCGTGCGGCCGTCAGCCGTCTGGACGCGGCGCAGGATGATGTCGCCGTCGTCCTCGATGGCATTCTCGGCAAGCAGCATGCGAGCCGCGTGGTTGCGCGGCACGTCGAACACGGCGATGATCTGGCCTTGTGCCGCGCCATGCCGCACCAGCGAAGCGTCGCCGCGGGCGCCAAGCGCCAGCGACAAAGCGTCGAGCAGGATAGATTTTCCGGCGCCGGTTTCGCCGGTAAGGACCGAAAGGCCGGACGAGAAGTCGATGTCCAGCTTCTCGATCAGAACGATATCGCGGATCGACAGTCTGGAGAGCATGGTGACGCGCCGCTCAGGCGCCGGTGATCAGCTTCCCGGCCTTGGAGATCCACGATCCGGCATTCTCGCGCGGCTCGAGCCCACCACTCTGCAGGAGCTTGTAGGAGTCCTTGTACCACTGGCTGTCGGGATAGTTGGTGCCGAGCACGGCCGCAGCGGTCTGCGCTTCCGACGTCAGCCCCATCGCATAGTAGCTCTCGGTAAGACGCGCCAGCGCTTCCTCGACATGACGTGTGTTGGAATAGTTCTCCACGACGTTGCGGAACCGTTTGACGGCCGCGATGTATTCGCGGCGCTCGAGATAGTAGCGGCCGATCTGCATCTCCTTGCCGGCGAGCTGATCGTTGGCGAAGCGGATCTTCTCCTTGGCATCGTCGACATATTCGGAAGTCGGCCAGCGCGTCACCAGGTCCTGCATCGTCTGCGCGGTAAGACGCGCTTCCTTCTGGTCCTGGGTGACGTCCTTGATCTGGCGGTAGTAGCTCAGCCCGATAATATATTGGGCATAGGCTGCATCGTCGGTCGACGGGTAGAGGGTCAGGTAGCGCTTGGCCGAACCGATCGCCTCATCGTAATTGCCCTGACGGTAGTCGGCAAAGGCACCCATCACCATCGATTTGCGGGCGAATTCGGAATATGGATGCTGGCGGTCGACGGCATCGAACTTGCGGCTTGCCTCCTGCAGTCGCCCGGCATTCAGATTGGCGAGACCCTGATTGTAGAGCACGTCGGCCGGCTCGGTTTGATCGACATAGGTCGACAGGTCGACGTCCTTCTCAGACGACATGCAGGCCGACAGGAACAGCGATGGAACGACCACCGAAAGCGCCAGGAAAACAGCCCGCCGCAGCGCCTTCGATTGACCAACTCGCTTGAAAAACATGTTTGGATTCCGCCCTTTCGGCGTCATTTCAGTCGACGGCAGCAGCCATAAACCATAATTGCCTTGCCCGGCAACGCTATCCCCGGCCAATCGCACATTTTTGTGGCGGTTTGGCGCCACCTGGAAAGCCGTGTAATTTGGCCGGCCAGTGATGCATCCATGCAACACAGCTTGACCGCAACGTGGGCCGCAAGACCTTAAGAATCAGATCATCCAGGGCGCATAGAGGGGTGCGTTGACGGCGCTCATCTCCGCGGTACGCCCGCGCTCGCGGCGCGTCGTCTCGACGATCTCGAAAGCCGAACGGTCCGACAATAGACGGCGCAGCGCAGCGGCGTTCAGCCTGTGGCCACCACGATAGGAGCGGAAGCAGCCGATGAACCGGGCGCCGGCGAGCGCCAGATCGCCCATCGCATCCATCGTCTTGTGGCGCGCGAACTCGTTGGGATAGCGCAGGCCTCCCATGTTGATCACGCGGTTGTCATCGCCGATCACCAGGGAGTTTTCCAACGAGGAGCCGAGCGCATAGCCGGCCGCCCACAGCCGCTCGACGTCCTTCATGAAACCGAAAGTGCGGGCCCGCGCGACGTCACGCCGGAAAATGTCGGCGTTCATGTCGGATGCAAAAAGCTGGCGCCCGATCGCCGGGCTTTCGAAATCGACCTCGATCTCGAAGCGCGTGCCGTCATAGGGCCGGAACTCCGCCCAGCAGGCGCCGTTCTCGATACGAACCGGCTTGACCACCCTGATGTAGCGACGCTTGACCGGCAGCGTTTCGATGCCTGCCTGGTCAATGGCCTCGACGAACATCACTGCGCTGCCGTCGAGGATAGGCACCTCATGGCCATCGATTTCGATGACGAGATTGTCGATCCCAAGCCCGAAAAGCGTCGCCATCAGATGCTCGACCGTAGCGATGTGCTCGCCTTGCGGATCGCCGAGCATGGTGCAGAGGTCGGTGGCACCGACCTCGGAAACGAGCGCGCGAAATTCGTGGCTTCCGTTTGCATTCGAAAGCTGGAAGACGACTCCCGTATCGGCGTCTGCCGGTAGGAAATGGACAGTGACCGGATTGCCACTGTGAACGCCGATGCCGGTCAGCGTCGCACGCGATTTAAGTGTCGTCTGATAGTCGTGCAAAACAATCCCCATAGCCCGTACTGCCTAGGTCCGCTTCATCTGCCCTGAGGGCGCGGCTCTTAATTGATCGGCAGGCAGGGCCACTTCCCCGAGACTCCCAGCAAACCGACTTTGGTCGGTGCCGAAGATAATGGTCCCGCAGGGAGACTCCAAATCACGGTTTCTTACTCGTTGTAACCGCGGCCCAGCGCGGGATTGCCGCATAAGTCTTTGTTTTAAAAGTGTTTTTAATATTAACAGGCGAACAGTTTCCTGCTCGCCTGTTAACAACTGTTACGAACCGTTAACAGATCAATTGGCCTGTCGGCGCAGGAAGGCGGGAATCTCCAACTGATCGTCTTCCTGGACAGCCCGGCTCTGCGGCGTCAGGCGGCCCTGCTCATCCAGCTGGCCGCGACGCGGTGCGTAAAGCTGCGGATCCTGGCTGGCTAGGCGGCGCACTTCCGCCGGCGCCTGGCGCAGTTTCGGTTCGCGAGGCTGCGCCGGCTGCAGTCTTGCAGGTTCCTCTTCGCGGCGGGTCAAGCCGTTGGTCAGGCGCTTGAGCAAGCCCATCGGGCCGCTGTTCTCGTGGTCGGCCGGGCGGGCCTTGGCTTCCACTTCGGCCTTCACCTGCGGCGGGAAATCCTCGACCCGCGGCATGCGCTGGGGTGCCGCGGCAACCGGCTGCGGCATTTCACGATGCGGAGCGGGCTGCATCGCTTGCTGAACCGCCGGCTGCATCATTGGCTGCGGCTGAGCGGGAGGCGCCTGGAAGATCTTGCTCTGCGGACGGAAGTCTTCCGCATGGGCGACCGGTGCCGGGCGGGCCTGCGCCATCGCTGCCGCATTCGCCTCGGCGAGCTGAATGGCCTCGGCGACCGGATCGGCAGCACGTGGTTCATAGATCGGTTGCTGGACAGGCGCCGGGCGCATTTCCGTGACCTGGGCCGCCGGGCGGCTGACCGGCTTCGGCGGAGCCGCGCGGATGGCGATCGGCGCGGCAGCGATTTCGGCCGCCGATTTGTCGATGCCGGTGGCGACCACCGACACGCGGATAACGCCTTCAAGTTCCTCGTCGAAGGTGGCGCCCAGAATGATGTTGGCGTCCTGATCGACCTCTTCGCGAATGCGGGTTGCGGCCTCATCGACTTCGAACAGGGTCAGGTCGCGGCCGCCGGTGATCGAGATCAGCAGGCCCTTGGCGCCCTTCATCGAGGTCTCGTCGAGCAGCGGGTTGGCGATGGCGGCTTCAGCCGCGGCCATTGCGCGGCCCTCGCCCGAAGCCTCGCCGGTTCCCATCATCGCCTTGCCCATTTCGCGCATGACCGAGCGGACGTCGGCGAAGTCGAGATTGATCAGGCCTTCCTTGACCATCAGGTCGGTAATGCAGGCAACGCCCGAATAGAGCACCTGGTCGGCCATGGCGAAGGCATCGGCGAAGGTGGTCTTATCGTTGGCCAGCCGGAACAGGTTCTGGTTGGGAATGACGATCAGGGTATCGACGCATTTCTGTAGTTCCTCGATACCCATGTCGGCCGTCTTCATGCGGCGCTGGCCTTCGAAGTGGAACGGCTTGGTGACGACGCCGACGGTAAGGATACCCTTTTCGCGGGCAGCGCGGGCAACGACGGGAGCCGCCCCGGTGCCGGTGCCGCCGCCCATGCCGGCAGTGACGAAGCACATATGCGTGTTGGAGAGATGATCGATGATCTCGTCGATGCACTCTTCCGCCGCCGCGCGCCCGACTTCAGGCTGCGATCCGGCGCCGAGACCCTCGGTGACATGCGCGCCGAGCTGGATCAGCCGCTCGGCCTTCGACATCGTCAGTGCCTGTGCGTCGGTGTTGGCCACCACGAACTCGACGCCGCGCAAGCCGGCGGTGATCATGTTGTTGACGGCATTGCCGCCGCCGCCGCCGACACCGAACACGGTGATGCGCGGCTTGAGCTCGGTGATGTCCGGCTTCTGCAGATTGATGGTCATTGTCTTCGTCCTTTGCCTTTCCCGCCGCTTCGCCGCCGCGGCCGCCTATGGGGCTGTCCCCGTCAAATTAAAAACTGTCTCTCAACCACTGACTCATTCGATGCAGTTTTCCACCTGTTCCGGTCATCCGAAGACCGGAAATTCCCTTCGCCGGGCGGCTCTCAAAGCTCGCCATCTGCGGGTAGATCAGAAGCCCGACGGGCGTCGAAAAAGCCGGCCCCTTGGCCGCCTCGGGCAGGCCTGCCACGCCAAGCGGGCGGCCAATGCGCACATTGCGGCCGAGAATGCGGCGTGCTGCTTCGGGCAGGCCGGCAAGCTGGCTGGCGCCGCCGGTCAGCACCACACGCTTGCCGACGGCATTGCCGTAGCCGGACTTGTTCAGCCGGTCGCGCAGCAATTCCAGCGTCTCGTCGATGCGGGCGCGGATGATGCGCGTCATCACCGAGCGCGGGATCTGCAACGGCACCTCGCCGTCCTCGCCGATCGGATGGATGGAAACCAGGTCGCGGTCGTCGGCACTGCCAGGCAGCGCCGAGCCATGCATCACTTTCAGCCTTTCGGCGGCATCGAGCGAGGTCGACAGGCCCTTGGCCATATCTAGCGTGACGTGGTTGCCGCCGATCGCGATGGCGTCGCCGTGGACGAACTTGCCTTCCGAAAATACCGAGATCGTCGTCGTGCCGCCGCCCATGTCGATGCAGGCCGCGCCCATTTCGAGTTCGTCGTCGACCAGCGCGGCAAGCCCGCTGGCATAAGGCGTCGCCACCATGCGCTCGACCGACAGATGCGAGCGGTTGATGCAGAGCTCAAGATTGCGCAAAGGCGCCGCGTCGCCCGTCAGCACGTGCATGTCGACGCCAAGCTGGTCGCCAACCATGCCGCGCGGATCGCGCACACCGCGCTCTGCATCCAGAGAAAAGGCTACGGGAAGCGAATGGATCACCTCGCGCTCGGCCCGCAGCGCCTGCTTGGCGCCGGCGGCAAGCACGCGCTTGATGTCGGCCTCGTCGGCCTCATGGCCGCCGAGATTGATGGTGGCCGAAAAAGCCTCGCTCTTCAACCGGCCGGCAGTCATGTTGACGATCAGCGAATCGACCGTCAGTCCCGCCATGCGTTCGGCGGCGTCGACGGCAAGACGGATGGCGTGCTCGGCGCGGTCGAGATCGATGACGACGCCCGATTTCACGCCTTGCGATTTCTGGTGGCCGATGCCGATCACCTGGACGCGATGCGAGCGTCCGCGCAGCAGCTTGCCATCCTCGCGCGGCTTGAGCTTGGCCACCACGCAGCAGACCTTGCTGGAACCGACATCCAGCACCGTCAAGATGCCCGACCGGCGCGCCGAAGCATCGCTATTGCCGCCAAGCCAGCTCATATCTTCGTCTCCGGCTTGCGCTTCAGCATCTTGGGCTTTTCGTTGAGCGCGGCCTGGCGCTGTGTCGCCGCCTCCGGCGTCAGCTGGACGACCAGACGATCGGAAAGGCGCATGTCGACGGCAGCGATGTCGCGCGTCAAAAGCCCGTTCTCGTGGTCCATCCTGACCAGGTCGGCAATCGCCTGGTCCTCGCCGTCTTCGGGAAGTTTGATCGTGATGCCGTTTTCAAGCTTGAGATCCCAGCGCCGTTCGCCGATGCGGATATAGCCCTTGATCCGCGCGGCGAGCTCCGGATAGTTCTTGATCTTCGCCAGGAAATCCGGCGCTTTGGCCGGTGCGCCGGTGCCGATGATCAGCGGCAGCAATATCTGCTTGCCGCCGGAGAACGGCGCAATGACGGCGCCGGATTTCTCGATGACCGAAAGCGCGCTGCCTTGCTGCCACAGCGCGAACGGCTCGCGCTCCTCGACGCGCACTTCCAGCGTATGCGGGTAGACCTTGCGCACTGCCGCGGCTTCGACCCAGGGTAGCGTGGTGATGCGTTCGCGCGCGGCTTCGGCATCGAAGCCGATCAGCGAGGTCCAGCCGTCGAGTTCCAGCCTGTCGAGAATATCGATCTCGGAAGTTTCGCGGTTGCCGACGACCTTGACCTGGTCGACGGCAAAGCCGGTGCGGGCGGTGACACTCTGGACGATGGCGTCGGCATGTCCGCCGAGATAGGCGCCATAGGCACTACTCGAAACAAGCAACGCCGCCGACAGCATGGCAGCGCAATAGGGCGGCGCTTCGAAGTCGCCCTCGCCGAGGCGCGCCAGCACGCGCACCGGCCGGCGGAGCAGGCGCGGCAGCACGAAATGGTCGAACGACAACGGCATGCCGAACAGCGCCGGCCCGGCCGCGCCCTTCCCCCTGCCCTGTCCCCACTTCAACGCAGACACGAAGCGTCCTCCACCATCCAACTCAACAAATCGCCGAACGAGTGTCCCGCTTGCGCGGCGATTTCCGGCACCAAAGACGTCGGCGTCATGCCCGGCTGGGTGTTGACCTCGAGCCAGACAATTTCGCCGTTTTCGGAGTGACGATCGTCATAACGGAAGTCCGATCGGGAAACGCCCCGACAGCCGATAGCTTGATGAGCCTTGAGTGCCAGTGTCTGTATTTTTTGGTAAATATTCGGTGAAAGTTTTGCCGGGCATTCGTGTTTTGATCCTCCCGCGACGTATTTTGAATCATAGTCGTAGAAGGAATGGCCGGTCGGGATGATCTCGCAGACACCGAGCGCCACATCGCCCATCACCGCGCAGGTCAATTCCCGCCCGTGCACATAACGCTCGACCATGACCGTATCGCCGTATCTCCACTCGGACGAGCCGATGATCTGCGGCGGATGCGACTGGCCTTCATGCACGATGACGACACCGAAGCTCGACCCTTCGTTGACCGGCTTGACCACATAGGGCGGCTTCATCGGGTGCTTGTTCTGGATGGCGAAGCGATTGGCCACCTTCGATTCCGCCACCGGAATGCCGGCCGCCTTGGCGACCTTCTTGGCCTGTTCCTTGTTCATCGCGAGCGCCGAGGCAAGCACGCCCGAATGCGTGTACGGAATGGCGAGGTACTCGAGGATGCCCTGGATGGTGCCGTCCTCGCCGAAAGGGCCGTGCAGTGCGTTGAAGACGACGTCAGGCTTGAGCGCGCTGAGCACCGAGCCGATGTCGCGCGAGACGTCGACGCGGGTGACCTGGTAGCCCTCTCCCTCGAGCGCATCGGCGCAGGCTTTGCCCGACGACAGGGACACGGGCCGCTCGGACGAGAATCCTCCCAGAAGGACGGCCACGTGCTTGCTTGTCATTCCCCGTTATTTCCTCTCACAGCAGGCCCGCACTATCGTGCATGACCCGAAAAACATCGCGCACACTCACACGCCGAGCAACTTCGCTCCGTGTTTCCGCAACATTGAGTCCGAGTCTCCCGGCAGGTTGCCCCCCAGACGGAAACGCGAGCAACGCGTCGAAACGACTCAAATCAGGAAACGCTTCAGGGCAGAGAATCAGAGAGTTGATTCGCTGGCAAGTGCTTACGATTCCGATGGATTCACTTTCCGCAAAAACGGCAGCAAAATGTGAATTCATGAGTCCGAAAAGCAACGGCGGTCGACTTGCCTAAAGCAACTGCCCAAGAAATTCCTGGACCGCATGGCCCGGCCGAAAATTACCGATGCGCTTGATCTCCCACTGCAGCCGGATGCCCGATTTTTCGAGCACGCGCGCACGCACCGTCTCACCGAGATATTCAAGCTCGTACCCGGTGGCGGTTCCGGTGTTGATCATGAAGTTGCAATGCATCGGCGACATCTGCGCCCCGCCGACCATCAGGCCGCGGCAGCCGGCCTTGTCGATTTCCTTCCAGGCCGAGGTGCCCTCGGGATTCTTGAAGGTCGAGCCTCCGGTTTTTTCGCGGATCGGCTGCACGGTCTCGCGATGGTTCTGGACAGCATCCATCGCGGCCTTGATCGCCGCCTTATCCTCTGGAACGCCTTCGAGCAGCGCCGATGTGAAGATCAGCCCCGACGGCGCCGCTGAATGGCGATAGGCATAGCCCATGTCGGCATTGCTCAGCGTATGAACATTGCCCTTGCGGTCGAGTGCCCGCACCTCGACCACACGCTCGCGTGTCTCGACGCCATTGGCGCCGGCGTTCATCCTCAGCGCTCCGCCAATGGCGCCGGGAATGCCGTGGTAAAAGTGAAAGCCACCAATGCCGGCCTCGTAGGCAACGGCCGCAAGACGCTTGTCGGGCGTTGCGGCGCCCGCCTTGATCATGGTCGGCGCAATCACTTCGGTCTCGCCAAAGCCTTTGGCCGAAAGCCGGATGACGAAGCCCGCAATGCCGCCGTCACGGACAAGCAGGTTCGAGCCGACGCCGACGATGGTCAGTGGTATTTCCTCGGGCACCGCCTTCAGGAACGCGGCAAGATCGTCCTCGTCGGCCGGCTGGAACAATGCGTCGGCGAGCCCGCCGGCTCGGAACCAGGTGATCTTGTCCATCTCGGCATTGGGCGTGATGCGGCCGCGCAGTCCGGCAAGCCGGTCGCCAAGCTTCTCGATCAACGCCTGGCCGCGCATCATGAGATGGTCCCGCCGAGTTCCCTGGGCAGCGCATAGGCCCATTGGGTGATGTTGCCGGCGCCGAGGAAAACGACGAAATCGCCCGGCTTCGCCACCTCGCGAACGATCGGCCCGATCGCCGCCGGACCTTCGATGTAGCGTGCGTCGCGATGGCCGCCGGAGCGGATGCGCGACACCAGTGCGTCGGACGTAACGCCGTCGATCGGTTCCTCGCCGGCCGCATAGACGGGCGCCACCATTACCGTATCGGCGTCGTTGAAGCAGACGGAAAACTCGTCGAACAGATCGCGCAGCCGGGTGAAGCGATGCGGTTGGGTAACGGCGATGATGCGGCCCTTGGTGGCGCTGCGCGCGGCCTTCAGTACCGCCGTGATCTCGACTGGATGATGACCGTAATCGTCGAACACATCGACACCGTTCCACGAACCGGTATGGGTGAAACGCCGCTTGACGCCGGCGAAGGACGACAGGCCCTTCTTGATTGCCTCAGCCGAAAGGCCGAGCTCATGCGCGACGGCAATCGCCGCCGTCGCATTGGAGACATTGTGACGTCCGGGCATGGGTAGCCGCAGACCTGATATCGTTATCTGGCCGTGCGTCTTGCGATCGCGGATCACCACGTCGAATTCCGAGGTCGGGCCGTCCATGCGGTGATTGGTGAAGCGCACGTCGGCCTGCGCATTTTCGCCATAGGTGATGACGCGCCGGTCCTCGATGCGGGCGACCAGCGCCTGCACCTCGGGATGGTCGGTGCACATCACGCCGAAGCCGTAGAACGGCACATTCTCGACGAACTGACGAAACGCCTCGCGCACTTTGTCGAAGGAGCCGTAATGATCGAGATGCTCGGGGTCGATATTGGTGACGACGGCAATCTCGGCCGGCAGCCTGAGGAAGGTGCCGTCGCTCTCGTCGGCCTCGACCACCATCCATTCGCCGTCGCCCATGCGGGCATTGGTGCCATAGGCATTGATGATGCCGCCATTGATCACCGTCGGGTCGAGCCCGCCGGCTTCGAGTAGCGTCGCCACCATCGAAGTCGTCGTCGTCTTGCCATGCGTGCCGCCGATCGCGACCGCTTGGCGGAACCGCATCAACTCGGCTAGCATTTCGGCGCGCCGCACGATCGGCAGCAACTTCTCTCTCGCCGCCTTCAGTTCCGGATTGGATTTCTTGATTGCGGTGGAGACGACGACCACCTCGGCCTCGCCGAGGTTTTCGGCCTGGTGGCCGACGAAGCATTCGATGCCCTTGTCGCGCAGCCGCTGCACATTGGCGCTGTCGGCCTGGTCGGACCCTTGCACCTTGTAGCCGAGATTGTGCAGCACCTCGGCGATGCCGCTCATGCCGATGCCGCCAATGCCGATGAAATGCACGAGGCCGATCGTCTGTGGCATCTTCATTCGTGCGTCTCCTTCCTGAATTCCGAAACGGATTTCCTGGACGCAATAGCCTCTGTCAGATCGGCGAGCAACCGCGCGGCATCCGGTTTTCCGGATGATTTCGCCGCCGCGGCCATTGTCGCCGCCCTGCCCGGATCATCCATCAAGGCCCCGATCAACGCAGCAATGTGCTCGGGCGAAAGCGTGGATTGCGGATGCACCTCGGCGCCGCCCGCTGCCGCAAG
Source organism: Mesorhizobium sp. M1027 (assembly GCF_040318745.1). Taxonomy (NCBI): domain Bacteria; kingdom Pseudomonadati; phylum Pseudomonadota; class Alphaproteobacteria; order Hyphomicrobiales; family Phyllobacteriaceae; genus Mesorhizobium; species Mesorhizobium sp. M1027. The sequence goes on along the minus strand of NZ_JAMYMW010000001.1, from coordinate 99,506 downwards.
GGCCGCCGCATTCGCCGCCTGGTCGTGGTCGAGCGCGTGCGGATAGGGCACCAGCAGCGCCGGCCGGCCGATCACCGCGATTTCCGATACGGTCGATGCGCCGGAGCGCGACATCACCAGATGCGCCGCCGCCAGCCGCTTTGCCATGTCGGTGAAGAACGGCGACACCTCGGCCCCAATGCCAAGTGCGGCATAGGCGGCTTTCACCCGCGTCACATCGTCGGCGCGCGCCTGCTGTGTGATCGCCAGCCGCCTGCGCTGTGCGTCGGAAAGCCGGGCGATTGCCGCCGGCACCGCGTCGGAAAAGAACTGCGCGCCTTGGCTGCCGCCAAACACCAGCAATCGGAACGGCTCTTCGCCGGCCGATGCGGCATAAGGTGTCTTCGCCGCCTCCAGCACTTGCGGTCTGACCGGATTGCCGGTGGTCACCGTCTTGGCGCCTGCGGCACTGCTGTCTTCAGGCAGGAACCCACCGGCAATGGCGTCGACGCGGCCGGCAAGCGCGCGGTTGGCGCGGCCCATCACCGCATTCTGCTCGTGGATCAGCGTCGGCACCTTGCGCCGGGTCGCCGCGTAAAGCGGCGGCAGTGTCGGATAACCGCCGAAGCCGACCACGATGGCGGGCTTGATGCTGGCGATGACGGCCGATGCCTGCCGCACGCCGCGCCAGATTTTCCAAAACGCGGCGAGCACGGCAAAAGGATTTTTCGACCCCATCGTCGCCGACTGGATCGGATGGATGGCGGCTGCCGGGAACTGTCCGGTAAAGCGCTCGGCGCGCTCGTCCGTCGCCAGATGCACCGTCCAGCCGCGCCTGGTCAGTTCGTGCGCCAACGCCTCGGCCGGGAACAGGTGTCCGCCCGTGCCGCCTGCCGCCAGCAGGATGACCCCCTTCGCCATCTCACTCCGCCGGCATCGCACGCGGCGACGGCATGAAGCCCAGCTGCTTGCGCTTTTCCGGGCGCTTGCGCGTCAGCGCCAGCACCATGCCCATCGAGATGGCGATCGCGATCTGCGAAGAGCCGCCGTAGGAGATGAACGGCAGCGTCATGCCCTTGGCCGGCATCAGCTGCAGATTGACGGCCATGTTGATGACCGACTGCAGTCCGAAGACCGTGACCAGGCCGCCAACCGCGTAGCGGGTGAAATCGTCCTGCTCCTTGAGCGCCGTGTTGAGACCGCGCAGCACGATGAAGCCGAAGATGGACATGATGAAGAAACACATGATCAGCCCGAATTCCTCGCCGGCGACGGAGAAGACGAAGTCGGCGTGGCTGTCGGGGATGACCCGCTTGACGGTACCCTCGCCCGGCCCGACGCCGAACCAGCCGCCATTGATCAGCGCCTCGCGGCCCATATCGACCTGGAACGTGTCGCCCTCGCCGGTCATGAAGCGGTCGATGCGGCCGGCAACGTGCGGGAACACCGCATAGGCGGCGAACACGCCGCCGACGCCGGCAGCACCCAGCGCGACGATCCACAGCCACGGCAACCCGGCCATGAAGAACATCACCCCCCAGGTGCCGAGCACCAGCATAGTCTGCCCCAGGTCAGGCTGCGCCACCAGCAGCGAGATAACCAGTGCAAGCAGCAACATGGCGAACAGATTGCCGGGAATGTCGGGCTGCCGCTTGTGCTCGGCGAACAGCCAGGCGCAGATGATGACGAAGGCCGGTTTCAGGAACTCGGATGGCTGGATCGACAGGCCGGCAAGCGACACCCAGCGCCGCGCGCCCTTCACCTCGACGCCGATATAGAGCACTGCCACCATCAGAAACAGCATGATGCACAGCATGACCAGCGCCATGCGCCGGATCTGCCTGGATTCAAGGAACGAGACAGCCAGCATCACCCCAAGTGCCGGAATGGTGAAGATGATCTGGCGCGTCGCGAAGTGGAAACTGTCGAGCCCAATGCGCTCGGCTACCGCCGGGCTTGCGGCGAAGGACAAAACGATGCCGAGCCCCATCAGCGACAGGAACGCCGCCAGGAACCAGCGATCGATCGTCCACCACCAGGTCGCAACCGGGCTTTTGTCGAGACGGCTTTGCATTATCGTGTCCCTCCGATGGGCATCACGCCATCAATGGCGGTTACGGCTTGCCTGAACGCCTCGCCGCGCACTTCGAAATTCTTGAACTGGTCGAAACTGGCGCAGGCCGGCGACAGCAGCACCACCGCTTCGCCGCTACTATCCCTGGCTGCATCACGGGCGGCGTGTTCGACTGCCGCGGCCAACGTGCCTGAGATCTCGTAAGGCACCGCCTCGCCCAGCGTCGCCGAAAAGGCCGGTGCAGCTTCGCCGATCAGATAGGCCTTGGCGATGCGCGGGAAGAAGCCGCGCAAGGGCTCGATGCCACCCTCCTTCGGCAGGCCGCCGGCAATCCAATGGATACGCGCAAAGCTCGACAGCGCCGGTGCAGCGGCATCGGCATTGGTCGCCTTGGAATCGTTGACGAACAGCACATGCCCTTTGCGGCCGACCTGCTCCATGCGGTGCGCCAGCCCCGGGAAACTCTCCAGTCCGGATTGGATCTCGCCGAGTTCGAGCCCGACCTTGAGGCAGGCGGCGGCGGCGGCCAGTGCATTCTGCGCATTGTGCTGGCCGCGCAAGGAGCCGATGCCTTCGAGGAAGGCGACCCGGCTGTAGCGGCCGTGCACGGCTTCCATTAAATTCGTACCGTCGGCAAAATAACCGTCGGTCAGTGGCAGGCGCTTGGAAATCCGAATGACCTGCCGGCCGGCCCGCTCCAGCCGGTCCGCGATCTGGGCGCACCAGGAATCGTCGACGCCGATGATTGCCGTCTCGCTGCCGGCCACCAGCCGCTCCTTGATCGAGGCGTAATGTTGCATCGTGCCATGGCGGTCGAGATGGTCCGGCGTCAGATTGAGCAGGACGCCGGCCGTCGGATTGATCGAGGGGGCAAGGTCGATCTGGTAGGAAGAGCACTCAACCACATAGTGCCGCTCGGGCTGCGGCGGATCGAGCGTCATCACCGCACGGCCGATATTGCCGCCCATCTGCGTGTCGCGCCCGGCCGACTTGAGTATGTGCGCCGTCAATGCCGTGGTCGTCGACTTGCCGTTGGTACCGGTGATCGCAATGAAAGGTGCTTCCGGCGCCCGCGCCGTCCGCTCGCGGCAGAAAAGCTCGATATCGCCTATGATCTCGACGCCGGAGCCCCGCGCGAGCTCGACAGTCCAGTGCGGCTTCGGGTGCGTCAGCGGCACGCCGGGCGACAGCACGAAGGCGGAAAACCTCGCCCAGTCCGCGCCGCGCAGGTCCGCGGTTGCAATACCGACCGCGCCAGCCTTGGCGACGCTGTCGGGATTGTCGTCCCAGGCCAGCACATCTGCGCCGCCTTCGATCAGCGCGCGCGCCGTGGCGATCCCCGAGCCGCCGAGCCCGAAGAGCGAAACGCGCTTGCCTGAAAAGGATGCGGCGGGGATCAAGCGGCCTCCTATCTGAGCTTCAGGGTCGACAGGCCGACCAGCGCCAGGATGACAGCGATGATCCAGAAGCGGATCACCACCTGGCTTTCGGTCCAGCCGAGCTTTTCGAAATGATGGTGGATCGGCGCCATCAGGAAGACGCGCTTGCCGGTCATCTTGAAGTAGCCGACCTGGATGATTACCGAGAATATCTCGACAACGAACAGGCCTCCGACAATGACCAGCACGATCTCGTGCTTGGTCGCCACCGCGACCGTGCCGATCAGCCCGCCCAGCGCCAGCGAGCCGGTATCGCCCATGAAGATGGCCGCCGGCGGCGCATTGAACCACAGGAAGCCGAGCCCGGCGCCGATCACCGCTCCAAGGACCACCGCCAGTTCGCCGGTACCGGGCACGAAATGGATCTGAAGATATTCGGCGAATACCGCGTTGCCGGAGAGATAGGCGATGACGCCGAAGGACGCCGCCGCGATCATGATCGGCACAATCGCCAGTCCGTCGAGGCCGTCGGTCAGGTTCACCGCATTGCCGGCGCCGACGATGACGAAGCACGAGAACGGGATGAAGAACCAGCCGAGATTGACGAGAAACTCCTTGGCGAAAGGGAATGTCAACGATGACGAGAACGGCGCCTGGCCGTTATGCATGATCACCCAAGCGGCGATGCCTGCGATGGCAAATTCGAGCCCCAGCCGCGCTTTGCCGGAAAAGCCGAGATGCGATTGCTTCGTCACCTTGAGGTAGTCGTCGTAAAAGCCGATCGAGCCGAACCCCAGCGTCACCAGCATCACCACCCAGACGTAGATGCTCGACAGGTTCGCCCACAGCAGTGACGAACCGATGATGCCGGACAGGATCATCAGCCCGCCCATGGTCGGCGTTCCCGCCTTCTTGAAATGCGTCTGCGGCCCGTCGGCGCGGATCGGCTGTCCCTTGCCTTGCCGCAGCCTCAGCGAATTGATGATGGTCGGTCCGAAGATGAACACGATCAGCGCCGCTGTGATCAGCGCCCCGCCGGTGCGGAAAGTTATGTAGCGGAAGACGTTGAAGACCGAGATCTTGTCCGCAAATTCGACGAGCAGTGTTAACATGCGCTTGCGTCCCCCGGACCGATCCTAGGTCTGTCTGCTGGTTGTGGCTTCCGCCGGAAACTTGCCGAGCAATGCCTCGACCAGCTTTGAGAAGCCTATGCCTTTCGACGATTTGATCATAACCACGTCGCCGGGCCTCAACTCCGACAGAAGCACCGGTTTCAGATCTTCCGCGCCGGCGCGGTACTCCGTCCTGATCTCGCCGGGCAAAACGTCGGCCAGCGCCCGCATTTCCGGGCCGCCGAGAAAAACTGTGCGCGTGTCGGTGCCGACGATCAGGTCCGCAAGGGCGGCATGCAATTTCGCCGAATGGCCGCCGAGCTCGAGCATATCGCCGAGCACGGCAATGCGCCTGCCCTCGCCCGACACTGGCGTCGTGTTGAGCAGCGCCATTGCAGCGCTCATCGACGCCGGATTGGCGTTGTAGCTCTCGTCGATCAGCGTGATCGGCCCCTTGGGGTGGCGCAGCATATAGCGTTTGCCGCGTCCGCGTTCGGGCGAAAGATCGGCCAGCGCCTGCGCAACCCTGGTGACGTCGGCTCCGACAAGATGCGCTGCACCCAGCACCGCCAGCACATTCTGCACCATATGGCGGCCCGGCGCGCCGATCCTGGCGACGATCTCATGCCCGCCAATCTTGGCGGTTATCACGGAATGATCGGCATCGAGTTCGCATTTGATCAGTTTGAAGGTCGCCCGGGCATTCTCGCCGAATCCGTAAACATGCTCGACGCCGGCCTCTTTCGCCATCTTCTCCAGCAGCTTCCAGCGCGCATCGTCGCGGTTGAGAAGGGCGGCACCGCCGGGTTCCAGTCCCTCGAAAACCTCTGCCTTGGCCTTGGCGATCTCGTCCAGGTTGCGGAAGAAGCCGAGGTGAGCGGCCGCGATCAGCGTAATGATGGCGACATGCGGCCGGACCATCTTGACCAGAGGCCGGATCTCGTCCGGATGGTTCATGCCGATCTCGAAGACGGCAAAATCGCAATCCTGCGGCATGCGCGCCAGCGTCAGCGGCACACCCCAGTGATTGTTAAACGACTGGGCCGATGCATGCACGGTACCGACCGCGGAGAGAGCGTGGCGCAGGGCTTCCTTGGTGGTGGTCTTGCCCGCCGATCCGGTCACGGCAATCACCCTCGCCTTTGAGCGTGCGCGCGCCGCAACGCCGAGCTTTTCCAGCGCGACGAGCACATCCTCCACGACGATCATCGGTGCCGTCAGCCGCCCCAGCGACGGCAGCTTGCCCTCGGCGACGACCAGCACGCCGGCGCCCGCCTTGATGGCGGCGGTGACGAAATCATGGCCGTCCATGGCCTCGCCCTTGACGGCGAAGAAGGCGTCTCCCGGCTGCAGGCTGCGGCTGTCGATGGAAATGCCGGCGATGCCTTCAGGCATCGGACCGAGCGGCCGGCCATCCATGGCGGCAACCAGCGCCTCGGAGGTCCACAGATAGCTCACGCCGCTTGCTCCCTGAGCGCCGAGCGAACTTCCTCGTGATCGGAAAAATGCAGCGTCTCGGCACCGATGGTCTGGCCTTCCTCATGGCCCTTGCCGGCCACGATCAGCGTATCGCCGGCGTGAAGCATCCCGACTGCCTGGTGGATGGCCTTGCGCCGGTCGCCGATCTCGATCGCCCCCGGTGCAGCCGCCAGGATCGCGGCGCGGATCGTCTCGGGGACTTCCGAGCGGGGATTGTCGTCGGTGACGATGACGACATCGGCCAGCCTCGTGGCGATCTCGCCCATGATCGGCCGCTTGCCCCGGTCGCGGTCGCCGCCGCAACCGAATACGACGATGACGCGGCCGGTGGTAAAGGGGCGCACCGAAGCCAGCACGTTTTCCAGTGCATCCGGCTTATGAGCATAGTCGACATAGACGGGCGCCCCGTTGGCGGCCGTCCCGACAAGGTCGAGCCGTCCCGGCGCGCCCTTCAATTTCTCCAGCGCCATCAAGGCTTTGGCAACAGATGTTCCAGTCGAAATGGCGAGGCCGGCCGACACCAGCGCATTTGCAATCTGGAAGTCGCCAGCCAGCGGCAAGTCGACTTCATGGAGAACGCCGTCCGCTTCAACCTCGGCGCGCTGGCGGTGGCGCTCGTGCTCGACCCGCTTCAGCCGCAGGAAATCGCCGTGGCGTCCGACCGTCAGCACGTTCAGTCCCGCTGCATGCGCCGCTTTGATCGTCGGCTCCGACCACGGGTCGTCGGCAAAGATGACGGCCGGCGCGCCCTTCGGCAGCAGCGCGTCGAACAGACGCAATTTGGCGCGATGATAGTCCTCGACCGTCGGATGATAGTCCATATGGTCGCGGCCGAGATTGGTGAAGCCGCCGGCCGTAAGCTTGACGCCGTCGAGCCGGCGCTGGTCGAGGCCATGGCTGGACGCTTCCATCGCGGCGTGGGTGACGCCGGCCTCCGCCAGCTCCTTGAGCAGCCTGTGCAATGCCACCGGATCCGGCGTGGTCAGCGAGCCATATTCGTTGCGGCCCGGCGCCACCACGCCGGTCGTACCGATCGAGGCGGCGGCGAAACCCGCCTGCTCCCATATCTGCCGGGTGAATGCGGCGACCGAGGTCTTGCCGCTGGTTCCGGTCACCGCGACCATGGTTTGCGGTTGCTTGCCGAAATAACGGGCCGCACTCTGCGCCAGCGCAAGGCGCGGATCGTCTACGACAAGAACCGGAACTGGCAGCCCGGCGACCGCACTCCCCTTGCCGACCACGATCGCTGCAGCGCCGCGGCTTGCGGCGTCGGCTGCATAGGCTGCGCCATCCGCCTTGGAGCCGGTGAGCGCGAAAAAGACGATGCCCTCTGTTACCTGGCGGGAATCCGACGAAATCCCTGTAACCTCCATGTCGAAGGGAGCTGTCCCATCGACAGGCAGGATACCGGCTAGATTTTTCAGCTTCATCGAACCCCGTTCATCGCAACAAAATAGCGCGCAGTTGCCGGCGCGCCCGAAGAATCACTGATAGGAAACCAGCGTTGCACCATTTTCATGGCTGAAATCTGGCTTCACGCCAAGCATGGAAGCCGCACGTCGGATGATGTTTGCAGCCATGATGCCCGCGTTCGAGGCGGCCGTAGCACCCATGCCGGGCTTTTCCGGCTTCGGTTCGTCGGCGATCGTAAGCACTATGTATTGCGGATCGTCCATCGGGAAAGCTGCAACGAAGGCGTTGAAATTCTTTTCCTTCGAGTAGCGGCCGTTGACGACCTTCTCCGCCGTTCCCGTCTTGCCGCCCACCCGGTATCCTGGCACCCGTGCATTGCGACCGGATCCCTTTTCGGCATTGAGTGCATAGAGATAGCGCATGCCCTCGACCGTCTTGTCGCTGACCACTTTCTTGGCCACCGCCATCGCCTGCTCCTGCGTGCGAGGCAGGAAGGTTGGGTCCATCAGATAGCCGCCATTCATCAGCGCGGCGCAGCCGACCGCTGTCTGTAGCGGAGTCGTCGACACGCCGTGGCCGAAGGCGATGGTGATCGAATTGACCTGCTTCCAGACCTTGGGCTCGGTCGGCCGAGCGACTTCCGGCAGTTCGGTCTGCATCTTCTCGAGGATTCCCAGGCGATGCAGGAATTCGCGGTGTCCGTCGATGCCAACCGCTTCGGCTTCCTTGGCAGAACCGATATTGGACGAGTAGATGAACACTTCCGGAACTGACAGTATCCGGCCCTTGGCATGGAAATCATGGATGGTTTGATGGCCGATCCTGATCGGGCGCGACGCGTCGAAGCGGCTTTGCAGCGTTATCTTGCCGGAATCGAGCGCCATGGCGGTGGTGAAGCTCTTGAAGGTCGACCCCATTTCGTAGAGGCCTGCGGACATTCGGTTGAGCCGGTCCTTGTCCTGCGCATTATAGGGGTTGTTCGGATCGAAATCCGGAACGGAGGCCATCGCCAGCACCTCGCCGGTCTTGACGTTGAGCACGACGGCGCCCGCCGCGATCGCGTGGTACTTTTCCATGCCGGTGGCGACCTCGTCGCGCACGACATGCTGGACGCGCAGGTCGATCGAGAGCTGCACCGGTTTCAAATCCTTGGCCACCGCCAGGCCCGACGCCTGAAGGTCGCTCAAGCCTTGTTCGTCTATGTATTTCTCCATGCCGGAGATGCCCTGATTGTCGATGTTGGTGAGGCCGACAATGTAGGACGAGGTTTCGCCGGCCGGATAGAACCGGCGCTTTTCGGTGCGGAAGCCGAAGCCGGGGATGCCGAGCTGCATGATGTCGGCCTGCTGCTTCGGCGTCAGTTGCCGCTGCAGCCAGACGAAGCCGGCGCCGCTCTTCAGCTTGTTGTATGTCTGCTCGTAGTCGATCTCGGGAAGCACCGTCGACAGTTTTTCGATCGCCTCGTCGGCATCGACGATGCGGCGCGGCTCAGCAAACAGCGACGCCGTCTTGATGTCGGTCGCCAGCACTTCGCCGTTACGGTCGACGATGTCGGGTCGCGATGCCGTCACCCGGCTCTGCGGGCCGCCCGACAGGTCGGGATTCTGGAAACCCAGATAGACCAACCGCCCGGCAATGGTAGAATAGATGCCGAAGAACACCGCCATCGTCATGACGATGCGGGTCCTGCCCTTGCCACCGGTCGCCTTGCGGGCGCCTTCGACCACGATCGATCCGCCCGCACCGGGCCTCGAACCGCGCTTCAGCAGCCTCCCAACCTTTGGAAATCTGGCGGCGATTGGAAATCCGCTGATCATTGGATGATGCCTCCGGTCACCACGGGATCCTTGCCGCCGACATCGGCCATGCCGCCCAGCCGCTGCGATGAAAGGTCCTCGATGTTGACGGGCTTCGCCGGCAGATCGTCCAGCCCGACGATCTGCCGCGCATTGACCGGCTCGAGTCCGAGTTGCGATTTGTAGATTTCGGTGAGCTTTTGCAGGCGCGACGGCTGGGTAAGCAGGCTCCAGTCCGCCTTGAGCAGGTCGATCGTGTCCTCTTCATAACGGATCTGCGCCTGGATCTTGTGCACTGTCGCCAGTTGCTCCTCGGCCTCGCGCTTGGTCTTGTAGGTCAGGGCAGCCGCCGAAACCATGACGGCGATCAGGACTATGTCGCTGGTACGAAACACGTGCTCACCTCTCTCCCGGTCGATCGGCGCCGGGAAGCTTTGGGCCAGGCAGTTTTGGCAGGCCGAAAATCGAAAAATCGCCGGCACGCGCCGGCGCCTCTGTACGGATCGCAGCGCGCAGCCTTGCCGAGCGCGCCCGCGGATTTGCCGATATCTCGGCATCGCCAGGCGTCACGCCGCCGCCCTTCTTGGTGAAGGTGGCGGTGCGCGCCTGGGCCTCGGGCAGATGCCGCGATCCGGTCGCTGAATCGGCTCTGTCGGCGATGAAGCGCTTGACAATGCGGTCCTCGAGGGAATGGAAGGTCACCACGACAAGCCGCCCGCCCGGTTTCAGCGCGCGCTCGGCGGCAAACAGTGCCTTGGCCAGTTCGCCGAGCTCGTCATTGACGAAGATGCGCAGCGCCTGGAAAACGCGGGTGGCCGGATGGATCTTGTCTTTCGGCGCGCGACCGATATGCGTCTCGATGGCATCGGCAAGGTCGAGCGTGCGCTCGAAGGGGCGTTTTTCGCGACGGCTTTCGATCATGCGGGCGATGCGCCCGGCATGGCGTTCCTCGCCGAGAAAACCGAAGATGCGGGCAAGATCGCCCACCTTGAAGGTGTTGACGACGTCGGCGGCGCTCAGGCCCGCCTGCGCCATGCGCATGTCGAGCGGTCCATCGGCCCGGAACGAAAAGCCGCGCTCCGGCTGGTCGATCTGCATGGAGGAGATGCCGATGTCGAGTACGACGCCATCGGCACTTTCAACCTGCTCGTCGAGCGTCGAGAACGGTGCCTGGACAAGCCTGAGCTTGCCGCCGGACTGCTGTTCAAGGGCCCGCCCCGCCGCGATCGCATCCGGATCGCGGTCGATGGCGACGACCGAGGCTCCGCTTGCCAGAATGGCCTTGGTGTAGCCGCCGGCACCGAACGTGCCGTCGACGATCACCTCGCCTTTTGTCGGGGCCAGCGCCTCCAGAACTTCGGCAAGGAGGATCGGAATGTGGCGGGCTGGTCCGCCAGCGGCATGAACTTCATCGCCGTCGCCCGCCATCATTCCGGCCGCTCCCTGGGCTTCGTCCCCTGCCGAAGCTGCAAAAGCCGGGCGCGTGCTTCCGTCCCATAGGCGCTGAGCCGTCCGGGCTCCCAGATTTGAAAGAAATTGCCGCGGCCAACGAAGGCCACTTCCGCTGAAATGCCGGTATGCTCGCGAATGAAATCGCTCATCGTGATACGGCCGTCCTGGTCGAGCTTCAGAAACGTTCCATCGCCATGGCAGAAGAACGACATGTCGTCCGCCGTCTGCAGGAACGGGTCTTCCTGGGCGATGCGCTGCTCGTAGCGATCGAGCAGGTCGAGCCCACCGACATCCATCGCCGGGCGATCCAGGCAGCGTAGCGCATAAAGTTCCGAATAGCCGCGTTTCTGCACAACGGCACGGAAATGCGCCGGCACGGACACCCGTCCCTTCGCATCGATCCTGTTCACCGCGTTCGACAGAAACCGGTCCATTACGCGTTACGGCCGCTTGCGCCGCCGCACCCCTCTGTATCTTCCTGTCCGCGCCGCCCCAGCCCGGTCGGCGTCCAAAACCCACTTCGTTATGACGGGCGAACGCAGGCAAACGCGCAGCCGCCGCGGCTGCCCGATTGGCGTACGCTTCACCCTGACACGGAACGAAGGCTTGAGTATCGGAATGGGATATCATGGGGTGTTATGGGCGTCAACGGGAACAGTCTTCAAAACGCGCCTGCCACAACTGGGGAGAGCAGCTTTGACGGCACTCCCGTCTTTATCCTCTATTAAGCCTAACGAAGCGTTTAGAGCCGTGTGGCCCAACCGGAGCCGACTTGCTGCGGATCGCTGCCGCGCATAGCCTCGGCATCTCCTTTTCCGGTCAGTAACGAGGTTGAAATCATGTCCGAAACAGCCAAGTCACGCGCCGCAGCACTTCCCCATCTGCGCCGCGGCGGGCTGGCCAAGGGCGACCCGATCCCCTTGCCCCTGACCATGGCCGCCATCTTTCATGCGCCCGGCGACGCCACCGGCTTCGATCAATATGGCCGCTTCAGCAATCCGACCTGGGATGCGGTCGAGCACATGCTGGCGCATTTGGAGGACGCCCCATGCGTCGCCTTTCCCTCGGGAATGGCTGCCATCTCGGCGGTATTTTTCGGCCTGCTCAAAGCCGGCGACCGTATCCTGCTGCCGTCCGACGGTTATCATACGACGCGAGCGCTGGCAGACCGTTTCCTGAAAGCCTTCGGCGTTGCCTACGATGTCCGGCCAACGTCGAGCTTCCTCGACGGCGGCTTCGACGGCTATCGGCTTGCCTTCGTCGAAACACCCGCCAACCCAGGACTGGACATATGCGACATCGCAGCCGTCGCCGAAGCCGTGCATAGAGCGGGTGCGGTGCTTGTGGTCGACAACACGACGATGACACCTTTCGGCCAGCGCCCGCTCGATCTCGGCGCAGATATCGTCATTGCTGCCGACACCAAGGCACCAAACGGCCATTCCGATGTGCTGTTCGGCCATGTCGCCAGCCGCGACGCGGACATTGTCTCGAGGGTGACCGACTGGCGCGAGACGTCGGGCGCCATCCCCGGGCCGTTCGAGGCATGGCTGGTGCATCGCGGCCTCGAAACGCTGGACGTGCGCTTCGACCGCATGTGCACTTCCGCCGAAATGATAGCGCAACGGCTGAAAAACCATCGCGCTATCAGCGGCTTGCGCTTTCCGGGACTGGAGAGCGACCCATCGCACAATCTTGCCCGCGCCCAGATGGAGCGCTTCGGCTTTCTCATCTCGTTCGTGCTCGCCTCGGAGGACAAGGCCGAGGATTTCATCAACAATTGCGCCTTGATGCAGGCCGCGACATCGTTCGGCGGCGTGCACACCTCGGCCGAACGGCGATCAAAAAGGGGAGATGCCGTTCCGCCCGGCTTCGTTCGCCTGTCGGTCGGCTGCGAGCCGGTAGAAGAGCTTTGGCAAGCGATCGAAGCGTCGCTAGATGCAATCGGTGGCTGAGCCGGCGTCGATCTTGCGCCGGCCGTGGAGGACGCGAACGATTTCGATCGCCTCTTCGACGACACGATACAGGGTGAGGTATTCGCCGACGATCAGGTGACGGATGCCGGGCGCGATGTCTTCGCGCGCGCACCTGAGAAGGGGTGCAGGGCAGCAAATCTCACCGCCTTTGCAAGAGATCCACGAGCCGAACCGCCGCATTTGGATTCTGTTCGGCAATGTAGTCGCCGATGGCTTCGACGTCGATCAATGCCTGAGGAAGCAGGCGGTATTTCACTCCTCAAGGCCTTTGGTTCCGGCCATTTTCAGATATTTGGCGCGCAGCCGTTCCATGATTGGCGGCCCGTCCAGCCCCGGCCCGCTGTCGATCCCTTCCTGCACCAGTCTGCGCAATTCCTCGACGGTGTAGCCGAGCAGGTCGCGCCGATCCTTCCACTGTCGCAGCGCATCGCGGATCACCTCGCTCGCCGAGGCATTCGCCGGCGGCGACCACGTCATCGACCGCCGCCGCCAGTTCCGGCGACAGCGTGAATGCTGCGTTTGTCAACGTGGCCCATGGCGCCCTCCTGATCACCCCCCTCAAATGGTACGACTAAATCGTACCATTTCAAGGTTGTCGCACTCGGCTGCAGGGGTCGAAAGTGAATCAACAGCTGCGCCCGAAGGCGCAACCTGCTGATATCAGGGATTTCCGCCATAATGGGTAGAAAACTGCCAGCTGGCCTGTAAGCCGGGTTCTGTATGGCCCTCGCCCCTTGCGGGGCGAGAACGCGGCGGCCATTCATCTTGGGCACATGTTGCCATGCGCCTCACGCAACCTACCCGGACGGTGAGCCGGAAACAGCCCCCGAGGGTTTCCCCTCGCACCGTCCCTATTCGGTCTTGCTCCCGGTGGGGTTTACCGTGCCGCTCCTGTTGCCAGTCGCGCGGTGGGCTCTTACCCCACCCTTTCACCCTTGCCACGATTGGATCGTGGCGGTTTGCTTTCTGTGGCACTTTCCCTGGGGTCGCCCCCGCCGGCCATTAACCGGCACCGTGTCTCCATGGAGCCCGGACTTTCCTCACCCGCAGCCTTTCGGCTTCGCGGGTGCGGCCGCCCGGCCAGCTGGCAAGGCGTATAAAGGGGTTCGGGCCCGAAAACGCAAACGAAAAAGCAAGTTATCCCTTGTCAGGCGGGCGCTCCAAGCGCTGCCAGTTGCACCTTGACCTTGCCGCAATAGGCTGCGGACACCGGGTTCATCCGTGTGGCGGCGTGGCCGGCATTGTATTTCAGGATCGTGCCGCAGGTCGTGCCGCCGCCGAGATCCCGCGCCATGGCAAGGTACTTCATGCCGTATTTGATGTTGGTATCGGGATCGTAGAGACCCTGAACCGAACCGCTATAGCCCATCATTCTTGCCGTCGCCGGCTTGATCTGCATCAGGCCGATCTCGCCAGCGCTGCCGACCTGGTTCGGCTGGTAGTTGCTTTCGATCTTGATGACGGCATTGGCGAGCGACACCGGCACGCCATAGCTGGCGGCATAACGCGCAATGATCGCCGAATACTGTCCGCTGTCGCCGACAACCGCCGCCTGGGGCGCTGGCCTGCTCTTCGGAGCGACTGACGCCGTTGCCATGCGGTCGATGCGTTTGCGGTTACGCTTCACATGCTGTTTGGCGATTGTCTTTCTCGCAGCGGTTGGCCTTTTCGCGGAGACTGGCTTTTTCGTCCTTACCGCGGCCGCTTTTTCCACTTTCGCGATGGCGGTCTTCTCTACTTTTGCACCACCCTTCGGCATGGCGGTTTTGCCGGCTGCGGCACTGAAGCCCTGATCGGCCCGCTGGCTCAGCGGTGCGCTGTTTGCCGCACTGAAGGCAAAAGTCATTACGCCGGCAGCAATGGCTGCCGTTAAAACGGTCAATTTCTGCATGTGATCCTGTTCTGTTTGATCCGCACAAAGAACTTCGCGCAGATACCCTCAATCAACATCGGAACATCTGGGGGGATAGACGTCCGACAATCTGTACGGATCGCCTTTGACGACGGAATTGGCGCCAAAGAAGGCGACGCAAGTCACTTTGAGTAACAGATTGTAACTTTTAATCTGGCAAAAGGTTATTTGAGAGAGGCTATCCTTACGGAAGCGAGCAGCCTTTCCAGCGTGCGGATCGTCGATCCGTCAGCCACGCCGTCGACCAAGCGCTGCCGGAAATGCCGTTGAAATGCCTCGACCACGATTTCGGTCTGCCGGTCGAAAGCGCCGGTGATCTCGACGCCATAACCATAAAGCGCCAGCATCGACTGCAGTGCCTCAACATCGGCGCCGGTATCGCCTGGCCTCAGCACGGCGCCGCGCCGGATCGGTGCTGCCGGCACAACATGGCCGATGCCGGCGGCAAACAAGGCCTTCCATGGAAACTTCTCGCCCGGATCGACCTTGCGCCCCGGTGCCACGTCGGAGTGGGCGAGCACCCGCTGCGCCGGAACGGAATGGCGCTTGACGATGCCGGCACACAGGCCGATCACCGCGTCGATCTGCGGTTTTGGAAAGTTGCGATAGCCGAGCGTATGTCCCGGATTGACGATCTCGATGCCGATCGAGCAGGAGTTGATGTCGCTCTGTCCGAACCACGAGCTCTTGCCGGCATGCCAGGCGCGGTCGCTTTCCCTTACCATCTGAACAATGCGGCCGTCCTCATGGACCAGATAGTGCGACGACACCTCGCTTGCCGGATCGCACAACCATGCCTCGGCAGCGGCCCCGGTTGCCATGCCGGTGTAGTGCAGCACGATCATATCGGGTCCGGGCGTCCCGCGCCGCGGCCCGAAATTCGGCGATACCCTGACCTCGGCGCTCGGCTCGTCGGGCGGAAAGCCGCTCATGCGTGCCGCAGGCCTCGCTCGATCATTTCATAGGCCGCGTTGATCGCCGCCAGCCTGGTCGTCGCGATCTTGATGAATTCCTGCGGCAGGCCGCGTGCGATCAGCCGGTCCGGATGATTGTCGGAAACCAGCTTGCGGTAGCGCCTGCGGACCTCCTCGAACGGCTTCCCACGCTCGATGCCGAGCACAACATAGGGGTCGGCGGCACCCAGATCGACATGCCGCGCCAGGATGCTCTGGTAATGCGCCTCATCGATGCGGAAGATCTCGGCGATCCGGTGCAGGAATTGGCCCTCGCGCTCATGCACCAGCCCGTCGGCCTTGGCAATGTGGAACAGCCCGTCGAGTATATCCTCGAGCATCAGGCAGTTGGTATGGCCCGAACCGCAAAGCTGCGCCATCCGCTCGGCATAGGTCTCGAAACCGGCAATGTCGCGTTTGGCCAAATCGTAGAGCCGCGCCACATTGCGCCTCTGTTCCTTCGGCACCTCGAATATTTCCTGGAAGGCGCGCACCTCGTCTTGCGTGACGATGCCGTCTGCCTTGGCCATCTTGGCCGAAAGCGCGATCATCGCCACCGAGAAGGCGACACGCCGGCGCAAATCGGCATCGCCGGAGAAAACCGTACGCACGGCTTCGACCACTTCGGCGACGCCTGACGACGCTGAAGATGAAACGCGTGTGACGAAGTCGCCGAGGCGGTCCCAAATCGACATGGGGGCTTCATAGGACCAACCACCCATCGCTATCAAGCCAAGACAGTGCCGCAGGGGCTGGCCCAATCGATTTGGTGGAATGCCTAAGGCGGCTGGCGCTAGTGCTTGCCCATGGAAATCGGCAGACGGAAACCGCTGCACGCAAACCCGCGTCGTCGCACTCGGCCACAATGCGCGGGTATCGTAGGCAGCAGAAAGGCCGGCGTGTGAGGCCGGCCTTTCTTGGTTGTCACGTTGACTACTGCGACTACTGCGCCGGGGCAGCCGGCGCAGGCGCCGGAGCCGGCTCGGCAGGCTTGTTGGCGTCAGGAGTAGCCGGCTTCATCGTCTGGTCGGATGCCGGCGGGTTGGTGCTCTGCGTCGTGGTGTTGTCGGTGCCGCTATCGCTGCAGGCCGCAACGCCAAGCAAGGCAAGCGCCGAGACCGACGCAAGAATGAGTTTCTTCATGATATATCTCTCCTCTAATCACGCCACCGTTACCGGCGACGATCGAGGGCACAATGCATCAGCGCATGATGAGTTTCGTAACGTTGCGTTTCCGCGTGTAACATCAAGCGCTTGGCCGTACAAAGCGTTGAGCACTAACAGGATGCCTAAATGAAAATGCCCGGAGGCGCTGCCATGACCGCAAAATGGGATTTCTGGATCGACCGCGGCGGTACCTTCACCGATGTCATCGGCCGTGACCCGCAAGGCGGGCTGCATCCAAGGAAACTCCTTTCGGAAAATCCCGAAGCCTATGCCGATGCAGCCATCCAGGGCATTCGCGAACTGCTCGGCGTCCAGCCCGGCGCCCCGATCCCCTCCGCGCTGATCGGCGATGTCAAGATGGGCACCACGGTCGCCACCAATGCGCTTCTCGAGCGCAAGGGCGACCGCGTGCTGCTGCTCATCACCAAAGGCTTCCGCGATGCGCTGAGGATCGCCTATCAGGCCAGGCCCGATATCTTTGCCAAGCAGATCATCCTTCCCGAACAGCTCTATGAGCGTGTCGTCGAAATCGACGAACGGGTTCGCGCCGACGGCAGTATCGAGCGCCTGCTCGACATTGCTTCCGTACGCCCGGCTATTGAGCAAGCCAAGGCGGACGGCATCGATGCGGTCGCGATCGTCTTCATGCATGCCTGGAAACACCCCGAGCACGAAAAGGCCGTCGCCAAAGTCTGTCGAAAGCTCGGATTCTCCCAGGTCTCGGTCAGCCACGAGGTCTCGCCGCTGATCAAGCTGGTCGGCCGCGGCGACACCACGGTGGTCGACGCCTACCTGTCGCCCATTCTGTCAAGATATGTGCAGAAGGTGGCGAAGGAGCTCGGCGTCCTCTCCCCCCTCGAGGGGGAGATGGCCGCGCAGCGGCCAGAGGGGGTCATCTCAGAAGGCACCGCCAGAACGTTGAGCACTGCCGCAACGACCCCACCCGGCGGCTTCGCCGCCACCCTCCCCTCGGGGGGGAGGGAAAGCCCTCGCCTCATGTTCATGATGTCGTCGGGCGGCCTCACCGCCGCCGACATGTTCCAAGGCAAGGACGCGCTGTTATCCGGCCCGGCCGGCGGCGTCGTCGGCATGGTCGAGACGGCAAAACTCGCCGGTTTCGGCAAGGTCATCGGCTTCGACATGGGCGGCACCTCCACCGATGTCGCCCACTATGATGGCGACTACGAGCGCGCCTTCGACACCGAGGTCGCCGGCGTGCGCATCCGCGCGCCGATGATGCGCATCCACACCGTCGCCGCCGGCGGCGGCTCGATCCTGCATTACGAGGCCGGCCGCTTTCGCGCCGGGCCGGATTCGGCCGGCGCCAACCCCGGCCCGGCCGCCTACCGGCGCGGCGGTCCGCTGGCCGTCACCGACGCCAACGTCATGCTGGGCAAACTGCAGCCCGAGTTCTTCCCGGCTATTTTTGGACCGGGGCAGGACGAACCGCTCGACGTGCAGACGGTTCGCGAAAAATTCACCGCGCTTGCCGCCGAGATCGGCGACGGCCGCTCGCCGGAAGCCGTCGCCGAGGGGTTCGTCACCGTCGCGGTCGAAAACATGGCCAACGCCATCAAGAAGATTTCCGTGCAGCGCGGCTACGATGTCACCGAATACCTCCTGAACTGTTTCGGCGGCGCCGGCGGCCAGCACGCTTGCCTGGTTGCCGATGCGCTGGGCATGGAGGCGGTGCTGATCCATCCGTTCTCCGGCCTGCTATCGGCATACGGCATCGGCCTGTCCTCTGTATTTGCGTCACGCCAGCAGGCGCTGCTGAAGCCGCTGGTGGAGGACTCCGGGGCGGCGATCGATGAACTCATCGCAACGCTGCGCAAAGCCGTCATCGACGAACTCGCCGCACAAGGCATCGCCGAAGACGCGGTCGCCTCGAAGCCGGTGCTGCAGGTCCGCTATGACGGCACCGATACCGCGCTGCCTGTGAACTTTGGTCACGGCTCGATCGCGCAAGCCAAGACGGACTTCGAATCGGCGCACAAGGCGCAGTTCGGCTTTGTCTACGACGACAAGCCGATGATCGTCGAATCGATCGGCGTCGAAGGTACCGATACCGGCGGCACCGGCCGCGATGAAAGCGATTCAGTTGTTGCAGATATGGCCGCAAGTCCTTCCGGGAACCGGAAAATCTTTGTCGACGGCGTCTGGCGCGACGCTGGCATCTTCCCTCGCGAAACGCTGAAGCCTGGTAACAAGATCGCCGGCCCTGCTTTGATCATCGAGCCGAACCAGACCATTGTCGTCGAGCCGGGCTGGCAGGCCGAGATCACCGCCAAGGACCACGTATTGATGCGGCGCGTCGAGAAGAAGCGCCGGCACGCCGCACTCGGCACCGAAGCCGATCCAGTGATGCTGGAGGTCTTCAACAACCTGTTCATGTCGATCGCCGAACAGATGGGCGTAACGCTGCAAAACACTGCCTATTCCGTCAACATCAAGGAGCGGCTTGATTTCTCCTGCGCCGTCTTCGACCGGAACGGCGCGCTGGTCGCCAATGCACCGCACATGCCGGTGCATCTCGGTTCCATGGATCGCTCGGTGGAGACCATCATCCGGCTCAATTCCGGCGACATTCACCCCGGCGACGTCTTTGCGCTGAACGCGCCTTACAATGGCGGCACGCATCTGCCTGATATCACCGTGGTGACGCCTGTTTTTTCCCTCCCCCTTGAGGGGAGGATGGCCGCGGAGCGGCCCGGTGGGGTCATCTCAGGAGGCACCACAAGAGTGTCGAGCACTGCCGCGGCGACCTCCTCCGCCGCCTTCGGCGGCACCTCCCCCTCAAAGGGGGAGGAACCCCTCATCCTCTTCTACGTCGCCTCGCGTGGCCACCACGCCGACATCGGGGGCACCGCGCCCGGGTCGATGACGCCGCTTGCCACCACCGTCGACGAGGAAGGCGTGCTGTTTGACAATTTCCGCATCGTCGATCGCGGCCGGTTCCGCGAGAAGGACCTGGAGACGCTGCTCACCGACCACCCCTACCCGGCGCGCAATCCGCACCAGAACATCGCCGACCTCAAGGCGCAGATCGCCGCGAACGAAAAGGGCGTCGCCGAGCTGCGCAAGATGGTCGCGCATTTCGGCCTCGATGTGGTCGAAGCCTACATGGGCCATGTTCAGGACAATGCCGCCGAAAGCGTGCGCCGCGTGCTGGAGCGGCTGCCCGACAGTTCCGAATACGAATATCCGACCGACACCGGGCAAAAGATCACAGTGAAGATCACTATCGACCGGCGGAAGCGCGAAGCCACCGTCGACTTCACCGGCACGTCGCCGGTCATGAAGAACAATTTCAATGCGCCAGAGCCGGTCGCCCGAGCCGCGGTGCTTTATGCCTTCCGCGTCATGGTCGAAGACAACATCCCGATGAATGCCGGATGTCTGCGGCCGATCAACATCATCATTCCCGACGGCTCGATGCTTAGGCCCACCTATCCCGCGGCAGTCGTGGCCGGTAATGTCGAGACCTCGCAACATGTCACCAACGCGCTGTTCGGCGCCATGAAGGCGATGGCCAATGCGCAAGGCACGATGAACAATCTCACCTTCGGCAACAAGCAGTACCAGTATTACGAGACGATCTGCTCGGGCTCGCCGGCCGGCCGGATGAACGACGGCCGCGGCTTTGCCGGCACCTCCGGCGTCCACACCCATATGACCAATTCGCGCCTGACCGATCCGGAAGTGCTGGAATTGCGTTTCCCGGTATTGCTCGAGGATTTCCATATCCGCGAAGGCTCCGGCGGCAAAGGCAAATGGAATGCCGGCGACGGCACCAAGCGCATCATCCGCTTCCTCGAAAAGATGGAATGCGCGATCCTGTCCTCGCATCGCAGCCACCCGCCGCGGGGGCTGGACGGCGGCGGTGATGGCGAGACCGGTTCGACCAAGGTCCGCCGCAAGACCGGCGCGATCGAGACGCTGAAAGCCTGCGATCAAACAGTGCTCGACGCCGGCGAGGCAGTCATTGTGACGACACCCACCGCAGGCGGATTTGGCGAGGCCTGAACTCGCTTCAACAGGTTGTCACCGGCCTGTCATCCACCTGCGTTACCCGCTTGCGGCAAAGCAAACGGGGAATCGCGTTGCCATGACGGACATTTCTGGGGAACTGGTTTTTCGCCGCGGCAAGGAGGTCGGCAAGGCCGTCTACCAGAACCGCCCGCTGTCGAAAGCCGGCATCTCCGAGCGCTTGTTCGCCTTCCTGTTCTCCGGCCTTGTCTACCCGCAGATCTGGGAAGACCCCGAAATCGACATGGACGCGATGCAACTCGGCAAGGGCCACCGCATCGTCACCATTGCCTCCGGTGGCTGTAACATCCTCGCCTATCTTACCCGGTCGCCAGAAAGGATCGATGCCGTCGACCTCAACGCCGCGCATATTGCGCTGAACCGCATGAAGCTCGCAGCGGTGCGTCACCTGCCGTCGCAGGGCGACCTGTTCCGTTTCTTCGGCGCGGCTGGGACCGGGCACAATTCGCAGGCCTACGATCGCTTCATCGCCCCGCATCTCGACCCGGTCAGCCGCCATTATTGGGAGCGCCGCAACTGGCGCGGTCGTCGCCGCATCGCTGTCTTCGACCGCAATTTCTACCAGACCGGCCTGCTTGGCCTGTTCATCGCCATGGGCCACCGCACCGCAAAATTCTTCGGCGTCGACCCGGCCGGCATCATGGACGCCGAGAGCATCGCCGATCAGCGCCGCTTCTTCGACGAAGAGCTGGCGCCGGTCTTCGAAAAACCGCTGCTGAAATGGGCGACCTCGCGAAAAGCCTCGCTGTTCGGCCTCGGCATTCCGCCGGCCCAGTACGATTCGCTGATCACCTCGGGTGACGGCACCATGGCCAGCGTGCTGAAGGCACGACTGGAAAAGCTCGCCTGTGATTTTCCGCTGAAGACCAATTATTTCGCCTGGCAGGCTTTCGCCCGCCGCTACCCTAATCCGGGCGAGGCCGCCCTGCCCGCCTACCTCGAAAAGCGCAACTATAAGACGATCCGCAACAATGTCGATCGCGTTGCCGTCCACCATGCCAATCTGATCGAGTTCCTTGCCGGCAAGGATGCCGGCTCGGTCGACCGCTTCGTGCTGCTCGATGCACAGGACTGGATGACCGACGGCCAGCTCAACGGGTTGTGGGCCGAGATCACCCGAACCGCCTCCACAGGCGCCCGCGTCATCTTCCGCACCGCAGCGGAACCCAGCCTGCTGCCTGGCCGCGTCTCGAATTCGCTGCTCGACCAGTGGCGCTACGAGAACGACGCCTCGCGCGAGTTTTCGGCCTGCGATCGCTCGGCCATCTATGGCGGCTTCCATCTCTATGTGAAGCGGTCCGCATGAGCACGACCGAATTGCCGGCCAGCCATGCCGAACTGATGGACGGTGTCTACCGCTGGCAGCGTCATATCTACGACCTGACCCGCAAATATTATCTGCTCGGCCGCGACCGGCTTATCGCCGGACTGGATGTGCCGGCCGGCAGCACGGTGCTCGAGCTTGGCTGCGGCACCGGCCGCAACATTGTCCTCGCTGCCCGCCGCTATCCCGGCGCGCGCTTCTTCGGCCTCGATATTTCGGCCGAGATGCTGGAGACGGCCACCGCCGCTCTCGCGCGCGAAGGCCTCTCCGGCCGCGTCACCCTGGCGCGCGGCGACGCCACTGATTTCGACGCAAAGGCGCTGTTCGGCGTCAAAAGTTTCGACCGCGTCTTTGTCTCGTATTCGCTGTCGATGATCCCCGGCTGGGAGAAGACGGTGTCTGCGGCACTTGCTGCCCTATCCCCGGGCGGCTCGCTGCACGTCGTCGATTTTGGCCAGCAGGAAGCCTTGCCCAGCTGGTTCCGCATGCTGTTGCGTGGCTGGCTGAAAAAATTCCACGTCGAGCCGCGTGAATCGTTGCGCGCGGTTCTGGATTCGGAATCTGCAAGAACCGGCGCAAGCTTCCGTTTCCAAACACTTTGTCGCGGCTATGCGTGGCTCGCCGTGATCGGCCCAGTTCGATAGCCAGGATGTGTTGAGATTCAGGTCAGGCCAAGTCGAAAACGGGGGTTCCGAGAACCGGAGCGGAGCGTCCTTTTGGCTACGTCAGCACCGGCCTACGCCGGCCGTAGCCTTAACTGCCACGACCGCTCCATAAGTGCTTTGGCCGGCGAAGGCCGCAAGCGCAGGAAACCGCCGTTTGCAGGCCGGCATCACCTTAATATCGATACCGCCTAATGCAGCGCCTTGACCAGCGCCGCCACCATCGCCTGCGGCCGGTAGCCGAGCCTGGCCGGCGTCAGGCCGAGCCGCACCACAACCAGCTGCTCCGAGGGGACGATGGCGACCGTTTGCCCGTCATGCCCCTCCATCCAATAGGTGTCCTTGGGCAGGCCGGCGGCAATGCCGGCGCCGGGGTTTTCTTCGTCGCCCGGTCCTTCGATCCATAATTGCCCCTTGCCGTAGACCTTCGAGGCAGTTGCAGGTTCCCGCATCCAGTCGACGAAGCCGGCGGGCAGTATCTCTTTGCCGTTCCAGACGCCGCCCTGCAGCAGGAACTGGCCGAAGCGCGCCCAATCGCGTGCGGTGGCATAGAGATAGGACGAGCCGACGAAGGTGCCGTGCTCGTCGGCTTCAAGCACCGCGCTGTGCATACCGAGCGGATCGAACAGCGCGGCCCTCGGCCAGGCCAGCGCCTCGTCCTTGTCGCCGATCGCGTCCTGCCATAATCGGGACAGCATCACCGCCGTGCCGCTCGAATAGGAAAACACCCTGCCGACCTCGCCGGTCAGCGGCTTGGATCCGGCAAAGCCTGCCATGTCCGGTTCGAGATAGAGCATACGCGTCACATCGGCGACGTCGCCATAATCCTCGTTGAATTCCAGCCCGCTCGACATCGCCATCATGTCGGCGAGGCTGATCATGGCGCGGCCATCTCCCTTCCAGGGACCGAACAGGCCCTGGTTGGTCATCGCCAGCTTGCCGCCCTTCACCAGCGTGCCGACGATCGCCGCATTCACCGTCTTGGTCATCGACCAGCCCAATAGTGGCGTCTTTTCGGAAAAGCCGTCGCCATAGCGCTCAGCGACGATGCGGCCGCTCTTGACCACCACCACCGCCCGCATCCCGGCGCCGGTCATTGCTGGATCGTCGAGGGCCTTCACAACCTCGGGATCCTGCGAGGCACCGACATCGTCGCCTTCCGGCCACATCGCATCGGGCAGCGGCGCCGGCGTCGGTGGAGCGCCGGCGATAGCCTTGGCGGCGGCAATATCCCCGTCGGGAACCGAGGCGCAGCCGAGCCCCTCGCGAGCGACCGCGACACTTTTTCCGAGCGCGCCGAACAGGCCCGCCGAAACCGTTCCCTTCTCCTTGTCCACCGACACTCTCATCAGCTTCAGCAGCGGATGACCCGGCGCCTGCACATCGACGGCGAGCACGTCGTTGGCGTCGCGCCCGGCGATGAAGACGTTCGAGCAGACGATCTTGGCCGCATAGCCGGAACCGACGCGGATCAGTTCCGGCGGCGCGAAATACAGCCAGCCGGCGAGTATCGCGGCGGCCAGCACAGCCAGGCCGAGCAGCCATTTGACGAACTTCAAAAGGATCTGCATTTTGAGTTCCCCCGGCGCGCTCGATCTATGTCATCGATTTGCCGCCATTGTTTCGGCAAAATCGCGGCTCTTGTCGAGCGCCGTCAACCGAATATCAACCATGATCGGCGATCACAGGTGCATGTCGCCCAAAAGCGCGCAGCGGTTTTGGGACCACGACATGCACAGACAAAAGAGCCAAGCGCGTCGAAGCGACGCGCTTGGACAGACCGGGCGATCCTGTGGGGTGACCGTCCGGCGGGGCTTGAATGCATGCGTCCCAAAACTGCGCAACGGTTTGGGAAATGCATGAAACGAAGATCCAGGCGCGTCGCGTAAGTCGGTTTCAGACACGCTGCGCCCGGTCGAGGGGCCACCCGCGGAAAGACCCATCAGCGGCCGGCTGAAACCGGCTCGGGAAGTAGCGATGCGCCGTTTCGCGGTCCTCATCACGCTGATGCTGCTTGGTGCCTGCTCGACGGTCGAGGATCTGACGCCATCGTCGTCCAGTGCCGCGACGGTTGTGGTACGCGCGCCGCGTTTTGCCGATTCCGACCCGCATGAATGGGACAGCGGCGCACCGTGGAGCTATGCCGTCCACGGCACCGACGTCTCCAAATACCAGACCTCGATCGACTGGCCGGCGGCCAGGGCCAGCGGCATCTCTTTCGCTTTCATCAAGGCAACCGAAGGCGGAGACCGGTTCGATGAAGCTTTCAACGAGCATTGGAGCCGCACCAAGGCCTCGGGCATCCCCCGCGCCGCCTATCACTTCTTCTACTTTTGCACGCCGGCCGCGACCCAGGCGCGCTGGTTCATCCAGAACGTGCCCAAAGACAGCTCGGCGATGCCGCCAGTTCTCGACATGGAATGGAACCCGAAATCGCCGACGTGCAAGCTGCGGCCCGATCCCGCCACGGTACGCAGCGAGATGAGCACGTTCCTCGAAATCGTCGAAAAACACTACGGCAAGAAGCCGATCATCTACACGTCGGTCGACTTCTTCGAAGATAATGGTTTGTCGGGTTTCCGCAGCTACCCCTATTGGCTGCGCTCCGTCGCCGGGCATCCGCGCCAGAAATACGGCAGCCATCCCTTCACCTTCTGGCAGTATACCGGAACGGGCGTCGTGCCGGGCATGGCCGGAAACGCCGACATCAACGTCTTCAACGGCTCCGAAGCCGCGTGGAAGAAGTGGTTGCGGCAGAACACCCGTTGACACCGGGCCTGCCGCCTGCTTTTCGACACAGCCAATAACGAATGCCTGCAACCGCTGGTAATCTTTTCGGAAGGATGGCGATGCGATTGCGCTTTGGACTTCTCGCGGCGCTGCTCCTGAGCGCCGTGCCGGCCGCGGCACAGCAATGCGGCGGCGATTTCGAGGCATGGAAGCAGGGCGTGGCGGCGGAGGCCAGGGCAGCCGGCGTCGGCGCTGCCGGCCTTGACGCGCTGGAAAACGCCACCCTCGATGAGAAGGCGTTGGCACGCGACCGCGCCCAGGGCGTCTTCACCCAGACCTTCATCGAATTCTCGAACCGCATGATCTCGTCGCATCGGCTGAAGCAGGGTGCGGCCAATCTGCAAAAATATGCCGAGGTCTTTGCCCGCGCGGATCGCGAATACGGCGTCCAGGCGCCGGTCATTGCCGCCTTCTGGGCCCTGGAAACCGATTTTGGCGCCGTGCAAGGCGCTTTTCACACACTGAATGCGCTGGTGAGCCTCTCGTATGACTGCCGCCGCCCGCAGTTGTTCCGGCCGCAGATCGTGCCGCTGCTGATCTTGATCGATCGCGGTGTGGTGCCGGCCGACGTGACCGGTGCCTGGGCCGGCGAGATCGGCCAGACGCAGATGTTGCCTTCCGACTATCTCGGCCACGGCGTCGACGGCGACGGGGATGGCCTGGTCGACCTGCGCGGCAGCGCGCCGGACGTGATCATGAGCACGGCCAGCAAGATCCGGTCGCGCGGCTGGAAGCGCGACCAGCCCTGGATCGAGGAAGTCCGTGTGCCCGACAACTTGCCGTGGGAGCAGACGGGACGCACCAACAAGCTGCCGTTGACGCAATGGAGCCAGTGGGGCGTTACCAGGCCAGACGGCACGCCGCTTCTCGACAACGGCCTGAAGGCCGGCCTGGCGCTGCCCATGGGTCGCAAGGGGCCAGCCTTCCTGACCTACGACAATTTCGACGTCTATCTCGAGTGGAACCAGTCCTTTACCTATGCCCTGACCGCGGCAAATCTTGCCGCCCGGCTGGGGGGCGCTCCGCGATTCGATCCGCGCAACCCCGACCCGGGCCTCGACGGCGACCAGATGAAGGCGCTACAGACCAAGCTCGAGGCGAGAGGCTATGACGTCGGCACCGTCGACGGCATCCTCGGCACCAACACCCGCGAAGCGATCCGCAAGGAGCAGATGCGGCTGGGCTTGCCGGTCGACGGCTGGCCGACGCCGGAGCTGCTGGCCAGGCTGTGAGGGTGGTGATTGGTAAAAAGAATGGCGCCGGAGCCGCATTGAGCACCAGAGCTACCACTATTCACCATTCACTATTCACTATTCACTATTCACCGCCTCGCCAGCAGGAAATCGATAAACACTCGTAGCGGCGCGGGAACCTGCCGGGAACTCGCGTGATATAGATAAAAGCCCGGAAATCTCGGCGACCAGGCTTCGAGAAAGCGGATGAGCTTTCCCGCTTCGATCCACGGCCGGACCTGATATTCCAGCATGTACGCCACCCCGACCCCATCCAGAACCGCCCCCATCATCAGGTCCGTATCGTTTACCGTCAGGCCGCCGCTGACGGCCACTTCCAAGGCACGCTGGCCTCGGGCGAACTCCCAGCGGTAGAGATTGCCGCCGCTCGGCCACTGGAAAT
Source organism: Mesorhizobium sp. M1027 (assembly GCF_040318745.1). NCBI lineage: Bacteria > Pseudomonadati > Pseudomonadota > Alphaproteobacteria > Hyphomicrobiales > Phyllobacteriaceae > Mesorhizobium > Mesorhizobium sp. M1027. Next base: position 72,353 of record NZ_JAMYMW010000001.1, on the reverse strand, counting down.
TGATGCACTGGTGCTGATGCAGGTCCGCGGGATGGCGGGGTATCGGGCGATGCTCCAGATAGCTCGGCGCCGCCACTGCGGCCATCTCGAGTTCCTCGCTGAGCTTCACCGCCACCATGTCCTTGTGCAGCCGCTCACCCAGTCTGATTCCGGCATCGAAGCGACCTTCGACGATGTCGGTGAGCATGTCGTCAACGATGATGGTGAGGGCGATATCGGGATAGGCGCGGCGGAAGTCGCCGAGGATCGGCGCGATGAAACGCGTGGCGGCGATGCGCGGAACATTGATGCGCAGCGAGCCTGCCGGCCGGCCGCGTGATGCATGCGCGTCGGCGACGGCCCCTTCCAGTTCGCTGAACGCCGGCGCGATGCGGGCAAACAGCTTCTCACCCTCAGCGGTCGGCGCCATGCTGCGCGTGGTACGGTTGAGCAGGCGGACACCGAGACGCTCTTCCAGCCCGCGTATCGTCTGGCTGAGTGCTGGAGGCGAAATTCTGAGCTTGGCCGCGGCGCGGACAAAGCTGCCCTCTTCGATGATTGTTGCAAATGCCGTGAGTTCGGAAAACTCGGTTCCGCGCATTATGTACCCCAGGCTTAATAAGTCAGTTAGATAATAGGCTATTCTCTGAGCAATAGCATGCCCCTAGCTATCGCTGGAACGCCGCTCGATCGGGGCGGCCGTATCCAGACGGAAGGAACAGCCATGCATCGTCCACTCGAAGGCAAAACCGCACTTGTGACCGGCAGTTCGCGCGGCATCGGACGCGCCATCGCGGAGGGGCTCGCAACCAAGGGTGCTGCCGTGGTCGTCAACTATGTCGGCAACGAGAAAGCCGCCAGGGAAGTCGTTGCCGCCATTGAAGGGAATGGCGGAAAAGCCGTCGCCATCCAGGCGGACGTCTCCAGCATCCCCGACATTCGCAGGCTGTTCGACGAAACCGAAATGCAGATGGGGCCGATTGACATCGTCGTCGCCAATGTTGGCGTCGCCGTCATAAAGCCGCTCGTCGAGGCTACCGAAGCGGACTTCGACCATGTGTTCGGCACCAATGCCAAAGGCACCTTCTTCACGCTTCAGGAGGCCGCGCGCCGCGTTCGCGACGGTGGCCGCATCATTGCCGTCTCCACCGGTGGAACCAAGATGTTTTTCACGCAGACGGCGCTCTATCTCGGCAGCAAGGGAGCCGTCGAGCAGTTCGTCCGCGTCCTCTCGCGCGAACTCGGCCCGCGCGCCGTTACCGTGAATGCGCTGTCGCCAGGCTTCACCGACACCGACCTGCTTCCGGAGCGGGACCGGGCCGTGGCCGCAGGCATGTCGCCCTTCGGCCGGATCGGAGCACCGCGCGACGTCGCCGATGTCGCGGTTTTCCTGGCTTCGGACGAAGCTCGCTGGCTGACCGGCGAGAACATCCAGGCCGGCGGCGGAGTAGCCTGACTACGGGGAGGTGAATATGAATGGTGGTGACGATTCACCGAAGCGGACGGAACGCAAGAACTGCTTCCATTCACCATCAACTAATCGGCCATCGTCTCCAGGCTGGCAAACCCCTGCGGTGCATCGCCTTCGTCGAATGGCGTCGCCACCTCGACGAAAGTATCGGGATAGAAGCCGTTGAACCGTGTCCGGAGTGACAGCGAATAGGCGCCGATATGGCCGATCTCGATCCAGTCACCGGTATCGACGGTTTCGGGCAGCCAGAACGGCCGCGACAGTATATCCACGGAATCGCAGGTCGCGCCACAGACCTTGAACGGCACGATGGTCCTGTCCTCGCCATTGCGCGAGCGGATCGCCGGATCGGGGATGAAGCGTGCCGGCAGCGTGATCTTGCCGGTCCATGAATCCGACAGCGACGCCCAGATGCCGTCATTGATGTAGAGCCTTTTGCCCTTGCGCAGCAGCACGCGCACGATCAGCGACAGGCAGCGCGCCACGATCACGCGGCCGGGCTCGGCCACCAGCTGCATCTGGTCGAATTGATACTCCTGGAGGTCGCCCGACAGCCGCGACATGATCTGGCCGAGCGACGGCATTTCCGGCTTGCGGCTGTTCGGATCATGACCGTATTCGGCGGGAAAGCCGCCGCCGACATCGAGCCCGGCAATGTCGAAGCCGACGCGGTTGCGCACCCAGTCGGCGGAGGCCAGCGCCCGCTCGTAGGTGTCGGGATCCTCGATCTGGCTGCCGACGTGAAAGCACAGCCCGACCTTGTAGCCGGTTCGGTTCAGCCGTTCGGCCAGTTCGACCGCATTGGCCGGTCCGGCGCCGAACTTCTTCGACAGTTCGTAGGCCGCCGAGCCTTTCGTCTGGATGCGCACGAACACGGTGATGGCGCCCGGATCGATGTCGAGAGCCCGCACCACCCTGGTCAGCTTGGTGATCTCGTCCTCATGGTCGAGCGAAATGACGCGAATGGCGTATTTTTCCAGCGCCAGCCTGATGTCCGACTGCGCCTTCACCGGGTGCATGTAGAGCATCTCGGCGTCCGGCGAGACGGCGCGCACGGCGGCGAATTCGCCGGGCGAGGCCACATCAAAGGCGCTGACGCCGGCCTCGACCAGCGCGTTGAGCACGATCTGCTCGCCATTGGTCTTGACCGCATAGGCGGTCTTGCCGGGAAACATGCCCATGAACTGTTTGGCGTCCGCCTTCAGCACCTGCGGGCGGAAGCAATAGATCGGATCGTCCGGGCGAAGCGCCAGCGCTGCCTCGCGGGCATTTTCGAATCGCTGCATGGACGAATCCCTTGACTGAGGCTGCGCACAATTAATCCAAGCTAGCGGCTAATGAAAACAATTCTATGTCTCGCCGCCCTGGCTTCGCGGCGCTACGCCGTTCTGTGCGCCGGTTATGAGCGAGCTAGGCCATCACTCAGGTTTCGGGTGGCCCTTGCCGCCGGACCGGTAGAGCGTGAACAGATGCCTGAAGAGAGCAAGGCATCTCGTCTGGGAGGACGACCAATGGCGATAGCTGCCACCACCACGATGCGCGGGCCGATGGTGCTCAAGGACTGGGCCCAGCTTCTGCTGCTCGGCGCCATCTGGGGCGGTTCGTTCTTCTTTGCCCGCATTGCGGTGTCGGAACTCCCTCCGCTGGTGCTGGTGCTGTTTCGCGTCGCCATCGCGGCGACCGCGTTGCAGCTCTACCTTGCGGTTCGCGGTCCGTCCTTTCGCCTCGCCTTGCCGCATGCCGGACTGTTTTTCCTGCTGGCGCTCGCCAACAATGTCATCCCTTTCTCGCTGATCTTTGCCGGCCAGACCGAGCTCGGCGCCGGTGTCGCCTCGGTGCTTAATTCGACCACGCCGTTCTGGACGCTGATCCTCGCCAACGCCCTGACCAGCGACGAAAAACTGTCGTGGAACAAGCTTGCCGGCATCGCCCTCGGTATCGCGGGGACGGCGGTGATGATCGGTCCTGGCCTTGTCGCCGGGCTCGGCGGGCCGGTCTGGGCGAAATTCGCGCTCATCGGTGCCTCGGTCTCCTATGCGGTTGCGCTGATGATCGCCCGCCGCTTCAAGGGTGTGCCGTCACCGGTCATTGCCGCCGGACAATTGACCTGCTCGACCATCATCATGATCCCGGTCGTTCTGTTCACCTATGACGCTGCCACTCTGTTTTCGGCCTCGCCGCCGGTATGGGCGGCGGTGCTGGCGCTGGCGCTGCTGTCGACCGCCTTCGCCTACATCCTCTATTTCAACCTCGTCGCCTCGGCCGGCGCCACCAACGCCTCGCTGGTCACGCTCATCGTGCCGGCCAGTGCCATCCTGCTCGGCTTGCTGTTCCTGGGCGAGCGGCTCGAACTGTTCGAATTGGCGGGCATGGCGCTGATTGCGCTCGGCCTCGTCACCATCGACGGTCGCTTGTTCGGGCGGCGTTAGAGCATGTTCCCCGACTCTCAGCTCGAAATCGATTCCGATTTCCGCCGCGGTAGCGCTGCCATTCTCGTTGCTGCCCCGGCTTCGCCACAAATTATTCACAGGTCCAACGCCGGCTTTTGACCAAGAGTTTCAATGCCTAACGGCAAACGGCAGGTCGCAAATTCCACAATCTCGTCGCATTGCAGCAAAGTTTCTGCTTGCCTGTGGCACAAATGACCCTAGACTCTCGCCATAGCTCTTAAGAGGAGGCTATGACATGGGACTGACGAGGCCGATCAACGCATTGATGATTTGTGCTGCGTTTGCATTCATCGGCGCCCTCATTATGGGCGTCCTTCCATAAGGCCGCTGAGCGGGGGAAGACCAGCACCGAATATTACAAACCATTGAAAAGGCCGGGCATTTTGCCCGGCCTTTTGCATTCCCCCGATCTTTGACATTTCAAAAAGGAGCTTGCCGTCTTACGCCGCGGCGGATCCCGCCGCCTCGACTTCGTGCGACCTGATGCCGATCATGTGGCAGATGGCGAAGACCAGATCGGCCCGGTTCATCGTGTAGAAGTGGAAATCGCCGACGCCGCGCTCGACAAGGTCCAGCACCTGCTCGGCGGCCACGGCAGACGCCACCAGCGCATGCGTTTGCGGATCGTTCTGCAGCCCATCGAAACGCTCGGCCAGCCATGCCGGCACCAAGGCGCCGCACCGCGCCGAGAAGTTGGCGACCTGGGTGAAATTGTGCACCGGCAATATGCCCGGCACGATCGGTATGTAGATGCCGGCCCGCCGTGCCCGCTCGACATAGCGCTCATAGAGATCGTTGTCGAAGAAGAACTGGGTGATCGCCCGCGTCGCCCCGTTGTCGGCCTTGCGCTTCAGCATGTCGAAATCGGTGGCGAAATCCGGACTCTCCGGATGTTTTTCCGGATAGGCCGAGACCGATATGTCGAAATCGCCGGCGCCCTTCAGCGCATCGACCAGTTCGGCGCCATTGGCATAGCCTTCCGGATGCGGCCGGTAAGCCGCGCCGACGCCCTCGGCCGGATCGCCGCGCAGGGCGACGAAACGCTTGACGCCCATATCGGCGAACTCCCGGATCACCGCATCGACCTCGTGGCGCGCCGCGTCGACACAGGTCATGTGCGCCGCCGGCGTCAGCGACGTTTCGTTGAGGATGCGCTTGACGGTGCGGGCCGTGCGCTCGCGGGTCGAACCACCGGCGCCATAGGTGACCGAGACGAATTTCGGCTTGAGCGGCTCCAGCCGGGTGACCGTGTCCCACAGCCTTGCTTCCATCTCATCGTTTTTCGGCGGAAAGAACTCGAACGACACCCTGACCTTGTCGCCGATGTCGGGGCGGCGGGAGAAGCGGAACTGGTTCATCAGGCGGTTTCCCCTATCGGATACGCATTGGCCGGTTGTCTGTCGTTGGAAGGCTCGGCAATCAGCATGCGCCGATCGCGGCCGAGCCAGAGTTTGACGGTGAGCTTGGCCTCGTTGCCACCGCGCGGTTCGAATTCCTGGCTGTCCTCGAGGTCGAGGCCGGCCTCGGAAAACCAGTCGGCGATTTGCCGGTCGGAAAAGCCGAGGCGCATATGCGCGTGCTCCTCGCGCAAGAACTCCAGCGTGTGCGGCGCGAAATCGACGATCACCAGCCGGCCGGCCGGGCGCAACAGACGCGCCGCCTCCCGGATGGCGCGGGCAGGATCGTCGAGATAGTGCAGCACCTGATGGATGGTAACGAGATCGAAGGCGTCGCGTTCGACCGGCGGCGCGAAAATGTCGCCCTGCCGCACCTGCGCATTCGAAATGCCGGCCTTGTCGAGATTGGCGCGCGCCACCGTCAGCATTTCGCGCGACATGTCGATGCCGATACCGCGCCGATAGAGCGGCGAAAAGATCTCGAGCAGCCGTCCGGTGCCGGTGCCGAGATCGAGCATCGAGTGGAACGGCCGCTTGCCGACGAGCTTGATGAGGGCTGCTTCGACGGCGCGGTCCGGCACATGCAGCGAGCGGATATGGTCCCAGCTTGCGGCGTTGACCGAGAAATATTCGGCAGCCCGGTCCTGCCGCTTGCGCTTGACCGCGGCCAGCCGTTCGAGATCACGCTCGACCTGCGGATCGGCGCCGCGGATGCCGGAGACCAGCCTGAGCACAAAATCGCGCGACGTGTCGGAATCCGAAAGCCGGAAGAAAGCCCACGAGCCCTCCTGGTAGCGGCCGATCAGCCCTGCCTCCAGCAGCAATTTCAAATGGCGCGAGACGCGCGGCTGCGACTGGCCGAGGATTTCGGTGAGATCTGAAACGGTCAGATCGCCGCGCGACAGCAGCGCCAATATACGCAGCCGGCTGGATTCGGCAGCCGCCTTCAATGTATCTACCATCGTGTCGAGAGCGACATGCATGCGAGCATTCTCTTTGAAAAGATATAAACATATGTTTATGTCGATTTTGATAGGGTTGCAAGCGCTATGTCGCTTCCGGACAAGAAAATGACGCATGCGCAGCGGATCGCGCAAAGCCGGATGCATCGAGGCGAGGCCCATGTTCGAAACGCGCAGCGGCGAAAAGCTCCTGGAAACCGACCCGGCAACGATGCCGCCGGATGGCCATGTCGTCTTCATCGGCCGCATCGCTTCGCCCTGGACCACGCGGGAGACTTGCCCCAAAAACATGAAGGCCGCGCGGGAGACGGGACAGCCGGCGCACTTGGTCATCGACCCGCTTTATCGTGAGGGCCTGCTTGGGCTGGAACGCGCCAGCCACGTGATCGTCCTGTCCTGGCTGCACCATGCGCCGCGGCAACTGATTATCCAGAAACCCCGCCATGCCATGGAGCCGAAAGGCGTCTTTTCGCTGCGCTCCCCTGCCCGGCCGAACCCAATTGGGCTGCATGTCGCCAGGCTGGTTGCCGTCGATATCGATACCGGCCGCATCGATCTCGATGCCATCGACGTGCTCGACGGCACGCCGGTCATCGACATCAAGCCCTACTTCGCCTCGACCGATGCCTTCGCCGCGGCGACCATGGCCGGGCGGGACCAGTTGTCCAGATCGGACGGGCAGTGAGCGCCCCGACCGGCCGCCGCCGCGCCATCGCCAAGGCGCTGACAGCGCTCCTGCCACTGGCGCCCTATGCCGACATGGAAAAGATCCGTGCCGATGCCGGCGCCGTGCACATGAAGACCTTGCCACCGAGCATTGCCGTGTGGCTGGCGACGATAGCGCATATTCGCCACGCCCATACCGACTACGAAAAGCTGCTGGCCGAAGGCTATGACCGCGATTCCGCGCGCTTCTTCGTCATCGAGCAAACCAACATCGTGCTAACCCGCTGGCGTGCCACCCGTCTGCTCGATGACGAGGACGAGGAATAGAGCGATGGCAGACACACGCGTCGAGTTCTATGGCGCCCCCCTCTGTCCCGCCGACGTCAGGCCGGCAACATCGGAACTTTCAAAGCCAGAAACAAAAAAACCGCCTCGGAGGGCGGATCATTGGAGCCAATTAGCACCATACCGAAATCAGTAGCATAGCTGCCGGCACAAAGCAAGAACAAAATACGCAGCGCGCGGCTTTGACTGGCTTTGCCGCCTTGCCTGGCAAACAATCAGGCCCGGTAAATCCACTGCTCCGGCACACGCACCGAAATCTCCTCGCCGGCAGTGATCGTGCCGGGTTTCTCGACCCAGGCGACGAGCCCGCGCAACCGCTTCGCCGCTTTCGGGAACAGCAGCGCGCCGGCCTCGACATCGGCCATCCCGGCATGCTCGGCGACCGACCTGCCCGCGATCCGGCAAGGCCCGTTCTGCGCGTCGACCTTGACGGTTGCGCCGCCTTTGAAGAACAGCAGCGTGCCGGATGGCAACATCGAGAGGTGCGGCAGGCCTTCGATCACGAGATTGGCGCCGATCCATTCCGGCTTGATCTCGGCGACGCCCATCCGTTCGGCGACAATTGCCAGTTCGTCCGCTGCCATGATCGACAATTGCCGTTCGTTGCGCATCTCGGTGCCGCGCGGATACCAGGGCTCGCGCCCGCCAGAGCGCCGCGTCGTGCCGGCGTGGAAATCGCCATCGATGCCATCGAAGCCGAGCTGCAACATGTCCACTGCCCGTGTCTCGAAATGATCGAACGGTGCGAGGTAAAGCGCTGCCACCCTGGCGGCGAGTTTTCGCGCGGGCACGATCTCGACCGGAGTTTCGGCTTCGGGAAAAAGATCCAGCATGGGTTCGTGCCTCGCGTGATACGCGCAATTAGCCGCGGTCAGCTCATCAGGTCCAGTCGAAAGCGCTGATGCTCCGATCAAGCGGACTGATGCGATTTGCCAAGCGCGCTCCGATGCCGGTGCCGTCCGCGCCGAAATAGTCAGAGCATGCGTAACAGCGCACCGCCGATCGAGTAGCCGGCGCCGAACGCGCAGAGCAGGCCGTAGTCGCCGGCCTTCATATCGGCATGGTTCTCCGACAGGGCGATGATGGCGCCGGCGGCGGCGGTGTTGCCGAGGCGCTCCAGCACCATCGGCGCCCGGTCATGGTCGACCTCATGACCGAAGGATAGTTTCAGGATCATGGCGTTCATCCGCGCATTGGCCTGATGCAGCCAGAAACGCCGGATCGCTTGCGGCGTCAGCCCGTGCTCGGCCAGGAACTCGACGATGAATTTGTGGCCGGCAACGGTGACTTCCTTGAACACCTTGTTGCCGATCTGCTTGATCAGATTGCCTTCCAGATCGATCATGTACGGATCGTCCTGGGTGGCGCGGGTATAATAACCGAGATTGGTGCGGATGCTGTTCGACATCTGCGTCCAGGTACGCGTATCCAGCACCTCGAATCGGCCCGGCCGCTTCTCGCCCTGGGCGAGCCCTTCGACGACCATCGACACGGAAGCGTCGCCAAAGATGAAATGCGTCTGCCGGTCGCGAAAATTGAGATGGCCGGTGATGATCTCCGGCGTCGACACCAGCACGCGTTTGTGCGCCCCTGCCCGCACCAGGTTGACGGCGATGTGCAACGCGGCCGCCGCCGACGAGCAGCCAAGCCCCATGTCGAAACCGGCGCCCTTCGTCCCCAGTGCCTGCTGCATCTCGATGGCGATCGCCGGATAGGGCCGCTGATGATGCGAGGCCGAGCAGATCACCAGGTCGATATCCCCAGGTTTCAGCCCGGCATGATCCAGCGCCTTGCTGGCCGAGGCGATGCCGAACTCGGCCTCCAGCGACAGCGCATCGTCGGTCCGCGCCGGGAAGCGCGGCGCCATGCGGGTCGGGTCGAGGATGCCTTCCCGTTCGAGGACATGGCGGGTCTGGACGCCCGAGGCATGGACGATGAAAGCACTGTCCGATTTCTGCAGCAGCGGCTCGCCCGACACCTCGCGGCGGACGTTCTCCATGTCCACCCAGCTGTTGAAGCTTGCGACAAGCTCCTCATTGGTGATCGAAGCTTCGGGGATCTCAACGCCGATGCCGCTGATGATGACGCGATGCATTTCCAGTTCGTCCCATGCGCAGGCGTTGCGGCTTCATGTCGGCGCCGCAAAAAGCTCGGCGCAACCTCTTTTGCACCTAGCCAGTTTATGCCGGCTTAAATCAAGTCCCTGGAAAGGGTCTTTACCAGGCGCAGAGCTTGGTATTGGTCTGCGGGTTGTTCCAGCAGGCGCCGTCATCGCGGCTGCGCACGAATTGCCCGGGCAGCGGCACGTTGCGGCGGCCGAGATTGACATAGCCGTAGGCAAAACCCGGCCCGTCGATCTCCAGGACGTAAGTCGGATAGCCCGGCGCCGAGATGCGAAAGCTGCCGTCATCGTCCAGCGCCCGATAGCTGCAGGAGAAATACCTATCGTCGCTGGTGAAGCAGCGCGCTCGCTTGGCCTCCGCCGATAGAGACAAGGCAAGCACAGCGGCCGCACAAATGCTGCCGCCGAAAACGAGCTTTTTCAGTGTCATCATCCACCCCCGTGGGCCATGAAGGGACGTTATCCCTGCCCCAGCGAGATGCGCACGACGGCGAAAGCCGGTCAAGCATCCGCCATGCACTGTTTTTGGGTGTAGCTAGAGTTTCTAAGCGGAACGCCGCGCCACGATGAAGAGACGGGGAAAGCGCAGCAACACCTTGCTGCTTGCCGTTTTCGGATAGGCTTCGCTGATCCTGGCCGTGTAGCGCTTCAGGAAAAGCTGCCGCTCGTCTTCGTCGAGCGGATCGAGGAACGGCTTCAGCCCCGTCGACTTCACCCATTCGACGATCGCCTCGGCATCGGCCAGCGGATGGTTGTAGATCGTGTGCCAGATATCGAGCCGGTCCGAGAATGGTGACAAAAGGTCGTAATAGAACGCGACCGGCGGCAGCGGCGCGCGGGCAACGTCGCCCAGCTTTTCGGAGAACGGCATCTCGGCCGCCGTCTCGCGCATCAGCCGGTGCGAGGGCTCAGCCATGTTGTCCGGCATCTGCACGGCAAGCGCGCCGCCGGGAGCCAAGAATCCCATCAGCCGCTGGAAGACTGCCGGATGCTCCGGCAGCCACTGGAACACCGCGTTAGCGAAGATCACGTCGACGGGTTCGGTCGGCTGCCACGCCGCCGCATCCGCCAGCGCAAAGCTGACGCCGGGCAGGCGCGCCTTGGCCTTCTCGATCATGTCGGGCGAGGTATCGAAGCCGCTGATTTGCGCCTGCGGCCAGCGCCCGACCAGCAATTCGGTCGAATTGCCCGGTCCGCAGCCAATATCGACCACCCGGCGCGGTTCTGGCACCGGCACCTGCGCAACGAGATCGCGCGCCGGCCGCGTGCGCTCATCCTCGAATTTCAGGTAGAGGGCGGCGGACCAGTCGGGTCTCACCTTCGCGACTGGAGTCATCGATAGACCTCGCGACGGTCGCCGATTTGAACCACCCAAATTGCGACGGCGCTATCGTCGATCCTTGTCAGAATTCGGAATGAGCCCACACGATATTTCCAGAGACCTGCCAGCGGTCCTGTTAGCGCTTCGCCAAGTTCGCGTGGATTATCGCGCGGGGCGAGCCTGTTTTCCAGGAAGTCCACAATCCGACGCTGATCGGACCTTTGCAATCTGGAGATCTCCTTCAGTGCACGCTTCTCGACACGAATTGTCCACACGATCAGCCGTCACTGCGGTCGCTTGCATCGTCCAATCCCAGTCGTTCCTTAACTTCGGCCAGAGAAAGCCATTCACCTTTACCATCGTTAAGGCGCTCAAGGGCGATTAGTCCGTCCTCCAAATCCTGAATTTGCTCGGCAATGGCCTCAACGACTACGTCGTGTTTTGTCCGGCCAGTTTTCCTTGCGACGATCTCGAGGCGTTTTTCCAGCGCGGTAGGAAGCTCCACACTAAGCATGTCTGTCTCCTTCCTGTAATTCTACGAGCAGCCTGGGACGCTTGCAACCAATCCGTTCCCTACCGCGTCAGCCGCTTATACGTCATGCGGTGCGGGTTGACGGCGTCCGGGCCGAGGCGGCGGATCTTGTCCTGCTCGTAATCCTCGAAATTGCCTTCGAACCATTCGACATGGCTGTCGCCCTCGAAGGCGAGGATGTGCGTCGCCAGACGATCGAGGAACATGCGATCGTGCGAGATGATGACGGCGCAGCCGGCGAAGTTTTCTAGCGCGTCTTCGAGTGCGGCAAGCGTTTCGGTATCGAGATCGTTGGTCGGTTCGTCGAGCAGCAGCACATTGCCGCCGGTCTTCAGCATCTTGGCCAGATGCACACGGTTGCGCTGGCCGCCGGACAGGTTGCCGACCTTCTGCTGCTGATCGCCGCCGCGAAAGTTGAACGACGCGCAATAGGCGCGCGTGTTGGCCTCGAACTTGCCGAGCTTGACCACTTCGGCGCCGCCCGAGATTTCTTCCCAGACGGTCTTGGTCGGGTCGAGCGCGTCGCGGCTCTGGTCGACATAACCGAGCTTGACCGTCTCGCCGACGCGAACGGTGCCGGCGTCCGGCTTTTCCTGGCCGGTGATCATGCGGAACAGCGTCGTCTTGCCGGCGCCGTTCGGGCCGATGACGCCGACGATGCCGCCCGGCGGCAGCTTGAATTCGAGGTCGTCGATCAAAAGCGTGTCGCCAAAGCCCTTCGACAGGCCCTCGACCTCGATCACCACATTGCCGAGCCGCTCGCCATGCGGAATGACGATCTGCGTGTCGCTCGGACGCCGCTTGTCGGCTGCATCCAGCAGATCCTGGAAGGCCTGGATACGGGCCTTCGACTTGGTCTGCCGGGCTTTCGGGCTGGACTGGATCCACTCGCGCTCGCGGCCGATCGCCCGCTGGCGCGCATCGTCCTCGCGGCCTTCCTGCTTGAGCCGCTTGGCCTTGGCTTCGAGGTATTTGGTGTAGTTGCCTTCGTACGGGATACCGCGGCCGCGATCGAGCTCGAGGATCCAGCCGGTGACATTGTCGAGGAAGTAGCGGTCGTGGGTGATGATCATCACCGCGCCCGGATAGGCACGCAGATGCTTTTCCAGCCACGCCGTCGTCTCGGCGTCGAGATGGTTGGTCGGCTCGTCGAGCAGCAGCAAATCGGGCTGGCGCAGCAAGAGCTGGCAGAGCGCGACACGGCGGCGCTCGCCGCCCGACAGCTTGGTGACATCGGCCTCCTTGGGCGGACAGCCGAGCGCTTCCATCGCCATCTCGACCTGCTGTTCGAGATCCCAGAGGTTGAGCCGGTCCATCTCGTCCTGCAGCTTGGCCGACTCGTCCGCCGTCTCGTCGGAATAGTTCATCATCAATTCGTTGTAGCGCTCGATGATGGCGGTCTTGGCCGCGACGCCTTCCATGACGTTTTCGAACACGTTCTTGTTCGGATCGAGTGCCGGCTCCTGCGCCAGGTAACCGACGGTAGCACCCTCGGCCAGCCAGGCCTCGCCGCTCCACTCCTTGTCGATGCCGGCCATGATCTTGAGGATCGTCGACTTGCCGGCGCCGTTGGGGCCGAGGATGCCGATCTTGGCGTCCGGGTAGAAGGACAGATGGATGTTCTCGAGCACCTTCTTGGTGCCGTAGGCCTTGTTGAGGCCGGCCATGTGATAGATGAACTGGCGTGCCACGCGCGCTTTCCCTGAAAAGTCGACTGATGTCGGATTGAATGGAAGTTGGGGGCTATGTAAGCGATGCGGCCCCGAACGGCAAACAGTTTTGGCCCCAAGCGGATTTGGTCGCACCCACAAACGCTTAGCCGCTTCATTTCGTGACGGCACCCGGGCGAAAGCTCCGGTTAACCATTCGGCGTCAAAACAGTGTTGGATGGGAAATCGCTGGCAGCCGCGATTTCGTGGAGAGAGATCGGGCCGTGCTGAACAGTTTCCTGCTTTTTGCCGAAGCGGTTCTCTATTTCGGCATCATGGTCACGCTTTTCCGGTTCAGAGGCCGCATCGGCCTCGGCGTCTTTGTCTGCGCCCTTGGCGTCATGCATTTCCTGGAAACCTACCTCGCCAGCGTCTTCTACGTCGCGCTGCCGTTCGGCATGGTATCGCCGGGCTCGGCTGTGCTGTTTTCCGGCAAGCTGGTCATGCTTCTGTTGCTCTACATCAAGGAGGACGCGGCAACCGTCCGCCAGCCGATCTACGGCCTGCTGCTCGGCAATGCCCTGATGATCGGGCTCGTGCTGATCCTGCGCCTGCACGACATCGCACCGCTGCCCGGCGGCGGGCTTCCCGACATCGGCTTCATCGACGAGATGGGCTGGCTGATGGTGTGGGGCACGACGCTGCTGTTCGTCGACGCCATCCTGATCATCCTGCTCTATGAAAAGCTCGGCAAATATCTGCGCAAGGCGCTTTTCACCCGCATCCTGGTCTCCGTCGCCTGCGTGCTCACCTTCGACCAGGCAGGCTTTTTCACGGCGCTGCATTTCGTCACCGGTGCGCCGGTCGCCGTGTTTTTCGGCGGCTGGTTCGCCAAGATGGCAGCGGCCTTTGTCTACAGCACCATGCTGGTCGCCTATATCAGGTGGTTCGAGGCGCGGCAGGTGCCGGCGCCGCGCGGGCTTTCCGACATTTTCGACACGCTGACCTATCGCGAGCGCTATGAGGCGCTGGTCGAGCATGTCGGTCGCGACGGCCTCACCGGCCTGCTGCACAGGGGGCGCTTCGACAGCGACGGCGAGGCCGCTGTGGCAACCAGCCTGCGGACCGCCAGGTCGCTCAGCCTGCTGATCATCGATGTCGACCACTTCAAATCGATCAACGACCGCTTCGGCCACGCCGAGGGAGACAGGGTGCTGAAAGCCCTGGCGATTTTGCTTGGCGAACTTGTCGGGACCGACGATCAATTGTTCAGGATCGGCGGTGAGGAATTCGCGATCCTCGGCTGGCGTCCGCAGCCGCTCGCCAGGCTGCTGGGCGAAACCGTCAGGCAAGCGGTCAGGATGTCCGCGAGCACCAGCCGGTTCGACATTACCGTCAGCGCCGGCATCTCGACGGTCAGCGAGACGACCCGTTGCCTTGCCGATCTCTTCGCGCTGGCCGACCAGCGTCTCTACAAGGCCAAATCCACGGGACGCGATCGCGTTGTCGGCGAACCGGGCGGCAACGAAGCAGACGGACGCAACACATGGACCAGGCCGGAGCGCAGCGCCGGCGCGTAACGCTACCCTGGCCTGCGATTGGCTCAATCCGGATTGTTTGCGCCGCCGCTATGCGCCGATCGCAACCGAAACCGCCATCAGCGCGATCGCCAGCCATTTCAACGCGGCAATAATCGGGCCGGCTTCGATGTCGTAGGCAATGAACAGAAGAATGCCCGGTACCAGCAGGCCGCAGAGCACGAGCGTGATCCGGTTGATCTGCCATGACACTTTTGCCGCAAGCGCCTGATCGCCGGGCACGGCGACAAGCGCGGCATGTAGCGACGTCGGCGCCACCAGCGCGGTCGAAAGACGCAGCGAAATCGGCAGGCCGATGCCGATGATCAGGAACGCGCATGCCGCCAGGAGCAGCGAAAACTTGAGCGCACTGGTTTCGGCCGGTAGCGGGAACAGCAGTGCCGCCAGCGGCAGGAAGATACAGAAGATTCCGAGCGCGGCGATGGCGATGAAGATCGCCGCGTTGACCAGCGTGAACAATTGGTACGTGCCGCCGTCGACGGGTTTGGCGAGCGTGGCCATGCGCGCCCACTCCACTTCGGTGTAGGAAAAGCCCGGCCACTCCATATGGCCGTCGCGGATCGCCGTCATGCCCTTGGCCCAGAACGCCAACCGCGCCAGCGCGCCGCTCGTCACGCCACTCATCGCCACCCCCTGCGAATGATACCCCCCGGGATCATACCATCCCCGGTGCAAAGCGACAGTCGCGTACGGCCTGTTACTGGAACCCGACGGCATCGACCGCGCCCTTCGGGCAGCCGGCCTTGGCTGTCGGCGCCGAGGCAAGCAGCAGGGCACCGAGCGAGGCGTTCGACGCAATCGGGCCGGTCAGGCCGAGCGTCAGCTCGCCGATCAGCCGCCTGCCGTTCGAGGGATCGACCACGCAGGAAACGCGGACCCGGTCGCCCGCGCCTTTGCCGAAGGTAACGTCGAAGGTGCTGCGGATCTGATCGGATGTCAGTTGCTTGCCGATGTTCTGCATGAAGAGATCGCGCACCGGCGACGCGTTCACCGCGCGCATCAGGTTCAAGGCGTCGGAGAAATACTCCTGCTGGCTCTTGCCGTAGCAGGTGCCGTGCTTGATCCACTCGTGCCTTTCGAGTGCGGACGCGGTGCCCGGCATCACCTGGTCGAGTTCCGATCGCGTTTTCGGGTCAAGGGTGACCGGCGGCAAATCCCGCCAGTGCGCCGGATCGTCATTCGCCTTGTCGCTTGCCGCGACCTGACAATAGAAATTTCCATTCGGCTGCGGCCACAATCCATGCAATGTGAAGTGGGTCGCATCGAAACCGGCGGCGGTCTGCGCCCGGCATTCGGTCTTGCTGGATTTGGTCTCGCAGAAAGCGGGCTGCCAGCTCAGCGCGAAGACATATTCCGGCTTTCCGGACGCCGATGGCTTGTTCGGCTCGGCAGGCGCCGGTGCAGCCGGCATCGTCGACGCGCTGCCGCCCGAAACGTGACCGCAGCTGATCTTGACCCAGCGGCGCTCCGGATCGGCGCCCGGCACGCGAATGAGATAGTGAGTAGGCGCGTCCTTGTTGCCGGCCAGCAGATCATAACTCTGACCAGCCGCGGTCGAGACATTGCCGGGATTCTTGGCGCTCTTGATCGCCTGCGTTGCCGGACAGGCGGCATCGGCGACGAAAGAGCCGGTCATCTTCACATCGGCCCGCGCCGCGCTTGCGCCAGCAAACGCAAGAAACACCGCCCCCCATATCGCCCAAATCCGCATTCCGGCACTCCTCGTGATTCACGCCGCAAGCTAGAAACTTGCGACATGTCAGAATTACGATTTCTTTCGCCGGCCGTAAAAACAATCGCCAGCGCATTGAGAGGCTCCCGCGTGGTCGATCAGGATCCGCCCGCCTCCACCCGTTCCGTCAGGGTGCGCAGCAGATCAAGCGAGGCTTTCAGCGCGTCGGCGTCCATACCCTCCGAAACGCGGTTCGCCCATACATGCTGGCGTGTACCGATATTCTTGACCGCTGCCCGGCCGGCATCGGTTATCGACAACAGCTTGGCGCGGCGATGCGCCGGGTTGTCGGCGTAGGCGGCAAGCCCCTCCGCAGCCAGTATGTCGGCCAGCCGCTGTACACTCTGACGGGCGAGACCCATGTCGCGGGCGATGTCGGCCACAGATTTCGGCTCCTTCAAAACTGCACCCAAAACCTGCCAGCGCGCTGCCGTCAGCCCGGTTGGAGCGGCCAGCCGGTCGGCCGCATCCAGAAAACGGCCGTTCATCCTGAACACGGCAAGCACCAGTTCGGTGAGCACATTTGCCGCTTCGGTCCTGGTCGTCATTTCTGGCCGGCCTCGATGGTCGCGACGAAATTATTAACGGCTTCGGCTACGACCTCGGGCTTGTCAAGCATCACCCAATGGCCGCTGCCCGCCACGATCTGGCGCGGAATGTCCGTGCGCAGCCGGTAGAGCGCGGCTGGAGTGTCACTGGCTTCGGTAGCCAATACCAATATAGGCCCGCGATACGCATCGAGTGCCGGCTCCGGGTTCCATTCGGCGAGTGCCTTGCCGACACCTGCCCTCGCCGCCGGATCGACCATTGCCGCATCGGCCAGAACACGCTGGCGAACAGCCTGGTTAGGGCCGGCAATCGACGTGTAATAGGCGTTCAGGACATCACCGCCTTGCGGACCGGCCAGATCGCGGACAAAGCCGTCACGAATCGCCTGCGGCAGCGCACGAGGATCGGTCGCCGGGTCGACGAGCAAGACACCGGCGACCCGGTCGGCATGCCTGGCGGCATAAGCGAGCGCCACGCCACCGCCGCCGCTGTGCGCGACAATGAGAAACCGCTTCAGGCCAAACGCGTCGGCCACGGCACCGACATCCATTACACGACCGTCATAACCGTAGTCACCGTCCTGCGCCGGCGCGGAGGCGCCATGACCGCGAAAATCGAAGGCTACCGCCTCGCGGCCTTCGACGGAGAGCTGCATCACGCGGTCCCAGTGGGAAGCGCGGCTGCAATCTCCATGCAGGAACATGATCGGCAGGCCATTGCCGGCGTTGATCCTATAAGTGGCAAGCTGGCCTTGCGGGCCTGGAATAGTGGACGTCATCATGGTCATCTCCCTGGTTTCCTGACTGAACGCAGCAATCCCTGACAACAGGGTGGCCGTCGTGAAGGCGAAGCCCGCCAGCAAGATTGCACACCGCGAAATGGCCCCGGTGGTTTTCACAGTCATACCCCCAATCTGCCGCTGACCATTTGACAGTATGCTGTCATGCAATCACATTGACAGCATGCTGTCAATTACGTCGAATGGGCACCTACGTCCCTTGACGTCGATCGCTGCGTCGCCCAACAGTCGCCGACGGGAGCGAGACATGCCATTTGACAAGCAGAGGATGCTGGCATCGCCGACCGGCGCCGAGCTCAACCTTTATGTGAAACACGCCACTGGCCTACCGCACGCCATTGTCCAGATCAATCACGGGCTGGCCGAGCACGCGGCGCGCTATGCCCGCTTCGCCGCTTTCCTCGGCGAGCGCGGCTACCAGGTCTACGCGCACGACCACCGTGGCCACGGCGCCACCAAGGCGCCCGATGCGCCACCGGGCAGGTTCGCCGATGCGGATGGCGGTGCCAAGGTCATCGCCGATGTCGCCGCCGTCCATGATCTCATCGCCAGGGAACAACCTGGCCTGCCGGTCATCGTCTTCGGCCACTCCTTGGGCGCGTCGGTCGCGCTGAACTATGTCCTCCGCCACTCGCCACGCATCCATGCCGCCGCGATCTGGAACGGCAATTTCTCGGCCGGACTGCTCGGCCAAATCGCGCTGGGCATGCTTGCCTGGGAAAGGTTCCGGCTTGGCTCAGACGTGCCGTCGCGCATGCTGCCCCGGCTGACGTTCCGGGCCTGGGGCAAGGCAGTGCCCGATCGCCGGACGCCATTCGACTGGCTGTCGCGCGATGCCGCCGAAGTCGAGAAATACATCGCCGACCCGCTCTGCGGCTGGGACGCATCGGTGTCGATGTGGCAGGACATCGTCAAGATGACGCTGCATTGCGGCAGCGACCGCAATTTTTCCGGCGTGCGGCGCGACCTGTTCGTCAATCTGGTCGGAGGCGAGGAGGATCCGGCCTCGGACGGCGGCAAGGCGGTCAGCCATCTGGCCGGCCGGATGCACATGATGGGTTTTTCGAATCTCGTTTCAAAGGTTTACGCCAAAACCCGCCATGAAAGCCTGAACGAGATCAACCGAGACATCATCATGGAGGATTTTGCCGCCTGGGCCGACCGCGTGCTGAGGCCACAGTGATACTGGCCCATTGCAAGGGCCGTGACAGCGGCGCGCGGGATTGATAGAGGCTGCGCTTTCGACCAACCATGGTGATCCATGACTGAGCCGCCGCTCAAAGGCATCCGCGTCATCGAACTCGCACGCATCCTCGCCGGGCCATGGGCCGGACAGCTGCTTGCCGACCTCGGCGCCGACGTGATCAAGGTCGAGAGCCCGGACGGCGGCGACGACACCCGCAAATGGGGACCGCCCTTCGTCATCGGCCATGACGGCGAGAACCTTTCAGCCGCTTATTACCATTCCTGCAACCGCGGCAAGCGCTCCATCGCTATTGACTTCTCGACGCCCGAGGGTGCCGAGACGGTGCGCCGGCTGGTCGCGACATCGGATGTGCTGATCGAAAACTTCAAGGTCGGCGGACTGAAGAAATACGGCCTCGATTATGACAGCCTGAGGAAAATCAACCCACGGCTGATCTATTGCTCGATCACCGGTTTTGGCCAGTCGGGGCCGTACGCGCCGCGCGCCGGCTATGATTTCATCATCCAGGGCATGGCCGGCATGATGTCGATCACCGGCGAAGCCGGGCGCGAACCGCAAAAGGCGGGCGTCGCTATATCGGATGTTTTCACCGGGCTTTATTCGGTCATCGCCATCCAGGCGGCGCTTCGCCATGCCGAGAAGACCGGCGAAGGCCAGCATATCGACATGGCGCTCTACGACACCCAGATCTCGACGCTCGGCAACCAGAACCTCAACTATCTCGTCTCCGGACAATCGCCGGTGCAGATGGGCAATGCGCATATGAACATCGCGCCCTACGAAGTGGTGCCGGTGAAAAATGGCCACATCATCCTGGCGGTCGGCAATGACGGCCAGTTCGCAAAGTTCTGCGCTGCCGTCGGCCTCGACGAGCTGGCGTCGAACCCTGACTTCGCCACCAATCCCGCCCGCGTCGCCAACCGGGCAAAGCTGCGCGAGCACATGATAGAGGCGCTGAAGGCCTTCGATCGCGATCCGCTGCTGGCCAGGCTCGAAGCCGCCGGGGTGCCGGCCAGCCCGATCAACAACATAGGCCAGATGTTTGCCGACCCGCAGACTATCGCGCGCGGCATGCGGCTCGACCTCGATGACGGCCATGGCAATGTCTTGCCCTCGGTGCGGGCGCCGATGGTCATGTCCGGCACGCCGCTGGTCTATGAACGTCCGTCACCGCGTCTCGGCGAACACACCGAAGAAATCCTTGCCGAACTGGAGAGGTCAGGAAAATGAAGACCGGCGGACAACTCATCGTCGATGCGCTCGAAGCCAACGGAACGGACCGTATCTATTGCGTGCCCGGCGAATCCTATCTGGCGGTGCTCGACGCGCTGCACGACTCGCCGATCCGCACCATCGTCTGCCGCCAGGAGGGCGGTGCCGCGATGATGGCCGACTGCCACGGCCGCCTGACCGGCAAGCCCGGCATCTGCTTCGTCACCCGCGGCCCAGGCGCCACCAATGCCTCGGCCGGCATCCACATCGCAATGCAGGATTCAGTCCCCCTCATCCTGTTCATCGGCCAGGTCGCCAGCCACGCCAAGGGGCGCGAGGCCTTCCAGGAAGTCGACTACGTCAGGTTCTTCGGCGATATCGCCAAATGGGTGGTCGAGATCGACGACGCCGCACGCATCCCTGAATTCGTCACGCGGGCCTTTTCGGTGGCGACCTCCGGCCGGCCCGGCCCGGTCGTCATCTCGCTGCCCGAGGACATGCTGACCAGCCTCGCCGAGGCACCGCAAGCCCGGCATTACACCCCTGTCGAGACGCGGCCCGGCGAAGTCGAGCTCGACGCGCTGGAAGTGTTGCTCAACAAGGCAAAGCGGCCCTTCGTCATCCTTGGCGGCACGCGCTGGGATGCGCAGGCTGTTGCCCAGATGCGGACGATAGCCGAAGCCTGGTCGCTGCCGGTCGGCTGCTCCTTCCGCCGCCAGATGCTGTTCGACCATCTCCACCCGAACTATGCCGGCGATGTCGGCATCGGCATCAACCCCAAGGTAGCAACCGCCATCAAGCAGGCCGACCTTGTGCTGCTCATCGGCGGCCGTATGGGCGAGATGCCGTCATCCGACTACACGCTGCTGAAGAGCCCCTACCCCGACCAGACGCTGGTCCATGTCCATGCCGACGCCGGCGAGCTTGGTCGCGTCTACCGGCCGGCGCTGGCGATCAATGCCTCGCCTGCCGCTTTCGTCGAAGCCTTTGCCCGGAGCAAGCCGGCTGCAACGCCGGTGTGGGCGGCTGAGGCAGCGAAGCTGCATTCCGCCTATCTCGACTGGTCAACGCCTCCGGAGAGCGGCCCCGGCGCCGTCCAGATGGGGCCGATCATGAATTATCTCGAAACGATACTGCCGGACGACGCCATCCTCACCAACGGTGCCGGCAACTACGCCACCTGGGTGCATCGTTACCATCGCTTCCGGCGTTTCGGCACGCAGGCAGCACCCACATCCGGCTCGATGGGCTACGGCACGCCGGCGGCGGTCGCCGCCAAGCAGCTCTATCCGGATCGCGACGTGATCGCCTTTGCCGGTGACGGTTGTTTCCTGATGAACGGCCAGGAATTCGCCACCGCCGTGCAATACGCACTGCCGATCATCGTCATCGTCGTCAACAACGGCATCTACGGCACGATCCGGATGCACCAGGAGCGCGAATATCCCGGCCGTGTCGTCGCCACGGATCTGAAGAATCCCGACTTCGCGGCGCTCGCGCGTGCCTATGGCGGTCATGGCGAAACAGTCGAGAAGACCGCCGACTTCGCGCCGGCCTTCGAACGCGCCCGCGCGAGCGGCAAACCGTCGATCGTCGAGATCAGGCTCGATCCCGAGGCAATCACGCCGACGCGGACCATGACCCAGATACGGGACAGGGCCTAAGCGCCAAAGGGATAGGTCGAATTCCCTTCCCAAACTTCAACAGGTTGATACAGCGCTATGATCGCTGCGCTACATCGTCGATGGCGCCTTTTCGATCTGCCCGCGGATCTCGCCATCCGCGTGGGCCGCGGTGTGGATGTTGACGTAGTACTTGCCCGCCTCCAAATCGGTCGCCTGGGCATCGGTCAACGTCGCCGAGCCCTTGATCGGGCTCCTCAGCTTGCCTTCGAACGGTATCACCGGGTCGGCGTTTTCGCCCTTTGCCGCCGGGCCGTGAATGTGTGCGGCCTTCGCCGGCCCGCTGAGGCCGGAATATCTCACTGTCCAGCTGAGTTTCTTGGTTGTGGTGTTGAACCTGAGCGTGGCGGTGCCCTTGCCCTTCGTTGTGACGGGCGGGCTCTGCTGAGCACCATCGAGCGTCGCAGTCATCTTTATGGTTTCGGCCAGGGCCGGTGAAGCAGAGAAGATGGCTGCAGAAATGGCCAGCGCCGAAAGCATCGGCGTGAAGGACTGGATGCGCATGGAAACCTCCGTTGTGACACCCTTGAGGCGGATGCACCGGCACAACGATTTTGCGAGCGGATGTTTCCGCCGGTAACGTTCATTTTACATCCCACTAAAAAGGGGCGGTCGCCCGCCCCTTTTCCGCTACAAGCCAGTTTGACAGCCCTATTTGATGGCCTTGTCGGTGATCGCCGTCGTGTAGGCGCCGGTAGGCTCCTTGCTGATGATCTTCTGGTCGAGCAGCGCCTTGGCGGTGCGCTCGTAGGTCGC
Source organism: Mesorhizobium sp. M1027 (assembly GCF_040318745.1). NCBI lineage: Bacteria > Pseudomonadati > Pseudomonadota > Alphaproteobacteria > Hyphomicrobiales > Phyllobacteriaceae > Mesorhizobium > Mesorhizobium sp. M1027. The sequence continues at coordinate 49,924 of NZ_JAMYMW010000001.1, read as the reverse complement.
CGGATCGAGCTTGCCATCGGCATTGTCGATCAGCTTGGCGACTTCGCCCATCATGCGTTTCTGGTGATTCTCGTCCTGGCCGCCATTGTCCATGACGATGCCGGCCGCTTCGTCGGAATTGTCGACGGCGTATTTCCAACCCTTCATCGAAGCGCGCACGAAACGCACCATCTTGTCCTCGAAGGCCGGATCCTTGAGCTTGTCCTCCAGGGCATAGAGCCCGTCTTCGAGCAGATCGTTGCCCATGGCGGAATAGTTGAAGACGGTCAGCTCTTCCGGCTTGTAGCCGGCGTCGATGAGCTGCCAGTACTCGTTATAGGTCATCACCGAAATGCAATCCGCCTGCTTCTGGATCAGCGGCTGCACGTCAAAGCTCTGCTTGAGCACGGTGACGCCGTCCGGCCCGCCATCGGTCTTGAGGCCAAGCTTGTTCATCCAGGCATAGAACGGATACTCGTTGCCGAAGAACCAGACGCCGAGCGTGTGGCCCTTGAAGTCGGCTTCTGTCTTGACCGGCCCGTCCTTCGGGCAGACCAGCTCCATACCGGCTTTCTTGAACGGCTGGGCGATGTTGACCAGCGGCACGCCCTTTTCGCGGGCAGCCAGCGCGCCGCCCATCCAGTCGACGATAACGTCGGCACCGCCGCCGGCGATGACCTGCTCCGGCGCAATATCAGGACCGCCGGGCTTGATCTCGACGTCGAGGCCTTCGGCCTCATAGAAGCCCTTGTCCTTGGCGACATAATAGCCGGCAAACTGGGCCTGCGTGACCCATTTCAGCTGCAGCGTCACCTTGTCCGCGGCCATCGCCTGGAACGCGGCAAGCGACATCGCGCCGGCCAGCATCGAAACAACTAGTCTTTTCATGTTTTTACCCTCTGAAGTTAGCGCCCTAAACCCACCGCCCCTATCCACCACGGACAGAGGGATGCCAAAACGTGATTGCTCTCTCGAAAAAAGCGACCACGCCATAAAAGACCGAACCCGCAAGTGCTGCAACTGCGATTTCGGCCCACACCATGTCGATGTTCATCCGGCCGACTTCCGTCGAAATGCGGAACCCCATGCCGACCACCGGGGTGCCGAAGAACTCGGCGACGATGGCGCCGATCAGCGCCAGCGTCGAATTGATCTTCAACGCATTGAAGATGAAGGGCGCGGCCGCCGGCAGCCGCAGCTTGAACAGCGTCTGCCAATAGCTCGAGGCATAGGTGCGCATCAGGTCGCGCTCCATATGGCCGGAGGCGGCAAGCCCGGCGACGGTGTTCACCAGCATCGGGAAGAAGGTCATGATGATGACCACCGCTGCCTTCGACTGCCAGTCGAAGCCGAACCACATGACCATGATCGGCGCGACGCCGATGATCGGCAGCGCCGATACCATATTGCCGATCGGCAAAAGCCCGCGCCGCAGGAACGGCACGCGGTCGGCGGCGATGGCAACGAGGAAGCCGGCGCTGCTCCCCACCACATAGCCGAAGATGACCGCCTTGAAGATGGTCTGCCTGACATCGGCCCCCAGCACCGGCAGCGAGCCGACGATGCGGGCACCGATGGCGCTTGGCGGCGGCAGCAGGATGAAGGGAATGCCGGCACCACGCGTCACCGCTTCCCAGATGATCAGGATCCAGGCGCCGAAGATGGCCGGAATGATCAGGCGCAGGGCGGTTGACGCCCAGCGCGATATCGGGCGAAACGACGACAAGACCGTGACGCAGCGCCAGGCCAAAAACCACGCGGCGGCGAGCAGCAGATAGAAGGATGCGCGAGCGCTGCCCTCATTGCCGGTTATGCCGGCGAGCAGCATCCACGCCGCGCCATGCGCGCCAAGGAACAGCAACATCACCCCGATCATCGGTGGAAAGTTGTCGGCCTCGATTGCCACGAGCAGCAGAATGAAAATCGAAAGCGTAGTCGCCATGCCGTAACCGGGCGTAGCACTGACGAGCGGCAAAACAAGCAGCGCGCCGACAAACAGGACAAGCGCGGCATACCCCTGCCAGGATCGAGGCGTGATTGAGGAAAGGCTCAGGAGCGAGCTCATGCCGGCCTCCCGCCCATGGCGCGGTCGACAAGGCGCCCGGCAATGCCGACCAGCATAACCAGCAGCGCCGCGACCACCGACCCGGCAACCAGCGCCGACCAGATGTCGATGGTCTGGCTGTAATAGGCACCGGCGAGCAGTTTGGCGCCGATGCCGGCGACGGCGCCGGTCGGCAGCTCGCCGACGATGGCGCCGACCAGGCTGGCGGCCACCGCCACCTTCATCGAGGTGAACAGGAACGGCACCGAGGCCGGCACCCGCAATTTCCAGAAGGTCTGCGAAGGACTGGCATTATAGGTGTGCATCAGGTCGAGATGGGTAAGCTCGGGCGAGCGAAGCCCCTTCACCATGCCGACCGCCACCGGGAAGAAGGACAGATAGGTCGAGATCAGTGCCTTCGGGATCAGCCCGGTGATGCCGACAGCCGCCAGCACAACGATGATCATCGGTGCCACCGCCAGGATCGGAATGGTCTGCGACGCGATGATCCACGGCATCAGGCTGCGGTCGAGCGTCGCCACATGCACGATGCCGACGGCGATGACGATGCCGAGCGCCGTGCCGAAGGCAAAGCCGAGCAGCGTCGACGACAGCGTCACCCAGGCATTGTAGACAAGGCTGCGGTTCGAGGTGATGCTGCGCAGAAAGGTGTTTTCGAAAAAATTCACTGCCACCTGATGCGGCGCCGGCAGCGTCGGCTTCGGCTGCGCCAGCGTCTTGCCGATGAATTCCACAATACCCGGTGTCTGATTGGCGCGGCGGTCGAGATCGCGCTGGAACGGCGTGTTGAGGATGACAGCCATAACGTACCAGACGACGACGACGCCCAGGAGGATCGAGGTCACCGGAACGATCTTGTCGCGAAACGAGTCCATTCTAGCAGGCCTCGCCGGGTAAGCGCCCTCCTCTCCCCAACGGGGAGAGGGTGGCTGGAGCGAAGCGGAGGCCGGGCACTTTCGCCCCGGCATTCGTTTCTTTCGAAGGGCGGAGCAGCCGCGAAGCGGCGTGCGTAAAGGGCGCCCCCAACCACCCCTTCGTCATCCTAGGGCGCAGCGAGGAGCGAAGCGACGCGGCGCAGACCCTAGGATCCATTCCGTTACCTTCCCGTTCCGAAGCGGTGCTGAAAATAGCTCCCTCTCTGGAAGGAACGGCGCTTGCAGTGGCTTGCCCGGCGCTTATTCTCGACCGCTTGCGCGTTTCGGCCGACCTCACGGCATGGATCCTAGGGTCTGCGCACGCCGCTTCGCGGCGGCTCCGCCCTAGGATGACGAATGCACGGTTAGCGCCTCCCTCGCGAGGGCGATGCACCTCCGAACGCGCAAGCCCGTTCCGCGCCGCCTCAATCATCATAGCTGTGCCCCGCCCTCAGCCCGTCCCGCACCCGCGCGGCGATGGCCAGGAACTCCGGCGTCTCGCGGATATCGAGCGGCCGCTTTTTCGGCAGCGTCGATTCTATGACGTCGCTGACACGCCCCGGGCGCGGCGACATGACAACGATGCGCGTTGACAGATACACCGCCTCGGGGATCGAATGCGTGACGAAGCAGATGGTCTTGTTGGTTCGTTCCCAAAGCTCCAGCAACTGTTCGTTGAGGTGATCGCGCACGATCTCGTCGAGCGCGCCGAACGGCTCGTCCATCAACAAAAGGTCAGCGTCGAAGGCGAGCGCCCGCGCGATCGAGGCGCGCTGCTGCATGCCGCCCGAGAGCTGCCAGGGGTATTTCTTCTCGAAGCCGCTGAGGTTGACGAGGTCGAGGGTTCGCTTGATACGCGCCGCCTGCTCCGCCCTGGACAGGCCCATGATCTCCAGCGGCAGCGCCACATTGCGCTCGATCGTGCGCCACGGATAAAGTGCGGCCGCCTGAAAGACATAGCCATAGGCGCGGCTCTGGCGCGCTTGCTCGGGCGTCATGCCGTTGACGGAGATGGCTCCCGATGTCGGCTTCTCCAGATCGGCGATCACGCGCAGCAAGGTTGTCTTGCCGCAGCCGGAGGGCCCGATGAAGGACACGAATTCGCCCTTGCCGATGGTCAGGTCGACATTGGACAGCGCCTGCACCGGACCATCGTTGGTCTGGAAGGTCAGGCCAAGCTTGCTTGCCGAAACAACGGCTGGCGATACTCCCGTCATCGGCCGTAGCCTGTCGCTTCCGGCCACTGCGGCGCCGGCCGGAATCCCATTGATTTTACCCCGATGTTGCTTTCCACTCGCCCAGTCCTACTCGCCCCAGTTTTACTCGCCCCAGATCGACGCGCCCTTGTCCCATCAGATAGACGCCCGGAGTTGCCCCGATGTCGCCCAAACCGACGTGCCATCTTATCCGCCCTGAAAGCTCTTATGAAGGCAAACAGGGCCTGAGTTATTTCGCCGGCATCGCCGCCGAAACAGTCGGCTCGTCCGGCATCTGCATGCATCTGCTGACCATGCCGCCGGGTGCCCGCGCCAAAGCGCATTTGCACGAAAACCATGAAACCGCGATCTATGTGCTCTCCGGCGAAGTCCATACCTGGTATGGCGACCGGCTTGAACAGCATATCGTGGTCAAGGCCGGCGATCTTTTCTACATTCCGGCCGGCGTGCCGCATCTGCCGGCCAATCTGAGCGACAGCCCCGCCTCGGCGGTCATTGCCCGCACCGATCCCAACGAACAGGAAAGCGTCGTCCTGCTGCCGGCACTGGACGGGTTGGTCGCCTGAAGCCGGCATCGAGGCGGCGGCCGTCATCGGCACCGTCACGAACATGATTTCAGCGGCCCTATCTCATCAAGGCCGGGGATGGTCACGAAGAAACCGTCCTCTCGTTTGTTGACGACCTTGACGACATCCGTGGTCGTCCCCTCCTCGCCCTCGGCGAAACAGGTGGAGTTCAACAACCGGGTGCCAGGCATCGTCGTCAATCGCTGTGCGAACTCGCAGCCGCTGCCATAGGTTTCGACGCCGTCGGCGGTCAGCACGACATAATCGTCGCTGTCCTGATAACCGAGCCGTACGCCGGCGCAACCGACCTCATTGCCATAGGAACCGGCAAGGACGTCAGCCGCCGCCGGCCCGGCGGCAAGGATCACCGCGGCCAGTGAGATAATCGCACCGTGGCTCGCCAAGCTCAAACGCCCGTCGCCGGGATGCCTGTACGTTCCACCTTGCGCGGCGCGGAAATCTCCTTCCAGGTCGACAGTGCCCGGTTGACCGCCGCGTTGGGCTCGCGAGCGACGAACTCGCCATGGCCGGGCTTTGCCTTGACTTCGTTTTCCTCGATCGACAGTTCGCCGCGCGAGAAGACGAAGCGCGGCAGGCCGGTCACCTCGAAACCTTCGAAGACGTTGTAGTCGATCACCGACTGCTGCTTCTTGGCCGTGATCTTCTTCTTGCGCTTCGGGTCCCAGACGAGGATGTCGGCGTCCGCGCCTTCGACGATGGCGCCCTTCTTCGGGTACATGTTGAGTATCTTGGCGATGTTGGTCGAGGTCACCGCGACGAACTCGTTCATCGTCAGCCGGCCGGTGTTGACGCCGGTCGTCCACAGCACCGGCAAACGATCCTCGAGCCCGCCGGTGCCATTCGGAATCTTGGTGAAGTCGCCGACGCCGTTGCGCTTCTGTTTGGTGGTGAAGGCACAATGGTCGGTCGCCACCACTTGCAGCGACCCGGCCTGCAGGCCGGCCCACAGCGAATCCTGGTGCCATTTGTTGCGGAAGGGCGGGCTCATGACACGGCGCGCCGCATGGTCCCAGTCCTTGTTGAAATACTCGCTCTCGTCCAGCGTAAGATGCTGGATCAGCGGCTCGCCGAACACCCGCATGCCTTTCTGCCGCGCACGGCGGATGGCCTCGTGCGCCTGCTCGCAGGAGACATGCACGACATACAGCGGTACGCCAGCCATATCGGCGATCATGATGGCGCGGTTGGTCGCCTCGCCTTCCACTTCCGGCGGGCGCGAATAGGCGTGCCCCTCCGGGCCATTGTTGCCCGCCGCCAGCAGCTTCTGCGACAGGGCGGCCACCACGTCGCCATTCTCGGCATGGACCAGCGGCAGCGCGCCAAGATCGGCGCAGCGCTGGAACGACGAATAGAGCTCGTCGTCGTCGACCATCAGCGCGCCCTTGTAGGCCATGAAATGCTTGAACGAGGTAATGCCCCTGTCGACGACGGTGGCCATTTCATCGAACACCTGCTTGCCCCACCAGGTGATCGCCATGTGGAAGGAATAATCGCAGGACGCCTTCGAGGTCTTGTTGTCCCACATCTGCAGGGCCTCGAGCAGCGATTGCTGCGGCGCCGGCAGGCAGAAATCGACGACCATCGTCGTGCCGCCGGCAAGGGCCGCGCGGGTGCCGGATTCGAAGTCATCGGCCGAATAGGTGCCCATGAACGGCATTTCGAGATGGGTATGCGGGTCGATGCCGCCCGGCATCACATAGCAGCCGCTGGCGTCGAACTCATGGTCGCCGTGAAGATTGGAACCGATGGCGACGATCTTGCCGTGGCTGAACAGCACATCGGCCTTCCACGTCCGGTCGGCGGTGACGATGGTGCCATTCTTGATGACTTTGGTCATTTTCGTTCCCTTGTTCTCTCGCGCTTCTTGTGAGCGTCTTCTCGGTGTTACAGGTGGGGTCAGGACCAACGGGGCTGTAAATGGCCTCTACATGACTCCAACTTCCCGCAGTATCTCTTCGATACACCTGTCGAAAGATTCCGCCAGATCTCCGGTCGAAAACCGCAGCACACGATAGCCCTGCCGGCCAAACCATGCATCGCGTATCCGATCCTTGTCCATTTGCTCCGGCGTGAAGTGATGCTCTCCGTCTACTTCGATGACGAGGTTCTTCTCATGCAGAACGAAGTCCGCAATGTAAGGCCCGATCGGCGCCTGCTTCCTGGCATGCAGGCCGTAGAGACGACGGAACTCTTTCAATTCCGACCAGAGCTTGCGTTCGCCATCCGTCATGTTTCGGCGTAATGCCCTTGCACGTTTGATCGCGGCGGGGTCGATACCGGTCGGTGCCAAAACGAGTACCCCCACCCTCAATCTCTTCCCGCAAAGGCAGAGAAAAATCGCGTATGAATTTTTTGCGAAGAGGGACCCCCACCCTAACCCTCCCCACAAGGGGGAGGGAATGCTGCCGCGCAATCCGACTTACGACCTTGGCGTTGGAAACGTTGGTAATTTGCCGCAAATCGGCGCTGACAGGAGTTCCCTCCCCTTTGTGGGGAGGGTTAGGGTGGGGGTCCCTCTTCGCAAGAATCCGTCTGCTCCAGCCCAAACCTCTCACCCTACGATCTCCGCCGTGTCGACCACCGCATGGAACAGCACATCGGCGCCGGCCGCTGCCCATTCCTTGGTGATTTCCTCGGCCTCGTTGTGGCTGAGACCGTCGACGCAAGGGCACATCACCATTGCGGTGGGCGCAACGCGGTTGATCCAGCAAGCGTCATGGCCGGCGCCCGAGACGATATTGCGATGCGTATATCCCAAGCGCTCCGCCGCATCCCGCACAGCCTTGACGCAGCCCGCGTCGAAGGTGACCGGGTCGAAATGGCCGACCTGCTCGATTTGATATTTGATATCGAGCGCGTCGCAGATCGTGTCGATGCCTTCGCGGATGCGCCCGTCCATGACGTCCAGCACCTCCTTTTCCGGCGAGCGGATGTCGATGGTGAAGACGGTGCGCCCGGCGATGATGTTGCGCGAGTTCGGATAGACCTCCATATGGCCGACCGCGCCGACGGCGTCGGGTTGGTAGTCCATGGCGATCTCGTGCACCAATTCGATCACCCGCGCCATGCCGAGCCCGGCATTGCGCCGCTTCGGCATCGGCGTCGAGCCGGTGTGCGCCTCCTTGCCGGTCAGCGTCACCTGCAGCCATTTCAACCCTTGCCCATGGGTGACGACACCGATGTCGATGCCCTCGTCCTCGAGGATCGGGCCCTGCTCGATATGCAATTCGAAGAAGGCGTGGATCTTTCGGTCACCGACTTTCTCGGTGCCCTTCCAGCCGATCCGTTCGAGTTCCTCGCCGAATTTCTTGCCGTCCTTGTCGACATGTGAATAGACGTCGGCCTGGTCGAGCACGCCGGCGAATACCCCGGACGCCATCATTGCCGGCGCAAAGCGGGCGCCTTCCTCGTTGGTCCAGTTGGTGACGACGATCGGGTGCTTGGTCTTGATGCCGAGATCGTTGAGCGAGCGCACGACCTCCAGGCCGCCGAGCACGCCGAGCACGCCGTCATACTTGCCGCCGGTCGGCTGGGTGTCGAGATGGCTGCCGACATAGACCGGCGGCAGGCTGGGGTCGGTGCCTTCGCGGCGGGCAAACATCGTGCCCATCTCGTCGACGCCCATGTCGAGCCCCGCCTCATCGCACCAGCGCTTGAACAGGTGCCGCCCTTCGCCGTCCTCGTCGGTAACGGTCTGGCGATTATTGCCGCCGGCAATGCCGGGGCCGATCTTCGCCATCTCCATTATCGAATCCCACAAACGGTCTGAATTGATTCGCAGATTCTCGCCGGGGGCGGCCATATTCTAAAACCTCATCGGTTGCGGCACGCCAGCCTCCCCCTCCCCCTCGAGGGGAGGGTGGCCGCGAAGCGGTCGGGTGGGGTCGGCTGACATGCGCGCGACCTTCTCCTTGACCACCTGTGCGACATGCCAAGCGCTGTTTATGACATCGGGCTCATCGACGCGAAAGATATTGAACCCAAGCGATCGCAGATAGGCATCACGGACGGCGTCGTGCCGTTTGCCCTTCTCCTGTTCGTGCAAGTCGCCATCCACTTCCACCACCAGCTTTACAGCGAGGCAAGCGAAGTCGACGATATACGGTCCGATGGGGCACTGGCGCCGGAACTTGATGCCGGCCGATTTCAGCTCGCGCAGTTCATACCAAAGCAGGGATTCGCCCTTGGTCGCGTGAACTCGCAGCGCCCGTGCCTTTTGGCGCATTTCGAAGCTCACACGGGTACGGGGCATCAAAAACGACCTCGCAGCAAAAGATCAGGTCGGCGCACTGCCGCACCGACCCCACCCGGCCGCTTCGCGGCCACCCTCCCCTCAAGGGGGAGGGATATCCGCGCCCGGTTCTTCAATCCACCGCCCTCAGCACTTCGCGCACATGGTCGATCAATTCGTTGATCTGGCCTTTGGTGATGATCAGCGGCGGTGACAGCGCGATGATGTCGCCGGTGGTTCGGATCAATGCACCGCGCTCGAACGCCTTCACAAAAGCCGAGAAGGCGCGTTTCGTCGGCTGGCCGGCGATCGGCGCCAGTTCGACCGCACCGATCAGGCCGATATTGCGGATGTCGATGACGTTCGGCTCGCCCTTCAGCGAATGCAGCGCGTCCTCCCAGTACGACGCCAGTTCCTCGCCGCGCGTCAGCAGCCCCTCTTCCTTGTAGGTGTCGAGCGTGCCCAGCGCCGCGGCGCAGGCGATCGGATTGCCCGAATAGGTGTAGCCGTGGAAGAACTCGATCATGTGCTCGGGCCCGGTCATGAAGGCGTCGTGGATTTCCTTCTTCACGAACACCGCGCCCATCGGGATGACGCCGTTGGAGACGCCTTTGGCGGTGGTCATGATATCGGGCGTGACGCCGAAATAGTCGGCGGCAAACGGCGTGCCGAGACGGCCGAAACCGGTGATGACCTCATCGAAAATCAGCAAGATGCCGTGCTTGGTGCAGATCTCGCGAAGCTTCTGCAAATAGCCCTTCGGCGGCAGGATGACGCCGGTGGAACCGGCAACCGGCTCAACGATGACGGCGGCGATTGTCGAGGCGTCGTGCAGGGCAACGATACGCTCTAATTCGTTCGCCAGTTCGGCGCCATGCTCGGGCACGCCCTTGGTGAAGGAGTTCTTTTCCGGCAGATGGGTATGTGGCATGTGATCGACGCCGCCGAGCAGCGTGCCGAACATCTTGCGGTTTGTAACGATGCCGCCAACCGAAATGCCGCCGAAATTGACGCCGTGATAGCCGCGTTCGCGGCCGATCAGGCGGGTGCGCGAGCCCTCGCCTTTTGCGCGGTGATAGGCGATGGCCATCTTCAGCGCGGTCTCGACCGATTCCGATCCAGAATTGGTGAAGAACACATGGTCCATGCCCTTCGGCGCGATATCGACCAGCCGATTTGCAAGCTCGAACACGATCGGGTGACCCATCTGGAACGCCGGCGCATAATCGAGCTCTGCCGCCTGGCTCTGGATCGCCTCGGTGATTTTCGGACGGCAGTGGCCGGCATTGACGCACCACAGACCGGCGGTGCCGTCGAGAACCTTGCGCCCGTCGCTGGTCGTGTAATGCATGTCCTTGGCGGACACGAACATGCGCGGCGCCTGCTTGAACTGCCGGTTTGCCGTGAACGGCATCCAGAATGCGCTGAGATCGTTCGGCGTGACTTTCAGCCGGTTGGACATGACCAAGACTTCCCCTTGTAACCCGTTTCGGTGCGGCTAACGCCTGGTCTTTCCAACACTTGGTCTTTGCTGCGTTTTCGTGCTACGCAAATTTTTGACCGGTTGGACAAACGTTAGCACCGCCTTATCAGCGGTCAAGGGATTACTAGCGGAAATGCGGCTTTCGAAGTGCGCTCCACAGGGCGGAGAAAAACTGGTCCAGAGAATTGGTCCAGACACCCCTCGCGGCGAAGGTTTTTCGAGGTGACGGGGGCGGTCGAAAGCTCCGCTCCTCGCCGCACCCGCATTCAGCTGGAAAAGCGCGAGCTCATCCTAGAGGCGGCGCTCGAAGTCTTCTCCACCAACGGTTTTCGCGGCTCGACCATCGACCAGATAGCCGAAGCCGCCGGCATGTCGAAGCCGAACCTGCTCTATTATTTCCGCCGCAAGGAGGACATCCACGAGACGCTGATGCAGCGGCTTCTCGACACCTGGCTGGCGCCGCTGCGCGAACTCGACGACATTGGCGATCCCTTGACCGAACTGCGCAGCTATATCAGGCGCAAGCTCGAAATGGCGCGCGATTTCCCGCGCGAGAGCCGGCTGTTCGCCAACGAGATCCTGCAGGGCGCGCCGCGCATCATGCCGATGCTGGAGGGCGAATTGAAGACACTGGTCGACGAGAAGGCCAACGTCATCAAGGGCTGGATGCGCGCCGGCAAGATTGCCCGCACCGACCCCTGGCACCTGATCTTCTCGATCTGGGCGACGACGCAGCACTATGCCGATTTCGACGTCCAGGTCCGCGCCGTGCTCGGCCCCGATCGCGGCGGCGACGGCCGCTTCGAGGATGCCGCAAGGTTTCTCGAGCAACTGTTCATTGACGGGCTGAAGCCGAAGGGCTGAGGCTTCAGCGAAGCGATGGGCATCACGCGCTGCGCCGCTCGGCCGGAAGCGTCTCCAGCAGTTGTTCGAGCTTGGCGATCGAGTTTTGCTCGGCGAGCGGCGTGTAGACGATCAGCTTCATGTCCGAGCCGTCGTCGATCGACAGGCTCATATGCTCGAAAGCCATAGCGCCCGCTATCGGGTGCCGGACATGCTTCACACCCGATAGGTTGCGGGCCACGTCGCGTAGCGGCCACCAGGCGCGAAACTCCGGGCTCGAGCGCGTCATCAGCGCGATCAGCCGCTCGAAATCCGGATCGCCGACATATCTGGCGCTTTCTGCCCGGAATGACGCCAGCACGGCACGCGCCAGTTCCTCCCAGTCGACGAGCAGGCGCCGGTGCTGCGGGCTGGTGAACACCATATGGACAATGTTGCGGGCATCGCCCTCCAGCAGACCATAGTCGCCGAACACGGCTGCCGCGGCAGAGTTCCAGGCCAGCACGTCCCAGCGCCGCCCAAGGACATAGGCCGGCTGCAGGATCAGGCTCTGCAGCATGTGCAGTAACGGGCTATCGACTTTTTCCGGCGCGTCGAAGCGACGCTCCGGCTGCGGTCGGCCGGCAAGGATGAACAGATGCCGTTGCTCGGCCGCGTCCAGGCGCAGCGCCCGGCTGAGCGCCGTCAGCACCTCTGCCGACGGCCGAACGTCGCGGCCCTGCTCCAGCCAGGTATACCAGGTTGTGCCGACGCCGGCGATCATCGCCACTTCCTCACGCCGCAGCCCGGGCGTGCGCCGGCGCAATCCCGTCGATATGCCGGTGGCCGAAGGCGTCAGCCTTTCGCGCCGCGAGCGCAGGAAGGCGCCAAGCTCGCGGCGGCGGCTGTCTTCGGCGGAGTGCGTGGTGGAATCCATCGGCGCTATTATAGCAGTACCGATACCAGGATAAAGTTTGAACTGTTTGGCAAGTGGCTGGTGCCCCATCTTTCCGCTCAGAGCTATGAGATGGAGGCTCCGAACATGGAACTGAAAGACAAGACAATCCTCATCACAGGGTCTACCGACGGTGTCGGCCGCGTCGTCGCGCAAAGGCTCGGCGCCGGCGGCGCGCGCATCCTGGTGCATGGCCGCGACGCGACAAGGGGCAAGGCGATCGGGGCCGAAATCGAAGCCGCCGGCGGCAAGGCCGAGCTGCTGGTCGCCGATCTCTCCTCCCTGGCGGAAGTTCGCCGCCTCGCCGAGGCCGTGCGCGCAAGGACCAAGCGGCTCGATGTCCTCATCAACAATGCCGGCGTCGGCACCGCCGGCCCAAACGCGAAACGGCAGGTCAGCGCCGACGGCTACGAGTTGCGCTTTGCCGTCAACTATCTCGCCGGTTTCCTGCTCACCACGGAGCTGCTGCCGCTGCTCAAGTCCAGCGTGCCGGCGCGCATCGTCAACGTCGCCTCGGCCGGCCAGCAGGCGATCGACTTCGACGACGTCATGCTGACCCGCTCCTATGGCGGCGTCCGTGCCTACTGCCAGAGCAAGCTGGCGCAGATCATGTTCACCATCGATCTGGCGGAGCAGCTGAACGGCACCGGTGTCACGGTCAACAGCCTGCATCCGGCAAGCTACATGAACACTACGATGGTGCGGCAGGCGGGCATCACACCCTGGAGCTCCGTCGAAACCGGCGCCGAGGCCATCATCAACCTCGCCACATCGCCGGCGCTTGAGGGGCGAAGCGGCCTCTATTTCGACGGCCAAAGAAAATCCCGCGCCGATGCGCAAGCCTATGACGCTAAGGCGAGGCAGCAGTTGCGCGAATTGAGCCTCGGCCTTGTCGGGCTCGCACCCGCTTCCGCAACATCGAAGAAAGAAAATTCATGATCGAGAAAACCAATCACACCGTGGTGGTCGGCGGCTCCTCCGGCATCGGCCTGGCCACCGCGAAAAAGCTGCTCGGCCCGGGCATGAAGGTGACGATCACCGGGCGCAACCAGGAAAGGCTCGACAACGCATGGCAAGGCCTTGGCGGCGCGGTCGAAAAAGCTGCCTTCGACGCCGCGAAGCCGGACGAGGTTCGCCGGTTCTTCAGCGATCTCGGCCCTTTCGATCACCTGGTGCTGGCCGCTAGCGGCGGCAGGGGCTCGGCCCGTTCGAAACACTTGACCTGACCGACATCGGCGGTGGCGTCGACGAGAAGGTCCGGCCACAGCTCTCCTGCCTGCAGGCCGCCTTGCCGACGCTGAACAAGAGCGGTTCGGTGACTTTCATCTCGGCGGTGTCGGCGCAATTGTCGGCGCCCGGCGTCGCCGGCATCGCCGCCGTCAACGGCATGCTGCTGACCGTGGTGCCGATCCTGGCGATGGAGCTGAAGCCGTTACGCGTCAATGTCGTGGCGCCGGGTGTCATCGACACGCCATGGTGGGATTTTTTGCCCGACGATCAGCGGCAGGCGGTGTTTGCCGAATATGCCGGCAAGACGCCGGTCGGCCGCATCGGCCGCGCCGAGGACGTCGCCGAGGCGATTGCGTTCCTGGTTTCGAACAGCTTCGTCACCGGCCAGGTCCTGACCTGCGACGGAGGTTTGCGGTATGCGGCGTAAAGCGGCTGCCCCAGGCGACGGTCGTTGTCAAAGCGGCTGCGCGATCAGCGCCAGAAATCCTCCGGTCAACGCCACGTTGCCCACAAAGCCATTGATGCGGGACGCGCGCTCCGGGCCCTGATGATCCCAGAAATTATGGAACATCGGCGTAGCGACAATCAGGAACAGGATCAGGCATGCCGCCGCCAGAGCGGTCCAGATGCCTGCGATCACCAGCGCTCCGGCGATGATCTGCAGGACGATCCCCAGCCACAGCACCAGCCGCGCCTGCGGCACGCCGCGCGTCGTCATCAATTGGCTCACCAACGCCGCGTTCTGAATGTTGCGTAGGCCGGCAAAGACAAAGGCGCCGCCAAGCAGCAGGCGGGCGGCGAATAGGATCTCATTATTAAAGCTTGAAAACATGCTGTCGGTCCTTGGAAAAGAGGCGCGCGGCGCAAGGCCGCGCGCCTGGTTCTCAAGCGGCCATGACCGCCGGCATCGGATGGATTGCATGGAACGGAACGCAAAGCCGGTTCCAGGTGTTGATCATGCCGAGCGCAACCGACAGCTTGACCAGCTCCTCTTCCGAGAAATGCTCGAGCGTCCTTGCATAGAGTTCGTCCGAAATATCGTTATCGGCGATCCTGGTCAGCGCGTCGGTCCAGGCGAATGCTGCGCGTTCACGCTCGGAAAACAGCGGCGATTCCTTCCAGGCGGAGACCAGATAGAGCCGCTGCTCGCTTTCGCCGTCGCGGCGCGCTTCGCGGCTATGCATCTCAACGCAATACGAGCAGCCATTGATCTGCGACGCCCTGAGCTTGATCAGATGCAACAGGCTTTTTTCGAGCCCGCATTCGTCGACTGCCTTGTTGAGCGCCGACACCGCCTTCATGATCTCCGGCGCCGCGCCGAAAAATTGCAGCCTCTGTTTCATCGTCTGTAGCCTTTCATGCTTGCTTGGTTGAACTTGATTTCTGCGGCCGCTGATGGCGCTCGACGAAGGCGCAGTTCGCGGCGATCGAACGGGGATCGGCATCGGCCGTGTATTCTGCAACGATGTCGGACAGCCGGGCGTCGGCGAGCGCGGCGCGATAGGCGCGCTCGGCCTTCAGCATGGCTACGTTGATGCCGCAAGGTTTGACATAGACCGAGGCATCGAGCTTCGCTGGGCCGCGCTGGCGGATTTCGGCGCAGCGGAAGGCCGGTTCGCGCCCCTCGACGGCCAGCACGATATCGAGCAGCGTTATGCGTTCCGCCGGCCGCGCCAGCCGGTAGCCGCCGTATGGCCCCGGCACCGATTCCAGAATGCCCGACGTTGTCAGCATGTTGAGATGCTTAAGCAGATAGCTCGGCGACAGCCCGAACGCTTCCGCCATGGCAGCACCCGGCATAGTCGCCGCGCCTTCCATGCCGGCTAGCATGGCGGCGCAGTGGATGGCCGCTTCGACGCCCTCGCCCAGCTTCATTTCGCTCTCCTATTCATGGATACATGTTATCATGGATAATAAGCATCCGCAATATCTATTTGAAAAAAGCGGCGCCCGCAGGTGCCGCTTTCCCACAACGCGCTGTTCGCTACTCCGCCGCCACCTTGGCCATCGGATTGTTCGGATGCGTCGTCCAGTTGGCATAGATCGGCGACACCGGCCTGCCGGTGCGCTGGTCGATCACGCCGGCCGCCAGCGGCTCCATGGTGATGCAATTCTCGACCGGACAGACATTGACACAGAGATTGCAGCCGACACATTCGGCCTCGATCACCTCGAAATGCCTGACGCCGTCGACCATGCTGGTGATCGCCTGGTGCGAGGTGTCCTCGCAGGCGATGTGGCAGCGGCCGCATTTGATGCAGGCGTCCTGGTCGATATGCGCCTTGGCGACGTAGTTGAGGTTGAGATACTGCCAGTCGGTGACGTTGGGGGTGGCGCGGCCGACGAAGTCGTCCAGCGAGGCATGGCCCTTCTCGTCCATCCAGTTTTCCAAGCCGGCGATCATCTCCTGCACGATCTTGAAGCCATAGGTCATCGCCGCCGTGCACACCTGCACATTGCCGGCGCCGAGCGCCATGAATTCGGCGGCGTCACGCCAGGTGGTGATGCCGCCGATGCCGGAGATCGGCAGGCCCTTCGTTTCCGGATCGCGCGCGATCTCGGCCACCATGTTCATGGCGATCGGCTTCACCGCCGGGCCGCAATAGCCGCCATGCGAACCCTTGCCGTCGATCGTCGGCTCCGGCGCGAAACTATCGAGATTGACGCCGGTGATCGAGTTGATGGTGTTGATCAGCGACACCGCGTCGGTGCCGCCGGCAAGGGCAGCGCGTGCCGGCTTGCGTATGTCGGTGATGTTGGGCGTCAGCTTGGTGATGACAGGCATGCGGGTGTTGGCCTTGCACCAGCGCACCACCATTTCGATGTATTCCGGCACCTGGCCGACCGCCGCACCCATGCCGCGTTCCGACATGCCATGCGGGCAGCCGAAATTGAGTTCGATGCCGTCGGCGCCGGTCTCCTCGACCACCGGCAGGATCGCCTTCCAGGCATGCTCCTCGCACGGCACCATCAGCGAGACGACTATTGCCCGGTCGGGCCAGTCCATCTTGACCTGCTTGATCTCGCGCAGATTGACCTGCAGGTCGCGATCGGTGATCAGCTCGATGTTATTGAGGCCGAGCAGACGACGGTCGGCGCCCCAGATCGCGCCATAGCGTGGCCCGTTGACGTTGACCACCGGTGGGCCCTCTTCCCCGAGCGTCTTCCACACCACGCCTCCCCAGCCCGCCTTGAAGGCGCGGATGACGTTGTAAGCCTTGTCGGTCGGCGGCGCCGAGGCCAGCCAGAACGGGTTCGGCGACTTGATGCCGACGAAATTGTTGCGGATGTCTGCCATGCTCATGCCCTCCCGTTCGAGGTCAGTGCCCGATGAATGCTCTCCGCCGCATCGCGGCCTTGCGCGACGGCTGAAACAGTCAGGTCGTCGCCGCCGAAAATGCAGTCGCCGCCAGCCCAGACATTGGCCAGCGAGGTGCGCCCTTCCGCGTCGACCTTGATGCGGCCGGCTTCCAGGGCAAGCAAGGCTCCGCTGCCGTTGAGCGCAGCCGGGACAAAGCTCTGGCCGATCGCCTTGAACACCTGATCGGCGACGAGCGTCAGCCGCTCGCCGGTGCCGACGAGCCGGTCGCCGTCCATCGCGGTGTATTCGAGCTCGATCGCCGACACCTTGCCGGCGTCGGCAATGACCCGCTTCGGCTGCAACCAGTGCCGGATGATGACGCCGTTGGCGGCAGCCAGATCCTGTTCGAATTCGGAGGCATTCATGTGCTCCGGGCCGCGCCGATAGCAGATCGTCACCTCTTCGGCACCGAGCAGCTTCGATTGCACCGCCGCGTCGATCGCCGTCATGCCGCCGCCGATGACAACAACACGCCGTCCGACCGGCAGGCTGGCCAGATCACTGGCCTGACGCAGCTCGGCAATGAACTCGACGGCATTGGTGACGCCTTGCGCCTCCTCGCCGTCCGCTCGCAAGGCATTGACGCCGGCAAGCCCCATGCCGAGGAACACCGCATCGTAATTCCTGATCAGGTCCGACAGCTGGTAATCGCGGCCGAGCGCCTTGCCGTTCTGGATGTCGATGCCGCCGATCGACGTGACATAGTCGACTTCGGCCTGAGCGAAATTGTCGACGCTCTTATAGGCCGCGATACCGTACTCATTGAGGCCGCCGGGCTTCGGGCGGGCTTCCAGGATGGTCACGTCGTGGCCATGACGGGCAAGCCGATGCGCGGCCGCAAGCCCGGCCGGTCCGGCGCCGACCACGGCGACCGTCTTGCCGGTCGGTTCGGAGCGTTTGTAGAACTGCTTGTTTTCGGCCATCGCGACATCGGTGGCGTAGCGCTGAAGGCGACCAATCTGCACCGGCTTGCCTTCTGCCACCTCGCGCACGCAGACCTCTTCGCACAGCGTCTCGGTCGGGCAGACGCGGGCGCACATGCCGCCCAAAATATTCTGGTCGAAGATCGTCTTGGCCGAGCCGATCGGATTGCCGGTCGCGATCTGGCGGATGAACAGCGGGATGTCGATCGAGGTCGGGCACGCATTCATGCACGGCGCGTCGTAGCAGAAATAGCAGCGGTCGGATTCGACCAGCGCCTCGTGATGATCGAGCGGCGGATGCAGATCGGAAAAATTGTCGGCATATTGTTCCGGCGAAAGTCGCCCGCCGGCAATGCCTTGCTTGAACTGGCCTTCTGGCATCGTCAGTTCCCCATGTTCTTGTTTTGGGGAAGGCTAGCACGTTTTATTTTTTTATCAATTGGTCAATTTTCGGCGCAAGCCGCTGGAACGGTTCAACCAACATGATAATCAAACTCATATTTTGACCTGCCTGATGGCTCTGTCGAAAGGCCGAAATGCCGCTTCGTCGGCGCTAGGCGCTTGCATAAGCTTGAGCACTTGATGCCATCCCCCGCGAACGAGGAAGAAACGCATAACAACCATGCGGATGCACGTCTCGCCGGCTAAGCCGCCACGAGCGATATAGGCCGCCGGCGTTCCAGCCGGGTGGTATAGACCGAAGATCCTCCGCTGTAGGAAAATCCAAACACAAAGCGCGCAGGCCACGGGCTGTGCGCCATAACTTTTTTGGCCGCTGTCTGATTTTCGTCGCGAAGATCGTCCTAGAATGGATCGCGCATGATCGATGTACAAACCGCAAGGAGCACGACAATGCCACAGTCCCCGATGCCCTTCTTCTGGTACGAGTTGATGACCACCGATCTCGACGCCGCCGAGGCGTTTTACACCTCGGTGGTGGGCTGGAGGGGGCAGCCTTTCGAAGGCGCCCCGAGCATGCCGCGCTATATCGTCATGAATGTCGGCGAGCGCGGCGTCGGCGGGCTGATGACGCTGCCCGAGGACGCGCGCAAGATGGGCATGCCGCCGGCCTGGATCGGTTATATCCTCACCAGGGACGTCGATGCCGCAACGGCGTCCCTCAAGAAGGCTGGTGGCGCGGTTCACCGCGAGCCCGACGACATTCCTGGCGTCGGCCGCTTCGCCGTCGTTGCCGACCCGCAAGGCGCGATATTCAACTTCCTGCAGCCCAGCGGCCCCGACCAGCCGCCGCTACCGTTGACGACACCCGGCAACATCGGCTGGCATGAGCTCTACACGTCAGACTGGAAGGCGGCGTTCGATTTCTATTCCAGCCAGTTCGGCTGGGAGAAGGGCGACGCCATGGATATGGGTCCGATGGGCGTCTACCAGCTTTTCGTCTTCGGCGGCGAGCCCGTTGGCGCCATAATGAACAAGCCCGAGCAGATCCCGGCGTCGGTCTGGCAGTTCTATTTCAACGTGCCCGGCATCGACGCGGCAGCCAAGCGTGTCACCGACAATGGCGGCAAGATCCTCATGGGTCCGATGGAGGTTCCCGGCGGCAGTTGGATCGTGCAGTGCACGGACCCGCAAGGCGCCCATTTCGCGCTAATGGCACCGACGCGGTAACAGGCCGCGCCAATTGCGGGGCCGCCTTCGTGCGGCCCCAAGACTGCAGCACTTCTCACGACTCACTCACCGACAGTTGATGGCAGGCCGGATCATGTGAATGGTCCGGCCTTTGGCGATGACCTATGGCCGGGCGAGGTGAAAATGGAGTCGTAGATGAAGCTTTTCGAAGGCCTGGCCGGATATCAACCGTTCGCTCTTGCCGCGTTGCGCATCATGACGGCGCTGCAGTTCATCGAGCACGGCACTCAGAAACTTTTCAATTTCCCTGTCGGCGACCATGCCGGCACCCTGAGCGGGCTGTCGCTGACTGCGGCCATCCTGGAATTCGCCGGCGGCATCCTGCTGGTATTGGGGCTTTTCACCAGGCCGGTGGCATTCCTTCTCAGCGGCGAGATGGCGATCGCCTATTTCATGGCGCACATGCCGCGCGACTTCTTCCCGGTCAACAACGACGGCGATGCGGCAATATCGTTCTGCTTCATCTTCCTCTATCTGGTGTTCGCCGGCGCCGGCGCCCTGGCGCTGGATAACCGCCGGGTTTCGTAATTGACCGTCTCCCGGCCGTGGGCCCGCTGCCTCCGGCAGCTCCCCGGCGTTCGGAACCTTTCGCCGTGCCACCGGCACGGCGAATTCGCTGTGCGAACCGGTTCCTCACCCTCTCATCCGTTCGAAATTCGCGTCGAACAGCGGGGTCGGCTGCATGCGCGCGGCGTGGCGTTTGCCCAGAAGCTCAATCTCGAAACCGTAGGCCTCGTCGGCGATCTCTTTCGGCACATAACCGATGGCGACAGATTTTTTGGAATGATGTGCGTAGCCGCCGGACGTGACCCAGCCGCGCACGGCGCCGCCATACCAGATTGGCTCGTCGCCGATGACGTCGGCATCGGCAGCATCGACGACAAAGGCCCGCAGCCGCAGTCTGCCGCCTTGCTTGCGCTCGGCCAGCGCCGCCTGCTTGCCGATGAAATCGGCCTGCTTGCCGTAGGCGACGAAGCGGTCGAGGCCGGCCTCCAGCGGCCCATAGATCGGCCGGTATTCGCGCGCCCATGAGCCGTAATTCTTCTCGAGCCGCAGCGCATTGAGCGCGCGCGAGCCGAACAGGCCGATGCCGAATTCCTCGCCCGCCGCCATCAGCGCCTGATAGGCGGCACGCTGATATTCCGGCGCCACCCAGATTTCGTAGCCGAGGTCGCCGGTGTAGCTGACGCGCCCGACCAGGCACGGCGCCATGCCGATATCCATCCTGCTGATGGCCATGAATGGAAAGGCCGTATTCGACACGTCAGATCGTGTGACCTTTTCAAGAAGCTTCCGCGCGCTCGGCCCGGCGATCGATAAGCCGGTGAGTTTTGCTCCCAGCGCCTCGATGCTGACAGAGCCGTCCTCCGGCAGATGCGCTTCGAACCAGCGCATATGGTACTGCTCGGCGACGCCGGAGCCTGCCAGGAACCAATCGTCACTTTTAGAATTGCCGAGATTGGCCAGCGTGAAATCGCCGATCAGCCTGCCGTCTTCCTTCAGCATCGGCGCCAGCGTCATGCGGCCGGATTTCGGCAGCTTGCAGGCAAGCAAGCGGTCGAGCCAGGCCGCAGCGCCCTCGCCGGTTACCCTGTATTTGGCGAATGACGAGATTTCCGACAGACCAACGCCTTGCCGAACCGTCTCCACTTCTTTCGCGACATGCTCGAAATCACTCGAGCGGCGCCAGGAGAATTCGTCCTTGACCCCTTCGGGCGCGTACCACAGCGGCACCTCCAGCCCATAGGCGACCCCCCATTGCGAGCCCTTCGCCGACAACAGATCGTAGACCGGTGTCGTCTTGAGCGGCCGGCCGGCCGGTAATTCCTCGTTTGGGAAGCGGATCGAAAACCGCCGCGAATAGTTTTCGCGCACCTTGGCGTTGGTGTAGGCCATTGTGGCCCAGTCGCCGTAGCGCGAAACGTCCATCGCCCAGATATCCGCGCCGGGATCGCCTTCGATCATCCAGTTCGACAGCGCCAGCCCGACGCCGCCGCCCTGCGAGAACCCCGCCATGACACCACAGGCCACCCAGAACCCCGGCAGGCCGCGCACCGGCCCGACCAGCGGATTGCCGTCCGGCGCAAAGGTGAAGGGTCCGTTGATGATCTGCTTGATGCCGGTGTTCTGGAACGCCGGGAAATGCCGGAACCCGACCTCCAGCGACGGTGCGATGCGGTCGATGTCGGGTTCGAGCAGTTCGTGGCCGAAACTCCATGGCGTCTGGAACTCGGACCATGGCTTGTTGGCCTTTTCGTAAGTGCCCATCAGCATGCCGCCGCGCTCCTGGCGCAGATACAGCTCGCCGTCGAAATCGACTGCATGGATGATCTCCGTACCAGTCTTCTGGTTCCAGGCGGCGACTTCCGGCATGTCCTCGGTGATCAGGTACATGTGCTCCATCGCCAGCACCGGCAGCTCCAGCCCGACCATGCGGCCGACCTCACGCGCCCACAGGCCGCCGGCGTTGACGACATGCTCGGCCACCACCTCACCCTTGTTGGTGATGACACGCCACAACCCGTCGGCGCGCCGCACGATGTCCTCGACCTTGGTGAAACGCTCGACCTCGGCACCAAGCTTCCTCGCGGCCTTGGCGTAGGCGTGGGTGACGCCGGAGGGGTCGAGATGACCGTCCTCCTTGTTGCGAACGGCGCCGACGAACTGCTTGGGGTCGAGCAACGGCATCAGCTCGGCCGCCTCATCAGGCGATATCTCCTCGAGCTCGATGCCGAGATAGCGGCCCTTGGCGACGACGCCGCGCAGCCAGTCGAGGCGCGCCTCGGTCGCCGCCAGCAAGACGCCGCCAGTCAGATGCACGCCGGTCGCCTGGCCGGACAGTTCCTCGATCTCCTTGTAGAGCGAGATTGTGTATTTCTGCAGCTTGGCGACATTGGGATCGCCATTGATGGTGTGCATGCCGCCGGCGGCGTGCCAGGTCGAGCCGGAGATCAATTCATTGCGCTCCAGGAGCACGATGTCGGTCCAGCCGTGACGGGCCAGATGGAACAGCACGGAGCACCCGACAACGCCACCGCCGATAACCACGACCTTTGCATGCGATTTCATGGGATTCTCTCTGACGTCAACGAGTTGGATGGGAACGATGAATTCGGGGAGGAGCCCCACGAGCGCGAGCCTTCGATCATCACGGCTCGCTTTGCCCGATCGCTTCCTTGCGCTTGGCCACGTATGCCTCCAGCGCTTCGCGCCTGGAGATTTCCATCACCGGCTCGACATAGTCCTCCAGCGCCTTCTTCCACAGCCGCGTCGCCCGCGCCGTGGCATCGAGCCCGCCAGCCTCCTGCCAGGCCTCGAAATTTTGCCAGTTGGACAGCATCGGCTGGTAGAAGGCTGTGGCGTAGCGCTCCAGCGTGTGCGGCTCGCCGAAGAAGTGGCCGCCGGTCGGAACCGCACCCAGAGCCTCGACAGCAAGCTCGGCCTCGTTGACCTCGATCGGGCGCAAAAACTCCATCATGTGCTGGATCATCTCGACATCGATGATGAACTTTTCGAACGACGCTGTCAGTCCGCCCTCTTGCCAGCCGGCGGCATGGTAGACGAGGTTGCCATGGCCGAGCACCGCGCCCCACAGCGCCATCAGCGTCTCATAGGCGCCTTGCGCGTCGGCGGCATTGGAAGCCGAGCCCGGCGTTGTGCGATAAGGCAGGTTGTAACGCCGCGCCAACTGTCCGGACGCGATATTCGCCTTGGTGTTTTCAGGCGTGCCGAACGCCGGCGCTCCCGATTTCATATCGACATTGGAGGTGAAGGCGCCATACATCACCGGCGCGCCGGGGCGGACGAGCTGCGTCAGCACCACGCCGAACAGCGCCTCGGCATTCTGCTGGGCGAGCGCGCCGGCAAGCGTCACCGGGCTCATCGCCCCCATCAGTGTGAACGGTGTTACCGCGACCGACTGGCCGAACTCGGCCATGGTCATCAGCCCCTCGGCCATCATCTCGTCGAAGCGGCGCGGCGAATTGACCGAGATGATGGTGGTGACGCCGGGATCGTCGCGCATCTCGTCAAGCGTCAGTCCGCGCGCGATTGCCATCATCTCGATGCCGTCGAGCGCCCTGCCGCGGCCGATGGCCGAGACGTGAAAGCTTTTGTCGGTCAGTGTCAGATTGGCGAAATAGGTGTCGAGATGACGGGAATTCGCCGGCAGTTCTACCGGCGCGCAGACCTGGTTGCCTAGCATGTGGATGCAGTTGAAATGCTGCGCCAGCCGGACGAGGTCGGAATAATCGCGCAAATTGCCGGCACGGCGGCCGCGCTCCATGTCGTGCACATTCGGCGGCCCGGCGACGAGGGTGAAGTTGATGGTGTTGCCGCCGAGGTGGACGGCATGGGCGGGATTGCGCGGCGTAAGCATATAGCTGGACTGTGTCGTCTTCAGCGCTTCCTCGACCATGCCGCGATCGATGCGGACGTTCATCGTGGCATGATCGACCTTGGCCCCGGCCTTCTCGAACAGCGACAGCGCCCGCGGGCTCATCACCTCGATGCCGAAATTCTCCAAGATATGCATCGACGCCTGGTGGATCGCCTCGATCTGGTCGGCCGAGAGCATCGCCATCGGCGGATAAGGGTTTGTCACCCGCCTGAGCGGCAGTTGCGGGATGGCGGTCGGTCCCCTGTTGCTGGTTCGCTCGGCGCCGCGCTTGCGTCTTGGTTCGATCATGCGGCGCATCAAAGCGCCGGCACGAGGATCGAGCTGTCAGAAATCCGCCATTTGCGGGCGTGATTTTAGCCAAGGCGGCATTCTTGGCAGTCATCCACTATGAAAGCGACGAAACAGGTCGAAATATCGACAATTGATCCGCTGGCCGGCAGAGATGGCGAGCGTTAAGAAACGCCGCAAGATTCCTTTTATGTTTTCGGCCTAATGCTCTTCCGATGCGTAGGTCGAGTTTTAGTAAAATTGTAGCGATTGCCGTGCCGCTGACGCTTTCGGCCTGCGCGACGCCGCCGAACCACATCAACGATGTCTGCGCCGTTTTCGACCAGAATGACGGCTGGTTCGACAATTGGCAGGCGGCGGCACAACGCGCCGAGCAGAAATACGGTGTGCCGGTTCCCGTGCTGATGGCGACGGTGCGCAAGGAGTCCGGCTTCAAGAGCAACGCCAGGCCGCCGCGCACCAAGCTGCTGGGCTTCATTCCCTGGAAACATATCTCCAGCGCCACCGGCTTCTCGCAGGCGCTCGACGGCACCTGGGCGCAATACCAGAACGAGACCGGCAGCTGGGCGGCGCGCCGCACCCGCTTTGCCGATGCCGTCGATTTCGTCGGCTGGTACCATTCCAAGACCGCCGAGACCCTCGGCGTCGCCCGCAACGACACCTACAATCTGTATCTCGCCTACTATCTCGGCTGGAATGCCTATAAGCGCGGCAATCGCGGCGACGCCGACGTGCAGCGCTATGCGCATGCCACCGAACAGATGGCGCAGGACTACGCCGCGCAGCTACGGCAATGCGCGCCCTAGCCTATTAACGGCTCTCAGCCGCCCTTGGGTTTGCGCGGCTTGCGCGTGGCGTCCTCGGCCTGGCGGCCGTCGCCGACAGTCGGCGGCATGATTGGTGCCACCGGGCTGTCGGCAGAGCTTGAGGTGCCGGTCTCTGAAACCTCGTCGCGAACCTCGTGACGGCGGGCTTTGGCGACCGCTTCGGCATTCTCCACTGCCTGGCCCTCGGCATCGGCTTCAACGCTGCCAGTCTTGCCATGCGGGCGCTTGGGCGGATCTCCGGCAAAGCCCGGGCCAACACCGTGGTTTGCATCATCCGGCACGCCCTCATTCGCGGCGTGCTCCTTGTCGAATTTGATCACCGGCTCCATTTTCGCCAGCACGTCGTCGGACAGCCAGCACAAGCTCATATGGCCGTCGCCGAGATTTTTGACTGGCGGCACCGTGGTTTCGCAAAGGTTGTCCGGCACCAGTTTCTTGTAGCCGCAGCGCGTCTGGAACGGACAGCCGGACGGCGGGTTCATCGCCGAAGGGATGTCGCCCTCCAGCACGATGTGCTTCTTGACCACGCTTGTGTCGGCGATCGGGATCGCCGACAGCAATGCCTCGGTATAGGGGTGATAGGGCGGCGCGAATATCTGGTCGGTCGTGCCTTGCTCAACGATATAGCCGAGATACATGACGACGACGCGGTCGGCGATGTAGCGCACCACCGACAGATCGTGGCTGATGAACAGCATCGTCGTCCTGTTCTTGCGCTGGATGTCCATCAAGAGCTCGGTCACCGCGGCCTGGACCGACACATCCAGTGCCGAGACCGGCTCGTCGGCCACCACCACCTTGGCGTCGCCGGCAAAGGCACGCGCAACGCCGATGCGCTGTTTCTGGCCGCCTGAAAGCTGGCGCGGCTTGCGCGACTCGAACGCCCTCGGCAGCTTCACCAGGTCGAGCAATTCCAGCATCCGCTTGCGGCGGTCGGCCACCGTGTCGCCGACATTGAACTTTTCCAGCGTACGGATGATCTGCGAACCGACCGAATGGCTGGGATTGAGCGTGTCGAACGGATTTTGGAACACCATCTGGATCGATGACACCGTGTCGACGCTGCGCTTCTCGATCCCGGTCGACTGGATCTCCTTATTGCCGAGCTTGACGCGGCCGGAGCTTGCCGTTTCGAGGCCGAGCAGCACCTTGGCCAGGGTCGATTTTCCGCAGCCGGATTCGCCGACGATAGCGACGGTCTCGGATTCGCGCGCCATGAACGAGATCGTCTCATTGGCCTTGACGACACGGCCCTCGCTCGAGCCGAACACTTCGCTGCCGCCGACCTTGTAGTACTTCCGGAGGTCTTCGATCTGGAGCACCGGCGCACCGGGCACCACCCGCTCGTTGACCTTCTTGGCGCCGGGTGGCAGCGCCTCCCAGTCGATCTCGTTGAAGCGCACACAGCGCGAGAAATGCCCGTCATGGCCTTCGACCGCGATCATCGGAATTTCGGCGGCGTTGCAGACGCCCTCGACGAAATGGTGGCAGCGCGGGCCGAAATTGCAGCCCTTCGGCCGCTCGTGCGGCAGCGGCAACTGCCCCGGGATCGAGATCAGCGGCCGCGAATTCTTGTCGGCGCCGGGCAGCGGGATCGAGCGGAACAGGCCTTGCGTGTAGGGATGGCGCATCCGGTCGAAGACGTCCTTGATCTTGCCGGTCTCCACCGCTTCGCCCGAATACATCACCGTAATGCGGTCGCAGGTCTCCAGGATCAGCCCGAGATTGTGCGATACGAAGATCATCGAGGTGCCGAACTTCTCGCCCAGCCCCTTGACCAGGTCGACGATGCCGGCTTCCACCGTCACGTCGAGCGCTGTCGTCGGCTCGTCGAGCAGGAGCAGCGCCGGCTTCGACAGCAGCGCCATGGCAATGACGATGCGCTGCTGCTGGCCGCCCGAAAGCTGGTGCGGATAGGAACGCATCATGCGTTCGGGATCCGGCAGCTTCACCGCGCGCACCATTTCCAAGGCGCGTTTATAAGCTTCGTCCTTCGACACCTTGTCGTGGATCAGTGGCACTTCCATCAGCTGCTGGCCGACCTTCATTGCCGGGTTCAGACTGGCCATCGGCTCCTGGTAGATCATCGCGATCTTGTTGCCGCGGATGGCGCGCAGTTCCTCGTCGGACAGTTCTCCCATGTCCTTGCCCTGGAACTTGATCTTTCCGCCGACGATCTTTCCGATGTTGGAGAGGTCGCGCATGATGCCGAGCGACACGGTCGACTTGCCGCAACCGGATTCGCCGACAATGCCCATTGCCTCGCCGGGCATGACCGTGCAGGAAAAATCCATGACCGCCGGGATCTCGCCCTTGCGGGTGAAGAAGGAGATCGACAGGTTCTCGATCTCGATGATCGGCCCATTGGTCGGGCCATTGGTCGGCTTGGCGGGATTTCGAACTGCCTCATTCATGGGTCGCTCCAATCCTTGTTCTTCAGGCACGTCGGGCCGAACCCGGCATCGGTCTTCCCAGCGTCAATCTTTCCCGGCATCAATCTTTCCCGGCATCAATCTTTCATAGACTGTTCGCGCAGCGAATCCGCCAGGAGGTTGAGGCCGAGCACGAACGACATCAACGCGATCGTCGGCGGCAGCGCCGGGTGGATGAAGGAGCGCAGCAGCCGGCTTGCATCCTTGATCGCCGTGCCCCAGTCCGGGCTTTCCGGCGCTAGTCCCAGCCCGAAATAGCCGAGCGTGCCGAGCAGGATCGTAGTGTAGCCGATGCGCAGGCAGGCGTCGACGATCAGCGGCCCGCGCGCATTGGGCAATATCTCCCACAGCATGATGTACCAGGGCGATTCACCGCGCGTTTGAGCCGCCGCAACATAGTCGCGCGTTTTGATGTCCATGACCAGGCCGCGCACGATGCGGAACACGCCCGGGCTGGAGGCGAACACCACCGCCACGAAGATGTTGAGCTGGTTGGGATCGATGTGGATGATTTTGAACGGATCGGCATCGAAGACAAGGCCGGCATAGATCCAGCCGCCAAGCACCAACGTCAGGCCAAGCAGGATATAGAGGCGGTCGGGACGGTTCTTGTAGCGCGTCCAGAACAACACACTGAAGAAGATGATCGGAAACAGGAAGAACAGCCCTGCCATCGCGTAGGGGATCGGCGTGTCCATGATGCCCGGCGTCACCAGCAGGTAGAACAGCAGGATCACCGGGAAGGCCAGCACAAGGTTTGCGAGGAAGGACAGCACCGTATCGATCCTGCCGCCATAATAGCCGGCCGGCAGGCCGAGCGTAATACCGACCATCAGCGCAAAACCGGTCGCCGCCGGCGCGATGATCAGCACGATCTGGCTGCCATAGACCATGCGGGAGAACACGTCGCGGGCGAGCTTGTCGCCGCCGAAATAGTATATAAGTTTCGACGCCGGCTCGATCGCGCCCGGCAGCGCGTCCTTCATGATCGGCACCTGGGCAAGCGGATCGAAGGGCGAGATGGTCGACGCGAAGATCGCCGTAAACAGCCAGAACAGGCAGATGCCAACGCCGACGATGCCGACGCCGCTGTCGAAAAGCTGGCCGTAAAGGCCTAGTTTCTTCTTGTAGCCGAAGCTCGCTCCCATCACCAGGGCGAGAGCGATCCAGACCGGCCAGAAGCGGGCAAGCACGCCGAGTACGACGTTGAGGGCGCTGAGATATTCGACCTGCATCCGCCCGGTCTCCTATTGAACTCTGATGCGCGGATTGAGGAACGCGTAGCCGACATCGGAGATGAGCTGTGTGATCAGGACGATAAACACCGAGACCAGTGAACAGCCGAGCAGAAGATCGATGTCGTTGTTGCCGGCAGCCTCGACCAGCGTGTAGCCGAAACCCTGGTAGCGGAACATCACCTCGACGATAACGACACCGGTGAGCAGCCAGGGAAACTGCAGCATGATGACCGTGAACGGTGCGATCAGCGCATTGCGCAGAGCGTGCTT
Organism: Mesorhizobium sp. M1027; assembly: GCF_040318745.1. Taxonomy (NCBI): domain Bacteria; kingdom Pseudomonadati; phylum Pseudomonadota; class Alphaproteobacteria; order Hyphomicrobiales; family Phyllobacteriaceae; genus Mesorhizobium; species Mesorhizobium sp. M1027. The sequence continues at coordinate 21,053 of NZ_JAMYMW010000001.1, read as the reverse complement.
TATCACCACGCTGCCGAAGGAGAGGCCCTTCAGCCGGGCGGTTCGGATATATTGCTGTGTCATCACCTCCACCATCGAGGCGCGGGTCATGCGGGCGATGTAGCCGATGCCGTAGATCGCCAGCGTCATTACCGGCAAGGTGAAATTGTAGAAGGTGATGCCCTGGCTGGCCGAGGCCGCCGAACCGTTCAGCACGCCGAGCCAGGAGGCGAAGATCACGGTGAAGATGACGCCCGAAACGTATTCGGGCGTCGCCGTCGAGGCGATCGAAGCCACCGACAATGTACGGTCGGTGCGTGAGCCCTCGCGCATGCCGGCGAGAATGCCGATCAAAAGCGAGACCGGCACCATCACGGCCAGCACGCAGAGCATCAGGATGCCGGTGGCGCTGAGCGCCGGGAAGAGTTTCGAAGCGACCGTCGTCTTGAACTTCGTCGAGCAACCGAAATCGCCTTGCAGGATGCCGGAGAATGTCGGCACGACCGGATCGTTGCAGAAGGAGAAACGCTGTGCGGGCTTGCCGGTCGCCGGGTCGGTCACCGGCTGCTTTGGCATGATGCCCAGCCATTGGCCGTAGCGGACAAAGAAATTCTGCCGATAGCCATGGTTGACCAGCCAGGCCTCAAGCTGCTCGGCGGATGTGTGCATTTCGGTCTGGCTGATCGCCAGCTTCTTCAGATTGGGCCCGAGATTGACCAGGAAGAAGACGATCATCGTCAGGCACAGCATCGTCAATGCCATGGTGCCGAGACGCCTGATAACGAAAGAAAGCATGGCGGTCCCCTGCCGGTCGGGTTGGGGGTTGGAACCGGTTTGCAAGCCGCCCTGCCGCCACGGCAGAACAAGCCTTCAGACCAGTCCCAGATGCAATACCCTTTTTATTGCAGACCCCGGCCGAAGAGTCCGCAACTTTTTGCTGCGCCGACTTCCGGTCCATGGATCATGCAAAGAGCGACGGAAAGGGGCGAGACGCCCCTTTCCGGATCGTCCGGTCAGGCCTGCTCGAGCCAGACCTTGCCATAGTCGCGCTCGAAGGTCGGGTGCATCTTGTAGTTCTGCACCGCCTTGACCGAATGGCTGTAGAGCTTGCGCCAATAAGGCTGGATGATAATGCCGGAATCCTGCAGGATCTGCTCGATGTCCTTCATCATTTCCTTGCGCTTGGCGGCGTCGGCGACTGCGAGCGCAGCATTGAGCTTGGCATCCCACTCCGGATTCGACCAGGCCGTCTCGTTCCAGGCTTCACCTGTGCGATAGCCGATCGCCAGAACCTGGACGCCGAGCGGCCGCATGTTCCAGTTGGTCATCGACAGCGGATACTTCGTCCAGTCGTTCCAGAAGGTCGAACCCGGCAGCACGGTACGCTTCACCTTGATGCCGGCGTCGCGCATCTGCGCGGCGATCGCATCGCCTGTATTCTTGTGCCAGTCCTCGTCGACCGTGATCAGCTCGTGCTCGAAATCGGCCTGGCCGGCTTCCGCCATCAGCGCCTTCGCCTTTGCCGGGTCGCGAGCAATCTTCGGCAGTTCGTAGTATTCCGGATGGATCGGGGCGACATGGTGGTTTTCGGCAACCGTGCCGGCATTGCCGTAGCCGAGCTGGAGGACGACATTGTTGTCGACCGCGAGTTGCAGGGCGTTGCGAACCTTCTGGTCGCCATAAGGCTTGTTGGTTACATTGGTGCGGCAGACGATCGTCGAGGCGGTGACGATCTCCGACTTCACCAGGTCCATGCCGTCGAGGATCGACACATAGTCGGCCGACGTCTCGAAATTGGTGTGTACCTCGCCTGCTTCGAAGGCGCTGACCATGGCCGCCGGATCGGTGCCGTAGTCGATGAACTCGATGCCGTCGAGGAAGACGTCACCATCCCACCATTTGTTATCTTCGCGGCGCTTGTAGACCACTTTCTGGCCGACATCGTAGGAGACCAGCTCGAACGGCCCAGTGCCGATCGGGCAAGACTTGAAGTCGCCGCCTTTTTCATCGAACGTCTTGTGGACGATGAGGCCGGGATAGTCGCACACGTTGGGAATGAGGGCGATATCCGGCTTGCTGAGCGTCAGCTTGATCGTGTGGTCGTCGACCTTGGTCACGGCGCTCTCATCCAGCTTGTCGTCCTTGACCAGCGAACCGAGGCGACCCGGCATGGAATTGCCTTCTGCCTTCTTGTCGGCCCAACGCTTGAGGTTGAAGATGACGTCGTCTGCGGTGAACGGATCGCCGTTGTTCCAGGTGACGCCTTTGCGCACATGCAGCGTGTATTCGGTAGCGTCGTCATTCACGTCCCAGCTCTCCAGCAGATAGGGGCGGAATGTGTATTCGGTGGTATATTTGACCAGCGGCTCGAGCGCCTGGCGCTCGGCATTGGCGATTTCCGACCAGTCGGCCTTGCGCGGATCCTTCGGATCCTTGATCCATTGCGCGACCTTCAACACGCCGCCTTTCTTGCCCTGGACCTCTTCCGCCTTGGCCGGCGTCGGGTCTGCAAGGCCAAGCATGCCATAGGCCATCGCCGTCGAAGCTCCGAAGACGCTGGCGAGAGCCAGAAATTCGCGACGATCCATCTTGCCTGCCTTGGCGTCTTCGGCCATGGCCAGGATGTGATCGGGAACGCGGTCGCCGTTACTCTTGTAGATCGTCATGACTAACTCCCATTGTTGGCTTTCTGCCTTTTAACATTCCGCATCCGCGCCATGATGTCAAAGACGGCACGGATTGGGAACATGCCAAGGAATGTGCAACTTTGAAAGCAGGCCGGTTCGCGCGATAGCGACAGTCTTGGCGCAAATTTGCTACTGCGCCAGGGATTTCGCCCGAAATCTCCACGGGCAATTAAACCGGGACATTCGCTGCTACGCCGCTCGTTCTTCGGGCGACCAGTTGTTCTGCGCGAACGCCCGGTTTCAATATTCACGTTCGTAGAAAACACCGCCTTTGGCTTCGCCGGCGTCGGTTGCCTCGCCACGCAGCTTGACGCCGCGCCCAACGTCGAGATCGACGGTTGCCTTGCCCGAGCCCGGCCTGTCGCCCTTCTGGATCGTCACGTAAGTGCGGTCGTTGAGATATTTGCCCGCCGAGACGGCGGTGCCGCCCTCTTCGTCGGTGATCACGTCGAGGTCGTCGACGCCGATCGCGCTGCGCAGGTTCTGCAGCAGGGAGGTCGAGCCGCCGATGCCGGCCAGTTGTCCGGCAGCCTCGGCAAGCTGAGCGATCTGCAGCGGCGACAGGTTCGACATCGAACGGCCGAAGATCAGCTGCGCCAGCACCTCGTCCTCCGGCAGCGCCGGTACCGAGGAGAAGGTGAATTTCGGGTTGGTCGCCTCGCCCGACACCACGATGGTCACGGTGGCGCTGGTCGTCTTCGATTGCGCAGTGAGATTGAGGTAGGGCACCAGAGAGCCGGAAAAACCGACCGTGCCTTCGGTGAAGGTCAGCCGCTTGGCAAGGATCGTCAGCCGCCCTCGCCGCAAGGTGAAGGTGCCGACCGCCTGGGGTGACGATGCCGGGCCGGTCAGCCGCAGCGACCCGCCGAGTTCGGCGTCGACGCCCCTGCCCTGGATGAAGATCTGGCTCGGCGCATTGACCGTGACGTCGAGAATGAGGCCGCTGCCGCCGCCACCGCTGCTTGCAGCGGCCGGGCGCAACGCCTTGTCCTGCGCACGCACGGCGGCCGGCGCATTCTTGTGCTTTACGTTGAGCTCGGCCAGCGAGCCGGGCAGCTTTTCGGGTACGGTGATGACGGTCTTGGCCAGGTTGATGGTACCGGAAATCACCGGCGCGGAGGTGAGTGGTCCCTTGACGGTCAGGTCGCCGCCAAGATTGGCGGTGACCACCTTGCCGTCGGTATAGCGGCCGTCGACGAGCTTGATCGACAGATCGGCCGGAAAACCCTTAGCCGGATCGATGCCGACGGTGCCGCTGGCCGAAAGGCTGCCGCGCGTCGACAGCGTGCCGGTCAGGCGATTGATCCTTGCCACGCCGCCACCGACGGCGACATCGGCAGTGATGTCGTTGATCGCAAGCCCCGAACGCGCGTCGAGCAGGCGGGCGCCTGACGTGCGGACCGTGCCTGAGATCACCGGCGACGTCGCCGGGCCGCGCACCTGTATATCGACGTCGGCCGTGCCGCTCAAGGACAAGCCTTGTGCGGCGAGTGTCCTGGTGAGGAAGGCGAACGGCACCTTGCCGGAAAAGTTGAGATCAAGGGTGGGCGCGCCTGATGTCGTCATCGTGCCGCCGCCCTTGAGGCCAAGGCCGGCGGCATCGCTCATGTTGGCGTCGAAGGTCAGTCTGCTGCCCGAATACGTACCTGAGGATGAAACGCCCATGGCGCCGAAGCCTGCACCACGGGTCTGCGACGTCTGAACGCCTGCTGCATCGATCTTGAAGGCAACGGCCGGATTGGCCGGCGCACCCGTCACCTTCACCGTGCCCGAGATGGAACCGGCGGCATCGAGGCCCGGCGAAAAACTGTTGGCTATCGAGATCGGGACGCGGGCCAGCGTCGCGTTGAGGTCGAGCGCCTGCCCAGCTTTGCCCGTGACCGTCGCCGTGCCGCCGCCGAGGTTGAGCACCAGCCTGTCGAGGCTGGGCACTCCATTGGCGATGTTGATGGTCGAGGCCTGGGCGATAGCCGCTTTGATGCCGCGGATGGTCGCCTCGCCGGAGGCAAGTTCGACCGTCGTCGTGCCCTTGACCGCCTTGACCCGCCCACCGGCTTTCAGCGGAATATCCTTGACGGTGGCGCCACCGGAAAAACCGGTCCATTCGCCGTCGCGCTTCAGATCGACGTCGACGCCACGGATAACCGTGCCGCCGGAGGTGACGCTGTCGGCACGGATTTTGCCCGAGATCACTGGTGCCGCCAGATAGTTGGCGATCAGCGCATCGATGGTCACGGCCTTGGCCGAGACATCGCCGCGCGAGATCGAGCCCGTCATCGCCTTGACGGCGACCTGCGGCACGGCGCCAGCCTTGGAGAAGGCGATAGTGCCGCGCACATCGCCATCGGCCTTTTCCAGTGCCAGGGCAGCAAGCGGACCGATATCGGGCAGGTCAAGTGCCACCGTGCCGACCGGGACGAAGGCATCGTCAAGCGCCAGGTCGCCGGAAATACGGTTCTTGCCCAGCGACAGCAAAAGCCCGTTGATGGCGCGTTTGCCGTCGGATGTCGCCAGCACGGCGCTGCCCTGCAGCGGTTGACCCGCGACGTTTCCGGTGAGTTGCACATTCGCAGCCGGGTTGGCGGCATCAGCCTTGCCGGTGGCAGTGAGCTTCAGGCCAGTGATCTCGCGCGCCGCGACCGAAAGCCTGTCGCTGTTGACAGTCAGGGACAGATCCGGCGCAGTGCTGGCGCCTTGCGCATTCAGCGCGAAAGAGATGGCGCCTTTGGCGTCCTTGGATACCAGCGAGACGTCGCCCAGCGCGCCTTTGACGTCGGCGCTGAGCTTGTTGGCGGCAAGGCTCGCCTGCCCGTCTGCCGTCAGCGAACCGGACGACAGCCTGACGGCGTTGGCGGTGACATTGCCGTTGGCGTCTCGCTTCAGCGCGGCACTGAGTTGTGTTCGCGCGGCGAGCACGCCACGTACCGCCGCCGGCAGCGCCGCCGACGCGGCATCCGCCTTGAGATTTAGATCGATGGCGCCGTCGGCCAGCGAGACCCGCCCGTTGAAGCCGCTGTTCAACGCGTCGCTGGTCACTGTGCCGCTATCGATGATGACAGCGTCGGCGGCAAGGCTGCCGGCGAGTTTGGCAGTGACCTTGCCGGCGATCAGCGGTGCGACTGTCGGATTGTCGATGCCGATTTTTTCAGCGGTCACGGTGCCGGAGATCGGCCCGCTCCGGGCTTTCACGTCGAAGCGATCGGAGTGCAGCGCAAGCGTGATGCCCTCGACCTTAGCCAGATTGGTGGCGGCCGATGGCAGCGTCGCGGAGATGTCGAGCTTCGGCTGCGTGCCCTGCCCGGCCGCCTTTAGCGATATCGCCTGCAGCTCGAGCTTGATCGGACTTGCCTTGCTGCCGAACGACAGCGGCAGGCTCGGACCGGTCGAGGCGAGGTCGAGCGAGAAATCGCTGGCGCCGTTCGGATTGATGGTGCCGGCTGCCTTGCCGGAGATTTTCTCGCCGGCAAGCGTCGCCTGCTCGATGGCCAGGCCGCTGACCGAGGAGAAGCGGCCTGCCGCATCGAGATCGAGCGGCCCGAGCCCGGCCCGCCGGGTCTGGTTGGTTTCGGCGCCGCTGAGCCGGGCGTTGAAACGGAGGTCGGGGGCAGCCGACGATCCCGTGACCTGCGCGGTGCCGCTGAGCGCGCCCACGGCATCGAGACCCGGTGAGAAATCATTGGCAAGCGCTGCCGGCACCGCCGACAAGGAGGCAGCGAGATCGAGCGTCTGGCCAGCCGTACCCGACACGGCAACCGAACCGCCGCCGACACCGAGCGCCAGGTTCTCAATGCTCACGATGCCATTGGCGATTGTCAGCGCCGACGGCTGTGCGATCGCTGCCTTGATGCCGCGGATGATTGCCTCGCCCGAGGCAAGCTCGATGCTGGTGATGCCGTTCGCGATCCTGACCCGCCCGGCCGCGCTGGCCGGAATGCCGGCGACCGTGGCGCCGCCGCTAAAGCCGGTCCAGTCGCCGTCGCGCTTCAGGTCGACATCGATGCCGCTGATCACCGTGGATCCCGAGGTGATCGTGTCGGCCTTGACCTTGCCGGCGATCGCCGGGGCTTTGAGATAATTGGCGACCAGCGCGTTGACGGCGATTGTCTTGGCCGCCAGTTCGCCGCGCGAAATCGCGGTGCTCGTCGCATCGATCGCGACCGTCGGTGCTCCATTGTCGTTGGCGAAGCGGATCGTGCCACGCACGTCGCCGGCTAGCGTTTGGCCGGCAAGTCTGGCCAGCGGGGCAATATCGGCGGCATCGAGGGCCAACGTGCCGAGCGGCAGCAGGTTGTCGTCGAGCCCGAGGTCGCCGGAGACCTTGTTGTCGGCCAGCGAGACGGCAAGTCCATTGATGGAGCGCTTTCCGTCGGTCGTGACCAGCGATGCCTTGAGGTCGAGCGGCTGGTCGTCGACCGAGCCGGTCAGCGAGACATCGGCGGCGGGACTGGCGATATCGGCCTTGCCGCGCGCGCTCAGCTTGATCTGCTTCACCGCATGGCCGGACGCCGTCAGGCTGTCGCTGCTGGCCGAAACCGAGAAGTCAGGCGCGGTGCGCGCACCGCTTGCGGTCAGCGCGAAATCGACTGCGCCGCCGACCTTCGCGCCAACCAGCGGCGACAGCACCGACACGTCGCCGAGCGTTCCTTTGATATCGGCTCGGATATCGGTGCCCTGCGCGCTGGCGGTGCCGCTGGCTTTGAGCGTGCCGGAGGTGAGCTGCAATGCATTGGCGGCAAACGCACCGTCCGGGTCGCGGGTCGCGGTTGCGGAAAACTGCACGCGCTGGCCGAGAACCGAACTGATCTGCGGCGGCAGCGCCGTCGAAGCCGCGTCGGCATTCATCTTGAGCGTCATCGACAGATCGGCCAGCACCACGGTGGCCGTTACGGACGCATTGAGCGCGTCGCTGCGCAGCGTGCCTTGGTCGACGACGACCTGGTCCTTGCTGACGGAGCCGGCGAGACCGGCGCTGACCCTGCCCGTTATCAGCGGCGCCAACGTCGCAACGTCGGTGTTCAGGCCGGCCGCCGTCAGCTTGATGGTGACAGGCCCGCTACGGTTCTGGATGTCGAAACCATCCGAATGCACTTGCCCGATCAGGTCGTCCACCCGCGTGCCGCCCGCCACCACCGAGACCAGCGACGCGCCGATATCGACCATCGGCGCCTTGCCATCGCCGAAAGCGCGGGCCGTGGCGTCCTTGATCGCCACGGTTATCGGCTGCGCCTCGCTGCCGAGACTAAGCACGATCGGCGGCCCCTTTGCGGCGAGCTTAACGGAAAGATCGCTGGCACCGTTCGGATCGACAGTGCCGGCGGCCGTCGCGTGCACGGCATCGCTGTCGATATTGGCGCGCTCCACGTCGACGCCGCCGGCCGCGGTCGCTGTGCCGGCGAGGTCGAAGCTGGTCTTGCCGGCAAACAGCGGCTTCAGATTTTCGGGCAGGAAGCGCTCGAACTCGCCGTCACCCTTGGCCTCGACATAATGACCCTTGTTCGTGAGCTGATGACGACCGGTAAGCTGGGTGACGATCCGGCGATCGACGACAAAGGTCCCGATGCCATTCCAGTTGGCGAGCGGTCCGGTGCCGGAAACGACAATCTCGACCGGCGGCGCGCCCGGCAGCTTGAGCAGGTTGGCGATGATGCCGCCGGCCGGCTCGGATGCCCTCAAGTCGAGGTCGAGCTTGTTGTCGGCCGGCGCGAATTGGGCTTTGGCGTCGACCGTGCCTTGCTTGCCGTCATGGCGAACGATGTTGAGATTGGTCTCGATAGCCAACGGCGAGGCATCCGCCTTGAGCGCTCCCTTGGCTGCGAGCTCGGCAACACCGCTGCCGGCCAGAGCCTGCCCGAGTGCGATTTCGGGAAGGTCGAGCTGCTTGACATCGATGGAAACCGGCAGCGTGGTCGCCCCGCTTTGGCGCGGCTGTGTATTGGCCACCGGCAGCCTTGCCAACTCGATACGCTCGGCCCCAATGCGATCGGCGCTGAAGCTCTTCGACAGGAGTGCCAGCGGCGACCAGTCGACGGCCACCTTGCGCGCCACCATCCAGGCGCCTTCGCGATCCTCCAGAACGACATGATCGACCCTCAGCGCGCCCGACCAGATACCGTCGATGCCGACGACAGTGACCTTGCGATCACTGGTCGAGGCCATGGTCGAGATGATGCCGGCAAGGTTTTCGCGGCCGCGCTCGGTCTTGGTCAGCACGACGAGCGCCCCCACCGCCGCTGCCACGACGATGAGCAGCGTGTAGAAAAGGATACGAAGGATGCGCCTGAATATTGCCATCAGAATGCCTGGCCGATGCCGGCATAAATGCCGAAATGAGGATCGTCGGGGCCGCGGTTGAGCGGCACTGCCGCGTCGATGCGGAGCGGCCCGAACGCCGTCAGATAGCGCAAGCCTACACCCGCGCCGACCTTCATGTCCGAAAAATCGGGAACCTGCCTCGTCGACACCGTGCCGGCATCGACGAACGGCACAACGCCGATCTTGTCGGTGACGGCGATGCGCATCTCGACCGAGGTCTCGAAGAAGGAAAGCCCTCCGATCGGCTCTCCATTGCTGTCCTTCGGGCCGATGCCTTGATAAGCATAGCCGCGCACCGAACCGCCGCCGCCTGAGTAGAAGCGGCGATCTGCCGGAACATCTTGAAGACTGGCGCCGATGATAGAGCCGATGGCGACACGTTCGGCGAAAACGAATTTCGAGGCCGAATCGAGCGACTGGTAGGCCGACCCCTCGCCCTTCAGCTTGACGAAGGCAGCCCCGCTCAAAATGTCGTAGCTCGGCTCGGCATAGGCCAGCACCCTGAAGCCCCGGGTCGGATTGAGCTTGCTGTCGCGATTGTCGTAGACATATTGCAGTGGAATGCTGGCGATCAGATAGGTGTGCTTGCCGAAAGCGTCGTGGATCCTCGAATAATCCAGCGCGACTTGCGCGGAAACCGTCTGCTTCTTGTCGAGTTCGTAGGATAGGCCGGTACTGCCCTTGACCGAGAAATGGTCATAGGCGTCGGGGTGCTCCAGCACAGCATTGACGCTGGCAATGAATTTCGACGCCGGCCCGACCACGCCCGGCTTTTCGAACATGACGCCGGCATTGTAATTGAGCTGGGTCAAGTCGTTGCTGCCGATGCCGCTGATCTTGCCGTCGATGCGCAGCTTTTCGGCGCGGCCAAACAGATTGCGATGCCCCCAATAGCCTTCGAGGCCCAGCCCTTCGGTGTTTGAGAAGCTGCCGCCAATGCCGAAATAGCGCGGCTTGCGTTCGCTGACCTGGACACCGATCGGGACATTGCCCTCGGCGTCGAGGGCGTCGGCTTCCTTCACCGTCACGCTGTTGAAGACCTCGAGGCCGAGCAGCCTGTCGCGTGCATCGTCGATCTCATCGGGCGAATACTGGCGGCCACGCTTCAGGCCGGTCATATATTCGGTGAAGTCGCGGTCGACCTTTTCGGTACCCTCGACAGTGGTGTCGCCATAGCCGGCGACCGGGCCGGCCGCGACGGTGAGCGTCACGTCGAGCGTCGAACCGGCGTGCTCGGCGACGATCTCGCGGCCCGTCACCTTGGCCAGCGGCCTGCCTTCTTGCTTGAGTGCCCGCACGATCGCCGCCTCGGCCTTGAGCACGGCGCCCGAACTGGCGTCACCGCCGGCGATCAGACCGAAATCGGCACTTGCCAGCCCCGCTGCATCGCCCTTCAGTCTGATGTTGCCAAGCGTGAATTTCGGCCCGGCTGCTATGCTTATCACCACCGGAATCGGCTGCGGGCCGGAAAACTCGGCATCGGGCGGCAGATCGTCGAGCGGCTTGCCTTGAATGGTGATGGTGACGACACCCTCGTAGCGCGCGTCCGCGTAGAGCGCGGCGACAAGTTGCTCACGGTCGCTGCGCGCCTTGGCCAAAAGACCCAGCGAACCTGATACCGGGTGTTCCTCGTCGGCTTTCAGCGCCGAGGCGTTTTCGAGCTTCTCGGCGAGATCCTTGTCGGCGTCGGGCGTCTCGATCGTCACGGCATAGCGCAGCGGGTCGACGATCTCGGCATCTTCGTCCTTCGACGATCCCCATAGCTTGATGCCGAAAATCTCGAAGGCTGCCGCATTTCCGGTCTCGACAATAAGTGCCGCCGAGCACAGCAAGGCGAAAAGCAGGGCGCGCGAAAGCGCGCGCCGTGGCGCGGTTCCTCCCGACATCTGCCTTTCATACGCCGGCATTACGCTCCTAGCCTAGCTCGCAAACCTAAAATTGGAATGAAGTTCTGAAGCACTCGTAAAGGGGCCACAATCCAATTGCTGAAATAGACAGGGCTTGGAACTCACACCTTCTGCGTCGCCGCAAGAATGCGTGATCCCCTGTCCTATGGAGCTACTACCGGTCATCGGCCGGAAAGCAAACCGTTGGCAGGCGGATCCTGCCGCGTCCTGATGTTGACAAGCGCGACTGAAGCTTGAAGATTTCTGGACGTCAGCACTTGTCTGGAGGGGTTTATGGCAATGCGCGCGGCTCGTGGTCTATCGATTCTTTTCCTTCTCTTTTTTGCCTGGAGCGGTGTCGCGCAAGCGGCCGAAGCCCGGCGGGTGGTGACATCGGACAATTCCGACTATTTTGGTTTCGATCTCAGATCCGACCAGAATGTCAGCCTCGACCAGTGCAAGACCACCTGCCTCGGCGACCCGGCCTGCCGCGCCTTCACCTACAATCTCAAGGCCAAATGGTGCTTCCTTAAATCCGATTACAACTCGTTGAAACCCTTCAGCGGCGCCGTCGCCGGCAAGGTCGTCAACATCGATGGCGATCCCGACATCGGCGCGCCACCCGAACTGGCCTTCTTCCCGAACTGGATGGCAGACCAGGCCCAGCAATACCGCAACAGGCTCACTGGCCCGACCTACACCAAGCCGACCGAGGGGCTGACGGCGCTGAGCGCCGCCGCCGAACAGTCGGCGCTGACGGGCGATCATCGCTCGGCCATGCACAAATACGAGGCGGCGGTTTCGGTGTTGCCTGACGATGGCCAGCTTTGGCTCGAGCTGGCGCGCGAAACGCTTGCCGTTCATCCGACTGCCAACAGTTCGGAGCCGTCGACGCTGCCGGCGAACGCCACTTCCGCCGCCTTCAATGCCTACAAATTGCTGCGCACCACCAGCACGCGCGCCGACGTGCTGGCGCTGCTCGGGGACGGCCTTGATCGCCGCGATCTCTACAGGCCGGCCCTGCAGGCCTACGAGGCGAGCCTCGCTCTCGTCAATTCGCCGGCAGTCAGGGCCGCCTACCAGGATCTCAAGGCCCGCAAGGGCTTCCGCGTCATCGATCATACCGTCGATGCCGACACCAGCGCGCCACGCATCTGCGCGCAGTTCTCCGAGGAACTGGTCAAGACCGGCGTCGACTACTCGCAGTTCGTTACTGTCGACAACGCCGCTCCCAAGGGCGTCGAAGCCAAGGACAAGCAGATCTGCGTCGAAGGGCTCGAGCACGGCCAACATTATGACGTGACCTTCCGCGCCGGCCTGCCGGCCGCCATTGGCGAGGTCACCGCGGCACCGGTGGTTCTGTCGATCTACGTACAGGACCGCGCGCCTTCGGCCCGCTTCACCGGCGACAGCTTCGTGCTGCCCGCCGGCGCACGCCGCGGCATACCGGTCGTCACCGTCAACATGAATGCCGCCGAAATGAAGCTCTTCCGCATCGGCGACCGCTCGCTGGCCCAACTTCTGTCGGGATATCAGTTCCTGCGCCAGCTTGACGGCTACGACATTTCGAACATCTCCGAACAGATGGGCGAGCCGGTCTGGCAGGGCCAGCTCGACATCGCCAACGACCTCAACAAGGAAGTCACCACCTCCTTCCCAATCGACGAGGCGTTGCCGAAGCGCAAGCCCGGCGTCTATGTGCTGACCGCACAAGCCGTCGACGATCGCAGCGACGACTATGATTCGCACGCCACGCAATGGTTCGTCGTCTCCGATATCGGCCTGTCGACCTATACTGGACAGGATGGACTGAACGTCTTTGCGCGTTCGCTCGCAACCGCCAAGCCGATTGCCGGCGCCGAGCTGACGCTGCTGGCCAGGAACAATGAAATCCTCGGCACCGCGACCACCGACGCGGAAGGGCGGGCGGTGTTCAATCCCGGCCTGACGCGCGGCGACAGCGGCATGGCGCCGGCCGTGCTGATGGCCAAACAGGGCGACGACGATTTCGTCTTCCTCGATATGGGCCGCGCCGGCTTCGACCTGTCCGACCGTGGCGTCGCCGGACGGCCGGCACCTGGCGCGCTCGACGTCTATGCCTGGACCGAGCGCGGCATCTACCGCGCCGGCGAAGATGTCCATGTCGCGGCTCTTGCCCGCGACAGTGCCGCCAAGGCGGTCGAGAACCTGCCGCTGACCTTCATCTTCTCGCGGCCCGACGGCGTCGAGGACCGCCGCATCGTCAGCGACGGCGCGTCGGCCGGCGGTCACTCGGTCGACCTGCCGCTGGAACCCAACGCCATGCGCGGCACCTGGACGGTGGCGATCCATACCGATCCCAAGCAGGCGGCGGTCGCCAGCCAGATGTTCCTGGTCGAGGACTTCGTACCGGACCGCATCGAGTTCGACCTGTCCTCCGACAAGCAGGAGATCGCCCAGGGCGAGACCGCCAACATTACCGTCGACGGCCGCTTTCTCTACGGCGCGCCGGCCGCGGGCCTCGCGCTTGAAGGCGAATTGACGCTGTCGACCGCCCGCGATTGGGACCGCTTCAAAGGCTATTCCTTCGGTCTCGCCGACGAACAGTCGGCTGAACCGACAGTGACGCCCTTCACCGGCCTGCCGGTGGTCGGCGAGGACGGCAAGGCGACCTTCCCGGTCTCCGTCGATCAATTGCCATCCACCACCAAGCTGGTCGATGCCAAGATCACTGTCAGGATGCGTGAAACCGGCGGCCGTGCCGTCGAGCGCTCGCTGAATATCGGCATCCGCCCGCAGGGCCACATGATCGGCATCCGCCCGGATTTCGACGGAGACGAGGTGCCGCAAGGCGGCACGGCCAAGTTCAGCCTGATCGCCGTCGACCCAGACGGCAAGCGTGAGGCGCTGAAGGCCGCACAGTGGTCGCTGGTCAAGGTCGAGCGCAGCTACCAGTGGTATCGCTCGAGCAACTCCTGGAACTATGAGCCGGTCACCTTCACCAAGGCGGTGGCCAACGGCCAGGTCGACCTGAGCGCCGATGGCGAGGCTACGGTGTCGCTGCCGGTCGACTGGGGCCGCTACCGGCTCGAGATCGAGACAGCGGATCCGGAAGGCCCGGCCACCAGCTATGAGTTCGACGCCGGCTGGTATGTCAGTTCCACCACCACCGAAACGCCCGACGGCCTCGAGATCGCCCTCGACAAGGATACCTATGCGGCGGGTGAAGTGGCCAAGCTCAAAGTGTCGCCACACTTTGCCGGCGAGTTGCTCGTCACCATCGGCGCCGACAAGCTCCTGAAGACCGTCACCGCCAGCGTGCCGGCCGGCGGCAGCACTGTCGACATCCCGGTTGGCGACGACTGGGGCGCCGGCGCCTACGTCACGGCAACGCTATTCAGGCCGGGCGATTCGCAAGAGACACGCATGCCGGCGCGCGCCATCGGCGTCAAATGGCTGAAGCTCGATCCCGGCTCGCGGAAGCTTGCGGTCAGCTTGGCGACGCCGGACAAGACCATGCCGCGCCAGCAGCTGTCGATCCCGGTCGCCGTTGCCGGCGTGCAGCCCGGCACCAACGCCTATGTCATGGTCGCGGCCGTCGACGTCGGCATCCTCAACCTGACCAACTACAAGGTACCGGATCCGGAGAACTGGTTCTTCGGGCAGCGCATGCTCGGTCTCGAGGTTCGCGACATCTATGGCCGGCTGATCGACGGCTCGCTGGGCACAACCGGTAAGCTGCGCACCGGCGGCGACGGCGCCAACATGCAATCGCAAGGCAGTCCGCCGACCGAAAAGCTGGTCGCCTTCTTCTCCGGCCCGGTCCAGCTCGACGCCGACGGCAAGGCGCGGATCGACTTCGACATTCCGCAGTTCAACGGCACCGTGCGCGTCATGGCCGTCGCCTGGACCAAGGAAGCGGTCGGCCATGCCCAGTCCGACGTCATCGTGCGTGATCCGGTGGTAATCACCGCCGGCCTGCCGCGCTTCCTGGCGCCCGGCGATTCCGCCCTCATGCGGCTCGACGTCGCCGACACCGACGGCCCCGCAGGCGACTACAAGCTGACCGTCAACACGACAGGCGACCTGTCAACCGGCAATGCCGCCTTGCCTGAAAAGCTGACGCTCGCCAAAGGCAAGCGGCAGACACTGACCGTGCCGTTGATTGCGCAGACCGCAGGCAACGCCTCGATCACCATCAGGCTTGCGCATGCCGACGGCACCGCCGTCGAGCAGACGCTCTATGTGCCTGTGCGCCCGGCGCAACTGCCGGTGACCACCCGCATGGTCGTCGACCTCAAGGGCAATGGCGGCGCGCTGCGCGTCGACAAGGAACTGCTGGCGGCAAGCCTGCTCGATGGCGCTTCGGTCAGCGTCGGCGTTTCGCAGGCGGCTGCCTTCGACGTGCCGTCGCTGCTGATGACGCTCGACCGCTATCCCTATGGTTGCGCCGAACAGACCACCAGCCGCGCCATGCCGCTTCTCTACGTCAACGACATGGCTTCCGGCATCGGCATGGCCAGCGACCCCGATCTGCATGGCCGCGTCCAGGACGCCATCTACAAGGTGCTGAGCTACCAGGCATCGGCCGGCAGCTTCGGCCTGTGGGGTCCGGGTTCCGGCGATCTGTGGCTCGACGCCTATGTCACCGATTTCCTGACCCGGGCGCGCGAGCAGAAATACGACGTGCCGGCCTTGGCGATGAACCAGGCGCTGAGCAATCTGCAGAACGCGATCGGCTACGATCAGGACGTCCAGGATCGTGGCAGCGAGATCGCCTACGCGCTCTATGTGCTTGCCCGCAACAAGAAGGCCTCGGTCGGCGATCTGCGTTATTATGCCGACACCCAGCTCGAGGCCTTTACCAGCCCGATGGCCGTCGCCCAGCTGGCGGCGTCTCTCGCGCTCTACGGTGACACGCAGCGCTCGGAGGCAACCTTCCAGGCCGCGCTGCAACTGGCCAAGTCGACACCCGAATATGACTATTACCGATCCGACTATGGCTCGCCGCTGCGTGACGGCGCGGCGATCCTGGCGCTTGCCGCGGAAAGCAAGCCGGTTCCGACCATCGTGCCGGCGCTGATCCAGTTGGTGACCAGGGAACGCGCCGACGCTAGGTGGACCAGCACGCAGGACGAGTCCTGGATGCTGCTGGCGGCCCGGGCGCTGAAGGCCGGCAATGATTCGATCGCGCTGACCGTCAACGGCGCACCGCATGCCGGCGGCTATTCGGACCAGATCGCCGGTGGCGACCTGGCCGACAGTCCGCTGACCATCGTTAATACCGGCAGAAATCCGCTGCAGGCGGTCGTCACCACTGTGGCCTCGCCGATCCAGCCTCTGCCGGCCGGCGGCAACGGCTTTACCATCAGCCGTACCTACTACAAGCTCGACGGCACAGAGGCCAACGTGACGGAGGTCAAGCAGAACGAACGCTATGTCGTCGTGCTCAAGGTTTACGAGCAGAACACCTGGCCTTCGCGGCTGCTGATCACCGACCTGTTGCCGGCCGGCTTCGAGATCGACAATCCGGGCCTGGTCTCCAGCGCTCAGTTGACGAACTTCTCCTGGCTGGCTCAGACCGATGCCGCCCATCTCGAATTCCGCGACGACCGTTTCGTCGCGGCGTTCAATCCCAACGACGGCGACGGCGACCGCAACATCACGCTCGCCTACGTCGTGCGCGCGGTGACGCCGGGCACCTATGCCCACCCGGCGGCAACGATCGAGGACATGTACCGGCCGCAATATTCGGCCCGCACCGCCACCGGCATGATGGAGGTCAAGGCGCCGTAAGGCAAAAAAGGGCGGATAGGAATATGGCGATGGCACCGTCGCAAAGGATTTCGCCAATCTTCAGCGTTGCAGAAAGGGAGCCGAGGTCGCGGCCGGCTCTCCCTTCTCCCCTTGTGGGAGAAGGTGGCCTCGCGAAGCGAGGTCGGATGAGGGGTGTTCCAGCTTGGCACCAATAGCGCTCTGGCCAGCACTCCTCAACCGTCTCGGCGCTGCGCGCCAATCCACCTTCTCCCACAAGGGGAGAAGGGAGAAGGGCGGTGCCGTGCTCTCCAGAAGATTCCTCCGCCGAACTGCCATCACCGCCGCCGCTTGCGCCGGCCTCGTGGCCATTTCCGCCGTCGCCCTCTGGCAGCTCGACCGCGCATTTCCGCCGCCGCTGCCGGCTGCTTTGACGGTCTCGACCGAGGTGCAGGACCGAGACGGCCAACTGCTGCGCGCCTTCGCCACGCCGGACGGCTACTGGCGGCTCGCTACCAGCCTGGACCAGATCGACAAGCAGTTCGTCGACATGCTGGTCACCTATGAGGACAAGCGTTTCTGGGGTCACCAAGGCATAGATGTGCTGGCACTGGCGCGTGCCGCCGGCCAGTTCGCGACCAGCGGCCATATCGTCTCCGGCGGTTCGACGCTCTCGATGCAGCTCGCCCGCCTGATCGAACCACGCGACAGCCGCAGCCTCGGCTCGAAGATCAAGCAGATGCTGCGCGCCCTGCAAATCGAACGGCGGCTTTCCAAACGCGAGATCCTCGAACGCTATCTGACGCTGGCGCCCTATGGCGGCAATCTCGAAGGTGTGCGCGCCGCTTCGCTCGCCTATTTCGGCAAGGAGCCGAAACGGCTGACGGTCTCGGAGGCCGCCCTGCTCGTCGCCTTGCCGCAATTGCCGGAAAAGCGACGCCCTGATCGCAATCTCGAGATTGCCCACGCTGCCCGCGACAGGGTGCTGACCCGCATGGTCTCGGCAGGCCTGCTCGGCGAACGTGAGGCCGCGCGTGCCGCGCTCGAGGATGTGTCGGGGCTGCGGCGCACCTTGCCTGCGCTCGCTGCCCATGCGGCCTATGCAATGCTGCCCAAGGCCATCCCCGGCCAGAAGCTGCAACTGACGATCCGCAAGAGTGTCCAGGAAGGGCTGGAGCAGGTGGCGAAAGATGCAGCCGCCAGGCTCGGCCCTCGCCTCTCGGTGGCCATGGTGCTGGCCGATGCCCGCACCGGCGATATCCTTGGCGAGGTCGGCTCTGCCGATTTCTTCGATGCCACCCGTTCGGGCTGGATCGACATGACCAAAGTCGTCCGCTCGCCTGGCTCGACGCTGAAGCCGTTCATCTACGGCCTCGCCTTCGAGCAAGGCCTTGTGGCGCAGGAGATGCTGATCGAGGACAGCCCAACCGATTTCTCCGGCTACCGGCCGAAGAACTTCGACATGGGCTATCAGGGCGATGTCAGCATCAGGCAGGCGCTGCAATTGTCGCTCAACGTTCCGGCAATCCGCGTGCTCGACGCGGTCGGCCCGGCCCGGCTGATGGCGCGCTTTCGCCAGGCCGATGTGATCCCTGTACTGCCCGTCAACGAGGCGCCTGGCCTGGCAATCGGCCTCGGTGGCGTCGGGATGACACTGCGCGACCTGGTTCAGCTCTATGCCGGCCTTGCCAATGGCGGCAAGGCACACACGCTGCGTGACGGCACCGAGCCGGAGAATGCCGAACGCTCGACCACAACCATTCTCGACGGACAGGCGACCTGGCAGATCACCGACATCCTGTCAGGCGTCAAGCCGCCTCAGGGTGCCGCCCAACGCGGCATCGCTTACAAGACCGGCACCTCCTACGGCTATCGCGACGCGTGGTCGGTCGGCTTTGACGGCCGCTATGTGCTCGGCGTATGGGTCGGCCGCCCCGACGCCGGCGCGGTGCCCGGCCTGTCCGGCTACATCTCGGCGGCGCCCATCCTGTTCGAAGGCTTTGTCCGTTCCGGCCTGGCCGCCGTACCACTGCCAAGCCAGCCGTCCGGCGTCCGGCGTCCGAAACGCGAGGAGCTGCCGGTGACGCTGACGCGCTTCGGCGCCGGCACCGATGGGCTGGTGCAGGCGACGCCGACCGAGCCTGCGCCAACCATCATCTTTCCGCCAGACGGCGCCCGCGTCGACCTCGGCACTTCCTCGGCCGACGCCTCGCCGCTGGTTCTCAAGCTGCAGGGCGGCCGCGCACCGTTCCGCTGGCTGGCCAACGGCAAGCCGCTGGTCGGCATCGACCGGCGGCGCACCGCAACCTGGCAGCCGGACGGCGCCGGCTATTCGACCCTGACCGTGATCGACGCGGCGGGACGCGCGGCCAGCGTAAAGGTTTTTGTCGAGTGAAAATTTCCCTTGAATAGATTCCGGCAGGTGATTCAAGGGATTGGGGTTTACGCCTTGCTTTCCGCCGCCGGTATTTCCTCGGCCTTTGCTGACACCCTCCCCGCCGGCTTTGTTCGGCTGGCCGACATCGATCCCAGTATCCGGCAGGATATCCGCTATGCCGGCCTCGAAAATTTCCTGCATCGCAAGGTAAGCGGCTACGATGCGCCGGTATGCGTCCTCACCAGGCAAGCGGCGCAAGCGCTTTCGGCAGTGCAGAAAGCGATTGCTGCCGAAGGGCTGACGCTGGTCGTGTTCGACTGCTACCGCCCTGCGCGGGCTGTCTCCGACATGAGTGAATGGACAAAAACGGGCGGGCCACCGGACCCGCAATGGTATCCAAAGGTCAAGCGCAAGGATCTCATCGCCAAGGGTTATATCGGCGAACTGTCCACCCATTCGCGCGGATCGACGGTCGATGTCGCGATCGCCCGGGTCAACCATAAAAAACAGGCCGGCCGCACGAGCGCTCCGAAACCGGCCTGCGGCGCGACCGATGCCGACACGCTCGATTTCGGCACCGGTTTCGACTGTTTCGATCCGGCGAGCGAAACGGCTCACCGAGCGATAGACGATGAAGCCGCGGCTAACCGCAAAAGACTTGTCGAGGCGATGCGCGCCGGCGGCTTCAAGAATTACCCACGCGAATGGTGGCACTTCACGCTGGAAAACGAGCCGTTTCCAAGAGAGCGCTTCAACTTTCCCGTTACCGGCGAATAAGCTGCCGAAACCTCGTTCGGACGAGACGCAGCCATTGCCGAAGAGCTGGCCGTCTCTAGTTAATCGCGTCGGGAGCGCGATCATGGTCCATGCGGGAAAATAGTTCCTCGCATCGCCGAAACCAGGCGAAAAATTGCTTCAATGAGCCAAAAAAGGCAACATTGATTGCATCTAAATTCTATCAATTCGGTAGATTTGGCGCGAGTTCAACGGAGGCGGAAATGACCAAACCTCATTTCAGGAAACTGCTCGGCGCACTGGTCGCCACATCCGTCCAGTTCGGCACGCTCGGTTTCGCGTTTGCCGACACCACCATTCTCAACGTGTCCTATGATCCGACGCGTGAGCTCTATAAGCAATTCGATGAGGCCTTCATTGCCCACTGGAAGGCAGAGACAGGCGAGACGGTCACCGTCCAGCAGTCACATGGCGGATCCGGCGCGCAGGCTCGCGCCGTGATCGACGGCCTCGACGCCGACGTGGTGACGCTGGCGCTCGAAGGCGATATCAACGCCATCGTTTCGAAAGCGAAGAAGATCAATCCAGACTGGCGGACGAAATTCGAAAACAATTCGGCGCCCTACACCTCGACCATCATCTTTCTCGTCCGCAAGGGAAACCCCAAGGGCATCCATGACTGGGGCGATCTGGTCAAGGACGACGTCCAAGTGATCACGCCGAATCCCAAGACCTCCGGTGGCGCGCGCTGGAACTACCTCGCCGCCTGGGCCTATGCCAGCTCCAAGGATGGCGGCGACGAGGCCAAGACCAAGGAATTCGTCGGCAATCTCTATGCGCATGTCCCGGTTCTCGACACCGGTGCGCGCGGCGCCACCGTGACCTTCGCGCAAAAAGGGCTGGGCGACGTGCTGCTCGCCTGGGAAAACGAGGCCTATCTGGCGCTCGATGAGTTCGGCGCCGACAATTTCGATATCGTCTACCCGCCGACCTCGATCCTGGCCGAGCCGCCGGTCGCCGTGGTCGACGCCAATGTCGACGCCAAAGGCACACGCAAAGTTGCCGAAGCCTATCTGAGCTATCTCTATTCCAAGGAAGGCCAGACGCTCATCGCCAAGAACCATTATCGCCCTTCGAAGCCCGACCTGGTGCCGGCGGAGGACTTGGCCAAGCTGCCTGAGATCAAGCTGATCACCATCGACGACCCGCTTTTTGGCGGCTGGAAGAAGGCACAGCCTTATCATTTCGGCGATGGTGGTATATTCGACCAGATCTACAAGCCGGCCCAGTAGCATTTAGATCAGGACGACATGACCACAGCACCCGCCAAGGCGGGGTGGCGAT